>CAMNIN010000011.1 GCA_946540735.1 uncultured Prevotellaceae bacterium | reverse complement strand
ATTATCGTCAGAAATATCTGACTATCAGTTAATTAATTTTTAGAACATCCCTAATACCATTTCTAATCCCTTCAAAAAAATCATGAAAAAACTATTCTTACTCCTTTTTGCAGGATTTTGGATGGCTGTCTCTGATAGTTACGGCCAACCCTTGATGAGAACACATGTCGAAACGGGTGACCTGGAGGCTACTGCCGACGGACCGGATCTCGCGATCTATAAGGCGATACCCTATGCAGCTCCTCCCGTGGGCCAACTGCGATGGAAAGAACCTCAGCCGGCCAAACCGTGGAGTGGGGTGCTGAAAGCGGAGGAGTTCGGACCTTGGCCGCCACAACCATCCCGTCGTGATGGCTCACACCCCAAGATGAGCGAGGACTGTCTCTACCTGGGTGTCGCCACCCCTGCCACGTCGGTCGACGACCGCTTGCCCGTCATGGTGTGGATCCATGGAGGCGGGTTTCAAACGGAGCATTACGGCGGCGACCTCTGGACCAGTCTGGCACGACGCGGGGTCGTGGTGGTGAGCGTGGAGTACCGCACGGGGGCGTTGGGCTTCATGGCGCATCCCGAACTCACCAAGGAGTCGAAAAACGGACATTCGGGCAACTATGGCCTGCTCGACCAGATCTTCGCCCTGAAATGGGTGCAGCGCAACATCGCCAACTTCGGCGGCGACCCTGCGAAAGTGACAATCTTTGGCGAGTCGGCGGGTGCCATCAGTTGCAGCATACTCTGTGGCTCGCCCTTGGCCAAGGGACTTTTCAGGGCTTGCATCAGCCAGAGCGGCGGCTCGTTCGCTCCATGGCAGGATAGTGGACGGACGCTCCTGACGAATGCCTCGCAGAAAGGGGCAGAACAGCAGGGCCTGGCCTTCCAGCGGCATTTGAAGAAGAAATCACTCAAACAACTCCGGCAGATGGATGCCTTGGCACTGGCGGGCGACAATGTGGGCTTCGGGGGATTCTGGCCTTGCGTCGATGGATATGTCATCACCGACGACCTCTACCGCAACTATGAGCGCGGCGACTACAACGACGTGCCGGTGATCGCAATGACCAACTCCGACGAGGGCGCGCTGTTCATGGGGCCGGTCTCCTCGGCACAATACAAGGAGAGTGCAAAGCGGATGTTCGGGACTTTTGCGGATGAGGCGATGAGGGTCTATCCCGGAAATACCGACGATGAGGCTTATTCCAGCAATTGTGACGCCTTCCGCGACATGGGATTCGCATGGCCGTCGTTCGCATGGGTGAGCCTGCAGTCGAGGACTGGCAAGAGCCCGGCCTATGCCGCATACCTCGACCAGCCGTCGGAAATGAGCTTCGCCGGCAACAAGAAACGGCATGGGGTGGCGCACGCCGATGACATCCTTTATCTCAACAACTTCTTCATCTCACAACCGGGGAAATACCCGACTGAGGCGGCCGTGTCGGAGATGATCCAGCAGTATTGGGTCAACTTCGCCAAGACGGGAAATCCCAATGGGAAGGGATTGCCCTACTGGCCGGCCTTCGACAAGGACAAACCGACGACCATGCAGTTCCGCAATGGTGCTTCGCTCGTGATGGTGCCCAACAGAGAGCAGATCAATTTCGTCGACCGCTACTACCGCTTCCTGCGCGACGAGACCGAGCGTGCCCGGAAACCGCAGCAGGTGGTCGTCGAAGAGGGAGGCACTGGTCCTTACAAGGCGGTGATGAGGGTGGAACCGACGCTGAAAGCGCACACCGTCTTCGTGCCGCAAAACCTCAAGGCGTTCTCCAAAGGCAAACCGCTGCCGGTGCTCGTATGGGGCAACGGTGCGTGTGCCAACTCGCCCTTTGAGCATTACAAGTTCCTCAACGAGATCGCTTCGCACGGTTATATCGTGCTGGCCACGGGCTATATGCCGGATGGCGACAAGCGTTATGTCGGTCCGATGTCGACCACCGAGCAGCAGATTGAGTCAATCGACTGGATCATCGCTCAAAACAGCGATAAGAAATCCCCTTATTACCAGAAAGTAGACACGAAGAGCATCGCCTTGGCGGGCATGTCGTGTGGCGGCTTGCAGACACTCTTCAATTGCGCCGACCCGCGCGTCAAAACCCTCATGGTGTGCAACAGCGGACTCTTCAATGAGCAGAACGCAAGCAGCGCTGTGGGGGGAATGCCGATGCCGCCCAAATCCAAACTCAAGGAGATCCATACACCGGTCATCTATATCCTGGGGGGTGAGAAAGACATCGCCTATGGGAATGGGATGGATGATTTCCACCGTATCGACCACGTGCCGGCTTGTGCCGTCAATTATCCCGTGGGACATGGCGGCACCTACGCCCAGCCGCATGGCGGTGAGTTCTCGGTCGTGGCATTGGCATGGCTCGACTGGCAACTCAAGAATGATGCGAAGGCCGCCCGCATGTTCGTGGGCGATGATTGCGGCCTCTCCAAGCGTCAAGGCTGGACCATCGAGAAAAACAAACTGTTGACTCCCTCGAAATAACTCCATCCCCTCAAAGTAGAGACGTCACATTGGGGCGTCTCTATTTTATTCAGGCGGATATGCCGCTTGGCATCCTAAAAAACATCTCCTTAAAGTAGAGACGTCACATTGGGGCGTCTCTTTATTTCACAATCTCAATCAGATGCACTTTGAATATCAGGGCCGAATGAGGCGGTACGTTCTTCGCTCCTTCCTCACCATATCCTAAATCCCAGGGCACATAAACCTCCCAGGTCGACCCCTCCGGCATCAGGCGCAGCGCATTCTGCAGACCGGGGATGAGACGTGAGATGGGCAGTTCCATCACGTCTTTGCCTTGATGCGACTCCACGACTTTGCCGTTGGTCAGCCGCAAGTCGAAGTTCATCCTCACGCGCATCCGCTTGTTGGGGATTTTTCCCGTTCCTTCCTTGAGAATCCGGTATTGGATGCCGTCTTTCTCCACCACACCCTCTTTTTGTTTGTTCTCTTCCATCCATTTGTCGGCGGGGAAGGTGTCACGCTTCACTTCCACAGCCACGGTGTCCACCGTAGCCTCGGCTTCTGCTTGCGCCTTCTTCTCATTGTTGCCTCCACAGGAGGTCGACATCATGATGGTGCCGCTGGTCAGGATGGCGGCTATCATCCAGTAAATGTTCTTTTTCATGGTCTTTATCGTTGTTGGTTCTTCATTCTAAAACTGTAAACTGCCAGGGAAAACCGTTTCCGAGGCCGTTTGCAGGGCAAATATACGATTTTTCTCACAAAACAAGGATTTTTTGCGCAAAATATTGTATCTTTGTCAGTGAGAATGGCCTGCGCCTCGGTGTAGGACTACAGAATGTCGAATGCTAATCTTTTTTGAAAAATGAAAAAACACTTTTTCCCCATGACCATCCTCGCAGTGGCTGTTGTACTGCTGGCTTGTGGCACCAAAACCCCTAATGCAGGTAATAACACCGACGGTTCCGGCGCAGATCAGACGAATGTCGCCCAGCAGGTCGCTGACGTACCTCCCGTGCTGGCGGTCTATGTCAAGGGACTGCCGCTCTTCGCTCCTTTCAACGAAGGTGACTTGATAGCGGAGGGCAAGGCGCTCAGGGAGTCGCCGGAGAAATACACGAAGTTCATCATCAATGGCACCTGCCTCGACATCTCCTACCAGGAGGAGAAAAACAAGGGCTTGGAGCACGACGACAGCTATCTCAACCAGTATCTCTACCAGTCGAAGGACAAGATGAAGGGACAACTCTTCCGGTTTGCCGATGCCAAGGCCATGGACCAGTATCTGCAGTCGCATGGCGACATGACTGCTGAGGGTGAGCTGTTGACCATGGATTATATAGATGGTGTCATCGTCTCCGCCGACTATATGAAGAACCGGAGTGTGCTGGAGGGATATCCTACCACCACTGAGGATCCTGACGGACCGCAGTTTGATGCGGCCACGGTAGCGGCTGTGGAGAAGGTCGTGGGTGCCAAGGTGCTGAAAAACCGCATCAGCTATGTCGCCGGCGACGAATACCATTTCGGGGTTATGACCACACAGCCCAACGACCAGTATGGCGTGGCTGCGTGGGTGCTCGAGAAAGCGGGCGAGGTGGCTGTCTTCACCGACACCTGTGAAGTGGTCGACGGCGAGGTCTACTGGTCTAACTACGACCCGGAGGAGTATAATGAGCCTGCGATTCTCGCCATGGTCAAGGGCAAGGATGGCATTGATATCTTCTGCTCCCACATGGAAACGGATGAGCAGGTCAACTACATCCTCATGTGTCAGAGAGGCAAGAAGATGCAGAAGAACGACATGGGTGGATTCTATCAACTCTATGAATAACCAAACGACTAGATGATTATGAAAAGAGCAATGTATTTGTTGGTTTTCGTCATGCTGGGGGTTGTCACTGCGCATGCCCAGATGGAGAACCGTATGAAAGTGGTGGTGTCAAAGGATGGGGCGCTCGTGGGGCGGTTTGTGCGCGAGACCGCTACGACCTATGTGGCTAATCCCGTCGACTGGGAGGAGGAAGTATCTAAGAAAGAGGGCTACCGTGTGGAGGTCTGGACCCCAGAGAAGGGAAAAGGCTTTGTCGTCAGAGGGGAAGGTATCAAGGGCAACATCAACGTGCGCAAGGGTCCTTCGACAAAAACCGCTATGGTGGCTCAGATCACTGAGGAGGACAGCATGAAGGATTATCCCGACTTCGCTTTCGATTGTCTGGGCAAGACCAAAGGCTGGTACAAGATCCGCATCAAAGGAAAGGTGGGCTACGTGAGGCAGGACCTCGTCGAGTGGGCTGCCTATTACGCCGACTGACCTTTTGGCCGCACAAAAAATGGTTTGCCGCACCGGCAGGGCTTTTTTCGTGCCGGCTGATAACGAGAGAGGGGGGATGCAGTTTCGCATCCCCCCTCTCGTTGGATATAGCGGTTCAGGGCTGGGCCGGGTGGTTGTTGAGCCAGTTGCCGAGGTCGGTGAGCATCTGGTCGTGGTATTTGAACCATGGGCCGATGCCGAAGCCATGTCCGCCGGTGGGGTAGATATACATGGCGCACTCGTTGCCGGCCTGTTGCATGGCGCAATAATAGGCCACGCCGTTGGTCACGGGGGGCACCAACTTGTCGTCGTTGGCCGTGATGATGATGGCCGGTGGCGTCTGCTGGGGCTTCACGGCATTCTGCGTGGAGTACTGGCGCACGAGTTCGGGGTCTTTCTGTCCCTCCGCACTCAGGAAGTTGAGGCAGGAGTATTTGTGCGACACGTTCTCGTCCATCGAGATGACGGGATAGAAAAGGATGGAGAAATCAGGACGGACATCCTCGGGCGAGAGGGTGGAGATGACCGACGAGAGATGGCCGCCGGCCGAGAATCCCATGATGCCCACGTCGTGGGGATTGATCTGCCATACCGCAGCGGAATCGCGCACGATGCGGAAGGTCTTCTCCACATCGCCGATCGGACGGGTGCGGTCACCTTTCGGCAGACGGTAGTTCACTACGAAATAGGCGATGCCACGGTCGTTGAGCCACTCCGACCACTGGGTGCCCTCATGGGTGTTCGACAGCATGGAGTAACCTCCGCCGGGCACGCCGACGATGGCCTTGCCCGACGGCTTCTCGGGCAGGAAGACCACGACATGCGACTCATCGGTGAGGTCGATTTTGAACGTGCGGGCTGTCTGGGCCATCGCTACCACGGCGGGCAGCATGGCCAACAAGAGAAACATGCGTTTCATAAGCAATAACATTGAATAATTGAATGAATAGTGAATAATGAATTATTGAAATATCGCAAATGAATGAACGGCCTGTAAGGCCAGTAGGCACTCACCCCAAGGCAGTATCCTGGCCTGGCTGTCGTCAATACCACGGATAGCCGTGCTCCTTGCAGTAGTCGATGGCGGGCTGGTAGCCTTGGAATGTGGACTTGTGAATCCATTTCAGCCCGACTTTCTCGTCCACGGCGACACCATTGCCGGTCATGTGAAACCAACCGATGGCAAACTGGGCCTGGGCATCGCCTCCCTGGGCCGCCAACTCATACCAGAAGGCGCATTCCTCCAGGTTCTTCTCCACACCGTCACCGTTCCAATATGCCGCACCGCAGTTCTTCTGGCTTTGGATATGCCCCTGGAAGGCGGCCTCGCGATACCATAGAAATGCTTTCTCATGATTGGTCTCGACACCATGGCCCAGATAATAGGCGTTGGCCACATTCACCTGCGACTGCATGTCGCCTTTATCGGCGGCACGCTTATACCATTCGAAGGCCTGGCGGTGGTCTTGCGTCACGCCCTTGCCGTGGTAATAGCACTCGCCGACATTGAAACAGCCATAAACATCATCGAGCAGGGCGGCTTTCATATACCAGTCGAATGCCATCTCCAGATTCATCTGCACACCGCTGCCTCGTTCATAGCACACACCAAGGTTGTTCATCGCACGGGTGTCGCCCTGATAGGCTTTTTCACGGTAAATTTCAGCCTTGTTTCTTTCTTTTGGCATGGATGGTCGTGTTTTTTTGGCAAAAATAGGACTTTTTTTTCTTTTATTGGCATTTTTTCCCTATTTTTGCGACCTAAAACTATTGAATAAAGCAAATCACTTAATGACTACTTTCGGGCACACATCTTTTTCCGACGAAAACCGTCGTGAGGAACTGATTCGTACAATTGAGCACAATCTGCAAAAACTCACTTTGCCTGAATTGGAGGCGCTTTATTATGATATGACCACAAAGTCGTACATACATGAGTGAGGGTAGCAGCACATTACAGTAATCTGGCTGGCAACTGGAACAACTTTGTCATCGTGCTCCGCTCTGCCGACAACGCTACGGAATATGCCGTGGTGCGTGCCGATTACTAAACGCTACGGAATATGCAGGGCACCGACGGCATCACTTATTACCAGTACTACCTTGGCGTCAGCCAGGTTGTGGTCGATGACCTCAACTTCGCTTTCACCGTCGATGGCAGTCACTATGTGTTTGAGTAAAACCACATGAGGCCCTTGCGGCCTGACCTTAAAAGAATCGGGGAGACCACCTTGGGTGATTTCCCCGATTTTTGATGGATGTGGTGTGATATTTGGGGCAATTCCGGTCTTTGGAGATGTGTTGTGGCGGAATCAATCGTTTTTTTTGTATCTTTGTCGGGTGAATACGATGATTGGTGTCAGTAAACATGGCTTTTGCCTCTCTCTCTCCGGATGGCGGACGACTTCCGCCGTTCAAGTCATGCTCCTGGCCATGGTCATGACGCTGACGGCTTGCCATGAGTTTTTCGACACGCACCCCTATGATGTCGGATTTCAGGGTCCTTATCATCTCAATGCCGCCAATGCCGCCAAGATGGCTCAGTTGTGCGATGGCAAGGACACATTGAGGTTCGTGGTGACCGGCGACACACAGGGATGGTATGACGAGACGGCCGACATGGTGAGTGACATCAACAGAAGGGGCAAGGCCGACTTCGTCATCCATGGCGGCGACCTCTCCAACTACGGGGCTACGCAGGAGTTTGTCCGTCAGCGCAGCATCCTGGGCAGGCTCCATGTGCCTTACGTGGCGCTGATCGGCAATCATGACTGCCTGGGGACGGGTCCCTATGTCTTCGGCAAAATGTATGGACCTGCCAATTTCTCCTTCATCGTCGACCGCATCCTCTTCCTTTGTCTCAATACCAATGCCCTGGAGTATGACTACAGCGAACCGATACCCGATTTCGATTTCATGCTCCGGGAGTCTAAGACCGATACCACCCTATACGACAGAACGGTCATCTGCATGCACGCTCCTCCTTACAACGAGCAGTTCAACAACAATGTCGTGCTGGCTTTCCAGCATTACACCTATCTTTTCCGGGGACTGCTCTTCTGCACAGCCGGACATGTGCATCGCAACGAGGCCAAGGACCTCTATGGCGACGGCATCATCTATTATTGCAGCGACAGCGCCAACCACAGGAATTACCTGCTGTTTACCATCACCCCGTCAGGCTATGACTATGAGATCGTGTATTATTAGGGCCGCACTCGCCGTGGTGACTTGCTTTTCGCTGCAGGTGCATGCCGATGACAGCATCTCAGTGTCCAACGACAGCTACAGGATGAAGGTCGAGAAGTACCAGCGGTTCTGGAATTCCCTGATTCCCTCACAGCTGGTCGTGCAGAATGCGGGCAATATGGGTGTGCTCTCCGCAGGCATCGGATGGAATTATGGCAAGCACGACCAGTGGGAAACGCATTTCCTTGTCGGTTTTGTGCCGAAGTATCATTCCAAATCGGCGAAAGCCACACTCACGCTGAAGGAGAACTTCATTCCCTGGCGGAAGGCTATCCGTCCACGATTCACCTTTGAGCCGCTTTCGTGCAGCTTTTATGTCAACACGATCTTCGGCGATGAGTTCTGGAGCCATCAGCCCAGCAGGTACCCCAACAACTATTATTGGTTCTCGACCAGACTTCGATTGAATGTCAGCTTGGGTGAGCGCTTCACCGTCTACATCCCGGAGAACAAGAAGAAATGGGTGAAGTCTCTCACCCTTTTCTATGAGATTGGCAGTTGTGACCTCTACCTGATTGACTTCGTTTCCAATAAAGAGGTTGCCCCGAAAGAAATCCTCGGCCTCTCCCTCGGCCTGAAAATACAAATCTTTTGACCAAGGTCGCCTCCCCCCGAAAGAGGGCAGGGGGGCAATATCCCGATGAGCAATAGAGAAAAAGGGTCATGGGGCGTTAGTCGTGAATTTCTGCATCGATAATGATTCTTTTTTGTATATTTGTCGTCAAATAACCGATTTTCATCATGGCAAAGAAAAGAATACAGCCGATCTCGGATTTAGCTGGAGGATGAAATCCGCAAGCAACAGGGCAACATAGGATTCAGAATTCCCTGAAGACCCAAAAGACCTTAAAGTCCTTAAAGTCCCTAAAGTCCTTAAAATCAAACTAAAGTCAAAACTAAAGTCAAACAATTAAAATCACCAAGCATTATGCCAGAAAAAATAATCCGTCCTACAGGTAACTATCGTAAGCTATTGTCTTATCAGAAAACAGAAGTCATCTACGAGATGACCTTCTATTTTTGCCATAAGTATTTGCAGAAGGGCGACCGCACGATAGACCAGATGGTACAGGCAGCTCGTTCTGGCAAGCAAAACATCATAGAGGGATGTGCTGCTTCAGCCACTTCTGCCAAGACAGAAATAAAGTTGGTCAATGTGGCAAAGGCAAGCCTGCAAGAACTGCTGGAAGACTATATCGACTATCTGCGCACCCGCAACCATCGACAATGGGAAGAAGGATCGGTAGAGTGGGAAGCCATGAGGCGGTTGGGCAAGGAGCACAACGATGCCGTTTTCTTCATGAACCTCTGCGAGACCCGCCCGCCCGAAACAATAGCCAATATGGCAATCATCCTCATTAATCAGGCCGACTATCTGCTCTTTAAGCAGTTGGAGCGACTGGAGCGAGATTTCATCGAGCATGGAGGCTTCTCAGAGCGCATGATGCGAGCAAGAAAAGAACGCCGAGGCTTTTAACTCCCCAATGACCTTAAAGACCTTAAAGCCCTCAAAGCCTCCCTCTCAGTTGTGCAAAGATTATTCAAAGTCAAAACTTAATTCTCATTTATAGATGAGGGCAAAAATATAGCAAAAATGGCTGAACAGCGAAATCATGTGCTGTTTCAGAAGGCTTCTACTATCATAGATCTGGCACAAGAGACAGCCTATCACTAAGTGAACGAGACACTGATTAAACGTAATTGGCTGTTGAGAATGAGAATCCGGTTTTTCATGCTAAACGCACGCATTCTCTCTTTTTTTGTGCCGGATTTGTTGAAAATCCGGATTTTTTTCTTTATTTTTGTCACAAAAATCAGATGGATATGAAAAAATACATGACACTACCTATTCTGGCACTTCTGACACTGGTCACTTGCACCCCGGGCGGTTCTTCAGCCAATGCTTCCAACGAGGATTCTTCTGCCACCATTTCCACCTTGTCTTCCACGATTCCCGCCGATGGCGTGAAAGAGTCTGATGCCGTATTGCCGGCCTCTGCGAAACTGGCCGACGAGACCGAGAAAAATGCGCTCTATCTCAATGTGGAGGAAGAAGCCACGGAGGACGTTCTTGCCAACAAGGTCACGGTGTGGCTCAGGGACAAGGCGACAGGGCAGGTCAGACTGTTGCTCACCACCAACCCCATGGCCGATCTGCGGTGGGAGGACATGGTGGACAATCATGCCGTGGATGTCGGTCTCGACCAGATCGCTGCTGCCGACAATGCCTTTTTCGTGCCTTGGGATGAGTCGAAAATCCTCGTTCAAGGCTGTCCCGACGCCCGGAATATCTGGACTTACATCGTTGACACAAAACAGAAGTCTGCCATGCAGTTCCCTGCGAAAGAAGGCTTGTTCAATTTTGATCAGGACAATCACCGTCTGATCTTGTTGGATTATAAATATCACATAGAGAACGGACGCTACTCCGTGGCACAGACTTATACGATGGATGGTGCCTTCGTCAGCGAGAGGATTTTCGACGAGTCTGAGTCGAATTAGGGCTATAGCAATTCTCTGCCTGCTGATATCATGCCCTCTGATTTCCAGCTGCTGATTCATTGCTGGCTGATTTCTTGCTGGCTGATATCATGCCCTCTGATTTCTTTCCGGCTGATTTCTTGCTGGCTGACAGGATGGCGTAGATAATGACAAAAAAAGAGAAAAATGATCCTTGGGGAACAAAAAAATGATATTTTTGTTTCCCCATCTCTTTATTTTTTGTATTTTTGCACTTTGTTTTTAGTTAAAATAGGTATATGAAAATAGGCTTTGACAATGACAAATATGTGAGGATCCAATCTGAGCATATCCGTGATCGTATCTCACAGTTTGGTGGAAAATTGTATATGGAACTGGGTGGCAAACTGTTTGATGACCACCATGCTTCACGGGTCCTTCCCGGTTTCAAACCAGACAGCAAACTGTCGATGCTCCAGCAGTTGAGCGACAGCATCGAGATCGTCATCGTCATCAGCGCCGAAGACATTGAGTCCAATAAGATCAGGGCCGATCTGGGCATCACCTACGATGAGGATGTGCTCCGCTTGCGCGACGCCTTCATCGAGCGTGGATTCATGGTGGGATCGGTGGTCATCACCCATTACACGGGGCAACGGGCGGCCGACACCTTCCGACAGCGGCTGCAAAGAATGGGCATCAAAACCTATATCCATTACCTGATAGAGGGATATCCACACAATGTGGCGCTCATCGCCTCCGATGAGGGCTTCGGCAAGAATGAGTTCGTTGAGACGGAACGTCCGCTCGTCGTTGTGACGGCTCCGGGGCCGGGCAGCGGCAAAATGGCGGTTTGCCTGAGCCAGTTGTATGGGGAGAACAAGCGGGGCGTGCATGCGGGATATGCGAAGTTTGAGACCTTCCCGGTATGGAGCCTGCCGCTGAAGCATCCGGTCAACGTAGCTTATGAGGCTGCCACTGCCGACCTCAATGATGTCAACATGATCGACCCCTTCCACCTCGACGCTTATGGTAAGGTGGCGGTCAACTACAACCGCGATATCGAGATTTTCCCTGTGCTCAATGCGCTCTTCGAGGGCATCTACGGCGAGAACCCGTATAAATCGCCCACCGACATGGGCGTGAACATGGTGGGATTCTGTATCTCTGATGATGAGGTGTGCCGGAAGGCTTCAGAGGACGAGATCATCCGGCGCTATTACACGGCCACCAACAAGCTTGCTGATGGGGCCTGCAACGACAGTGAGGTGCACAAGATACAGATGCTTTTCAATCAGTTGAAAATCTCCACGGCCAACCGTCGTACCACGGTGGCGGCCAATGATCGGAAAAATGCCAGCGGACATACCAGCGCGGCTATCGAACTGCCCGACGGCACAATCATCACCTCGCAGTCGAGCATCCTTCTGGGGTGCTGTGCGGCATTGCTGCTGAATGTCACCAAGCACCTGGCCGGCATCGACCATGAAGTGAAACTGATCCCGCAGAGCATGATCGAACCCATCCAGAAAACAAAGGTGGAGTACCTGGGCGGACGGAACCCCCGGCTGCATACCGACGAGGTGCTGGTCGCTCTCTCGGTGCTCTCTCCTCATGATGAGAATTGCCGGCGTGCCTTGGAGAGCCTTCCCAAACTGCGCGGCTGTCAGGTGCACTGCACGGTGATGCTGAGCGAGATCGACCGCAAGATCCTCAAGAAACTCGGTTGCGACCTCACCTGCGATCCCGTCAGAAAGGTGCCTGTCTACAAATAGTCACACAATCCTTTGTCCAGGATATGGTGGCTGGGGGCTTTGCTCCCTGTTACAAATACCTTTTTATTTCTTTCCTGATAGCAGATGCTGTCAGGTTTTTTTTTATCTTTGTGCGATAATCAACTTGATCACCTAATCAACTAATTAGACATGAGACATTTTTACGCTAACTTAAAACAACTCAAGGTTTCGTGTGTCCTGGCTGGCAGCGTCATGCTGCTCGGCCTCTCACCCATGAGGGTGAGCGCACAGTTGTCGTCAAACCCCGACAAATTCCTGGGCAACATCACCACAAGCTATTCCGTCGACTACGGCAGCGAGAAGTTCTACACTCTCTGGAACCAGATTACTCCTGAGAATGAGTCCAAATGGGCGTCTATCGAGGGCAACCGCAGGGGAAGCTTCAATTGGGGGGGCTGCGACAACGCCTATAACTATGCCAAGAGATACAACTTCCCGTTTAAGTTCCACTGCCTGATCTGGGGCGCACAATACCCCTCATGGCTCAACAACCTCTCCACCGAGGAGCAGTACAAGGCCATCGAGGAATGGATGGATGCCATCAAGGCGCATTACCCCGACCTGCCGCTCATCGATGTCGTCAATGAGGCGGTCGCCGGGCACCAGCCGGCTCCCTACAAGGCTGCCTTGGGCGGTGACGGTAAGACAGGTTATGACTGGATCATCAAAGCTTTTGAAATGGCACATGAGCGCTGGCCGGATGCCATCCTGATCTACAACGACTACAATACCTTCCAGTGGCAACGCGCGGAATTCATCCAACTGGTCAAGACCCTCCGCGACGCCGGCGCGCCGATCGATGCCTATGGCTGCCAGTCGCATGACCTCACCGATATGAGCCTGAGCAACTTCAAAACGGCCATGACGCAGATTCAGAACGAACTCAAGATGCCGATGTACAGCACCGAGTATGATATAGGCACTGCCGACGATCAATTGCAACTGCAACGCTATAGGGAGCAGATCCCCTATATGTGGGAGGCTGACTATTGCGCTGGCGTCACCCTCTGGGGGTATATCTACGGACACACCTGGACCACGGATGGCAATTCCGGACTGATACGCGACGGCAAGGACCGGCCTGCGATGACCTGGCTGCGTGAGTACATGGCAAGCGATGCTGCCAAGAATGCCAAGAGTCCTTTCCCAGGCATGGTGAAGGAGGCGTCGGTCTATGTCAAACCTGCTTCGCTGAGCGTCACCAAGGGCGACGAGGTGCCTATCACAGTGCGTGCGCGGCTGAAGACCAAAACCATCGACCACATCGACCTCTATGTCAACAACAGCCTGTACTGCACGATGACAGAGGCGCCTTACACGACGACATTCTCTGCCACAGCTCTGGGCAAGCAGAACCTGAAGGCTGTCGTGACGGCTACCGACGGGTCGACTTACGAGCGGCTGTCGGGATTCACCGTCTATAACCCGCGCTCACCTTTCAAGGGCGAGACCGAATTGCCAGGCACCCTGCAGGCCGAGGACTTTGACTCAGGGGCCGAGGGGATGACTTTCCACGATTCCGACAGCAAGAACGAGGGCACTTCTGCCTACCGCAACGATGGAGGCGGCGTGGATATCGTGTCCGGCAACGGGGGCTACGCCATCGGATATACGGCCAATGGAGAGTGGCTGGAGTATACGGTCAATGTCAAGGAGGCCGGGGTATATTCCTTCAATGCCTATGCCTCGTCGGGGGTCACTAATTCTTCGTTCAGCCTCTCGCTGAGCACCGAGGAGGGACTTATGCCGCTCACCGAAAACATTGTCGTGCCGTGTGTGCAGGCCAATAGCTGGAATACGTACAAGGCCATCTATGGACGTTTGCTGATCCCGTTGGAGGAGGGCAGGCAGATCATCCGCCTCAATATCACCGGAAGCAGCTGCAACGTCGACAAGATCGTGTTCAAACATATCGAGGTGAACCCTGAGATCCACGTGGCCATCAGTGCCGACCCGTCGCCTGCTGTCATCAATGAGAACACCACGCTGAAGGTGGACGCTTCATGCTCCTCCAGTCCGGTGAAATCCGTCAGGATCTATGTGGGAGATGTCTTGCTGAAGGCTCTCACGGAGGCTCCCTTCGAGACGACTTACAAAGCGACGGAGAAAGGCAACTACAAGGTGACTGCAGTGGCCGTCACCGAGGATAACAAGGAGTCGGAGATCGCCAAATACACCTTGCAGGTCAACAACAAGCGCATCGCTCACAAGGGCGTGATTGCCATTCCGGGCATCATCCAGGCCGAAAACTTCGACAGAGGAGGGGAGGGATTCACTTTCCATGACTCGGATTCCAACGACGAGGGAAATGCAGGCTACCGCAATGACAACGAGGGGGTCGACATCATCCAGATCAATGGAGGATATGCCATCGGTTATACGGCCAACAACGAGTGGCTGGAGTATAGCGTCAATGTCATCCAGCCTGGCAAGTATGCTTTCGAGGCCACCGTGTCTTCCGGTCTCACAGGATCGGGATTCTCCATCGGACTGGTCAAGAATGGACAGGTGACCACCATAGGCAGGGTGAATGTGCCGCAAACGGCCAGCAACAGTTGGGATACGTATAAGGTGGTGACGGGCAATCTCACTTCCGAACTGCAAGAGGGCCAGCAGATTATCCGTCTCACCATCACGGGCGCCTATTGCAATATTGACAAGGTGGAACTGAAATGCACGTCGGGCATTGATGAGACCATCACAGCCCAACCGGTCTCTCACGACACTTATAACCTCTGGGGAATCAAGGTCGACGACAGCTACAAAGGCATCGTCATCCAAAACGGCAAGAAATACCTCCGAAGATAACGGGCTCCACATAAAAATCCCTCCCCTTCGAAAGGGGGAGGGATTTTTTATTCCGCCGATAGTTCATTCCCCTCCGAAGGAGGGGCTTGGGGAGGTCTCAAATCAGCGAGAAAGCCACATCCATCATGTGGGTGAAGGTGGTCTGACGCTCCTCGGCAGTCGTCACTTCTCCGGTGATGATATGGTCGGAGATGGTGCAGATCACCAGAGCACGGTTGCCTGAGCGGGCAGCGTTCATGTAGAGCGCGGCGGCCTCCATCTCGATGGCGAGCACTCCCATGTTGATCCACTTGTCGTTGTGGGGATTCTCTGAATAGAAGACGTCGGAGGAGAACACATTGCCCACCATGTAGTGATAGCCCAGCCGCTCGCAGGTCTCTGCAGCGGTGCGCATGAGGCCAAAGTCACCGATGGGCGCATAGGTGCCGGGCATCTCATACTGTTTGGCATAGTTGGAGTCGGTGCAGGCTCCCTCAGCGATCACAAGGTCGCCCACGTGCAGGTCGGTATGGAGCGAACCGGCAGATCCCACGCGGATGATCGTCTTCACACCATAGAAATTGTAAAGCTCGTAGGTGTAGATGCCGATGGAGGGCATGCCCATGCCATGACCCATCACACTCACGCGCTTGCCTTTGTGGGTGCCGGTGAAGCCCAGCATGCCCCTCACGCTGTTGAACTGTACGGGATTCTCAAGAAATTTCTCTGCCATGAACTTGGCGCGCAAAGGGTCGCCGGCCATGATGACGGTCTCTGCGATCTCGCCTTGTTTTGCCCCGATATGGGGTGTCGGTGTTTTTGCCATAATCTTAGTCTTGTTGGGTTAATATACAATTGTCTTTCACTTCGCTGTCTGCAAAAATAATAAATATTTTTGGCTTCTACTCGTTTTTTACCCATTATCAGTCGCAGAAAAGTGAAAAATGTCGCCAAAAGTTCTCTTTCAGGTGATTTCGTCGCGTTTTCTTCGTAGGATAATGAGATTCTTATTATCTTTGCCCACACAACACGAAAATTAGTTTTGAAAAACCTTGTTCCTATGAAAATAGTATGGCTCAGATTGTTGGCGATGGCTGTCCTGTGCTTCATGACATTGGGCATTTCCGCACAACGCTTCACCGATGCACTCGACCGTGGCCTCGTAGCTGTCAGAAATGGCGGCACGACATTCCTTTCTTGGCGTGTCCTCGCTGAGGAGAGCGGCGACGTCACCTATACGGTCTATCGTGACGGAACTATAGCTGCCACCGGACTGCAGGTTTCCAACTTCTCCGATTCTGCCAACGGCTCCTCTTATGCGGTGGCGGCTGTGGTGAATGGTGCCGAGCAGCCTCGATGCACTGCAGTCCCTGTCTGGGCCATGGACTCGGGTGCCGGCATGTTGGATGTTCACCTCGCCCCTGTCTATGACCGCAGTGGAAAAGAGGTCACGTCGCATTATCTGCCCAATGACGCGGAGTTTGCCGATCTGGATGGTGACGGACAACTGGAGATGATCATCAAGCGGCTCAACTGGGTTGATGCGGGAACTTCCGACGGAACGATCCAAGCTGATACGATGGTCCTGAACAACAAGGGAATCTATGAGGTCTCCTCCAAGGAGTTTGTCGTGCTCGATGCCTATGACATCAATTGGCAAACGGGGGAGGCTTCCCTGCTGTGGCGTATCGACTGCGGCCCCAACATGGTGAGCCTCAATTCCACGGAGATCAACATCATCGCTTACGACTGGGATGAGGATGGCAAGGCTGAGGTGGTGCTGCGTGGCGCCGACAACATGATCGTGTATGGATCCGAAGGGAAGACTCCGCTTTACACCATAGGTGATATGTCGTTGAATACACGAAACACATTTGCCCATGATAACGCTCAATTCGCCTGGACCCATACGGGCAGTGAATACCTCATCTACCTTAATGGACTGACCGGCGAAAAATACCAGGTGACGGACTATCCGCTCAAGCGGCTGGAGTATTATTCTGACCTTTCCAAGGAGTGGGGTGGAAAAGGCTATGGCCACAACTCCTCGAAATATTTCTTCGGCGCACCCTTCCTCGACGGCCGGAAGGCAAGCCTTTTCATGGCACGGGGTATCTATGGCACACATAAGATGATCGCCATGGATCTTAACCGTGGCACCCATCAGTGGAGCGAGCGGTGGAGATGGAACTGCAACGACACTTCCAGCAAGTGGTATGGCAATGGCTATCATAACTTCGTCGTCGCCGACGTGGATGAGGACGGGCGCGATGAGATCGTCTACGGGTCCATGGTGATCGACGACAATGGAAAGGGACTGCACACCACGAAGCTCGGACATGGTGATGCACAGCATGTGGGGGATCTTGATCCATGGCGCAGAGGTCTGGAGTTCTTCGGGTGTTTGGAGGAGTCCACAGGCTTCGATTACCGCAATGCGACTACCGGACAGATTTACATCCGTGTGACGACAGGCGGTGACGACGGACGGTGCATCGCGGATAATTTCCTCGACCGCTACCCAGGTTCGATAGGGCGCTCCGCGAGCCACGGCATGGTCAGCTGCGTGACCGACCGCGACCTGCCGGAGATCAGTGATGCCATCTCCTGGGGCGACTGCAACTTCCGCATCTATTGGGATGGTGATCTCTGCTCTGAGATTCTCAATTCCCCCGGTACGGCGAAGGATGCCAAAATCGATAAGGTCGGCGTGGGGAGACTCTTCACTTCCTCGGGGTGCAATATGAACAATGATTCGAAGAACAATCCCTGCTTCCAGGGTGATCTGATCGGCGACTGGCGTGAGGAGATCGTTTTGCGCCGTGGCACTGATGTCAGGATTTTCACGTCCACACACAGCTCGCCTTACGCCATGCCTTCGCTCTGGTTCGACCATCAGTACCGTCAGGCTATGGTGTGGCAGATGATGGCGTATAACCAACCGCCGCATGTGAGCTATTTCCTTGGCGAGACGGAGGGATACACCGTGGCACCGCCACCGCTCACCACGCGTGGGCGCACCGAACTGCATGACGGCGACTCGTTTGATTCGGCCTCCGACGGTCAGGATCTGCTCTTCTGCCCTCAGGCCGATGCCACGCTGACGTTCAACGGCAAGGTGGCTCCTCGCTCCCTCACCATCAATACACCCACTTGGGTGCAGGGGCACGACGACAACAACAATATCACGACGGCCACCTATACCCATACGCTGGCCTACGAGGGGAGCAATGCCACTTTGCAGGGCTCGATGCGACTGGTGAAACAGGGCAACGGCGTGCTCAACTTGCCGAAAAAGACCCTTGAGCATACGGGCCGCACGGAAATCTGGGGCGGAACGGTGAATTTCCAAGGCTCGCTCACGCAATCCAAGGTGTGGATGAACCGCTTCACGACGCTCAACCTGACGGGAGCAACCCTCAATGGGGGCCTTGAGATGGAATATGACGCCACCTTGAATGTGGGCGGCCCTGATGCCCAGTCGTTGAGCACGGTCACCATTTCTGACCTCAAACTGAATTACGGTGCCCGGGTGGTCTTCGATCTCAATGGCATGGACGAGAATGAGAACGACCGGCTCGTGCTCTCGACCCTGACTGTCGGATCAAAGGACTGGCACAACGGACCTGCTTATGCGGCTCCTGTCTTCCAGTTCTATACGACGACCAGTCTGGCCGATGGCCTTTATCCTGTGGCCACGGTGTCTGCCGTCGAGGGTAATCTCGACCGGGTTTACATCGAGGGCATTACTCCACAGAACGCCGGGAGTGCCTATTTCCTCCGCTTCATCGATGGCGTGCTTTATCTTGTTGTCGGCGGGCAACAGCAACTGACGGCTCCTTCTATCGCATTCGCTGCTTTGCAGGAGTGCTCCTTGGATGGGGATTATCCCACTGCCGACGGACAGCGCTATTTCCTGCCGGTGGTGTCGATCTCGAAAAACCCGTTTGTCAGTGGACCGAATTCTTACCTGCCGGCATTGACGGCCACTTTCACCGACCTGGACGGCAACACGACGGTCTTCGGAAATGATCAGCCTGCCGCTTCTTATTATGAGGATTATGAGAATGCGACGGAGATCACGGGGTGGACGAATTCGGGTGCTCCGATTTCTCTGGCTTCTGGGGATGCCGCTCATGGCAAGTATTTCTATATCAATCATGGCTCAACCAACACGCGTTACGCCTATCGCCGCTTCAATGTCGACGGGTTGGCTCAGGCATCCACCTATACCATCGATTTCGACTTGGCTCTCACAGCGGGCAACACCGACCCGTCGGAATTCTGCGTGATGAGCAAGGGTGGTAAGAACCCGACGAATGTTTGGGATAACTACGCGGCGATCAATAGCTATGCCAATATGCTGTTTGATTTGACTGGAAGCAAGAAGTCCACATCGTATGTGGTCAATGGCACCTCGACGAACACTACCATCGCCAGTGGACAATGGGTGCATGTCTCCTTGGAGGTGGACCAGATCGCGAGGACGGTGAGATGGTCGCTCTCCAATGGCGATAGCGGTACTTATTCGCTGCCGGAGGGCACCAGTTCGGAGTTTGATGGCTTCTATCTCGTGGCCGGACGCTACAATTCGGTGTTCAAACTCGATAACATCTCTATCCAGACTCCGGCTGACGACCTGTCTTCCTTCACCTTCACCCAGCCAGGCACGCTGACGGTGACGGCTTCGCTCGACGGTTTCCTTCCGGCGGAGACGACCTATCTGGTCAATACCCCCTATACCTTGCTCTGTGAGTCGCCTGCTTACAATGAGGTCAGGGCAGCTGACGCAGCCACTCTACTTGGAGGGACGTTCAAGACCGAGACTTACAACTCTCGCTGGGCCAATTGGAGCAAGACCAATAGCATTTATGGCCAGAACTACGTCATGGTGAGCAGTGGCAAGTCATCAGGATATGTTGACGATGCACAAATCCTTGATTTCCAACCAGGACGGGAGTTGTGCCTGGTGCAGGACTTCGGCATAGGATCCAATATCGACCACAATTACAATGTCGTGGCACGAAACCTCGTCGACGACAATACCATCGTCTTCTATAAGGTCGACCAAAGCAGAGGAGGGACTGCCTCTTTCGATGAGGGTTACGCTCATGCGGCTTCTGACGGCACCTGGACCTACGAGATGTATCAGAACACCACGTTCTGCAAGTTCGCTGCCTACGTTCCTTTCTCGCCTACGCTGATCGGTGATGCCGATGACAATGGAAGAGTAAACGTCGCCGATGTCATGCAGGTAGCCAACTACATCCTTGGCAATGATCCTTCGCCATTTGTCTTCAAGCAGGCTGATGTCAATGGTGACGGCCTCATCACAGTCACCGATGTCATGAGAATCGTCAATATCATTCTCAATCTATAAAAAAAATCAGCCAACCGCTGCGGATAAACCAAACATTTTAGTAAATTTGCAGCAGTCTTTATGGATAAGAAGAAAAGTCTTGGAGAAATCATACGCTTTGGGATGGTGGGTGTCTTTGCCACACTGTTCCACTACCTGATTTATTGGGTGCTGCTCCACTGGATCGACCGGAATGTGGCTTATACCATCGGCTATGCGGTGAGTTTCGTGTGCAATTTCTTCCTTACTTCTTATTTCACCTTCAAGTCTAAGGCCACGGTGGGCAAAGGAATCGGATTCGGATTGGCCCACCTGACGAATTATCTCCTCCAGATCATCCTCCTCAACGTGTTTGTGCACTTCGGGGTCAGTGCCGAACTGGCTCCGATCCCAGTCTATATGATTGCCATTCCCGTGAATTTCCTGCTCGTGAGGTTCGTATTCAAACACCGCTCGAAATGAAAAAAGTCACCATCCTCATCCCTTGTTACAACGAGGAGGCTTCTCTTCCTCAGCTTTTTGAGGCACTCTCCCGCCTGATGGACGAGCAGGCGTCCTATGACTGGGAAATCCTGCTGGTCAACGACGGCAGCCGTGACCGGACGCTCCAGTGCATCAAGGACATGCGGCAGAGGGATGACCGCTTCTGCTATGTCGACTTGTCGAGGAATTTCGGAAAGGAAGCTGCCATGCTTGCTGGATTCGACCATGCCCGGGGCGACTGCATGATCATCATGGATGCTGACCTGCAGCACCCTCCTTCGGCCATACCCGAGATGCTCAGCTACTGGGAGGAGGGATATGAGGATGTCTATGCGAGGCGCATCACCCGTGGAAGGGAGAGTTGGCTGCGCAAACGGCTCTCGCTGTGCTATTACAGCCTCTTGCAGAAATCCACCCGCGTGGAGGTATTGCCCAATGTGGGTGACTTCCGCTTGCTTGACCGGAAATGTATAGAGGCGCTCAAGCAGCTCCGTGAGACGGAGCGCTATACGAAGGGCATGTATTGCTGGATCGGATTCCGCAAGAAGGAGATCCTGTTTGAGCAGGGCGACCGGGTGGCGGGCGTGTCTTCATGGAACATGAGGAGCCTCTTCAATCTTGCCATCGATGGCTTCACCTCCTTCACTACGGCTCCGCTCCGCATCGCCACCTTGCTGGGACTCTCCGTCTCCATGCTGGCTTTCCTTTACATGTGCTATATCTTTGTCAAGACCATCGTATGGGGTGAGCCTGTGCAGGGATTCCCCACGCTGATGATGGCCATTCTCTTCCTCGGAGGGGTGCAGCTGATCTGCATCGGTATCATCGGCGAATACATCGGGCGCATTTTCAATGAGACCAAGGGGCGCCCGGTCTATTTCGTCAACGACGTGCAGATGTAAGCATACATGGGAGATTCCGCTGTTATCGCCCAAAAGAAAAATCCCGCAGACAACGTTCTGCGGGATTTTTCTTTTTAGACGATGAAGACGTGCCTTACTCGCTGAGGCTCTCACCGCCGAAGATGGCTTTGACGGAGGGCTTGTAGTTGGTGACGGCTGTGTCAAGGTCGCTGTTCACGCCATCGTCCTTGTCGTCGGTGCTGTTGTTGAACGTCCACTTGAAATCGCCGTGGTTGAGCCGGCCTGCGCCATACCATCCCTCTACGGTGGCGGGCACCTGGGTGGCGGGCTCTGCCTGGTAATTGTACATCAGACTGGGGTCGGTGTCGAAATTGTTATAGGTCGTGCCTCCTTGTTTGGCTTTCACCGTCGAGGGCACTTGGTCGTCGCGCTGTGCCGCTTCCCAGGCGTCAAACTCCACGGGATCCTGTTGGTAGGTCACGTAGTGGAAGTTGCTGCCTTTCTCGGCGAACACGTTGCCGTAGCTCTTGATGATGCCGCCATTCTCACCGCTGAAAGTGCCTTTGCCGCTGATGATGTCGCTGCCCTGCATCGAGATGAGGATGGGCTTCGGTGTGTTGCGGAAATAGTTGGACTCCACGAAGGCACTGGCTCCGTAAGTGGCTCCAGGACCGTATTTCGCCACGCCGTCGTAGTAGTTGTTCCACACGTGCACGGTCATCGTACGGATGCGGGGATGACGGGAGTCGGAGTGGTCGAACCAGTTGTGGTGGTAGGTGATGTAGTTGGGACCGCTCTCGCTCTTCATACCGCAGAGTGATGACTTGCCGCTGTCCCAGAAGTGGCAGTGGTCGACGGTGATGTATTTCGAGTCGCTCTTGATGTCGATCGAACCATCACCCTTCACCTGGTCGGCGTCCGAGCCGGGCTTGCCATAGAACATGTCGATGTGGTGAATCCATACATTCTCGTTCTTGGTGTCGATGGAGATGCCGTCATCCTTGAATTTCATGATGCCCAGGTTGCGCATCTCCACGCTCTTGACGTTGCGTACAAGGAAACCGAAGCCGTGGATGGTGGCATCCTCGCCGATGCCTTCGATGGTGAGGTTCATCGCTTTGCCTGCTTTGCCTTTCACCTGAAGGCCTTCTCCCGAACTGCCCATCGCATCAAGGTCGCTGTCGGTCAACTTGCCGATCAGGCGGATGGCAAGCGGCTTGCTGTGGTAGCCTTTCTCATAGGCTTCGAGAATGGCTTGCAGACCGGTCAGCCGGGTGGTTCTCCCATTGCTCGACGTGATCATGTCGAAGGTGACGGTCTTGGCTGTGTTCTTGGTCACGTAGAGCACTTGGGCACCGCTCTTCAGCGTGCCGTCGTCGTTGTAGGCTCCTACGCCGCTGAATCCCTTGTGGGCGAATCCCTCACGGATGTAGTTGCGCACCTTGATGGCCGAGGCAGTGCTTGCCTTGCTCTCGTCTTCCTGGCCGCCGATGATGGGCACGACCTTGAGCACATAGTCCGTTGCGGCTTTCAGTCCCACGATGTCGGCGCGGCCGTAGCTGCCGTAATCACGCACGAGCATCTCGTCGATGCGGGTGTAGCTGGCGTATGATCCGCCTTTCACGTAGACAGCGTAAGAGGTGGCTCCGTTGTAGGGTTCCCATTTCACGTAGGCTGACTCCAACCAGCCTTTCGACTCGGTGATCACCACACCCTGGTTGTGGATCTGGGCGTCTTCGCCTTGGGGAGCGGCTTTTGAGAAGGCGATATCACGCACCGAACTGCGGTATACGTCATCGCTGCCTGTCTTGGGGGTGACGGTGACGGTCGAATGCTCCTGGTCCAGGTCGACATGGTCGAGGTCGGCGGTATTGTAGTAGCGGATGCTGCCGTCGAGGGTGACGACATGCATCTGGTTGACTTTCGTGTCGCGGTCGACGGCATGGGTGACGACATCCTGCTGGGTGGCGACATCCTCGGCTGGCACAACGACGGTGCTGCCCGTCTCGCTCTCGCTCACCTCGATGCCGTAGATATAAAGGGCACCGGTGGGGGTCAGCACCACGTCGCCGTCAGCGCTCACCATGCCCGTGCCGGTCTGGTCGGCCGTGGTGAGCTCGAAACCGGAGATATTGTCGAGGTTGCTGGGGGTGATGGTGCGCTCTGTCGAACTGCTGGATGACTTGAACTTGATGGTCACGGTTTGCCCTTTCTTCAGGTCGGGGATGATGATCAGCGACTTGCTGCTTGATACCCAGAGGCGTTTCTCGGTTCCTACACGATAGCTGTCGCCTGAGGCGGTGCAGGTGAAGAGCAGTCCCTTGGTGACATGCAGCTCCTGGCCGTTGGCCGTCAGCGCGCCACGGGTGAGGGCGGGCTTGAATTTCCAGCGCTTGCCGTCTTTTGTCCAGTTGGTGGGATCGGCATCCAGGTTGGCGATGTCGGTGTCGTCGATGATCGTGGTGAAGTCCCATGCCGCGGCGTGGGATGGCGTGATGCCGGCGAATGCCATGAGAAGTAACAGGACGGTGCGGTATAGTTGCTTTTTCATGTTGCTGTGGTTTTCGGGTGACCTAATTGTTGCTTAGAATGATGTTGACGATGGCCATGATGTCACTCACATTGATTTTTTCGTCTACGACCACGTTGGCGTTGTCGTAGATGAATGGCGACGGATGGTTGTCCAGGATGTAATTGACGAGGGCCATCACGTCCGTGACGTTCACTCGTCCATCACCATTGGCGTCGCCGATGATTCCGGCGGTCGGCTCACCGTCGATGGTGAAGGTCTTCAGGTCGCTGTCGCTCTCCGTCGCGGTGAGGTAAGTGTGGAGTGGGGGAACGGTGCCGCTGACTTTCTTCACTTCACCGTTGGTGATGGTGTAGGCCGTGCCGGTTGCTGCCACGCTGTTGATGGTTCCGGTATGGCTGAAATAGGATGCTACGACTTTGTGCCCGGTGGCCATCGTGCCAATGGCGGCTTTGTCGAGACTGAAGGCACTCATGTCGGCTGGCACCGAGATGAGGTAGGGCATTCCGGCTTTCAGTTCGGTTGTAGTCACGAAGTTGATGTTCGTCGCTGTGGCACTTTCCATGACGGCGAGTTTCGCCCCCTGGCCGAAGGCGTGGGCGAGGTCTTCTTCCGACAGGTCGAATGGCAGGCAGATGCCAGTCCACTGCTTGGCTTTCAGCGTGAGGCGCACATTCACTCCGACGGTCTTGCCCCCGAAGGCTTTGATGACCTCGACGTTGTCGAAATGCTCGTCGTCGCCGTTGAACATGGCGGTGTGCAGGAATGCGATGCTCACCTGGCTCATGTCGTAGCTGTCGCTGTTGCCGTCGGTGAATCTGAGGGTGACATTGTCGCCCGAGAAGGTGATGCGGGTGGCTTCCTTCTCAACGGTCTGTCCGCTTATGGTGATGACCTCCCTGGAGTCGGCCAGGACCGATGTCACCATCAGGCACAACATGGGGATGAGGATGAAGGATTTTCTCATGGGGTCGTTGTTTGATGCTAAGTTTTTCCTTTGCAAAATTACCGAATTTGACTTGTTTTCAACATATTATTGTCATAAAAATGCAAAAGACTCACGAAATCGTTTGCGTGAGTCTTTTGCTTGGGAGACGGAGCACACCTGTTCCTGCCCAGCGGGGATTGTCGCCTGGCTTGCGGATGGTCCGCTATTTGATGATGATTTTCTTGCCTTTATGGATATACATACCTCTCTGGGTGGGCTTGCACAGGAAGGCTCCCGCTTCTTTGACAAGACTACTCCTGCTTCCTTGTCGTGCACTCATTCACGAGATAGACGATGCTCATGTAGGGGATGCCTGTGTTGCTCTGCAAACCGATCTCACAGGTGCGGCTGTTGGAATAGCCTACCTCGATGTGGTGCTCCTCGATCTGCGGGCGCAGTTTCCTGAGGGCGTATTTGTTCATCTCGGGATAGGTGAAGCCGCGGTCGCCGGCGAATCCGCAACAGCCTACGCCCTCGGGCAGGTAGACGTTGTTGGAGCAGAGCTTGGCCAGGGCGATGAGATCGTCGGCCACACCCATCTCACGGGTGGAACAGGTGAGGTGCAGTGCGATATGGCGGTCGATGGGATGGAAGTCGAGACGGTCCTTGAGGAAGGTCATGATGAATTCCGCAGGCTCGTAGAGCTTCATCTTCTTCATCACTTTCTTCATGCGGTGCAGACAGGGACTCTGCGCACAGAGCACGGGATAGCGGCCTTGCTCACTGGCGTTCCACAGGGCATCCTCCAGTTCACCGCTCTTGCGGTCGGCGATGTCGAGCATGCCCTTGCTCTCCCAGATCTGGCCGCAGCACATCTTGTCCATACCTTCGGGGAAGATCACTTCATATCCGGCTTTGTTGAGCAGGTGGCACACCTCATCGACAAGGGGATGCTCCACCGGGGCTTCTTTGGCCAACCCCATCGTCTGGTTGATGCAACTCGGGAAATAGACCACCTTGAGGTCTTCTTTCTCGGCTTTGCCTACGTGTGAGCCGGGCTTGGGCTGCTTCTTCTTCTTGGGCATGGCGGTGGTCCAGAGCGGAAGGCCCATCTTGTTCATGCCGCGGCAGACACTGGTCATCAGCGTGGGCCCCAGGGTGATATGACCCAGATGGGCGACGTCGAGCACCACGCGCAAACCCGACTTGATGCCGCTCATGTGGTTGGCGGCAAACTCTCCGAGCTTGTAGCCCATCTTGTTGTTGAGCATGTCCATCTGGCGGATCAGGTGGGTGAGCTCACCGGTGTTGATCTTCATCGGACAGGACGTGGAGCAAAGACCGTCGGTGGCGCAGGTCTGGTCGCCATAGTATTTGTATTGTTTCTTGAGGGTGGCCACACGCTCGGGGTTGGCTCCTGTGTTCTCCAACTCGCGGATCTCACGCTGCACGGCGATACGCATGCGCGACGACAGGGTGAGACCACACGACATGCAGTTGACTTCGCAGAAACCGCACTCGATGCACTTGTTGGCGCGCTTCACGGCGGCGATGGTCTCCTTGGCGGTCGACACCTTGCCGCCTTCCAGTTTCAGATAGACACCGCCGTCGGGTACCTTGTCGAAGTCGTAGTCGAGCACGGGCAGGGGCTTCAGGCACTTGATGAAACATTCGGGGTCGTCGTTGAAGATCACTCCCTGGTTGAGCAGACCGTTGGGGTCGAAAATGGATTTCAGCTCTTTCATGGCTTCATAGGCCTTGTCGCGCCACTCATACTTCACGAAGGGAGCCATGTTGCGACCCGTGCCATGCTCGGCTTTCAGCGAACCGTCGTATTCCTCGACGACAAGACGGGCCACGTCGCGCATCATCTCCTCGTAACGCTTCACCTCGCTCTCGCTCTTGAAACTTTGGTTGAGGATGAAGTGGTAGTTGCCTTCGAACGCATGACCGTAGATGCAGGCGTCGGAATATCCGTGGTCGGCGATGAGCTTCTGGAGTTTCACCGTGGCTTCGGGAAGGTCCTCGATGTGGAAAGCGACATCCTCGATCAGACAGGAGGTGCCCACAGGACGGGTGCCGCCTACAGAGGGGAAAATGCCGGAGCGGATGGCCCAGTATTTGCCGTAAATGGCCGGGTCCTCGGTGAACTCAGCGGGGATGTAGAGACGGAACTGCCCGAGGCATTCCTTGATCTGCTTGATCTTGTCGAGCAGCTGATCGTGGGTGACACCCTTGGTCTCGGTCAGAATGGCGGTCAGGTTATGGTAGTCGCCGGGCTTCACTCCCTCGATCTTGCCGGCGTCGACGTCTTTCTTGTATTGCAGGTAGACGGGGTCGTCGACGGAGTTGAGCGACATGTAGTCGAGCATCTCGGCGCTCTTCACTACCAGGTTCTCGGCACTCATCCTCAGGTCTTCCTCGCCTGACTTCAGCTTCTTCATCGCCACCACGGCTTCACAGCTCTCTTTCATCGTCAGGAAATAGACCATGGCGGAGGCCTTGAACTTGTAGTCGTGGAGGGTCTTCATCGTCACTTCAGAGAGGAAGGCGAGCGTGCCTTCCGAACCTACCATCGAGTGGGCCATGATCTCGAAGGGGTCGTCATAGGCGATGAGCGGACGGAGATTCAGGCCGGTCACGTTCTTGATGCTGTATTTCAGGCGGATGCGGTCGGACAGTTCCTTGTCGGCTCTCACTTTGTCACGCAGATCCTCTATCCTTTTGATGAAGTCGGGATGACTCTTGCGGAAAGCGGACTTGCTCTGCTCGTCGCCTGTGTCGACGATGGTGCCGTCGGTCAGGATCAGGCGGGCACTGACCATCATGCGGTCGCTGTTGGCATGCACGCCGCAGTTCATGCCAGAGGCATTGTTGCAGACGATGCCGCCTACCATCGCACTGCCGATAGAGGCGGGGTCGGGGGGAAAGACGCGACCGAAGGGCTTGAGAATCTCGTTCACACGTGCCCCCACAATGCCTGGCTGCAGACGGATGGTGTCCTGACCGGGGCCGATCTCGTATCGCTCCCAGTGCTTGCCGGCCACAATCAAAATGGAGTCGCTGATGCTCTGACCGGATAGGGAGGTGCCGGCAGCACGGAAGGTGAAGGGTAACTTGAATTTGTTGCAGGCCCTGATGATCTTGGATACTTCCTCTTCGCCGTCGCTGCGGACGACGACTTTGGGTATCTGACGATAGAAACTGGCATCTGTTCCCCATCCAAGGGTGCGGAGTTCATCTGTGTAGATGCGGTCGCCTGGGATAAACTGCTTGATTTCGGCAAGAAATTGCTCATACAACCGTGAATCCACTTGAGGCTTCGGTTTGGCGGATGTTGTCATAGTAATGATTTGTGTTTAGATTATATAAGTTTGTTGCAAAAATAGATATTATTCTTCAATCTGCATCCATTTTCTTGCAAAAAAACTTCTCATGCCAAGAAATAATGTCTGATTTTGAAAGTTTATTCCATATTATGGGTGGTTTGCATGATTTTTGCACTAACTTTGCATCCAATAAAGCAAAAAATAAGAATATGTTGAGAAGATTGAGCTTGAGACTCCTCTTGGTTTTTGTGGGGGCCGTCCTGATGACTTTCACGGCTCTGGCACAGGTGCCTGAGGACTCCCTTCCTGATGCGATGGAGGATGAGGTGGCGGAAAACACTCCCGCCGATGACATGGACTCCATACTGGCCGCCGACATGGCGGAGTTTGAGCAACAGACAGAAGAGGCACCGAACGAGGGATTCTACAAAGCACTGAAACGGAAATTCATCGAGGGTAATGTCGGCTTCATGTCGCTGGTGGCGCTGGCTCTCATCCTCGGATTGGCCTTCTGTATCGAGCGGATCATTTACCTGACGCTGGCAGAGGTGAACTCCAAGAAATTGCTGGAGGACATCGATGCGAAAGTGATGGCGGGCGACATCGATGGGGCCAAGGGTATCGCAAGAGAGACGAGAGGGCCGGTCGCTTCGATTTGCTATCAGGGTCTGATGCGCATCCATGAGGATGTGGACGCCATAGAGCGGTCGGTCACGGCTTATGGACAGGTGCAACTGGCCAATCTCGAGAAAGGATGCTCCTGGATCACCCTCTTCATCGCCATCGCGCCCTCGCTCGGCTTCCTGGGCACCGTGGTGGGCATGGTGATGGCTTTTGACCAGATACAACAGGCGGGCGACATCAGTCCCACCATCGTGGCTTCGGGCATGAAAGTGGCCTTGATCACGACCATCTTCGGTATTATCGTGGCCCTGATCCTTCAGGTGTTCTACAATTATATCCTCAATAAGATCGAACTCCTCACCACACAGATGGAGGACGGGGCGATCTCGCTGATCGACACCATCGTGAACTATAAAAAGACTGGAAAATGAGTTGGTTGCAAAAACTGCGCAGAGACGACCCCTCACACCGTGTGCTCCATGTCATTCTCGGACTGACGGTGGTGATCTTCGCGCTCTTTTTCCTCATCGGATACCATCATCCTTACGCTGAGGATCCTGATTTCATTGAACCTGAACTCACCTCGGCATTGCTGGTCTTCATGTTCGCCATCCTGGCCCTGGCGGTGGGCGTGACTTTATGGGCGGTGGTTTCCTCGAAACGGAAAAGGGGGACTACGCAGAAAACCGTCAACAGGGTGCCCGTGGCTCTGATCTCTACGGCGGTGAGCCTGGGGACGCTCGTGATCATGGTGGTGGCTTTCCTGCTCGGGTCGACATCGGTGATGAGTGTCAACGGTCAGGAGTATAGTCAACCGGTATGGCTTAGGGTCACCGACATGTTTGTCATCTCTGCTCTGATACTCATGGTGCTGGCCACCACGCTCGTGGCCGTTGCCACCATCTGGTCGCATTTCAAACGACGTTAGGATGAAAATCAGAAGACGAAAGCCTCGCAAAGTGCCTGGCATCAATACGGCTTCCATTGCCGATATCTCGTTCACGCTGCTGATCTTGTTTCTCGTGGTCACTTCGATGGATGACGACAAGGGACTCTCGCGCCTGCTGCCACCTGAGGCTCCCGCGACGGAACAGCCTGCTGTTATCACCAAGCGCAATGTGCTGGAGGTGACGCTCACGGCCGACAACCAGATGCTGGTGAACGGTGATACCATGTTGATCGGAGAACTGAAGGAGAAGGTGATGTCTTTCGTCGATAATCCAGACAACGACGCTGACTTACCTGAGAAAAATCCTCATCAAATCGAACTGCTCGGAAAATGTATGGTCACCGATGCTCATGTCATCCGACTCGCTGCCGACCGACAGACTTCCTATGAGACTTATTTCAAGGTGCAGAACGTGATTGCAGACGCTTACCGGCAATTGCGTGAGGATTTGGCTCAGAAACGCTTCGGATGCTCGTATGTGGCTTGCAGTGAGAAACAGCGGGCTGCGCTCAGGGAATATTATCCGCAACGGGTCTCGGAACTTTATGCCAAGGAAGGAGGACTGCCATGATACGCAGGGACAGGGGGGAAAGGAGAATCCCGGAACTCAACACGTCGTCGTTGCCCGACTTGATCTTCACGGTGCTGTTTTTCTTCATGATCGTCACCACGATGCGGAGTGTGCCCATGAAGGTGAGATACCAGACTCCAGAAGGCTATGGACTCTCGGAACTGAAGAAAAACAGCAGCACGCTTTATCTGTTTATCGGCAGACCGGTCGCTCCTTCTGGGGATGTGGCCAGGGATACGTTTGTCATACAGGTCAACGACCGCTATGTGGCTCTTGACAAGGTGGACGAGCATGTGGCTGCCTTCCGAGAGCAGTTGCTGCCCGACGAGCAGGAGATGATGACGGTGTCGATGAAGATCGACAGGGATGTGCCGATGGGCATCGTGACGGACGTGAAAATGGCGCTTCGGAAAGCGGGGGCACTGAAGGTGCATTACAACTCCTCGCCCGTCGCTGATGAGCCATAATGCGACTTTTCCTTCGCGATTCGTCAGTTTTTGACTCCTTTTATTGCAAATCTTAATTTTTTAGCCTATCTTTGCAGGAAAATACAAAAACTATGGCAAATCACATTTTAGACGCATTAGACAAGAAAATCCTCAAACTCATTGCTGAGGATGCGAGAATCCCATTCCTTGAAGTGGCAAGGGCTTGCAACGTGAGCGGAGCTGCTATACACCAGCGTATACAGAAACTCACCAACAGCGGTGTGCTCAAAGGCTCACAGTTCATCATCGACCCGGAAAAGATAGGATATGAGACTTGTGCCTATATCGGTCTATTCCTCAAGAATCCGGAGAGTTTCGACTCCGTAGTGGAGGAACTCAAGCGGATTCCGGAAGTCGTGGAATGCCACTATACCACAGGGGGCTTCGATATGTTCATCAAGATCTATGCGCACAACAATCACCATCTGCTCAATATCATCCACGACAAACTGCAGCCCCTGGGCTTGTCGAGGAGTGAGACCATCATCTCCTTCAATGCTGCGATCGACCGGCAGTTGCCGGTGGTCAACGCCATCGAGGAGAATGAGGATGAAGACTGAGCACGACGGGAGAGAACTCAGCCTCTGACATAGTCCACAAAATCATATGCGTAATGGTGCCGCTCGTCGGTGCCATGCGCTTTTCTCGTCTCTTCATGCCAGTCGTCGTAGGGCGGGAAGTAGGTGTCTGCTTCCTGTGGGGTGTCGTGTATCTCGGTCAGACAGAGCCGGTCGGCGATGGCGATGGCTTGCTTGTAGAGACTGGCGCCGCCGATGATGTAGATATCCTCGTCGGCATCGCAGTGAGCCAGGGCCTCTCCCAATGAGGCATAGTGGTCGCATCCGGGGAAGTCGCGCTTCCTACGGCTCAGTACGATGTTGCGCCGGTTGGGCAGCGCACCCTTGGGCAGCGACTCAAAAGTGCGGCGACCCATGATGATGGTGTGTCCCGTGGTGAGGGCCTTGAAACGTTTCAGGTCGTTGGGCAACCAATACAGCAACTTGTTGTGGAGTCCGATGGCACGGTTGGCTGCCACCGCGGCTATGATGTTGATACGCATTTCTTCCTGGGGTTTTCTGTGATTTTCGTTTAGACGGAGACTTGGCCGGCGATGTGGGGCCAGGGGTCGTAGCCTGTCAGTTCGAAGTCTTCATAAGTGAAGTCGGTGAGTTCCTTCACCTCGGGATTGAGCTTCATCACAGGCAACGGACGAGGGGTGCGGGTGAGTTGCAGCTTCACTTGGTCGAGGTGGTTGAGATAGATGTGGGTGTCGCCTGTCGTGTGGATGAAGTCTCCGGTTTTCAGACCGGTCACCTGGGCCATCATCTGAAGCAGCAGGGCATAGGAGGCGATATTGAACGGCACGCCGAGGAAGGTGTCGGCGGAGCGCTGATAGAGTTGCAGGCTCAGCTTCCCGTCGGCGACATAGAATTGAAACAGCGTATGGCAGGGTGGGAGTGCCATCTTCTCGACTTCCGCCACGTTCCAGGCACTCACAATCATGCGGCGTGAGTCGGGATGGTGCCTGATCAGGTCCACCACCTTACTGATTTGGTCGATGGTTCCTCCGTCGTAGTCGGGCCATGAGCGCCACTGATGGCCGTAGACCGGACCTAATTCGCCGTTTTCATCTGCCCATTCGTTCCAGATCCTTACACCATGCTCTTGCAGCCATTTCACGTTGGTGTCGCCGCGGAGAAACCACAGCAGTTCGTAGATGATGGAGCGGAGATGGAGCTTTTTGGTGGTGAGCAGGGGAAAACCGTCGTCCATGTGGAAACGCATCTGGTGGCCGAAGATGCTGCGTGTGCCCGTACCGGTGCGGTCGGTTTTCACGACGCCTTCGGTCATGATCCGGTCGAGCAGGTCTAAGTATTGTTTCATTGCTTTATCAGTATTTCATTGGGATTCTCAGGGATATGGGTGCTCTTGATCTTCCATTCCTGAGGATAGAGGTTGTTGCTTCGGTTGCCGATGTTTTTGACAAAACCGAGGGGTTGGTCATGGAAGGTGAGCAGGATGTAGCCGCGGGGGGTCGATGGGGGCAGGAGGATGCTCTCTTTCCGGAGATAGGCGATGGCTGCTTCCTGACCGACATCCACCGTGGTAAAGGATTCCCGGTGAAGGGCGGCGGAGAGTGCCAGACCGTGCTGGGGGATCACGTCGCGGCCTTTGATGAGGGCCATCCTGACTCCACGGTGGAGGATGCGGAGTGCTGACAGGTCGCCGCTGAAGACATCCCAAGCCTTCGGAATGGCGGTGATGGCGTTGTCGGTCTGTTGCAGGTCATATCGGCTTCCGTCTGTCAGCCAACTGCTTATGGTGGCTGTGGCGGCGTCGGGGCATTTCTGGCTCTTTCCCTTGGCAGACTTGCTCTTTCTCGTCTTGGTAGATTGGGGTTGGATTTCGCCTTCCTTCCTGAGCACGGCCATGAATTGGCCCTCACCTCGTGCGATGCCTGGGATGAAGCGGTAGACGGGGTAAGGACAGGTATCGGAGAGTGAACCGATGATTCCCCAGCGAGCGTCGATGTCGATGGCTGTGGGAAGGGCTCCGAGTGTCTCGACCATCCACACCACTTGGTCCTCGTTCTCCTTGGTGTTGAGGGTACAGGTGGAGTAGATGAGCATTCCGCCGGGGCGCAGGCATTCCCATGCCGCTAACACGATATCGCGTTGCAGGCGATGGCACTGGTCCACATGCTGGACCGACCATTCCGCCACGGCTCCTTCGTCTTTGCGGAACATCCCTTCGCCGGAGCAGGGCACGTCGGTGAGGATGACATCGAAGGTCAGACCGCTCCTTTGGTAGTCTTGCGGATAATTGTTGGTCACGACCACATCGGGATGACCGTATTTCTGGATGTTCTCCGAGAGGATCTGCGCCCGGAGGGGGATGGGTTCGTTGGAGAAGAGCAGACTGCCCCTGGGCAGGGCCGAGAGGGCGGCGGTGGATTTGCCGCCTGGTGCTGCGCAGAGGTCGAGCATCCTGACGGGACGGTCGACTTGCTGGCGCAGGATCTCGTCGATAAACATCGACGAGGCGTCTTGCACATAATAGGCTCCGGCATGCAGCAGGGGGTCGAAGGTGAAGCCGGGACGGTCGTTGAGATAATAACCACCTCTGCACCAGGGCACCTCCCGGGGGGCGAAAGACGGGTTGACCTCCCGACCGTCGCACTTGAGCGGGTTCAGACGGATGCTCACAGGCGAGGGCATGGCCATGCCTTCGGCGAAACGCTCGTAAAGCGCATCGCCCAGCATCTTGCGGGTGTAGGTGGTGAATCCCTCTGGCAATTCCATAAAAACCTAAAACTCGATGTCGAAACCGTCGTTGAGGTCGTTGCTCTCTTTCTGCTTGGGCTTCGGCGGGTTCTTCAGGTTGCCGTCCTGATCAAACATGCCGTAGGTGGTGCGGAGAACGATGAACTCCGTGCGGCGGTTGAGTTGGTCGCAGATGGCTTGCTTGTCGGCGTCAAGGTTCTTGATGAACTCCTCGGTGAGCACATCGCCTTCCTTCAACCAGTTGTATTGGGCGGCCACTTTCTTGCGCACCACTTTGGGCTTCTCCTTACCGTAGCCCTTGGGGGTCAGACGGTCATTGGCGATGCCGTGCTGCACCAGATACTCCACCACCGACTCAGCACGTCGCTGGGCCAGACCGATGTTGTAGGCCTGACTGCCATGATAGTCGCAGTGGGCACTCAGTTCGATGGTCACGTTGGGATTCTCGTTGAGCAGGGTCACAAGCTCGTCAAGGGCTTGGGTGGACTCGGGACGAAGGGTGGCTTTGTCGTAGTCGTAGAAAATGTTGTCGATCATCACGGGCACGGTGATCGAGGCCAGTGGAAACTGCAGCACGTGCTCCTCCGAATCTGAGGTCTGCACCACGTGAAGCTCTTCCTTGTGGTTGAGGTAGCCACGGCAGGTGGCCAGGAAGACGTAGTCCACTCCGGGCGTGAGCACTTGCTCAAACGAACCGTCGCTGCGCACGCTCAACTTCTCGTTGGTGCCGTCGTTGCCCACCATGTAGACCTGGGCTGCGGTCAACTCATAACCGTCCATCTCGTAGACCCATCCTTTCACGGTCTGTATGATCTCGGGCTTCTCGAAACTGAAGATATGGTCCCAACCTCGGCCGTCTCCTCGGTTGGAGCAGAAATAACCGCGGTTGTGAGGTCCTTCGAAGGTCATGCCGAAATCATCTCCCTGTGAGTTGAGGGGATAGCCGGGGTGCTCCAACTGATACTGACCGAAATCGTCGATGATGGCGATGAAAATGTCCAGACCGCCCATCCCCGGATGGCCGTTGGAGGAGAAATAGAGATCGCCGTTGGGACGGAAGGTCGGAAACTCCTCGTCGCCGGGGGTGTTGATGGGGGCTCCCACGTTCTCCACGCCGCCCAAGCCGGAGGAGGTGATCCTTACACGCCAGATGTCGAGGCCGCCTTCGCCACCGGGCATGTCGGAGGTGAAGTAGAGCCATTCCCCGTCGGGAGAGATGGCTGGATGGGCGAAACTCGAGAGGGTGTCGCGGGTCAGCGCCACTTCCGTGGGCTTGCCCCATGCGGCATCCGAGCGGCTTGCTTTCAAGATCTTGGCATAACGGGGATAGGAGGGGTCGGAACTGCACTGCGTGATATACATCTCGCGCTGGTCGGCATTGAAGCAGCAGGCTCCTTCGTCATAGGCGCTGTTGAGTCCGCCGTCCACACGTTGCGGCTTGCTCCATTTTCCTTTGTCGTCTTTCTGCGAGAAGAAGATATCACCGTTCTTGGTGCCTGTGATACCGCTCAGCTCGTCGCCTTCGGCTTCATTGCGGGTAGAGGTGAAATAGAGCTGGTCATGCTCCTCGCCAAACAGCATGGGGGAATAGTCGGCGCGGCGGGAGTTGAAGACATCCATCTTCTTCACGGTGTATCTCGACCCTGCCTCTTTCAACTTGGGGGCGGAGAGGGCGCCCGACAGACCGTCGCGGGCAATCTGCAGGTCGGGTACGGAGTCAATCACCAGTTGGTATTCGGATGCGGCTTCCTTGTAGTTGCCGTTCTTCATCAGTTGCCGGGCAAAGGCGAGGTGGGTGTCCACGTCGTCTTGCTTGTAACGGATCACATTGCGATAGGCGGCGATGGCTTTCTGTGTGGAGTTGATCTTGTCGTAGCACAACGCCATCTTCCGGGCAATCTGACCTCTCTTCTCGCGCTCCTTGGCTGGTGTCTTCGAATAGGCGGCCTTGTATTCCGTCGCGGCATCGTAATACTCTCCCAAGGCGAGGTATTTCTCACCTCGCTTCAGGTTCTTGTCCACGCCGCATGAGATGAACAGCGTGGTCAGTATCAGTGCCGCCAAAAAATATTTTCTTTGCATGTCTTTAAAAACGTCGCATTCGCTTTTTTATTGTGCTGTAGGCTTGCCTGGTTGCTCTCCGATGCTCCTTCTTCGGAGATCGGATGACTTGGTGCAGGCCAACTGTCTGTCAACTGCCGAATTTCAGGCGGAAGGTACAGCCTTCCTTCCATCGGCTGCATCCGTAGGCGGCCTTTCCCTTGATGATGACTCCTTGATGGCATACGGGACAGGGCTTGCCGATCAGATCGTCGCCGGGCATCAGTGGGGAGGTCGGGCTTGGGGGAGGCGGAGCAGGGACAGTGCCCTGGGGCGGTGCCGTGGCGGCACTCTGGGGCGGAGCGGTGGTGGTCCGGCGGCTCTTGGTCGTCGTCGATGGCGATTTGGCACGTGGGGATGAAGTTTTTTTCTTCAGTTCCTCGTCGGTCACGATGGCGATGCGGCGGTTGCTGTTGTCGGTCATCACTTGCTGCACGATCTCTCCGATCTGTTGCTTCAGTTCCTCGATGAATTGGGCCGCGTCATACCGCTGGTGCTCAATGTCGCGCAGTTTCTTCTCCCAGATGCCGGTCAACTCGCAACTCTTCAGGAGTTCTTCGCGGATGGTGTCGATCAGCTCGATGCCTGTGGCAGTGGCCAGCAGGTTCTTGCGCTCACGGCGGATATAGCGCCGCTTGAACAGGGTCTCGATGATGCCGGCGCGGGAGGAGGGGCGACCGATGCCGTTTTCTTTCAGTGCGGCACGCAGTTCCTCGTCCTCCACGAATTTGCCTGCGGTCTCCATGGCCCTGAGCAGCGTGGCCTCTGTATAGTATTTGGGCGGGGTCGTCCATTTCTCCGACAGGGTGGGGGTGTGCGGACCGCTTTCTCCTTTCACAAACTCGGGCAGGATCTTCTCCTCGTCGTCTTTCTTTCTCTCATCGTCGGGATTGGTGGCCACATCCTTGCTGTAGATGATCCGCCAACCGGGTTGCTGGATCTGCTTGCCCGAGGTCTTGAACTCTATCTGGTCTACCTGGCCCATCACGGTGGTGGTGGTGAAAAGGCAGTCGGGGTAGAACACGCTGATAAATCGGCGGGTCACCAGGTCATAGACGTGCTTCTCCAGGTCGGTGAGGCCCGAGGCGGCCACGCCGGTGGGGATGATGGCGTGGTGGTCGGTCACCTTCGAGGTGTCAAACACTTTCTTGCTTTTCTTCAACGTCTTGCCGGCCAGTGGGGCGGTCCATTGCTCGTAGCCGCGCAGACCACGCAGGATGTTGGGACACTTGGGGTAGATGTCATCGCTCAGGTATTGGGTGTCGACACGGGGGTAAGTGGTGAGCTTACGCTCATAGAGGGTTTGGATGATTTTCAGCGTGGTGTCGGCACTCAGACTGAATTTCTTGTTGCAGTCCACTTGCAGTGAGGTCAGGTCGTAGAGGTGGGGTGGGGTCTCCGTGCCTTTCTTCTTCTGGATGTCGGTCACCACGAAGGGCTTGTCCTGGATGAGGGCAAACGACTGCTCGCCTTCTTCCTTGCTGGTGTACTTGCCTTTCGTAGCGGTGAACAGGGTGTCGCGGTAGATGGTCGAGAGCACCCAGTAGGGCTCGGGCACGAATTGGTCGATCTCTTTCTGACGGTTGACGATAAGGGCCAGGGTGGGGGTCTGCACCCTGCCGATGGAGAGCACCTGACTTTGCTGGCCATATTTCAGGGTGTAGAGCCGGGTGGCGTTCATGCCCAGAAGCCAGTCGCCGATGGCACGGCATAGTCCGGCGCGGTAGAGAGGGTCATAGACGGATTGCTCCCTGAGGGTCTGGAAACCCTCACGGATGGCTTCGTCGGTCATCGACGAGATCCACAGACGGCGCACGGGACATTTGGCCTGTGCCTTCTGCATCACCCACCGCTGGATGAGTTCTCCCTCCTGTCCGGCATCGCCGCAGTTGATGATGCCGTCGGCCGACTGCATCAGTTTCTCGATGACGGCGAACTGTTTCTTGATGCCGTCGTCCTCAATGAGCTTGATGCCAAACCTCGGCGGTATCATCGGGAGCTGAGAGAGGGTCCACCGCTTCCACACGGGCGTGTAGTCATCGGGCTCTTTCAGGGTGCACAGATGACCGAAGGTCCAGGTCACTTGGTAACCGTTGCCTTCCATGTAACCATTGTGCGCGCTTGAAGCCCCGATGATCCTGGCGATGTCTTTGGCCACACTGGGCTTTTCTGCTATGCAAACTATCATGTCGTAGAAGGTCTAATAGCCCAGGTTGAGGTCGGTCAGGATCACGATGTGGCGTTTGGCGGGGTGGGAGTTGCGCAGGAAGTGGATGTAGTTGCAAATGCTTTGCGGTGAGTTGCAGTTGTGGCACATCCCGTCGTGCTGGCACGGTGTGTTGATGTCAAACCGGGCGGCGTTGATGGGGGATGCCGTGCTGCGTGCTCTTTGGAGTGCCGCTGTCACGTCCTGGGCCACCTTGTTGAGACCCACCACGAAAATGACCCGCTTCGGTCCCCATGTGATGGCGGCTACGCGGTTGCCATTGCCGTCGATGTTGACGAGCACTCCGTCTTCCGACAGGGCATTGGTGCTGGCCAGGTAGTAATCCACCTCGAATGCCTTGCGGTATACGGCGAGCTTCTCTGCTTCGGTGCTCACGTCATCACGGTCATACACTTGGTAGTCTCCCTGCTTCAGGGCTTGGGTCAGTCCGATGTCGCGGATGCTCATCGAACCGCCCCAGGTGATGCTGCTCCCCTCGGGAATGATCGACTTCACCTTGCTGATGATCTCTTCTGCGGTATGGCAATAATATGCCTCGAAATGCCTGCGCTCCAGATTCTTGATCAGTTTGGCGGCGAGGCGCTCATTGCGTATTTCTTTTACTGTCATAATAATCTAAAAAATGAATTGTAGAGACGTCACATTGTGGCGTCTCAGTGATGTATCTGTTTTTTTATCCCTTGCGGACACACACCTCGCCGAAGTATTTTCCCTCCTTGTGAGCGATATACCCGTATGCCTCGGATTTGCCGCCTTGGCGGTGAATGGCTTGTATGAGGGTGGATTGCCCCTGGGGGAGACGGCCCAGCACTTGATGGCCTGTTCTGACGATGATGGTGTCGCCTTCCACGAGTGCCTCTCCGCTGAAAAGTCCTGTCGGGGGCTGCTGCTTGGCACTGTTGTCCACAATCAGGTCAAGGTGCATGAATCCTTTCTTGACCATCAGTTGCAGGTCGCCTTCATAGTCATTGAAAGGCGAGTCGTCCAGCGGGGGATGGTCGATGTCGAGGATGCCGTTGAAGACCCAGTTCTTGCCGCTGTGCTCGAAATGGGGCTCTTGGTAGTCTGTCTTGGTGTCGTCGTGGCGTCTTAGGAATATCAGGCCCAGGATGATGACGACGGCTGCGATGATGACGATGTATTCCATGGATGGTCTGTGTGAGGGGTTGCCGGTGTTATTTCCATTCTTTCCCGTTGACGATGACATCCTTGAAGCGGATGTCGGCCGTGCCGGTGGTCTTCACCACCTCTGGTTCGGTCACGCCGTCGAAACGGCAGTTGCGGAAGGTGATGTCTCGGGCCTGCACCCGTCCGTCGATGCCTTCCACATGCAGCATGTAGCGGCTTTTCTTGCTCGTCACGTTCTCAAATTTAATATGGTGGAAATAGGGATAGTATTTGCCTTCGTTCACATGCCAGTAGTTGAGTTCGATGCCGAGGATGGCCAGGTCGCATACCCCCACGTCGACGTTTCTCACATAGACGTTCTTGACTTCTCCGCCACGGTTGGGGTTGGACTTGATGCGGATGATGCGGGCCAGGTTCGGACTGTCCATCTGGCAGTCCTCCACCCACACGTTGGTGCATCCACCGGTAATCTCGCTGCCCATGGCCACGCCTGCATGGCCGTCGCGCATAGTGCAGCGCCTCACGATGATGTTCTCGCTGGGTATCATCCACCGCCGTCCGTCGTCGTCCTTGCCGCTCTTAATGGCGATGCAGTCATCGCCGGTATCGAAGAAACAGTCTTCGATCAGCACGTTGCGGCACGACTCGGGGTCGCATCCGTCGTTGTTGTAGCCGTGGCTGTCGAGCTTGAGCCGCCTCACGGTGATGTTCTCCGACATCAGCGGGTGGATGAGCCAGAAGGGTGACCGGTTGATCTCGAAATCCTCCAGGAGGATGTTCTGGCACTTGTAGAAGTTGATCATCTGTGGACGCATGCCGTATCGTCCCTCAAACACACGGCGCTCCATGGGCCATTGTTCCTCAAGCGCTTTGTTGAGCAGGTCTTTCTCCTTGCCCACTGTGCCGTCGGGCAAGGTGATTTTCCACATCTTGTCGGGATGCAGCCAGTTGGTTTTGTCGGCCTGCCCGTCGAGAAGTCCTTTGCCAGTGATGGCGATGTTCTTCTCTCCGTAGGCATAGATGAGGGGTGAGAGGTTGTAGCAGTCGATGCCTTCGATTCGGGTGAGTACGGTGGGGTAGAGGCCAGGGTTAGTCGAGAACAGCAGGGTGGCTCCATCCTCGAGGTGCAGGTTGACTCCCGAGCGCAGGTGGATCGCTGCGGTCTTGTAGGTTCCCTTGGGCACGACAACCATTCCACCGCCTTGCGACGAACAGGTGAGGATGGCCTTGTCGATGGCTTCGGTGTAAAGCGTGTCGCCGGCTTTGTGGAAGTCGGTGATCAGGTATCTTTTGTCGGGGAAGGTGGGGACGGTGATGGACTTCTCCACTTTCTTCATTTGCTTCCATGGATTGGCACCCCATGCGCTGGTCACGACGCAGAGCAGGAGGGTGGCCGCCTGAAGGATACGGAATGGATGTTTCATGGCTGGAGTTGTTGGATCTGTTGTGGGGTGTATAATATCTCAAGTGTCTCGTCGCTGCCTTTGATACTGTAGCGGTAGCCCAGTCCCATGTTGAGCTCGCGGAGCAACGAGAGCAGGATGGTGACGTCGGTGTCGTGGCCCTTGCCTTTGATGTTGAGCATTTCCTCCGGATGTGCTTTCAGGTGGGCTGCGTTCTCCCGCAGCACGTCCATGTCGAAGAGATCACCATCCACTTCATACCGGTAGATCTCGTTGCCGTCCTCGATGCTCACTTTGGTCATCTGGATGCCCTCGGTCACTTTCATAGGCAACTGACTCTGGCTCTGGCGGTTGAAGAGCTTCAAGGTCAGAAGGGCTGAGGATTTCTCATCCTTTCCCTTTCGCTCAAGGATCTTCTTGATGTCTGCAAACGGGATGTCGATATTGATTTCCTGGGTGCCGTCAGCCGATCTGATGAGGAAGGCCAGTCCCGTCTCGGTGCTCAGCAGCAGGTCGGCGAATTGCGGGCTCTTCCGCTTCAGATTGGTCACCAGCAACTCTGACGACTGGCTGAGATCCACATGGTCAAGGTCAATCTTCTCGTTTTTCATGTTGACGTGGAAGATCACTTTCCCATCATCATAGCTGACCGACGAAGCCGTGCCGAAACTTCCCAGTTCGATGGGACATTTCTTGTCGGCTTCATAGGCGGCCAACCGCATTCTCGGACTTTCCTGGCAGCCGGTGAGTCCTGCCGTCAGCAACAGGATGAGCAGCAGGCATCTCAGATAAATACGTCGTTGTTGCAATATCATCGTCATGAAGTGATTGGGATTTCTCCGTGGTGCTGAAACCAGCACTGCGCGGGTTTTAGGTGCAAATTTAAATAAATGCTTTCACATGACAAAAGCTTTTTTCCGCTTTTTTCTTGCAAGACAAGGGTGGATTGCTTATCTTTGTGCTCAATTCAGCTAATCTTTATCAATCTCCAAAACTCAAGCACAATGAAACACACCCTCCGATTCTTCTCCCTGCTGGCTTTCATGCTGACATTCGCGGCCGGCATACAGGCACAGGATATCTACGAAGAGAAAAACAAAGCCACGAACTGGTATGCGGATCGTTGCGAGAATGCCATCTCTCTCTTTGAGAGTACACGGCAGAACAGCCATAGCCTTCCTCAGAAATATGTGATTTTCAAGTCTGGACAGGCATCTCCTTTGGGCTTCGCCATGGTCGTCGCGAATCGGGATGAGAGCGAACTTGTCATGATCACCCCCGACGGCAATGGTCTCAAGGCACAGCGGGTCAGCAGTAGCGTACTGCCCGAAGAGGATTGCTATTGGGATGATATGGATCAAATCGGTATTTACCGTACCGTCGAAAAAGATATCACCCTCCGTGAACGCCCGATTGCCGTACGCTCGGCCGACAAGGCCGCCAACACTTTTGAGGCAGTGACGTATGAGGGTGAACGGATCAAGGACATCCGCTCGTATAATACGATGATCTTCAAACCTCATCAGAACAGCGTCAGGTTTGTCAAGGAGGAGCGTGACGCCAAGTATGATGAACTGCAGGATTTCTACATCAAGGATGATATGCTCTACACGTTCAAGCTGCGTGACCCTTCGGTAATACCCAAGATGTTCCGTGGCTATAGTGAGGGGGAGATGTGTCCATGGATTGTCAAGAGCAGTTTCTTCGACCATCATTCACTGCTTCAGTACAGCCGCTGGAAGGAGGGAGAACCCATCAAGAAAGCCGGCGACTACGTCTGCCGCATCATCAGCGACTACTATGGGGGGCGCCGCATCACCGACAGCCGGTGGCTGGCCACTGTGGAGTCGGGTGAGCGCTCTTTCTATGCCGTGCAGTTCGAGCACCAGCCGCCTTCAGCACTGGCCGCCGTGGTTTGTGTCGCCGAGGGGGAGGTCGTCTCGGTTTGGGAATTTCCGGGTAATGTGGATCCCGAGACTTACACCCCAGGAAGTTCGATCTGGTTCGTAGATGATGAAGGCAATTTCATGGACCACGCTCCTGAGATCCACTGCATCGTGGCTACTGATGAGGGACTTGAGCTTTATGTCCGCTTGTATGGTGGCGAGAGCGTGCAGTATTATATCATCCGCGAGATGGGACCGGTGTTGATGACCATCCATACTGACTATTGGGTCTACGTCTGGGATTAGGGCTTCGTCAATCCTTCAAGGGAGACCAGCGACTGCAGGGCTTGGATGCCTTGATGATTGATGTCGAGTTGCCTCACTTCTGCCAGATACCGCAGGGCTTTGTCTCGTTCGCCGAGTCCCAGATAGCCTAACGCCAGCATGTATTTGCAGTGTATCACGTTCTTCCGGTCGAGTGAGTCTTCCCAGATGAGCAGGTCGGGCAGAGAGACTGCGAAATAGTCCATCACTTGCGGGTCGAAGATGTGTTGCTTGCCGTAGTTCACGAGTTTGTGGAAACGGCCGTTGGCTTCGTCTCGCCGTCCGAGTCTCAGCAGGGCCAGTCCCTGATAGAAGATCTTGTCGGGCTTGGCATCGTTGTAATAGATGGCGGCAGCGGGTTCCTGTTGTCCTTTTGCCGCTTTTTCCCAGTATCTCCGGGCTTGCTCTTGTTGCCCGAGTCCGAGATAGGCTTCTCCGAGGAAGTAGTGGAAATCGTTTTCCTGTGCGCCATGGAGTTTACCTTCACCTAATTGGTGGGGATAGTCCAGGCATTGGAGGAGGAGTTTTCTGGCTTTTTCATACTCCCGGATGGCCAGGGCTTGTTTCGCTGTTTCCACTCGGCAGATTTGGTATTGGGCAGACACTTTGCCCTCACCGCCCTCCCAGGGGTGGAATTGATGGTGGTCGAGTAACTGCTTGGCTTTGGCGTATTGTCCTGTCTGGTTGAACAATGTGATTTCTTCGAGGATGAGGTCGTCACGCTGACCGACGAGTTGAGGATGGACTTGCAACAGAGCCAGCCGCTCTGTGTGTGACTTTTGCAGACGTTTGTAGAGCTGGTCAAGTTCCATCAGCACACGGGCGTCTGTCGGATCCAGCCGAAAGGCTTTCTCCATGCATTCGAGAGCTTCTTGCTGCCGGTCTTGCTTGTTGAAACGGGCAAGGGCGAGATTCCGCCATACGGTGGGGAACTGGGGATCAAGGCGTGCTGAGCGTTCCCAGTTTTCCGTGGCCAGATCATATTGCCGCGCTGCGTAATACAGACAACCCAGATAGTAGGGGGCCTTGGCACCTTGGGGGTTCTCGCGTTTGGCGGATTCCAGGGCGATGATGTCTTCGGCGCGGTTGGGGAAGCAATAGTGGGAGTCGGCTTCCTCTGCTTCTGCATACCTTCGGGTGTAGTAGTAGGTCATCGGGGTGGTCGCTCCCTCTTGGATAGCGATGTCCCAGATGGCATTGGCTTCGTCTGTCAGACCTGCAGCCCAATAGTCGAGGGCCACTTCGTCGTAATTTTTAGCACTGCCATGCAACAGCTCTTTCAGTTGATTGAGCTTTGACTCGTCGCCCGTGATGAGGTATTCCTCGTAACGGCATCCGTAATTGAAAAGGTCGGATTTGAGGGCGGCGTGGCATACTTCCTCGGCACTGGCCTGACGGCCCATCCTGCGGAGTACGGTGGCCTTGAGTGCAAGGGCCTTTTGGTTGTGCGCACCGAAGATGAGACTGCGGTCGAGTTCGTCGAGGGCGTCATCCAGACGTCCTTGGGAAATGGAGATCTTAGCGGCCTCGAAATATCCGGCATCGGCACACGCCTTGCTCCAGGTCGATTTCCAGAATCGTTCGTAGGCTTCGTCCTTCTTGCCTTGGTATTTCAGGGCCAGTCCGAGATTGTAGATAGGTTCGCTGTCGTAGGGGTTGGGATTGCGCTTGGTGATCTGCCTGACGGCCTTTCGCAGGTAGCTTTCTGCTTTATTGAATCGGCCTTTGCGGATATACCACAGGCCCAGGGCGTTGAGGCAGCGAGCGTCGTCGGGGTCGCGGCGCAGGGCTTCTTCGTAATAGTCCACCGCGCTCCATGTGGCGTGACGGTATTGTTCGAGATGCTGACCGGTGAGAAACAGTTGCTCGTTGGTCTTTACCTGTCCGGGGGGCAGGGCGGCCTCGGCACTGTCGGGTATCGGACGGATCTCATCCGGCTCTGCGTGCCAGTGCATCACGGGGCGCTCATGGCCATACAGATTCTTGTATATCGTCAGATGGAGCTGGTCGAATGGGACTTTCGTGGTCACAGTCTCTGTCAGCACGTCTTCGGGCGTGAGGCTCTGCTGCTTGTCGTAGAGCGTCTCTCCTTGTTCTGTGGTGAGGGCGATGCGTACGGTCTGACGGGAGGTGGCAAAGATCTTGAACACGACGCTGCCATCTTCGATCTCGTTGATGTTCATGATAAGGTCCCTTGAGGCTTCCTTCACCACGCCCAGTTCGCGGTAGGGCATGAAATATTGTACGAAACGCTTCTCTTCATAGGGCATCAACCATGAGAAGTCGGGCTGGTTCTCGGTGTAGACTCCGGCCATCAGTTCGATGTAGGGACGGAAACCTTTCCTTTCGATATGCCATCTCATGGCTTCCTCGGCAGTGGCCTCGTCGGTGAGGTTACGGTCCCAGGCGCGTCCAAAATCACCGTTGCCCCATGTCCACTGTTTCTTGCCGGGAGAGTAATGGTGGGAGGCCACGTGCAGCATACCGCTCTGAGTGTCGTTCTCGTAGCCGCCCTCAAAATCGAAACGGGAGTTCACACCCATATAACTGGTGGGCACGGCGATATTGCGGTAGTTGGAGATATCGACTCCGGCGGAGTAATCCATCTTGTAGTAGGTTCCCGTGGCGATGGGAAAACTGCTGACGGCACGCTTACCATGGTCGAAGACGGCATTGATGTCGGGCGGGAATACGCTTTGATAGGCTTCGTTGACCTCCACGGCGGGGTTGGCCCACCAGAGGAATGTCTGCGGCAGGTCTGTGCGGTTGTAGAGCACACCGCGGATCTCCAGATAGGCGCATCCCGGACGAAGGGTGAAGCCGGCCATGCCTTTCTGGTGTGACATCTGCTCCATCTCGCTCACCCAGACTGTCACCGAGCCGTCTTCTCCGTTCTCTATCGTGCTGTCGACGGGCATGAACGTCGACGGACGGTGGTGCTGGGGCCAGTTGAACTCGATGCCGCCACTGATCCAAGGACCGGCCAATCCCACAAGGGCGGGTTTGATGACGTGGTTGAAATACACGAAATGCCGCTGCCGGATCTTGTCATAGGCCATCTGCACGCGGCCTCCCAGTTCGGGAAGCACCATCACCTTGATGTATTCATTCTCCAGCCAGATGGCCTGATACTCCTTGTCGGTCTTCTCGTCGCTGATCGTCTCTATGACGGGGTAGGGGTATACCACGCCGCTCGATCCTTGATAGACCCGTTTCTCAAGAAACATCGGATTCTTCTCGGGCTTCCCGATCTCATACGTCGGGATAGTCACCAACTCTCGCCATGCTTTTACCATTGTCGTTGCTATTTTGCCAGTTCTTTTTCCAGTTGTTCAAGTGATTTCCCTTTGGTTTCCGGACAGTTGCGCAGCAAGAACAGGAAGGCGCAGGCGCAGATGGCGCTGTAGATCCAGAACGTACCGCTGCTGCCGAGGACTGCATTCATCGAAGGAAAGGAGAAGGTCAGCGTGCAGCATCCCACCCAGAGGGCGAAGGTGCAGGTGGCCATGGCGATACCTCGGATGCGATGGGGGAAAATCTCGGCCAGAAGGGTCCAAGTGACAGGACCGAGGGTCATGGCGTAGACGGAAATGGCTGCCACCACAAGAGCGACCATCAAAATGCCTGTCATGCCCAGGAAGTAGCAGGTGCCAAGGGTCAGATAGATCAGTCCCAGTCCACCGGCTCCCAACAGAATCAGTGTGCGGCGGCCCCATTTCTCGATGGTATACAGGGCGACTATCGTGAAGACCACATTGGCTATGCCTGTGATCACGATATTGATAAACATCCCGTCGACGTCGAAACCGGCTCCGAGGAAGATTTCCTGAGCGTAGTTGAAAATGACGTTGGTGCCGCACCATTGCTGGAATACGGCCACCACCAGGCCGAGCAACAGCACTCTCCTGTATCGCGGACGGAGGAGCTCGCTGAGTCCTGCCTCTGACTGCTTGCCGGCGGTTTTCGGTCCTGTCTTCATCCTCACGAAGACTGGACTCTCGGGTATGAAGAAACTCATGACCAGAAAGAGCGCGGCAGGCAACGTCTCGGCCCAGAACATCCAGCGCCAACCCCATTCCCGGTTCCATGTCATGCTCTCCGCCACTGACGTGTCGCGGGCCAACAGCATGTTCACGATCTGTGCCGCAAGGATGCCCAGCACGATGGTCATCTGGTTGAGACTGACCATGCGCCCGCGGATGTGGGGCGGACTGACCTCGGCAATGTACATCGGCGAGAGGGCTGATGCCACTCCGATGCCCATGCCTCCCACGAACCGGGCGACGTTGAACAGGGTGAAGTCGTTGAACAGACCGGTGCCCACGGCACTCACAGTGAACAGCACGGCAGAGAGCATGAGCAAGGGCTTGCGCCCATAACGATCGGACAACACGCCGGCCACCATGGCACCTACCAGGCACCCCACCAGTGCGGTCGTCATGGCCACTCCTTGTAGGAGCGGACTGTCACCGATGCCGAAATAGAGCTCATAGAAGGGTTTCGCTCCTCCGATCACCACCCAGTCGTAGCCGAAGAGAAGTCCGCCCATGGCCGACACACCACAAATGAAATACAGAAATCCTTTGCTGTCGTTTTTCATATCTTTTGATCATTGTTGTTCTTGACTGCAAAAGTACGAATTCCATGGTCAAATAAATATACTATCCTATGCAATAAGATGGATTATCCGACGTTTTTGTCTATAAGATGAAAAAACGGAAAGATGGTTTTCAGGGAGAGCGGTCGATTGTGCTGCCTCCCGATGTGGTCGAAACTGAAGCACAAGACCCATTGGCGTCGAGCCTCTATGTCACGGATATCGGTTATTATCCCTCTGCGCTTTACCACTATCGTGAGCGCAACCATCCCATCCCGCAGCATGTGCTGATCTACTGTGTCAGTGGCCGTGGCTGGTACCGTGTGGATGATATGACTTTTCATGTGGCGGCAAATGAGTATTTCATCTTGCCGGCTGGAAAACCGCATGCCTACGGTAGCGATGAGCAGGAGCCTTGGACGGTCTATTGGGTCCATTTTCAAGGCGAACACGCACCTGTCTATGCCACAGGAGCATTGACTCCGCAGCGGGTGGTCCCCAACTTGCAGTCGCGCATCGGTCATCGCAACAGCATTTTTGAGGAGATTTTCACCACGTTGAGTCATGGCTACAGCCTGGAAGCGTTGCGCTTTGTGTCATCACTGCTGCATTATTACCTCGCATCCATGCGTTATTTGCAGCAATACCGGATGGCTGAGAGCAACAAACCGAAATCCGTCGACGATGATGCCGTCGTCTCGGCTGCCATCCATTACCTGAAAGAGAATGTCGGCAGGCATCTGACCGTGAAAGACATGGCCGACTACGTCGGCTATTGCCCGTCGCATTTCTCTGCCATCTTCAAGCGGAAAACAGGGGAGAGTCCGATCAACTATTTCAATCAACTGAAAATCCAGGAAGCTTGTGGGATGCTGATGACCACTGATATCCAAATCAACCAGCTGTGTTTCAAGGTCGGCATCAACGACCCGTATTATTTCTCACGCCTCTTCACCCGCATCAAGGGTTGCTCCCCTCAGATCTACCGCCGGGATAAGGGATAGCATCGCTGTAGTGTTATTGCGGACTTTACTTTACCTCGCTTCGCAAACAGCGACCGTTGGTCCCTCAATTCTCTTCGAAAAACCTTGATTTCAGAGCATGACTGTATTAAACTTTCAAAATCGTTTTGTGAGGTCGGTATTTTTTTGTAATTTTGCACCCAATTCGCAATTTTAATAATATTCTGTAATTTTTGTATGTCTAATCAAACCACCATCGTAGGTCACAAAATCAAGAGCGTCAGAGAGTCGAAAAACCTCTCCGTGGAGGAAATCTCTGAGCGCAGCGGTCTCTCGACCGATCAAATCATTTCCATCGAAAACGATCAGTATCTACCGTCACTGGGACCGCTGATCAAGATCGCAAGGGCACTTGGCGTCAGACTGGGCACCTTCCTGGATGATGACGATGAACTCGGACCTGTGGTTTGCAGGGCAGAGGATCGCACCGACAGCATCAGCTTCTCCAATGATACCGCGGACGCCCGCAAGCACATGGAGTATCACTCGCTCGCCAAGCAGAAGGCGGGGAGGCACATGGAACCCTTCATCATCGATATCCAGCCCAGCGAGGAGCGTCATTTCAAAGCTTCTGCTCATGAGGGCGAGGAATTCATCTTCGTCATGGAGGGCGAACTGGAAATCGATTATGGCAAGGAGGTCTATCTGCTCAAGAAGGGCGACAGCATCTTCTACGACTCTATCGTGGAGCACCATGTGCATGGTGCCTTGGGCAAACCGGCCAAGATCCTGGCCGTTGTGTATATTCCTTTTTAAAAAAGAGCGATGGAGCAGTTATTTGAGAGAACATTGGGTGGATGGCTCGAATATTGGGCCGAGAAAACACCCGACAAAGAGTATATCGTCTATTCCGACCGCGACCTCCGCTTCACCTGGAAGGTGTTCAACGAGAGGGTCGACAACCTGGCCAAGGGATTATTGGCCATCGGGGTGAGAAAGGGAAGCAATGTGGGCATCTGGGCCACCAACGTGCCCGACTGGCTGACTTTCCTCTATGCCACGGCCAAAATCGGCGCAGTGCTTGTCACGGTCAATACCAATTACAAACAGAGCGAGCTGGAGTATCTCTGCGAGAACTCGGATATGCACACGCTGTGCATCACCGATGGCACTTGGGAGTGCGACTATGTCGACATGACCTATAAGATGCTGCCCGAACTGAGAATGTGCGAGCGTGGACATCTCGACAGCAAGAAATTCCCTCACATGAAAAATGTGGTCTTCATCGGACGAGAGAAATACAGGGGCATGTACAATACGGCAGAACTGCTCTTGCTGGGAAAGAACATCGACGACGAGATGCTCATCGAGATGAAGAAAAACGTTACATGCCACGATGTGGTCAACATGCAGTACACTTCGGGCACGACGGGTTTCCCAAAGGGCGTGATGCTCACACACTATAACATCACCAACGACGGGTATATCACAGGCGAGAACATGGAGTTCACACAGAACGACAAATTGTGCGTCTGTGTGCCGCTCTTCCATTGCTTCGGCGTCGTGCTGGCCACGATGAACTGCCTCACTCACGGATGTACACAGGTCATGGTGGAGAAATTCGATCCGCTGGTGGTCCTGGCTTCCATCCATAAGGAGCGTTGCACGGCGGTTTATGGCGTACCTACGATGTTTATCGCCGAACTCACCCATCCCATGTTCGACATGTTCGACCTCACGTCGCTCCGCACGGGTATCATGGCGGGATCGCTGTGCCCCGTGGAACTGATGAAGCAGGTGAGCGAGAAGATGTATCTCACCATTACCAGCGTCTATGGACTCACGGAGTCGTCGCCGGGAATGACGCAGTCGAATATCCACGACACGTTCGAGCAACGTTGCACCACCGTAGGACGCGACTTCCCCTTCGTCGAGGTCAAGGTGCTCGACCCGGAGACGGGCGAGGAGTGTCCCGTCGGCGTGCAGGGTGAGATGTGCTGCAGGGGCTTCAATGTCATGAAAGGCTATTATAAGAATCCGGAGGCGACGGCCGAGGTGATCGACAAAAACGGCTTCCTCCACTCAGGTGATTTGGGTGTGAAGGATGAGCAGGGCTATTACCGTATTACCGGACGTATCAAGGACATGATCATCCGGGGCGGCGAGAATGTCTACCCTCGTGAGATCGAGGAGTTCCTCTACCACATGCCAGGCATCAAGGATGTGCAGGTGGCTGCCGTGCCTTCCAAGAAATACGGCGAGCAGGTGGGGGCTTTCATCATCTTGCAGGAGGGGGCGAAGATGCAGCCCGAGGATGTGCAGGATTTCTGCCGTGGCAAGATCGCACGCTACAAGATTCCGAAGTATGTGTTCTTCGTTGATGAGTTCCCGCTGACGGGTTCTGGAAAAATCCAGAAATTCAAGTTGAAGGAACTGAGCTTGAAACTTTGCGAGAAAATGGGCATAGAGGTCATTTGACCGTCATGACTTCTTATGTTTCTTGAATAGGGTGGTGAAGGCTTTGCGCTGTCGCCACCTTTTATCATGCCTACGCTTCACTTCAAGCATCTGGCCCACATACGCGGAATCGAGACCACGGCAGGCCACGTAGGCAGTGGCCACAAATTCAAAAAGATCCATGCGGCCGGTGAACCGGGTGAGGTTTTCCATGCATTCGGCCATCGACGGATAGCCGTCGGTGAACCGCATGCGGTTGATGTCGATGACGGAGAAGTGGTAGTGGCCGTCGGACTGGGGATGGTAGAGCACGTTCGAACAGTTGAAGTCATCGTGCAGGATGCCTTTGCGGTGAAGGTCGGCGGCGAAACAGGCAAGGTCGGTGGCCATCACCTTGTCGAAATCCTTGGTCTCGTTGAGCCTTCCTTCGATGGATGGGGCGTTGTCCTCACCACTGAGATAATAGCATTCCTCAAGTAGTCCGCCGCTCTTCTGCTCGATGTAGGCGATGTTGACGGGGGTGCTGATGCCGTTGGCGATCAGACGGCCTCCGTTGAGGTAGGCGCGACGGGCCTTGCTCTTCCTGAAAAATCCATAGACCACGCGCTGGATGAGATTGGGCTTCTTAAACCGCTTCACCACGATTGACTCACCGCCGACAACGAACTTCTTGATGGTGTTGCGCCCCTTGAAGAGAAGCGTCCCATCGGTTTCGAATTTTTGGGGCACGGTGGCCACAAAGTCGCTCAAGTGGGCGTATGACGGATTGATTTCCTGTCTCATAGTTTGTCTCGGGAGAGCTTCATCTTTAATTTGAAGAGGTTGTGCTTGACCGTGTAGTTGTAGAGATTGTGGATGTTGCTGATGGATCGGCAGGGTTTCAATGTCACTTCTTTCTTCTCGGCGTCAGGATTAAGTTGGTCGCACAAGCGGGCGGTGTATTCAAACAGGTCGTAGACGTTGAGCACACGCTGCCGGGCTTCTGACAGAGCAGCAGAGGAGGCACTGAAGGCATCAGCGGCGATCTGACGCTCGATAGTGGCGATGGCGGCATCGGCGTCGTGGAGGTCGATGGGGGTGAAGGAGTCACTGGGGAAATAGTCGCCAAGGTTGGTGCAGCCGTAATAAAATGGATAAGCTCCGGCGAGATAGCAGTCAGAGATCTTCTCGGTCCAGTAAAACCGTTGTGAGGTGTTCTCAATAGCGATGTGGTAGCGGTAGGGCGCAAGCACGTCCCATTTGTCGTCGAAGGTGTTGTAGCCACGTCCGAAAACATCCAGCCGGTCGCCGAAATGATCCTTGAGCTTTTTCACGAAGCGGATGCGGTCGAGATGACCTTGGGTGAAGGCTTTGTTGCTGGTGATGACCGAGATGAGTTTTTCTTTTTGGGGGAGCGGCATCAGCTCCATGTATTCGCGGTCGATGGTGTAGCTGCATTTGCCGTCTCGCTCCGTGAAACCGACAAACCAGGGCAGAATGGCGGGACCATAGACCACATGCGGGTGCAGGGTGTGTTCCTGGCAGGTGTTGATCATGCCGAACTGGTCGATATAGGATTGAGGGTAGACCAGTACGGTGGCTGGCTCCGTGGCCATCATGATGGTGTTCTCCGGGGCCACGTGGAAGGTGCCCGGCTCACGGAGGCCTTTCCCTTGCACCACGAGGAAGTCGGGCTCACAGGGCTCGTCGCCAATGACAAACCGGTATCTGCCGTCGCGAGAGTACATTTGATGCCCGATGGTCTGCCGGTGGTAGATCTTGCCCAGTTCTTGCCGGTAGGGGAAAAACTTTATTGTGTAAATGCGGCTTTTGGGTCTTTGTTTAGCCATATCTGTTGGAGTTGTATCAGACCTTGTGGCTGATGAAGTCGTTCTTGTCGGCATACTCATACCGCATCCGGGTCAGGATGTTGTGGCGCAACATGCCGATCTCCAAGGGGATGATCCTCCATGCGGGGATGTCTACCTGATAGTCTGCCAGGGCTTTCTTGCCGATGAGGATGCGCAGGGCCAGCGTGATGCAGAGCGCTGCCACGCAGGCTCCCAGGAGAATCCAGCGAGAAGTGAGGCCGGCGAATATTCCCGTTGCAAGGATGAGCAGGTAATTGAGGTGAAGGGCACACTGGTCGAGACCGTGGAGCACGCGCGCCGTGCCTCCTCTCTCAAGATGTCTGGCAACCTCATGGGCATACACTTGTTTGTTTTGCCACGACTTGTCACTGATGGGGTTCTCAATCAGCCTCGTCGGTGGGTCAAGCGCCACTTCCGTGTGCCCCATAGGGGCGTATTTGTCGACGAGGAAATCATATTCCCCGATCGAGTATTTCAAGTATTCCAGATAACCGTGGTTCTCCATGTACTGGCTCTTGCGGAATGCCACATACTGGCAGTTGGTGGCATAGGCGCGGCCTTTCTGGGCTTCACGCAGGAGATAGAGCGCAGTGTGGAGGCGTTCGAAGCGGTGGAGACGGGGCGACTCGTCGGCATAGTTGCTGTAGCCCAGCACAAGGTTGCTGTGCGTCGTGAAACGGGTGGCCAAAGCTGCCAGCCAGTGGCTGTCGGCGGGTTTGCACCGGGGGTCGGTGAGGACAATCCATTCCTCCTTGGCGGCTTTCACACCGAGGGTGATGGCGAGCTTGCTCTTGCTCATGTAGCGTGAACTCTCCGGCACGAAGGTGTGATAGAGCCTCTCGTTGTTGGAGTAGCGCTTCAGCACGTTCTCGGTCTCCAGGTCGGCTTTCTCGGTGACGACCACGATGTGGTAACCGGGTGCGTACTCCTGGGTGAGGTAGAGGGGCAGGTGCTCGTCGAGGGCGGTGTGGTCGCCGTTGGAGACGAGCAGCACCGTCACGGGGGGGAGATCGGTGGCGCTGTCGCCGCTTTCCTGACGTGGACGCCTGAAAAACGGACTCATCATCGGGGTGATGAGCGCCAGCAGCAGCACGGCGGATGCGGCGATGATCGTGATCAGGTCGATGGTCATAGATCCTCCGTGATATAGCCGAGGGGCAGCCTGCGGCAGTTGTATTGTGATGCCATGATCTCACCATAGGCGCCGGCGGAGCGGAGGGCGATGAGGTCGCCGCGCTTGGTCTCGTTGAGGTCGACGGATTTGCCGAAGACATCGCTCGACTCACAAATCGGGCCTACCACGTCGTAGGTGGCCTTGGGACCGTCGCTGGTGATGTTTTCGATCTTATGGTAGGCTTGGTAAAGGGCTGGACGAATCAGGTCGGTCATGCCAGCGTCGACAATGGCGAACTGCTTCACAGCACCTTGTTTCACATAGAGTGTGCGGGTGATGAGGGTGCCGCACTGGGCGACCACGGCGCGGCCGAGCTCGAAATGCAGCGTCTGTCCGGGACGGAGGCGCAGATGGCGGGCGTAGGTGTCGAAATAACTCTTGAAATCGGGGATCGGCACACGGTTGGGGTGGGTATAGTCGATGCCCAGGCCACCGCCTACATTGATGTTCTCAAGATGGATTCTCTTGCGGTCCAACTGTATCTGCAGTTCGTTGATGCGGTTGCAGAGGGCGGCGAAGTCATCCATGTTGAGGATTTGCGAACCGATATGGAAATGCAGGCCGACAAGGTCGATGCTCGGCATGGCGGTGGCTGCCTCGATGACGCTTTCCATGTCGCGCATGGCGATGCCGAACTTGTTCTCGGCCAATCCAGTGGTGATCTTCGAGTGGGTGTGGGCTCCCACATCCGGATTGATGCGCAGGGCAACGCGGGCTCGCTTGCCGCGGAGGGTGGCCAGTTCGTTGATCACCTCCAGTTCAGCGGTGCTCTCCACGTTGAAACAGAAAATGCCCTTGTCAAGGCCTAAGTTGATTTCCCAGTCCGACTTGCCTACGCCGGCGTAGACGATCTTGCGCGGGGAGAAACCGGCCGACAACGACGCCCTGATCTCACCTCCGCTCACGCAGTCGGCTCCGAGTCCGGCCTGGGCGATGATGTTGAGCACCTTGGGGTTGGCATTGGCCTTGATGGCATAGTGCACCACAAACCCCTCGTGCTTCGAGACCTCCTGGTTGATGGCCCGGAGGGTGTCGCGGAGCAGTTCGGTGTCGTAGTAATAGAAGGGTGTCTCTATTTCCTGGAATTTGCTGACGGGGAATCTGCCTTTCATCTTTGGGTCAGAATAGTTTGGCACTGAGGTTCTGCAAAGCTCGCTTCTTGTCCTGTTCTTTCACCAGGAAGGAGATGTTGTAGTTGGATCCGCCGTAGGAGATCATCCTCACGGGGATGTCCTTCATCGCATCGGTGGCCAGGGTCTCGAAGCCCAGGTTGCTCCAGTCGAGGTCGCCCACCACGCAGATGATGCACATGTGGGTGTCGACCGTCACGGTGCCGTATTTCTTGAGCTCGTTGACAATGGGGGTCAGATGGGCGTCGTTGTCGATCGTCACCGATACACCGACCTCCGAGGTGCACACCATGTCGATGGGGGTTTGGTAACTCTCGAAGATCTCGAAGACCTTGCGCAGGAAACCGGTGGCCAGCAACATGCGAGAACTCTTGATCTTGATGGCGATGATATTGTCCTTGGCTGCCACGGCCTTGATCTGGCCGCGCATGATCACATTGTCGACGATGGTGCCTTCTGCATCGGGCTGCATGGTGTTGAGCAGGCGCACGGGGATGCCGGCATATTTCGCGGGCTGGATGCAGGTGGGATGGAGGATCTTGGCTCCGAAATAGGCTAGCTCGGCGGCTTCCTCGAAGTTGAGCTGGCGCACGGCCTCGGTGCCGTCCACGATGCGGGGATCGTTGTTGTGCATGCCGTCAATGTCGGTCCAGATCTGGATCTCCTCTGCATTGATGGCGGCGCCGATCAGCGATGCGGTGTAGTCACTGCCGCCGCGCTGCAGGTTGTCCACCTCGCCGTAGGCGTTTCGGCAGATGAATCCCTGCGTGATGAAGATCTGGTGCTCACCCTGCTCGGAGAGAATGGCACAGAGCTTGTCTTTGATGTACTGGGGATCGGGCTCGGCGTTCTTGTCGGTGCGCATGAAGTCGAGGGCGGAGAGCAGCACGGCGTCGATGCCCTGCTCATGCATGTAGTTGGCCATCATGTTGGTGCTGATGACCTCGCCCTGGGCCACGATGCTCTTCTCCTCGAAACTGGTGAAGAGGTCTTTGGTGAACGAGCGGAGATAGTCGAATTCCTCGCAGAGGAAGGCACGTGTCTTCTCACGCCACTCCTCGGTGCTGAAAAGCTCATCCACATGCTGCATGTATTTCTTCTCAAGCATGTTGATCACTTCGTTGGCTCCGTCGGGATTCTTCTTGTAGAGGTAGTCGGAGATCTCGATCAGGGTGTTGGTGGTGCCTGACATGGCTGAGAGTACGACAAAAGTGGGCTCGCCGCTGCGTGTGGTCAGGGTGGCTACTGACTTCATCCTTTCGGGGGTGCCGACGGACGTGCCGCCGAATTTCATTACGATCATATCTGTTGCTGTTTTTTTATAATGTTTGTCTGTTGTCGGCCTCGTTCTAATCTTTGGCGTCTTCTGAGAGATCCATTTGGCGGTACTCATGAGTCACGTCGGTCACCTTGCCGTCCTTGCAGCGGTAAACGGTGCCGGGAAACTCGTCGAGCAGCTGGATGTTATGGGTGGTCATCACCACTGCCGTACCGTCTTTGCTGATCTTCTTCAGCAGACTGACGATGTGGCGGGCGGTCTCGATGTCGAGGTTGCCGGTGGGCTCATCGGCGATGATGATCTTGGGCTTGTTGAGCAGGGCGCGGGCGATAGCGATGTGTTGCTGCTCTCCGCCCGACAGCTCATAGGGCATCTTCTCGATCTTGTCAGACATGCCCACGGCGCTGAGCACAGCCTCGATGCGCTCGTCGCGCTCCTTGCGCTTACGCCATCCCGTGGCTTTTAGCACAAACTCCAGGTTCTTCTTTACCGAACGGTCGTGCAACAACTGGAAATCTTGGAAGATGATGCCCATCTCACGGCGGAGGGCAGGGACGTCTTTGCGGCGGATGTCGTTGACATCACGCCCCAGCACCTCGGCTTTCTCGGGCGAGGCATGGTCCAGCTCGCAATACATGGTTTTCAGCAGCGAACTCTTGCCGGAGCCCACCTTGCCGATGATATAGACGAAGTCGCCGGCGTTCACTTGCAGGTTGACGTCCTTGAGCACGGAGTTGCCGTCCTGCACAATATTTACTTTTTGATAGTCTATCAGCATGTTGTATCTTTTATATCAGGGTTAGTGATGTCGTTGCCTTGGGCGGTACTGGGTACAGCGTCAATGCTTGTGCCATGAGGGGTCATGACGAACACAGAGCTCTGAGGCGAGATCCTCGATCCTCAGTCCCTTGCTCGTGAGCAGCACGATGAGGTGGTAGAGCATGTCGGCTCCCTCGTAGACCATGCGCTCGTTGGTGCCGTTGGTGGCTTCGATGACGAGTTCCAGCGCCTCTTCTCCCACTTTCTGGGCCATCCTGTTGAGACCGTCGCGGAAAAGACTGGTGGTGTAGCTGCCCTCGGGCATTTCCTCATGGCGCTTCTCGATGAAGTCTTGGAGCTGCGAGAGGAAGAGCAGGGGATTGGCAGTGTTGCGCTCTCCCCAGCAGGTGTCGGTGCCGGTGTGGCATACCGGACCGGTGGGGATGGCTCTCACCAGAAGGGTGTCGTTGTCGCAGTCCACCTTGATGTCGACCAGCCGCAGGTGGTTGCCGGAGGTCTCTCCCTTCGTCCAGAGGGTCTGGCGCGACCTGCTGAAGAAGGTCACCAGACCGGTCGACTGGGTCTTCTCCAGGGCTTCTTGGTTCATATAGCCAAGCATCAGCACCTGGCTGGTCTTGGCGTCTTGGATGATGGCGGGTACGAGTCCGCCGCATTTCTCAAAATCTATCGTCATGTCGTTGTCGTGTTTTATATTCTTGTCTTGATGCCCTCGGCGCGCAAGTAGCGCTTCAGGTCGGGGATGGCGATCTCGCCGAAGTGGAAAACACTGGCGGCCAGCGCGGCGTCGGCCTTGCCGATGGTGAAGGCATCGCGGAAATCTTCTTTCTTGCCTGCCCCGCCACTGGCGATGACGGGGATGGGAAGCAGGTCGTGTAGCTGGGCGAGGGCGTCTAAGGCAAAGCCTTGCTTCACGCCGTCGTGATTCATGCTGGTGAAAAGGATCTCGCCGGCACCGCGGTCTGCCACTTCCTTGGCCCATTCCAACAGGCCTCTCCCGGTGGGGATGCGGCCTCCGTTCACATAGCAGGTCCAGTGTCCTTCCTCCAGCCGGGCATCGATGGCGCAGACGCAGACTTGCGAACCGAAGCGGTTGGCAATCTCGTCGATGAGAGAGGGACGGCGGAGGGCGGCGCTGTTGACGCTCACCTTGTCGGCTCCGGCATAGAGCAGGCGCTCCACGTCCGCGAGTTCGTTGACGCCTCCTCCCACGGTGAAGGGGATGTTGACTTCGGCGGCCACACGGGTCACCATGTCGGTGAAGGTCTTCCTGCCCTCATGGCTGGCGGTGATGTCGAGAAACACCAACTCGTCGGCTCCTGCATCGCTGTAGGCCTTGCCCAGTTCCACTGGGTCACCGGCTTGGCGCAGGTTGACGAAGTTGGTGCCTTTGACGGTCGTACCGTCCTTGACGTCAAGGCAGGGTATGATTCTCTTGGCTAATCCCATGTCTTCAGCAGTTGGTCAATGTCGATTTTCCCCTCATAGAAGGCTTTGCCGAATACCACGGAGGGGATTCCATGGCGGTCGAGCTCAATGATGTCGTCGTTCGACGATATACCGCCGCTGGCAATCAGGTGCAGCGTGGGATAGGCTTCCATCACTTCGGCGTACAAGGCCGTGGCAGGACCGCTCAGCGTACCGTCGCGCGAGATGTCGGTGCAGAGCACGTTGCGCACGCCTTGGTCGACGTAGTAGCGCAGGAAGGGCAGGAGCTGTGTTGTGGTGTCTTCCTTCCATCCGTTGATGCTGACCATGCCGTTGCGTACGTCGGCTCCAAGGATGATGCGGTCGGCTCCGTATTTCCTGATCCATCCGGCGAAGAGGTCGGGGGAGGTGACGGCTACCGAACCGACAGTTACCATCGATGCGCCGCAGTCAAAGGCGGTCTCGATGTCGGCGTCGGTCTTGATGCCGCCGCCGAAATCCACGACGAGGCGGGTCGTGCTGGTGATGGCACGCAGCACATCCTGGTTGACGATGTGCCGTGATTTGGCTCCGTCGAGGTCGACCACGTGGAGGCGCTTGAAACCCAGGGCCTCGAAGTGCCGCGCGGTCTCTGCCGGGTCGGTGCTGTAGACGGTCTTCTCGCGGTAGTCGCCCTTGGTCAGTCTGACACACTGGCCGCCGATGATGTCTATGGCTGGTATGAGTTCTATCATGATGCTATCGTTGGGGGTGATGCCCGGAGGCGATGTCGAGGAAATTGCGGAGAATCCGCTCGCCCACGCTGCCGCTCTTCTCGGGATGAAACTGCGTGGCGTAGAAATTGTCCTTGTGGATGGCGGCGCTGTAGGGGTGCACGTAGTCGGCTGTGGCGATGGTGTAAGGACAAAGGGGCACGTAGTAGCTGTGGACGAAGTAGACGAAGTCGCCTTCTTGCAGACCTGACATCAGGGGCGACTGCAATTGGCGGATCTCATTCCACCCCATCGCAGGGATCTTGTCCTCGTGGCGGGTGGGCTGGAAACGCCTCACCTGTGCGTCGAAGATGCCCAGGCAGTCGGTGTCGCCTTCCTCAGAATGCTGGCAGAGCAACTGCTGTCCGATGCAGATGCCCAGGACGGGCTGACGCAGTGAACGGATCACGTCGTCGAGCCCATGGAGATGCAGGTAATCCATCGCACCACGGGCTTCTCCCTGGCCGGGAAAGAGCACGCAGTCGGCTTGGCGCAAGGTCTCGGCGTCGTCGGTCAGCCGGGGCGTGACACCGATCCTCCGTAGGGCGTTCTCCACGGAATAAATGTTGCCTGCATTGTATTTCACTATGGCTACTTCCATCGTCTCTCTCTCGTTTTAGCTGAAAATGATGGTCTTGTTGTGGTAGGTGAGGATCTTGCGCTGGATGTGCTTGGTGACAGCACGCGAGAGCACGATCTTCTCCAGGTCGCGGCCTTTGAGCACCAGACTCTCGGGGGTGTCCTTGTGGGTGATGCGCACCACGTCCTGCTCGATGATCGGGCCGGCATCCAGTTCGGTGGTCACGTAATGGCTGGTGGCACCGATGATCTTCACGCCGCGCTCCCAAGCTTGGTGATAGGGCTTCGCACCGATGAAGGCCGGGAGGAAAGAGTGGTGGATGTTGATGATGTGGTGGGGGTAGGCGTCGATCATCTGCTCTGAGATGATCTGCATATACCGCGCGAGCACGATGAATGTCACCTTTTTCTCCTGGAGCAACTCCATCTCAGCAGCCTCCACCTCTTCCTTGTTGGAATGGTCTTTCTTGATCGACCAGACGTAATAGGGGATGCCGAACTGGTCGGCGATGTAGCGCAGGCCCTCATGGTTGCTGATGATGCAGGGGATGTCGACATCCCATTCCCCGGCTTTGTAGCGGGCCAGCAGGTCATACAGGCAATGGCTCATCTTGCTCACGAAGATGGCCATGCGCGGACGCACGTCGTTGAAGTACAGGCTGAAGGTCATCTGGTATCTCTGGGCATATAGCGTCGAGATATATTCTTCGATCTTGTCGCGAGGTATCAAAAATTCGTCAAGTTCCCATTCTATCCGCATGAAGAACATACTGTCCTGACGGTCAACATATTGGTCAAGGTAAACAATGTTGCCTTTGTTGTCGGTGATGAATTTCGTCACTTCCGAGATGATACCTTGCTGGTCAGGACAATGGAGGAGCAGTATCGCTGTGGGTTTCATCTTTTTTTCTTCTCTTCTCAAATTCTTAGGGCAAAGGTACGACTTTTCCCACACTTCTCACCATAATAATAACATAAAAATGAGTTTTTCACTTCAAAATGGTCTTTTATGCTCGAATTATGCGTTTTTTTGTTGGTTTCTTGCATATTGGCGGATCAATTCGACAAAAACCTCACCATAGCGGTTCTTCTTGTATTCTCCGATACCGGGCACGTCGCCGAAGGCGTCCAATGTCTGAGGTTTCAGGGTGGCCAGGGCGGTGAGCACTTTGTCGTTCATCACCACGAAAGCGGGAACTCCCATCTCCGAGGCGAGCTTCTTTCGCTGCTGCTTGAGTATCTCGAAGAGCTGTGGGTCGACAGTACCTCGCGAGTGCACCACGGGGATGGTGAGCCGCAGTTGACGCACGCCTCGCTTCGGCGAAACTGACTGTTCCGTAGCGTTCTCCACCAGTTGCACCTGCCGCACGCCACGCAGTACCTCCCAGCCATAAGGGGTGATCTTCACGGCGTTATAATGGGCGTAGTCGATTTCGATATAGCCCATCTGGAGCAGTTGGAGGAAGTAGTCACGCCAGCGGCGCTCGTCATACTCCTTTCCCTTACCGAAGGTAGGCAGATGGTCGTAGCCATTGCGGCGTATGGTGTCGCTGCTTCTTCCCAGCAGGATGTCGATCAGCGTGCCGGCACCACGGCTCTCAAACGTGCGGGCGGCTGCGCTGAGGGCTTTCTGGGCGGCGATGGTGCCGTCGAAGGTCTTGGGCGGGTTGTGGCATACGTCACAGTTGTGGCAGTCTTTGTCATACAGCTCGTTGAAGTAGTTGAGCAGGATGCGGCGGCGACAGATCTGCGCCTCGGCATACTGGCGCATGCGACGGAGTTTCTCGTTGTTGGTCTTCCGTTGTTCCTCGTCCGGACTGTCCTGTATGAACTGTGAGAGTTGCACGATGTCTTGGAGCGAGTAGAAAAGAATGGTGTCGGCGGGCATGCCGTCACGCCCCGCACGGCCGATCTCCTGATAGAAGCCTTCCATGCTCTTGGGCATGTTGTAGTGGATGATCCAGCGGATGTTGCTCTTGTCGATGCCCATGCCGAAGGCGATAGTGGCGCATACGACCTGGATCTGGTCGGTGCGGAAGGCTTCCTGCACGCGGTCGCGGGCAGGGGTGGTCATTCCGGCATGATAAGGGGCGACGGCGAAACCTTGCCGCTTGAGCTTGCCGGCGAGTTCCTCGGTCGACTTGCGGCTGAGGCAGTAGATGATGCCTGGCTCCTCGGCGTGTTGCCTCACATAGTTGATGATGAAAGCGTCTTTATTGGGCTTGCTGTATCCGTGCATCACACGCAAGCTCAGGTTGGGGCGGTCGAACGAACTGATATAGACTCCTCGATTCTCGTCGACGCGCAGGCCCAGTTGCTGGATGATGTCCTGGCGGGTCACTTTGTCGGCGGTGGCGGTGAGGGCCACGATGGGAATGTCGGGGAAGCGCTGATGGAGCAGGCCGAGCTGTGAGTACTCGGGACGGAAGTCATGCCCCCAATGGCTGATACAATGGGCTTCGTCGATAGCGAACAGCGAGATCTTGGCGTGCTTCATCAGGAAGTCAAGCTCTGTCATCAACCGCTCCGGCGAGATGTAGAGCAGTTTGATCTCGCCGTTCATGCACCGCCGGTAGGTGATGTCTTGATACACCTTGGGCGTCGCACTGTTGAGGGCTTCCGCTGCGATGCCGTTCGACTGCAGTATCTGCACCTGGTCTTTCATCAGACTGATCAAGGGGGATATGACGACAGCTGTGCCCGACATGGCGATGGCGGGAACCTGATAGCAGAGACTCTTGCCGCCGCCAGTGGGCATGAGTACAAGGCAATCCTTGCCCGACATGATGTCCTGAATGATTTCACGCTGATGGGGCCTAAAAGCATGATAGCCAAAGTGTAGTCTAAGTGTTTGCAGTATGTCCATGGGGTTACCAAAGAACTATGATGGTGAGGTGTATGTGCATGCAAAAATACTTTTTTTTCACAAAAAATGAAAAAAAATTTGGAAAATTGTAAAGAAACTATTATATTTGCAAAAACTGTATAGCTTTTTACCCAATTTCTTCATTTTTTTAGATATGGCAAAGTATAACATCATTGAGAAAAAAGAAAAGGAGGCGGCTTACCGCAGCCTTGTGAGTCCCCGGCTCATGGATGAACTGAGGGAACGGATCCTTGAGATTATCCTCATACAGAAAAAGTATAAGGATAAGGACTACTCTGCTAAGAAACTTGCTGAGGACCTGGGCACCAATACCCGTTACATCTCAGCTGTGGTCAATGTGAGATTCCACATGAATTACACATCTTTCGTCAATAAATTCAGGATTGAGGAAGCTATGGCGATTCTGGTCGACAAGCGCTATCAGCATTTGAACATGGAGGATATCAGCAATATGGTGGGCTTCTCCAACAGACAGTCTTTCTATGCTTCCTTCTACAAGATCAACGGGCTGACACCGCGTGATTACAAAATCAAGCATCTCGCCCAGCATCCTTCCATGAGAGAAGCGAAAAAGGAATCCCGACGGCTCAAAGGGGCTTCTAAAATCGCAGAATGAAATGACTGGGAATTTTTGTTACGCTGGAGAGCGTTTCGCCGACATTCAGATACTCAGATATCAGTTAAATGATTTCGGGCACCTTGAGTTTCGACAAAAACTTTATATCTATTATCTGGCCGAGGCCACGCTTTGGGGACGTGACATCACATTCGACCAAAATGGAATGTACAATCTCCGTATCAGAAAACTGACGGAGGTTGTATATTCGTTTTTAAAAGGAATGGAGCCCACCGACGACAGCCGCGCCCTGGAGGTGTATCTGAAGCGGCTGTGGTTCTCCAATGGCATCCATCATCATTATGGTGGCGAGAAATTCATTCCCGGATTCTCCGAGCAGTTCCTCCGCGACATGGTGCAGCGCATCGATCCTGGTCTGCTGCCGCTCGTTAAGGGTCAGACTCCTCAGCAGTTGCTCGATGTACTCATACCTGTGATGTTTGATCCTGATGTCCTGCCGAAGAGGGTCAATAAAGCTGACGGCGTGGACCTGGTGCTTACCTCGGCATGCAATTTCTACGAGGGAGTGACTCAGGCCGAGGTGGAGGCTTTTTATGCCGCCAAGAAGTCAAACGATGATTCTCGGCAACCGTCATGGGGACTTAACAGCAAATTGGTGAAGGAGAATGGACGGTTGGTCGAGAAAGTCTGGAAGGCCGACGGTATGTACGCTGAGGCGATTTCCCATATCGTCTACTGGCTTGGGAAAGCTGCCGAAGTGGCTGAGAATGACCAGCAGCGTGAGGTGATCCGCCTGCTGGTGAATTATTATCAGACTGGCGACCTGCGCGATTTCGACCGCTATTCTATCCGGTGGGTGAGTTGTCATGAAGGCGACGTGGATTTCATCAACGGCTTCATCGAGGTCTATGGTGACCCGCTGGGACTGAAAGCCACCTGGGAGGGCCTTGTCGAGTACAAGGACAAAGAGGCTACCAAGCGCACACGCACCATCAGCGACAATGCCCAGTGGTTCGAGGACCATTCCCCGGTCGACCCGAGGTTCCGAAAGAAGGTGGTCAAGGGTGTGACGGCGAATGTCATCTGCGCCGCCATGCTGGGCGGCGAGGAATATCCTTCCACGGCCATCGGTATCAATCTGCCCAACGCCGATTGGATCAGGGCGGAATATGGCAGCAAGAGCGTAACGATCGGTAACTTGACCGAGGCCTACAACAGGGCTGCCAAAGGCAATGGCTTCAGAGAGGAGTTCGTCGTCGACGAGGAGACTATACGCATGATCGATCGGTATGGTGACGTGTGCGACGACTTGCATACCGACCTGCACGAGTGCCTCGGTCATGGCAGCGGACAGCTGCTGCCCGGCACTGATCCCGATGCGCTGAAGGCTTACGGCAACACGATAGAGGAGGCGAGGGCCGACCTCTTCGGACTCTATTATATGGCTGATCCCAAATTGGTGGAACTCGGACTCCTTCCTGATGGCGAGGCTTACAAGGCCCAGTATTACACCTATCTGATGAATGGCATGATGACGCAGCTCACACGCATCCGTCCCGGACATCTCATCGAAGAAGCGCACATGCGCAACCGTGCGCTTATCGCGCGGTGGACTTATGACCACTGCGGCGATGTGATGCGGTTGGTCAAGCGTGATGGCAAGACCTTCTTGCAGATCTTCGATTATCCCGCTTTGCGCCGGGCATTCGGCACGTTGCTGGCCGAGATCCAGCGCATCAAGAGCGAGGGTGACTTCGAAGAGGCACGCCGTCTGGTGGAGATGTATGCCGTGCAGGTTCCGGCTGATCTGCATCAGGAGATCCTCGAGCGTTATGCCCGCCTCGACCTTGCTCCATACAAAGGTTTCCTCAATCCCAGACTGTCTCTTGTCGTCTCTCCTGATGGCGACGTGACGGATGTCGCCGTCAACTACTCAGAGTCCTACGAGGAGCAGATGATGAGGTACTCACGTGATTATGCCGCCCTGGTCTGAACGGCGGAAAACCTTTTTTCATGAACGAAAACACCAATATGGATACGCAGGAGAAACTGAAAGAGATCAAACGGTCGTTCAGGTTGTTGATGAACGGGGAGGCTTCTCGCTCGATGCGAGAGCGTGGACTCGACTATCACCTCAACTGGGGCGTGGCTTTCACCGACTTGCAGAAAATGGCTGAGGAATATGGAAAGGATTACTCACTGGCCGTCGAACTGTGGAAAGAGCATATCCGTGAATGCCGCATCCTGGCGACAATCATCATGCCTCCAGAGCGGATGACACCCGAACTGACCGATCTCTGGGTAGAGCAGGTGGATACTCAGGAACTGGCCGAAAGACTGGCTTTCAACCTCTTGCAATATCTCGACTTCGCTCCTGTCTTGGCTTTCGAATGGATAGCCTCGCCTTTCCCCATGCGGCAGATCTGTGGCTTCCATGTGCTCTCACGCTGCATGATGCGTGGTGAAGCACCCGACGAGAGGGGCATCTGTGAGATCATCGACCAGGCACAGACGGCGCTTTCCGATGACTCCATCCCGGTGAAGCATGCCGCCTATACTTGTCTGATGCGTCTCGCCGATTTGGGCGACGACTACGAGCGTATCGTCAATTCGGCTCTCAAATCCGCAGGACTGGATACCCTCTTATAATTTGATGTATTTCTTTCCGTCGCGCACCACGATGCCACGGTGGTTGTCACCGACGCGCTGTCCCATCATGTTGTAGGTGGGATGCTCTCTCGGTTGGACTTGCTTCATTTCCGTGATGCCCGATGTCGGTATGGCGAGGGGTACGAAGTCCGCGGCATTGTCAAGCCGGGCGTATGCGTCGAAGGGCGACAGTGTGGCATCGCCAGTCAATCGCGACAGTCCCCATTCTTCTCCTTGTTTTTGGAGTACGTAGTCTCCTGCGTAGAGCGGTATAGCCACGTAGGAGCCTCGCACCATGGCATTCAAGGGGGATGTGGCGTAGGCCACGTCGCCATTGCCCGTGAAGGTGACGGTGCCTTGGCCTGCCACGATGACGGGCTGATGAGCGGTGATGCTGGCGGTCTCTTGCAGTGTCAGGTCTTCTGCGAGCAGGTATGCCTTCGCATTGGCGGGGACGGGGGCTGAGAAGGGCAGCATCAGTAGTCGGGCTCCGTCTATGTCGCAGGTCAGTGTGGCGACGGTCGTTGTAAATCCTTTGGCAGGGCGGAAATGCCCTCCGCCATCAGTCAGACTCAGTTGCTCACATGTCGTTGCGACAATGGTGTTCACACTTGCTGTATTGGCTTCCGCTGACAGGAAGGCCACTCGATTGGTGCCTTCCAGCCAAGGTAGTACCGCCGGCATGGCTGTCACCTGACTGAGGTCGATGCTGGTGCAGGCGGCATCGGTGGTGTAGTCGAGCAGATAGTTGTCATCAGCACCATAGGCACCGCTGAGACGGGCTGCATAGCGGGTATCTCCTTGAGTGAGATAGACGTCTCCGAAATTGATGGTCAGTGTCGACGACCAGTTGTTATTAGTCAGTGATATCAGTCCGCGGCATCCGTCAGGTAGGGTGTGCGGCGAGAGGTCGAGCACCAAGTTGAAATTCTCTTTCTTCGAGAGGTCGAGCTCTCCATAGTCGTGGCTGGACACCTCGCCTTTGTCGTTCACATAATAGAGTGTGGTGAGGGCAGAAGTGTAGTTGAGGGTAGAGGTCACCTTGTTGACATGCATCACCAGACGGCTGAAACGGTCGGTCAGTTCTACATAGCCGTTGGCACTGTTGGTGCGTGTGGAGATCAGTGGGTTGGAATGGTCAAACTTCTTCGTCTTGCCCGAGAGCTTGTAGTTGGTGCCGAAGGCCGACTTGGTTTGTATCTGGTCATCCAACAGGTCGAAGTGCACTGTGGTTCCGGTCATCTGCGAGGGCTGGCGGTCTCTGCTGCGCACGAAAAGAGCCGTGGCGACGCTCATGGCGGGAATGTTGACCTCAGGACGGCAGGTCTCCGCCTCTATCTGAAGACCCGCATCGGTGAGATTGCTTGTCTTTGTCGTGACATAGAGACTGCCGTTTTCTGTGTAGAAGGGCAGACTAAGCCTCAGTTCACGCTCATGGTCAGAGGGGTTGGCGATGACAGCCACCACGGTGTCGCCCGACTGCGAGAGGTAGGCTGAGCCCTCGAAGGGCACTTGCTCTTCGTCGTTCCATGCTGTTTCCACCCGTGTCATGCCTGTGACGAAACGTGCGAAGTGGGCCATCACATAACCGCGTTTGGTGACGGTGCTGTTGGTGGTGCCGCGCTGGCCGTCGCCCAGCATCGCATAGTAGCGCTTGGCAGCGTAGTGCACCCAGGCGTTGAAATCGCCGAGCATGCAGGTGTTGATGGCACGGAAGAAGTCAAAGAAATCTTTGTTGAAATCAAAATTGCGGGTGTTGTTCTCAATCTCGTTCCAGTTGATGAGATACTCGGTCATCCACAACTCCTTGCCCTTCTCGGCCAGTTTCTTGTAGGCACTCTGGATGCCCCCATACTGGTGCCCGCCGTAGATGTCGAAGCCGGTCAGTACGTCGTCGTTATTGAGGGCATTGGCGTAGCTGTCGCTCACGGCGAGGGTCTCGGGTGCCATCACCTTGCAGCTGATGCTCGGGCCATAGGTCTTCACGAATTCCGCGATGTCCTGGGCTGACCAGAGGCAACCCGCATAGGTGGCGGGCCAGTCGGGCTCGTTCTGGATGGAGATGGCATCGAGCTCGACGCCGTTGTTGCGCAGATATTGCACGTAGTCCTCAAGATACTGTGCGTAGTCGGGCCAGTTCTCGCGCTTCAGATAGCCCAATGTGCCGTCGCTGTTCTTGGCGTTGCTGGTCCCGTTGGTCTTCCATTCTGCAGGTTGTCCCCAGGGTGATGCGAAGACGATGAGCCCCATCTGCTTGGCTTGCTTGGCTGTGGCCAGCGACTGGCTCCAACTATTGCGGCCGATGGGGATGTAGAGGCGCATGATGTTGCATCCCACGGTGCTCGTCGGCCCCCAGACCTTTTTGATGTCGCTGGTGCTCATGTGGTTGTAGGTAAACTGCGGACTGCAGACAAAACCACCGAATCCGGTAATGGTCTGATGGGGCTTTTGTGTGTCAATGTTCACGACGGCCTGTTGCGCTTGGATGCCTTGGATGAGACTCAGGGCAAACAGCATTGATATGAGGGCTCTCTTTTTCATCTTTTTGCCAATTTGCCTGCAAAGATACAGAAAAAGTTTTTTATGCACCTACTCCTCTTGTTTCCAATGTTTACTGAAATGTTGCAACTCTCCCCGTTCATCGGGATTTGTAATCCCGATGCAATGAGTATCAGGATTTGTAATCCGATAAAAGCACGCAGTTCATCGGGATTTGTAATCCCGATGCAATGAGTATCAGGATTTGTAATCCGATAAAAGCGCATTAAAAATGCTTACACTCAATGCGGTCGGATTACAAATCCGACCGAACAAGGGTGCCGAGCAGCAAATCCGACTGAACAAGTTTTGTAATCCGATGTAAGCCCGTGGTTCATCGGGATTTGTAATCCCGATGCAGAGAACATCGGATTTGTAATCCGAGAAGCACCCGTTCCCCGTTCTTCGGGATTTGGCGCCCTGCACCCTTAAGGTCACGCTTGGCTTATCCAAGAATCCCGATAAACGGAGAACCGTGCCCACAAACTAATCCTTTTTTTTATTCTCCGGTGTATTTGCCGACGAAGAGGATGACATCCGAGGAGGCCTCGCTGATGATATAGACGAACGGACGGTTGGCATGAAAGGTAGCCTTGGGGTATTCGATAGGTCCCATTGAGTTTTCTGTTACTCCGGCTATGGTGACGGCAGCGGCTTCAGATCCCTTTTCGTTCACTTCGATGGCTGCCTTCTGGCGCATTATGTTGATGTACAGATTCCTGTCTTCGCACATGTTGGGGATTTGTGAGCGTTCCATGTCAAAGGCCAACTTGATGCCCATCCGCTGAAGCAGGCCGATAAGTTGGCCTTCCAATAGTTTGTTGGTGTCCGAGGTGGTGTCAAACCTCGGTAGTTTCAGGTCCACCTCATGGGGCCTCATCGCATTGTCGAGGTGTTGCGCCAGGAATTGGTTGTCTCCTGCCATCGCACTGATCACGTCGCCTGTGCTCTTCCCGTTTTCAGGCAACAGTACGGTCATGTTCCACATCCCATTGCCATAGGGAAGCTTGACGGCGGCGAACGTGTCGTTGTGGGTGTAGTTGATGAGTACTGTCTGGTGCATCATCGGTTGCTTGGTGGTTCCGCTTTCTGTGGTGAAGGCCTCCTTTCGGGTGTTTTTCGGGTCGAATTTTGATGACCAGTCGGCCTTGAAATAGATGGCGTTGAGGAGGTAGGAGATCATGTCGGGGTCTACATCTTCAAGGATGGTGGGAATCATACCTTTGGTTTTGTCGTTGCACCAGCCATTGATGTGGTCAAGGGTCTTTGACGACCTGAAGTCAAGGGCTTCGGCTTTGGCGTCGTAATAGTGCTGCATTTCCTGCTGATATTGTGCTTTCAGCTTGGCTTTGTTTTGGTTGACGAAAATGGCATTGGCGATGTCCAGCGTCACTTGCTCATCTACCTTGGGTAGATTCTCAATGAGGTTCTTGCAGTAGTCGTTGACGGCCTGTATGCCTCCCTTGTGGAATCCCAGGGTCTCTTCCAACTCTTGTTCTGTCTGGCCTGTCGCTGCTGCGTTCACCATTCCCAGTACGTAGGTGATGCTCAGCGGTGAGTAGATGTAGCTCTTGCCGCTGGGATTTGCCCGGTTGGCCGAATCGAGGAATTTCAGGGCGAAGCCGTTGTTGTCGACGACAAAGATCTTTTGCTCGTCTGTCAGTTGGATGCTTCGTGGCTCCGACATCATGTTTACGATTTTTTTTGTCTCGTCTGAATACTCCTCGGTATCCGATGAGGAGCACGACAGCAGAATGCCGCTGATGGCGATAGCTGTCATTAATAGCAGATTCTTTTTCTTCATGGTTTCTTGTTTTTGGGTTTCTGCTGAAATAATGCGGCGAAAGGCACTTTCTTGTATAGAATTTTGTTAAAAAACCTAAATTGCGGAAACGTGACATACAAGAAATCCTTTTCTTTGTATTATTCAAGTAACTGACTAAGATAGCATGTCGAAAAAACTCGTTGAGCGCATACAGAACCATGACCAACGGGCGATGAGCGAACTCTACCAGAAATATGTAGATCGGCTCTCGTCGGTATGCTACCGCTATGTGCCATCGGAAGATGATGCAAAAGACGTGCTGCAGAACAGTTTCGTGAAAATCTTCACGTCGCTTCCGCAGTTTGAATACCGCAGCCAACCTTCCTTCGAGGGATGGATGGTGAGGGTGGTGGTCAACGAGGCTCTTCATTTCCTGCGAGAGCATAAACGGTTGCAATTCGCTGATATCCAGAAGACTAATGTGTTGCCAATTGAAGAGGAGAAACCTGATGTCGACTGGATCTCTGCAGACGAGCTTCACCATTTGATCAGCCAACTTCCTGACGGATACCGCACGGTGCTCAACCTCTATGTATTTGAGAACTATCCTCACAAGAAAATCGCAGAACTGTTGGGCATCAAGGAGGCTTCGTCGGCCTCTCAATTCCATTGTGCCAAACGGCTTCTGTCGAAAAGAATCAAAGAACTCATGGACAAAAGACGATGAATAATAACTGGACTGATAGAATGAGGCAAAAGTTGGCAGGGCATCGGAAGGCTCCGCCTGCTGGACTGTGGGATGGCATCTGCGAGCAGATGGGCTTGGAGCCTGACTTGATTCTCAGACCTGAGCCCGTGCGCAAACCGATTGTCTTGAGACGATGGGCGTTGGCGGCAGCGGCAGCTGTTCTGGCTCTTGCCGGATTCTTTGTCTTCTACGATAGCGATAGCGACGATTCGTTGCCGCAGGATGGGGCAGTGGCTCTTCAAACCTCTCCTTCTCTTTCCCAAGAGACTCATCCCACAGGAGAGACCCCGCAGGAGGGAGTCATTGGAAAGACCTCGCAGGAGGAAGCTATAGAGAAGACCCCGCAGGAGGTAGTTCCTCTCATGACTGTCAGCCATGCGGCCGACCACGGTTCGGACAAGGCGGCCGATGACAAAAGTGCCACGGTGCCGAGTGCCACGGTGCCGGCATCCCATGACAATCAAGTCGCTCAACATATTTCTTCCGAAAGCGGGTCTCTGGAGATAGAACAAGAGGAAAACCGGCAACTGGCAGAGAAGACGGACGATCAGTCCGGACAGAAGAGCGAGTCGGAACAAATATCCGGGCACCAACCGAAGTGGCAGGAGTCTGAAGTCCTGCTCCCTGGTGACGATGGTATCAGGGTAGCCCGCCAGTCCTCTGTAGAAGCTTCCACCAAGTGGTCAATTGGTGTTAATGCCTCAGGAGGACTGTTGGCTGCACAAACCAACTCTTCGCGCACCGGGCGTGTCTATTTGGATTACAACGGTCCGGGAGAAATGACGAATTCTAGCGATGTCCAAGGGTCTTATACCCTCACCGACTATGTGTCGAAGCATCATCTCCCGGTCCGTTTCGGGGTGAGCATGGACTATAAGTTATCTCCTCGCCTGACTCTTCTCAGCGGCGTTTCCTACACTTATCTCTATTCACAGTTCAGCCTGTCGCTTTATCCTGAATCCGTCACCGACCAGAAACTCCATTATCTCGGTATCCCTTTGGGTTTGGCCTGGCGGTTCTGGTCCTCACATCGCTTCCAGCTCTATGTCTCGGGCGGTGCGACGGTGGAGAAATGCCTCAACGACAGTCCCTGGCAGTGGTCCGTCCATGCGTCTGCCGGAGCGGAATATGTCATCTCTCCGCAGTTTGGCATCTATGCGCAACCCTCACTGGGTTATTATTTCGACGACGGCACCAGTCTGGAGCATTATTACAAAAAGCATCCACTGGCTCCCTCCCTCGAATTCGGCCTGCGCCTGCACCTGAACCGATGAGTCCATCCCATAAGAAAGTAGAGACGTCGCATTGAGGCGTCTCTTGTTTATCATTCTCTATCCATTTTTTGAGCGCAAGAAGCAATGGCTTGGGCTACGGTGTAGGCGGTGGTCCAGGCAGCTTGAAAATTGAAACCACCGGTGATGCCGTCGATGTCAAGCACCTCACCGGCAAAGTAGAGGCGGCTACAAGTGCGGCTCTCAAGGGAGGTGGGCTGGATGCTCTTGAGTGAGATGCCGCCACAGGTGACAAACTCGTCTTGAAAAGGTGCTCTCCCCGTGATGGCGATCTCATCATTGACCAGGGTGTTGATGATGCGGTTGAGTTCTTTCCGGCTCAAGTCGCTCCACCGCATTGTGGCTTTCTCGGCGATACTTTTCCCGAGGATATGGTGCCATAAGCGGCGGGTCAGACCGAAAGGTGGCATGCTCGGCAACTGTTTCAATCGGTGGAGGATGGTGAAGTCCATGATGGCATCTCTCACGTCAGATTCCGTCTGCCCTGTCCAGTTCACAAGAAGCGTCGTGTGGTAGTCCTTTTCGCGCAGAATGCGGGCGGCGTGGCTCGTGAGTTTGAGAATGACCGGGCCGCTCAGTCCCCAATGGGTAATCAGGAGCGGTCCTTGCGCGCGGATCTTCGTCTGAGGCAGTTGCACTGTGGCATGGTCTGCCACCAGACCCATCAGCTCTTTCAGCTGCGGGTCTTCCACGCTGAGTGAGAACAGCGAGGGCACGGGCGGCTCCATCTCGTGTCCTGCTTCACGGAGCCAGTCCATCGCTCCGTTGTGGGGCAGTCCGCCCGTAGCGATGACTTTGAAATCATAGCCGTCGAGGTCTGCCATTCCCGTGATGGGGTGGTGGGTGAGGATGCGCACCCCGTTTTGCCGGGCATGTTGGAGCAGGCAGCTCGTGATGGAGTGGGAGTCTTGCGATTGGGGGAAAACGCAGTGGTCGCTCTGCACCATCAGGGGCACCCCGTGGCGTTCAAACCACTGGTAGGCGTCGCGGTGGTCGAAAAGGTTCATCAGCCGTCGCATCAGGCGGTGCCCGCGGGGATACACCGCACTGAGGTCGGTGATTCCTTCGAAAGTGTTGGTGCAGTTGCACCGTCCGCCGCCCGAGATCTCGACTTTCTTCAGGATGCGGCTGCTTTTCTCAAGGATTGTGACATCCATTTCCGGACACATTTCCTTGAGGTTGACGGCCAGGAAAAAACCTGCCGCCCCTCCGCCGATAATAGCTGTTCTCATACGCCTTCAGGGTTTCCAATAATGATTAGTCAAGAGGAAATGTTATCAATGCAAATGTTTTGTTGACTGTGCCATCTCGTCATGTACGATGGTATAGTCTTTACCCCATCAGGGCGGGTGTATATCCGTGCTTTAAATTGATTGCAAAGATAATGTAAATATTAGGATTATGCAAGAAAAATCTTGTTTCTTGAGGTTTTTCATTCGGTGTCGTTGAGGTATTTCATTCGGTGTTTTTGAGGTATTATGATCTGCTTATTTGATCATTCTCATTCTGTTTTTTTGATTTTACCAAATCATTGGCACAATTATTCGACTATTAAACAATCTTAACGAATTGTTAATTCTTGTCTGGTTTTTATTTTATAATTTTGCATGCATCTATATCGTGAACGGAAAGAAGGTATATATTCGTTAATATCACTATGAACAAGAAACCATATATCGCGCCGAAGATAAACGTTGTTCTGCCAGAGTTGGATGACACAATGATTGGTATCGACGACGGTAGTGCCACTGAAGTACTTTCGAATGACACGAATCTCGATTTCGAAGATAATGGTTACGACCCAGAAAGTCTCTCCTCAAAAGGTATAGACAGAACAAGGGATTCTCTATGACAAGAATAGTGAATTTGGGAAGCACGCCTCAGTGACGTGCACCCTCTTTTCGTGTTTATTCTATCCAAAATGCTCAAAATGTCGCGCCAAGGGCTCCCCTCCCATCGCAGGGGAGGGGAGCAGTGTGCACAAACATGCCATTTTCCCGACAGCTATCCAACAAGGCTGAATGAATCGAAAACTTCGTCCCGTGATTCATTTTTTTTAAGCCAACATCCGCTAAACAAAGTTAACTAAAGTTAATTTCGGAGGGGGTAAATTGTTAATTTCTGTTTTTTCCTTTGAAAATTGTATATTTGCAGATTGCAGAGAAAATCTACTAAGAATAATTATTCTGTTGTATTTACTTATCTTTTTATGAAAACAAATGTATTAATGAAGGCCCAAAGGGCCACAGTGAAATCATTAGTATCGCTCAAGGCATGGATGCTGCTATGCCTCGTGATGCTGTGTGCTGCTGGAGTGAAGGCGCAGACGCCCTACGCCATCTGGTGTGCCGATAATGCAACGTTCTACTTCGTGAATTCCGAAAGACCTTATTGTGCTGGCGGCGTTTATGATGGCACGAATATCACGATGGTATGGAGTGGAGAGCAGGTCACGGAAAATGCAGGTTGGATGGAAGATGCCTCACATAATGAAGACATGGGACTGCATAATGATTGCCAAAAGATTGTTTTCGATGAAAGTTTCAAAGATGTGAGGCCGAGCAACTTGTCGCAATGGTTCTATTATTTCTTGAAAGTAACATCGATCGAAGGCATGGCGTATCTCAACACCAGCGAAGCCACTAAGATGGACTGGATGTTCGGCGGATGCTCAGAGCTGACAACCATCGACGTGAGCAACTTCGACACCAGCAAGGTGACGGATATGAATGGTATGTTTAAAGATTGTTATGGCTTGACGAACATCCTGGGACTGGAGAATCTGAATACCTCTAATGTCACCGATATGAGCGAAATGTTCCTTTCATGCTCAGGACTGACGACCGTTGACGTGAGAAGCTTCGACACCAGCATGGTGACGGACATGCATAATATGTTCCTAAGTTGCAGTAATTTGACGAACATCTCAGGGATGGAGAATCTGAACACCTCTAATGTCACCAATATGAGAAATATGTTCTATAAATGCTCCGCCCTGACAGTTCTCGACTTGAGTAGTTTTGATGTGAGCAAAGTCAAATATATGAACCAGATGTTCGATGGCTGCACGTCACTGAAAACAATCTACAGCAAGAACGACTGGAACTCTCAGTACTCCGGTACAACATCCACAGCTTACATGTTCAACGACTGCACCAGCCTGATCGGAGGCAATGGCACCCGGTATAGCTCTGCATACACAAATGGCATCTATGCCAATCTTGACGTAGAAAGCAAACCAGGCTATTTCACTTCCGTCGTGGATGAGACACCGACTCCCTATGTCCTGTTTTGCGAAGAAACCAAGACACTCCATTTCATCAACTCCAATACACGTTACTTCGAGGGACGCTTGTATGATGGAGTGCCTGTTACGAATGTATGGAGCGGAACAGGGGTAACGAATTGTATTTCTCTTCCAGGTTGGTATACGGTGAACGGCAAATACACCAAGGCCATTTTCGACGAGAGTTTCCTGGCGGTTAAGCCACAAAAAGTGTGGGGATGGTTCTACAATGCTCCATATTTGACCACTATTGAAGGTTTGGAATATCTGGACACCAGCGAAGCCACGACGATGCGAGAGATGTTTGTCGGTTGCAGTTCACTGACCAGTCTCGATATCAGTCACTTCGATACACGAAATGTCAAAAACATGTCTTCCATGTTTCGTGATTGTTCAGGCCTGAAGTCCATCACTGGTCTTGATCAGCTGAACACCAGTAATGTGACAAATATGGGATCTATGTTCTCTGGGTGCAGCAGCCTTACCAGCCTGGATTTGAGGAATTTTGAGATAAATCTTACTTTAGAAGCACAGCCAGAATACTCTATGTTTAACTCTATGTTTTACGGTTGCAGTTCCCTGACCACCATCTATTGTAACACGGATTGGAATGAGAAAATTACCGTTTACAATCAACAGGCTTCAGGTATAAACGATTTGATAGGAGCCTCTATGATGTTTGAGGGGTGCACCAGTCTGGTTGGAGGCAAGGGTACAACGTATGATGAGACAAAAATCCATAATGATTATGCACGTCCCGATCTGTCAGGGCTGCCTGGCTACTTTACTTCGGAAATCATGCCCTATGCCATCTGGTGTGCCGATAATGCAACGTTCTACTTCGTGAATTCCGAAAGAGCTTATTGGGCTGGCGGCGTTTATGATGGCAAGACTATCACGAAGGTATGGAGTGGAGAGCAGGTCACGGAAAATGCAGGTTGGATGGAAGATGCCTCACATAATGAAGACATGGGACTGCATAATGATTGCCAAAAGATTGTTTTCGATGAAAGTTTCAAAGATGTGAGGCCGAGCAACTTGTCGCAATGGTTCTATTATTTCTTGAAAGTAACATCGATCGAAGGCATGGCGTATCTCAACACCAGCGAAGCCACTAAGATGGACTGGATGTTCGGCGGATGCTCAGAGCTGACAACCATCGACGTGAGCAACTTCGACACCAGCAAGGTGACGGATATGAATGGTATGTTTAAAGATTGTTATGGCTTGACGAACATCCTGGGACTGGAGAATCTGAATACCTCTAATGTCACCGATATGAGCGAAATGTTCCTTTCATGCTCAGGACTGACGACCGTTGACGTGAGAAGCTTCGACACCAGCATGGTGACGGACATGCATAATATGTTCCTAAGTTGCAGTAATTTGACGAACATCTCAGGGATGGAGAATCTGAACACCTCTAATGTCACCAATATGAGAAATATGTTCTATAAATGCTCCGCCCTGACAGTTCTCGACTTGAGTAGTTTTGATGTGAGCAAAGTCAAATATATGAACCAGATGTTCGATGGCTGCACGTCACTGAAAACAATCTACAGCAAGAACGACTGGAACTCTCAGTACTCCGGTACAACATCCACAGCTTACATGTTCAACGACTGCACCAGCCTGATCGGAGGCAATGGCACCCGGTATAGCTCTGCATACACAAATGGCATCTATGCCAATCTTGACGTAGAAAGCAAACCAGGCTATTTCACTTCCGTCGTGGATGAGACACCGACTCCCTATGTCCTGTTTTGCGAAGAAACCAAGACACTCCATTTCATCAACTCCAATACACGTTACTTCGAGGGACGCTTGTATGATGGAGTGCCTGTTACGAATGTATGGAGCGGAACAGGGGTAACGAATTGTATTTCTCTTCCAGGTTGGTATACGGTGAACGGCAAATACACCAAGGCCATTTTCGACGAGAGTTTCCTGGCGGTTAAGCCACAAAAAGTGTGGGGATGGTTCTACAATGCTCCATATTTGACCACTATTGAAGGTTTGGAATATCTGGACACCAGCGAAGCCACGACGATGCGAGAGATGTTTGTCGGTTGCAGTTCACTGACCAGTCTCGATATCAGTCACTTCGATACACGAAATGTCAAAAACATGTCTTCCATGTTTCGTGATTGTTCAGGCCTGAAGTCCATCACTGGTCTTGATCAGCTGAACACCAGTAATGTGACAAATATGGGATCTATGTTCTCTGGGTGCAGCAGCCTTACCAGCCTGGATTTGAGGAATTTTGAGATAAATCTTACTTTAGAAGCACAGCCAGAATACTCTATGTTTAACTCTATGTTTTACGGTTGCAGTTCCCTGACCACCATCTATTGTAACACGGATTGGAATGAGAAAATTACCGTTTACAATCAACAGGCTTCAGGTATAAACGATTTGATAGGAGCCTCTATGATGTTTGAGGGGTGCACCAGTCTGGTTGGAGGCAAGGGTACAACGTATGATGAGACAAAAATCCACAATGAATATGCACGTCCCGACCGTGATGGTATTCCTGGGTATTTCACCAGAGATGTCAAGACGTATGACTTCACCATCACCAAGGCAATGGTTGGTACCCTTTATCTTCCTTATCCGGTTACTATTCCTGAAAATGAAGACTATTTCAATGTTTACTATGTTAAGTCCATCGATGCCGAGGGTATTATGCGTCTAAAGGAAATTCATGACATCATTCCAGCCAATACAGCCACCATCATTTTCGGCAATACTGGCACCTACACCATGTCGGAGGCTGACAGTGAGGGCGGATCCATCACCGACAACCTGCTCTATGGCGTAACTGAGGCTACCAGCGTGGCTGACCTGCAGGCGCAGCACGGCACCGACATCTACGTGCTCAGCCGTGGCCAGGACTCGTACATCGGCTTCCGTCTGGCTGGCGGCTCTGTGAAGACCATCCCTGCCAACCGTGCCTATCTGCCTTACACGTCTTCGAACAGCGCACAGGAATTGTCCATCAGCTTCGAGGATGAAGAAGCAACGGGCATTTCCGACATTGCCGGTCGTGCCAACAGCGGTGAGACAAAGATTTACAACCTCTCAGGTCAGCGTGTGACAAACCCGCAGCACGGTATCTATATCGTGAACGGAAAGAAGGTATATATTCGTTAATATCACTATGAACAAAAAACCATATATCGCGCCTAAGACAACCGTTGTCCTGCCTGAGTTGGGTGACCTGATGATAGGCATTGAGGGCGGTAGCGCCACTGAAGTGCTGACGAATGACCTTGGCTTGGATTTTGAAGATGACGATCCTGACGACCCGGAGAGTCCCTTCTATAAAGACAAGGATAGACTATGGGATTCTTTCTAACATAGAATAGTGAACTTGGGAAGCACGCCTCAGTGACGTGCATCCGCTGAATATCAAGAGGGTGTGTCAAAATGTTAAATATGACACACCCTCTTTTCGTGTTTATTCTATCCAAAAAGCTCAAAATGTCGCGCCAAGGGCTCCCCTCCCCGCAAGCGGTGGAGGGGGATACAGGGTAAATTATTCTGCTGAATCGAGGCGGAAAGAAGCGGATGGGATGGGCTGTCTCATAGCGGCAGCGGTTCCATGCTTTCGATCATGGGAAGCTCTGCCTCGGCGATGAGTCCTTTCTGAAAGAGGGCCGATGTCCTGATGTCTCTGCCTTTGGCCACATATTCGTTGCGCAGATAGGTGATGAGGGCGGCCTTGCCAACCTCCTTGGTGCCAGTATCGGTGTCATTGCGTTTCTCCGAGCGATGGATGGCGATGCGCCACTGCGGCATGAATTTCTGGTCGCATTGCCGCAGCACATCCTGCAGGTCAAAAGCGGTGTATGAACTGCGGTAGCGGGAGAGGTAGCTGGCGAAGTAATAGAGCATGCCATAGACAGGCAATTCGCAGCCGAAGGAGCCGATGAAGATGCTCGCAGCCAGATCCAAAGCCTTTTCGTTGATGAACTCATGCGGCCTGGCCACGGTATAGAGTCCCACGAGATTGTTTTTTACCATCTGTAGCGCGACGCTCTTGCCATAGTATTTGCTGACGACGTTGAGCGTCACCATGTTGAAGAGCAGGCATTTGGGTCTGTTGGCCAGAGCCGCAGCCCATTTCCCGGGGGCGAAATAGTCGAGCACTGACTGTTCAGATGGGAAGAGTCTCATAAACCGTGAGATCTCCGTGGTCTGTGCGGTGGAAAGTTTTGCCGGGTGAGTATTGCTGATGATGCTTGGGGTGTTGCTTGTCGGTTTCATGGTGATGATGTGTTGTTATCCTGATTGATGAAAAATTTTCTTGATTGAAGGGTTATCCTGGACGTTGAGGGGGCATCCTGGTAGATGATGGTCAGCCTGAGAATGACGTGGTGGTTTTAGAGAGAATAGAGGAACTGCTGGCGCAGAAGTCTGTTGTCTTCGGCTTGCATGGCAATGCGCATTGATTCCTCAATGGCCCATTGTTGAGCGTGGTTCACGCAGTCTATGGAAGAGGGGCGTGACTCATAGTGCTTTCGCTGGCCAAAAGAAGCCTCGTTGCGTGCCCAGGTCGCCAGTCGCAGTGGTGTGCTCCATGTCTTCTGCATCTCGAACCGCATGCGGGTGAGTGAGCGGTTGTGCTCAGTCCAGTAGTCAGCGAAGGCATGGATCATCACAGCGTCGTAGCGTGCCGAGAACGGCATAAGGCTGTCGATGAAGGCTTTTTTGCGCATTTCGAGGGACTGTTGGCTCATGCCCGCGCGATTGTGTGAGTTTTTTCTTTTGATTTCTTCTTTAGGGGGTGCAGGGGGATAATCTTCTTTGCTTTTCTTTTGCCGTGCTGCATGGTAGAGATGCGTAACATTGGTGCTGTTTCCATGTCCTGAATACGTGTTTTGAGGCGTCGAAACCAGCTCAAAAAGGTCTGAAGAGACAGTCTCCTCCGTTTTTTCTGCGTTGTTCTCGGCTTTGAGCGTAACATCCTCTGGCAGGAGCGTAACATCCTCCGCTTGGAACGTAACATTCTCTGGCAGGAACGTATCATTTGTTTGGTCTTCTCGATGAACTTTGCTGGAGTCGAGTAGGAGCGTGATGGTGAGTTTGCTGCCGATGGTGGAGCCGTTGTCGTTGACGAGTCGGATGCACCGCTGCTGTTGCAAGTGGTAGAGGATGCGGAAGAGGGTCGTGCGGTAGATGCCGAGTTGTTTTGCAAGGGCGTATCCGCTTTTGCACACCACGCCGTCTTGAGCGATGGATTGCAGGAAGAGATAGACAAGACCCTCGATCTGTCTGGGAAACTGGCAGAGGAATTGTTGGGTGAATTCTTTGTCGTTCATAGGTTATTGGTTAAAATGACGTTGCAAAGATAATAACACATTCATCCAATAGCATGTCATTTTAATAATTCCGGCAAATGGAATCCCACGAAGCGGTCGAGAATCAACATTGTTTATGATTTGGTATAGATAGCTTAAAAATCACTTTAAATTTTCAGCAAAAAAATCTTTCAACGCTTGTAAAGCTACTATATCTAAGTTCCAATACTCTGGCCTATCAAAAAGCCAATCACCAGCTCCTAATCTGTCACGACATTTTTTGTGCAATTTCTGCGCACTTATATATGTGTGCAATTTCCCTTTCAAATTTGGACTATTGTAGACAGAAGAACCTTCCTCGTCTTTTACCCCTTTTATGCAATTCTCGTAATCCTCAAAACAATCAAAGAAGACTTTATGTGTATCATGTAGTGCGGTTGCCTCCATTAACCCTTCTACATCGCCATCATCATGGTTGTTGGGATAGAGAAAAAAAAGGAAATACCATACCTGTATTACACATTCCCATTTCAATAGACTTCCGACGTTTTTCATACCCCCATCCTTTAACCTCGGTATCAGCATCTGCAAGCACCAGTACTGCATCGTTAATTATTTGAGATTGAGAAATTTGGTTTATAATAGATTCTTTAAATATATTTCCTATTCCATCCATAAAAATGAATTGGACCTCTTTTTCTGGAAAGAATTTATCAAGAATCGCTTTAAGAAAAAATACTCAGCAGTCTTTTTGTGTTTTGCCTCAATAAATATTTTGTTCATCTTATCTGACCTCAATTTCCTGATTAATGGAATAATCTAAGCTTTCTAATGAATAGTGAAAGGATTTCAACTCTCCATCTTGGGTTTTCAAAAGTTTAAACGCGGAAACATAGTCTTTAAAATCTTCAAGAGTTGCATTCCGAAGTCCTTTTATAGAATCGAGATCATGAGTTGTAACAAAGAGTTGCGTGTTGTTTCGAATAGCTGCGTTAATAATAACTTTCCACAAATCTGTCATTACAGAATGATGGAATCCATTACTTATCTCATCCACAAGTAATGCTCCATCTTTGCAATCATAGATGGCTGTCAAGAGAGAGACTATCTTGCGTGCTCCATCACCCATCATGTTGACAGGAATACGTTTTGACATTCCTATATCAACAAGCATTTCATTGTCTGTAAAAATAAAATCAAGAACTTGAGGCTCGATTATCCTCAGACCATCCACAATAAAATGTTCATCCTTGTTCTGAAGGATATTCTTTAGTCCAGCAATTGATGCGTTGAAATCGTATTTGGGGCTCAAATATGTACAGCGCAAAGACTCAATATAACGTTCTGCAATAACTCGTGTGGCATTAGTAGGATTCGTAGATTCAAATCGTAATTGAGCCACATATGAGTCGTGGTTAATCTTAAAATCAAATTTAAGGCCATATTTCCTTCTTCAACATTAGAAACAATATTTGACTCATCATCATTCACGAATGATACATTACTTCTTTCTTGTTCAAAAAGGCTTATATTTAAATCACGGATTTCGCCATCTACTATTTGGATGTGGATAGGTTGAGTGGAGTCCAGATTATAAAACTCAAATTTAAGATCATTATATCGAGCTTTATTATAGCCACGCATTATATTTATATGAACAGGTAACAATGGATTTGACAATCCACTCGCAAGAAACAAAGATTCCAACAAAGAAGACTTACCACAATTATTTTTCCCGAAGAAAAGATTAATTTGTTTAAAGTCTTCAATGCATGCGTACCGTGTGCCTCGAAATCGCTCTATTATTACCTTCTCAAACATTGTAGCCTTCTATGAAGTTTAAACATTTCTTGCAAAAATACGCAAATATCTTTGATTGGCTGCAAAAACAATGATGTTTTTATGCCTTTTTTGCATTTCAAAGTGTGTCACGAGAACAATCGGCCGTTTGTAGGGTCGTAGTTCGTAACTTCA
>CAMNIN010000010.1 GCA_946540735.1 uncultured Prevotellaceae bacterium | reverse complement strand
AGTGTTTAGTTACTTCTGCGGGGCAATTTGTTTATTATTTATAGAGGAAAGATAGAGATATTATACTTAATTCCACAGCATATTATACAATATCCATCAAACAAAAATACTTTTGCAAAGTTAAGAAAAAAATGTAAAATCTGTTTTCTTTTCCCTTTTTTTCTTTAAAAATACCTCTTACCCTTCCTTATCGTGAAAGATGATAAACATCTTAAATCTCAGTAAATGACATTTTACCGCTTTCTCCCCTGAGCACTCTCCCTTACAATAAGCAGTAGCCAATAAGACATCGACACCACAGATTAGAACGTGTGAGGTGCCGATGTCTTATCATATGGAGAAAACTATTTACTCACGCCTTACTCCCTGACCCTGAGGCAAAGATAGGCTTCGGATCTTGAAAACAAATAAATAATTCGTTTTTTATTTGGATTTCCGCTCGCCTTGCACTATCTTTGTCTGTAGATTGCGTTTGAGTCATGGAGAGGAAGATATTATACCCCATAGGGGTGCAGAATTTCGAGAGTCTTAGGCGGGATGGCTATGCCTATGTCGATAAGACCGCCTTGGTATGGGAACTGGCTAACACAGGGCGCTACTATTTCCTGAGCCGACCGCGCCGCTTCGGCAAGTCACTGCTCGTCTCTACGTTGGAGGCCTATTTCCAGGGTAAGCGTGAGTTGTTCGACGGCCTTGCCCTCGCCGGGCTGGAGCACCAGTGGAAGAGTTACCCCGTTCTGCACCTTGACCTCAACGCCAAGCGCTATTCTTGCCCGGAGGACTTGACGGCCATCCTCAACATGCACCTTGAGCAATGGGAGAAACGCTACGGCGATGAGTACAAAGACCGCAACGTGGACGAGCGTTTCGCCCAAATCATCCGCCGTGCCTGTGAGCAGACGGGCGATCGCGTGGTGGTGCTCGTCGACGAGTACGACAAGCCCCTGGTGCAGACATTGGACAACGAGGAGCTTGCCGACGAGTACCGCAGTATGCTGAAGGGCTTCTACGGCGTGCTGAAGAGCAGTGACCAGTATATCCGCTTCGCACTGCTCACGGGCGTGACGAAGCTCTCGAAGGTGAGTGTGTTCAGTGACCTGAACAACCTCGACGACATCTCGATGTGGAATCGGTTTCACAGCCTTTGTGGACTCACAGAGGACGAGATCCGCTCCGATTTCGACTCCGATGTGGAGAGACTGGCCACAGCCAATGACATGGGGAAGGAGGAGTGCTATGAGGAACTGAGGCGGATGTATGATGGCTATCACTTTTGTGAGAACTCAGTTGGCGTATACAACCCTTTCAGTGTGATTAATACGCTGAAGAAACTCAAGTTCGGCGACTACTGGTTTGAGACGGGAACGCCTACCTTGCTGGTGAGCGTACTGAAGAGTACACACTACGACCTGAACGGCCTGTTGGAAAGCGAGGTGTCATCAGACCTCCTGGGCAGCGTCGACTCTATGCGGGTGAACCCGCTGCCGGTGATATACCAGACGGGCTACCTCACCATCAAGAGCTTCGACCGTGAATTCAACACCTATCGTCTGGGTTTCCCCAACGAGGAGGTGGAGCGTGGCTTCGTAAGGTTCCTGCTTCCCTTCTACAGCAATGCCCGTCTGGAGAGCACACTGTTTTCCGTCAGTCGTTTCGTGGGCGAGGTCCGCAAGGGTCAACCAGATGCGTTCATGACGCGCCTATCATCGATGATGGCCGACACGGACTACAGGATCGTTGGCGACAGTGAACTGTATTTCCAAAACTTCCTGTTCCTGTTCTTCCGGCTTCTTGGTTTGTATGTGGAAGTGGAGCATACCACGAGCGACGGGCGCACTGACATGGTGGTGCGTACCTCAGACTACATCTATCTGTTCGAATTCAAACTCGACAGGAGTGCCGACGAGGCGCTGGCGCAGATAGAAGATCGCGGTTATGCCCGTCCCTATGCCGCTGACCCTCGCCGCCTGTTCAAGATCGGTGTGAACTTCTCTACTCGCAAACGCTGCGTGGAGGAGTGGAAAGTCGTTTAACGGTAAGACATCTGCACCACAGATTGGAATGCCCGAGGTGCCGATGTCTTATCATATGGAGAAAACTATTTACTCTTGATTTACTCCCTGACCCTGAAGACGCGCTCCAGCTGAACGGGAGATCCTGACTGCTCTGACACGTTGGTGCCTTCGTTCTCAAAGTCTACGACGGCTTGGTTGGAATTGAGGACGTCTTCCTCCATATCCATGCTGCTGCCGTTGGAATAGATGTAAGTCCTGTCGATGCCCCAACGGTAGTCGTTGTAGTTTGGCGAGGAGGTATGTGTCAGGGAGAATTGCTGACGGCCTCCATGTCTCAACTCAATCCAGCCCGAGAAGTGATAGTTGTCGAGCGAATAGTCGTAGATGGTCACATACGCACCGTCCTCGATAAAATGGATTTTGATGTTGCCGTTCACGACCTCCCACTCGATGTGGTTGGCGATGTAGTTGCGCTGCCACCCGTAGCGGTAATAGTCATTGTAGTAATCCACCCAGTACCCTCTTCCTGAAGCATATCTGCTGGGGTCGCGGAGAAAGCAGACCTCTGAGTACGACGCATCGCAATACTCATCGTGGTTACCTACTCTGTAAGACACGTACATGTTACCTCTCCAATTGCCGTCGAGTGCCACGGCGATCATTTCGTCTTGTTCACAACTTGTCAATGAGAAAGACATAATGGCTACGAGTGCCATGAAGATGGATTGGATACTGGTTTTCATATTCATTTTATTGATTGGTTTCATATTCATTTTATTGATTGGTTTGACATTCATTTCCGAAGGGCTTTTCCCTTTCTGCATGGCAAAGTTACGAGGACTTCTGCACCAAGAATACTTCCATGTGCTTTTTCCGCTATTTTGCTTGCGACAACATCAGCTATTTGTGACAGATCTGTTGAATGGCTGAAAAAATTGTCGCATCCACCGATGACGACGGCGTCCAGCAGGTGGCGGTCAAATCGCTCCGTCACAGGAAAAATTTCCCCGAATGGGGCTACTATATCAGTTTTTATGCTTATATTAGCAGCCGCAAAGACACACCTATCACATCCTAACATGAAAAGACTGATCATCGCCCTGACGATAACGGCATGGAGCATGTGCCAAATGTTGTATGCCGACCCGGTGGACTTTGTGTCACCGCTTGTGGGGACGCTGTCCAAGCATTCGCTTTCCACGGGCAACACCTATCCTGCCATCGCCCTGCCTTGGGGTATGAATTTTTGGACTCCGCAGACAGGCAAGATGGGCGATGGCTGGCAATATGTCTATACGGCTGACAGAATACGTGGACTGAAACAGACGCATCAGCCCTCACCCTGGATCAACGACTATGGACAGTTCGACATCATGCCGGCCACGCGTACCGTGTTCGACGAGGATGAGCGGGCTTCGTGGTTCTCGCACAAGGCAGAGGTGGCCACACCTTACTATTACAAAGTCTACCTCGCCGACTGGGACATCACGGCTGAAATCGCTCCCACCGAGAGGGCGGCCATCATCCGCCTCACCTACCCTGAGACCTCTGAGGCTCGTGTGGTGATTGATGCTTTCGATGCTGGCTCACACGTGGCCGTGGATGCTGGAAGGCGCCGGGTGACAGGCATCACGACCAAAAACAGCGGGGGCGTGCCAGAGGGCTTCATGCATTACTTTGTGGTCGACTGCTCGCATCCCGTCTCTTTCGAGGCTTGCTATTCCGACGCTGACGGACTGGTTGAGGGCAGGAAAGAGGTGTGGGCCAACCATGCTGGGGCGGTCGTGGGCTTTCCACCGATGAAAAGGGGGGAACAGGTGATCCTGAGAGTCGCATCATCATTCATCAGCGAGGAGCAGGCGGTCCGCAATCTTCAGGAACTAGCCCATCGCTCTTTTGATGAGGTCATGGCCGACGGACGACGACGATGGAACGACATGCTGCGACGCATAGAGGTGGAAGACGACGATATTGACCACCAGCGTACGTTCTACTCCTGCTTGTACCGTTCGCTGCTCTTTCCAAGGATGTTCTATGAGATGGATGCCGATGGCCGGCCTGTTCACTACAGTCCTCACACCGGTGAGGTGCGCCCTGGGTATTACTTCACCGACACGGGCTTCTGGGACACCTTCCGCTCTCTCTTCCCGCTGCTCAACTTGCTCTATCCCGAAATGAACGAGAAGATGCAGGAGGGACTTGTCAATTGCTACAAAGAAAGTGGATTCCTGCCAGAATGGGCAAGTCCCGGACACAGAAACTGCATGGTGGGCAACAATTCGGCCTCCGTAGTGGCCGATGCGTGGCTGAAGGGCCTGCGCGGATATGATATCGCGACGTTATGGGAAGCGGTCGTCCATGGAGCCCAGGCCGTGCATCCTGAGGTGGCGTCGACAGGCCGACTGGGTTTCCGGCAATACGACAGCCTGGGCTATGTGCCCTATGGCTCCGGCATCAATGAGAGCGTGGCGCGCACCCTGGAATATGCCTACGACGACTGGTGTATCTACAGGTTGGGCAAGCGGCTGGGGAAACCTGCGAGCGAATGGCTGCCATTCTACAAAAGGGCGTTGAACTACAAAAATGTGTTTGACCGGGAGACTCGGCTGATGCGTGGGCGCAATGCCGACGGCACCTTCCAGTCGCCTTTCAACCCCCTGAAATGGGGGGATGCCTTCACCGAGGGCAATGCATGGCACTACACCTGGTCGGTCTTCCACGACATTGAAGGCTTGATCCGCCTCATGGGCGGCAAAGACATCTTCGTGCAGATGCTCGACTCGGTCTTCAGCCTTCCACCGCTCTTCGATGAGAGTTATTACGGGGGTGTCATCCATGAGATCCGCGAGATGCAGATCATGAACATGGGAAATTACGCCCACGGCAACCAACCCATCCAGCACATGCCTTACCTATACAACTTTGCCGGACAGCCATGGAAGACGCAATACTGGGTGAGGGAGGTGATGGACCGTCTCTATACAGCTCTCCCCGATGGCTATTGCGGCGACGAGGACAACGGGCAAACTTCTGCCTGGTATGTATTCTCGGCCATGGGGTTCTATCCGGTGTGTCCGGGCAGTGGCCAGTATGTGATCGGCACGCCTTATTTCGACAAGATGACTCTCCATCTCCCCACTGGCAGGGTGCTCGTCATCCAAGCTCATAACCTCTCGACCGACAACCGATACATCGGGACGATGACCTTCAACGGACAGCCATACGACAAGAATTACCTGGAGCATGACGACTTGCTCCGAGGCGGCGTCATCAACTGCGGGATGCAGCCGGTGCCCAATCTCCATCGTGGCATAGCCGACGGCTGCGCCCCCTATTCCTTCTCAAAAGAAGCCGCCGCCCCTGACTTCTGACTCCCTGTTCACCCGTTCATCGGGATTTGCCCGTTCATCGGGATTTGCAATCCCGATGCAATGAATATAAGGATTTGCAATCCAATAAGCGCATTGCAATCCGATAAAAGCGCATTGCAATCCGATAAACTCACCGCAAAAACGAATACTCCATACAGCCCGCATTTCAAATCTGTAGTAGGCAATGCAACAAGCCCGGTGAATGACTGAGAAATATGTCGCATTAACCCGAAAAAATGCCAAATCGGTTGGCAACTATACGCTTTATTGGGGAAAAATTGCTATTTTTGCAACGTATATCCGAAAACAACGGATATCCAAGAGCCACGTATATCCGAAAACAACGAATATGCCTCCAACTGACATGGATGCCTTTCGCCATGTGAGCTGCAAACCTATAACGACCACATAATCTATTTTAAAACCAATAAGCAAATGAGAGTACTAAGACTAATCTGTATCACGCTGATGATGACAGCTCTGACCGCTCATGCACAACGCACCACCGACAAACTCGACCGTGGACTGGTGGCCGTGCCTGCCGGCTCGGGGAGCTTCGTCAGCTGGAGAATCTTCGCCGAGGAGTACTACGACACGCAGTACAACCTCTACCGCAACGGGACGAAGGTGAACGCACAGCCGCTCAATGTGTCTAATTTCACCGACACAGGGGGCTCAGCGGGGGCTTCTTACCAGGTGGCGGCTGTCATCAAAGGGGTCGAACAGGAAAAATGCCCGGCCGTAAGCCGAATGTCGACCCAGTACATGCAGTTCGCTGTCAAACCCATCTTGTCGAGAAGGGGTACTGACATCTCCGGCGACTACAGCATCAACGATATCGCACTGGCCGATGTCGACGGCGACGGGGTGTCGGAATTCCTGGTGAAGCGCAACTACAACCTCGACAGCGACGCCACTGGGCCTTGTCCCGTGGCCAACGACTCGGCATACAACTTCCTGGAGTGCTACAACATCAAGGGCGACAGACTGTGGTATATCGACCTGGGACCCAACATGTGCTCCGGACCGGATGAGCAATACGACATTGTGGGCTACGACTGGGACGGCGACGGCAAGGCGGAAGTGCTCATGCGTGGTGCCGACAACATGATCATCTATCATGCCGATGGCACTAAGACCAATGTGGGAAACATGAATGTCAACACGCGCAACACGCTGACACACACAGCTAATATGACCTACACCAACACGGGGGCAGAATACCTGCTCTACATGGAGGGGGCCACAGCCAAACCCTACCCCATCGGTTACAATGGCGCTCTCTGGATGACTTATCCGCTGCCGCGCGGCAATGCCAACGACTGGGGCGACGGCTACGGACACCGGGCCACTAAGCACTATTTCGGTGCGCCATTCCTCGATGGCAGGCACCCGTTCATCTTCCTCGGACGGGGATGCTACACCAAGCACCACATGAAGGCGTTCTCCGTGGATGCCAACACGCATCAGCTCAGCCTCTACTGGGAATGGAACAGCGGCAACTCGGGGCCTTACTTCGGACAGGGTTACCATAACTTCGGCATCGCCGACGTCGACTGGGACGGACGCGACGAAATCGTCTTCGGATCAATGGTGATCGATGACAACGGAAAGGGACTCTCGACCACAGGACTGGGACATGGCGACGCACAGCACTGCAGCGACCTCGACCCCTACCGACACGGACAGGAGATTTTCGCTTGCAACGAAGATCATCCGGCCATGAACTACCGCGACGCCACAACGTCGAAAATCTATTATAGGCTGCAGTCTACCTCGGATGACGGACGCGCTCTCTGCGGCAATTTCTCCAACGACTACCCGGGATGCATCGGTCATTCCTCGCAGTCGGGCATCATCTCGACTGTGGCCGACAAGCCGATCACGGGGGCTCCATCGGGATTCACCAACAATTTCCGCATCTACTGGGACGGTGACTTGCTGGAGGAGGGCCTCGACGGGGCCAGCAGCCGCGAAGGGGCCAGCCGCGTGGTGAAAGCCGACGGCAGGGAGGTCTTCACCGCCAATGGTACGGCCAACTGCAACTGGACGAAGAATACTCCGTCGGCCACTGGCGACATCCTGGGCGACTGGCGAGAGGAGATCATCGTGCGCACCAGCGACAACAAATACATCAGGGTATATACCACCGACATCGCTACGCCATGGCGAAACTATACGCTCTGGCACGACCACCAATACCGACAGGGCATGGTGTGGGAATCGATGGGATACAACCAACCGCCGCACGCCAGCTATTTCCTCGGCGAACTGGAGGACATCACCGTGGCTCCGCCGCCTCTCACCATGACGGGGCGCACCGAGGTGGCCAACGGGGGCACCATCAGCAGCGCGCTCAACGGCAAACATGCCATCGTCTGCGAGACCAACGACACCAAGGTGAGCGTGGAGAACGGCGTCAAACCGTGGGTGATGACCTTCAACGTGCCGTCGTGGGTGCAGGGCACCAACAGCACGGTGACCAACGGACGGGCCAACATCAACTACACTTACTACACCTGCGAGGTCGAGGGCGGTGCCTTCAGCGGTGGCATGAGACTCGTCAAACAGGGTGACGGCACGCTGAGTCTGCCCAACGTGGAGCAACTCCATACGGGCAACACCGATATCTGGGCGGGGGTGGTCAATTTCGACGGCTCCATGCTCAACTCCTCTCTCTGGCTCAACCGCTTCGCTGAGCTCAACAGCAACGGGGGAAAGTTCCGCCGCATCAAAATGGACTATGCCGCTATCCTCCGTCCCGGAAGGGCTGAACAGAAGGGTGAAATCACCACCGACTCGCTGCTCTTAGGATTCGGGGCAAGGGTGGTTTTCGATGTCTATAGCGACCTCACCGCAGATCAGGTGAAGGCCAAACGGATGACCATCGAGACGAAAGACTGGAAATACGGACCGGAATACCTCTCTCCGGTGTTTGAGTTCGTCTACCACACCGACACCGACTTGGTGGCTGGACGCTACGACATCGGCGAGGTGCAAGAACTCGTGGGCTCGCTCGACGATATCCGCATCGAGGGACTCGGCACACAGAAAAAGGCGTCTCTGCTCCTCGAAGAGGGAAAACTCTATCTCGAGATCTCCGACATGCGTGCCAACGACCAGATCGTATGGAACGGAACGGAGAGCGCCAACTGGCAGGTGGGCGGTGACAACAACTTCACCAACTCCAAAGGCGAGAACGACTGCTTCGTGAGCGGCGACAACGTGATCTTCAACGACGACGCCACGGTCTTCAACATCAATATCACTGGCGAAATCGAGGCCGACAGCGTGATCGTCGACAACAACAGCAATGCCTATACCTTCAGCGGACCGGGGGCTCTCGCCGGCAACACATCCCTGATCAAGAGGGGCAACAGCTCGCTGACCATCATGACCGACAATACCTACAAAGGCAGCACACGCATCTCTGGCGGTTCGGTGATCGTCTCGTCGCTCGCCAACGCCAACCAGGAGAAAGGCAACCTGGGAGCGGTCAAGACGTCGGCTGGCAGCTTCGTGATCGAAAACGGCAGCGAACTGCGCACGACGGCTTCCGTCACCAATGGATCGGCCATACAGGTGATCGGCGAAGAGGGGGGTGTCATCAACAACCTGAGCGACTTCGTGGTCGACAGGTCCATGTCGGGCACCGTGCTGACCAAGAAAGGTACGGGATGGATGAAACTCAACGTCTCCAACAGCACTCTGCAGCGACTCGTCATCGCAGCGGGTACCGTGCAGTGCGTCAATTCCTCGACTCCGGCGCAGACGGTGGAATTCCAAAACGGCACGCTGCAGGAGAACACCAGTACCAGCTACAACATCCACGTGCCGGCTACAAAACGGGGCACCTGGAACCTGGTAGACCGTGGCTCCTACTCCAACAAGATCACCGGAAAGGGCGTGCTCACCGTCTACTGCCCCGTCGTGATCGGCAGCGGATGGGCGGCCACCCGCACACAGATCAAGGGCGACTGGTCGGAATTTGAAGGTACCATCACGACCAAAGTGCACAGCAGCGACACACGCTTCACACTCGACAACAGCTACGGCATGCCGAAGGGTACGCTCAATATCGGGGCTGGCATGGAGGTGCAGAACAGTGGCAAGACCTACCATGTGGGCAAGGTGTCGGGCACTGGAAGCCTCGGCGGATCTTGCTCCTTCAGCAGCGGGGCTGCTCCTGGACCCAACACCTGGAAGGTGGGCAATGAGGATAACTGGTCCTGGGGCGGAAAGGTGACATCGAACGCCAACTGGCTCAAAGTGGGATCGGGCAAACTGACCTACAGCGGCAACAGCGACAACTCTGGTTATTGCACCATCTCTGAGGGTGAACTGCTGCTCTCCTCGGGCGTGCTGGGCACCGGTGCGCTCACCGTGGCACAGGCGGCCATCCTCTCGGGTATCAACAAAGAGACGACACCGCTCAAAAACCAGTCTTTCAACATCAACGGTATAGTCAGGCCGGGGTCTTCGGCTACGGCCAACTCGGGCACAATCTTCTTCGGCGGTAAGAACGTGAACTTCCACGAGGGTAGCGTCCTGGAGATCAGGGCTCGCCAGTGTGCCTCTTCGTCTAACGACGGATGCACCTCCATCGCTGATATCGCTACGCTCACCATGAATGGCATCATCCGGGTGACCGTGCCCGACAACAACAGACTGGCTGCGGGCGACTCCATCCGGATCTTCCACGCCAATGCCATGACGGGCACTCCGCAACTCGAACTGCCGGCTGCCTTCGTGTGGGACACCAGCCGACTCAGCGAGGGACTGCTGTTCGTGGTTTCCGTGGATGAGGGTATTTCCAACATCGTGAGCACCGCTCGTGAGTCGGGCGACATCTACGACATCCGCGGACGTCTCGTGCGCAAGAATGCCCAGTCGACCGAAGGTCTGGCTCCGGGTGTCTACATCCGCAATGGACGGAAGTTCATCGTGAGATAACCTGAACCACAGCATACAAGAAAATCCCCGAAAAGGCGAAGATGACCGCTCTTTTCGGGGATTTTTCTCGTAGATGGGGCACCAGGGTGATGACAGACGGTGGGGTCTATGTCAATGCTGGCGGAACTGACGGCTGCTTCTTACAGAAGGGCCTTGAATTTCTCGTCAAATTTCGACTTGTTGGCTGCGCCTACCATCTTGTCGACCAACTTGCCGTCCTTGAAGAAAAGGATTGTGGGGATGTTGCGAACGCCAAACTCTGCGGCGATCTCGTCGTTCTCCTCCACATCGCACTTGCCGACAACGATCTTGCCGTCGTATTCGTTGGCCAACTCCGAAATAATGGGGGCGATGGCACGGCAGGGGCCGCACCAAGTGGCCCAAAGGTCTACGACCAATGGCTGGTCGCCATTGAGATAACTCTTGAAATTCTCTGATGTGATTGTAACTTCCATGGATCTTATAAATTTGATGAATAAATAATCGTTATTGTTCTCTTTCAGCAAACACCGTGCCAAACGCCTTTTCATGAGGAGGTCCGCTTTTTTGGCAGGGTGCAGGTGGCACGATGGCATCGGATGACTGCAGCCTGCGTCAGTTGATGAAATAATTCATCCCCTCGGTTTCCTCGATAAACTGGATCAGGCTATGCCCCACCTCCACTTTCTTGGCCTTGCTGCGCAAGTGGAGGTTGCCCGTGGTGTCGTGGATCTGGATGTACAGCGAGGTGTCGCCGGGACTGCCGTCGATGGCTGCCACCAGGTTGTTGACTTTCTCGGTGTCGATCGTATCGGCATTGACGATGACGGTAAGCCGGCTGATGGCCTTCTCTTTCACGGTCTGCATAAACTGGATGTCGCCGATGCGGATGTCGATGATATTGCTGCCGCGGTATTTCTGCACGGCTTTGGCGGTCACGTAGACGGTGCAGGCCTCTGTGAGCATGCCGCGCCACTTCGCCCATTCCTCGCCGAAGAGGGCAAGCTCGCCGGAGCCTTCGAAATCCTCGATGGTGACAAAACCGCATGGACTGCCATTGCGGCTGAACTTCGACTTCACGGCTGTCACGACTCCGCCGAAGGTGATGGTCTCCTTCTTCATCAGGGCTTCCTTGTCGGCCAACTCGGTGCAATGGGTGTTGCAGAGGTGCTTGAGGATCATGCTGAACTCGTCGAGGGGATGGGCGGAGAGATAGATGCCCACGAGGTCGCGCTCGCGGTTGAGCCGCTCGATGTTGCTCCAAGGCTCGCTCTCGGGTATCGGGGGGGTCGTGATCTCGATGTCATCACTGCCGAAAAGCGACATCTGGGCTTGCATCTTCTCCGTCTGATACACCTGGCCGAAGCGCATGAGGGTGTCGAGGAAGACGTCACCACGGGGACCGATGGCCAGATAACGCTCGCGGGCGATGCCGAAACTGTCGAAACCGCCGCTGAGCACCATGCTCTCAAAGGCTTTCCGGTTGGCGGCGGAGAGGTTGACACGCCTCACCACATCGAAGATGTCTTTGTAGGGGCCGTTGGCGTCTCGCTCCGAGATGATCGACTCGGCTGCCGAAGCACCCATGCCTTTGATGGCGGCAAGGCCGAAGCGGATGGCGCCGCTCTTGTTGACACTGAACTTATGGCGGCTCTCGTTGACATCGGGGCCAAGGGTCTCGATGCCCATGGCCTTGCACTCATCCATGAGTTTGGTGATCTCCGAGATGTTGTCGAGGTTGCGGCTCATCACGGCGGCCATATACTCGGCGGGATAGTGGGCCTTGAGATAGGCGGTCTGGTAGGCCACCCACGAGTAACAGGTGGCATGGCTCTTGTTGAAGGCGTAGGAGGCGAATTTCTTCCAGTCTTCCCAGATCTTGTTGAGCACGGCATGGTCGTAGCCGTTCTTCTCTCCGCCTTTATAGAAGAGTGACTCCAACTCGTTCATCTTCTCGATCTGCTTCTTACCCATCGCCTTGCGCAACGTGTCGGACTGGCCGCGGGTGAAGCCGGCCAACTGACGCGAGAGGAGCATCACCTGCTCCTGATAGACGGTGATACCATAGGTGTCCTTCAGGTATTTCTCCATGCAGGGGATATCATAGGTGATCTTCGAGGGATCTTTCTTGCGGGCGATGAAGTCGGGGATATAGTCCATAGGACCGGGACGGTAAAGGGCGTTCATGGCGATGAGGTCCTCAAATACCGAGGGCTGGAGCTCGCGGAGGTATTTCTGCATGCCGGCCGACTCAAACTGGAAGGTGCCGATGGTGCGGCCCTCGCAATAGAGCTTATAGGTGAGGGGGTCGTCGATGGGGATGTTGTCGATGTCGATGGTATGGCCGGTCGACAGGCGGATGTTCTCCATGGCTTCCTTCAGAATGGAGAGGGTCTTCAGGCCGAGGAAGTCCATCTTGATGAGTCCGGTCTCCTCGATCACATGACCGTCATACTGCGTGCAGAGGAGCTTGTGGCCGGGGTCGGCCTTGTCCTCGGCTGTCGAGACGGGCACCCAGTCGCTGATGGCATCGCGGCAGATGATGGTGCCGCAGGCGTGGATGCCGGTGTTGCGCACGGTGCCTTCGAGCATGCGTGCGTATTTGATGGTGTTGCGCTCACGGATGTCGGTCGAGGCTTCGGCCTGACGCAACTCGGGCACGCACTTGATGGCATTGTCGAGGTTCATCTTCATACCGTCGGGCAATCGGTCGGGGATGGCCTTGCAGAGGCGGTTGCTCTCTTCCAGCGGCAGGCGCTCCACACGGGCCACATCGCGCAGCGAGTTCTTGGTGGCCATACTGCCGTAGGTGATGATATGGGCTACTTTGTCGTGGCCGTACTTGTCTTCCACCCACTCCAGCACGCGGCCGCGGCCGTCGTCGTCGAAGTCGGTGTCGATATCGGGCAGTGAGATACGGTCGGGATTGAGGAAGCGCTCAAACAGCAGGTCGTATTTGATGGGGTCGATGCGGGTGATGCCCAGACAGTAGGCGACCACCGAACCGGCTGCGGAACCTCGGCCGGGGCCTACCATCACGTCGAGCTGGTCACGGGCCACATTGATAAAGTCTTGCACGATGAGGAAGTAGCCGGGGAATCCCATCGTCTTCATGATGTGCAACTCAAACTTCACCCGCTCGGCCACTTCCTCGGGGATGGGGTCGCCGTAGAGTCGCTTCGCTCCGTCGTAGGCGAGTTTGGCGAGGTAGTCGGCCTCGAACTTGATGCGGTAGAGCTTGTCATAGCCGCCGAGTTTCTTGATCTTCTTCTCGCCGTCCTCATGCGACATGATCTCATTGCCGTTCTCATCGCGGGTGAACTCCTCGAAGAGTTGCTGCTCGCTGTAGCGGCGGCGCACGTCTTCCTCGGTGCCGAAATCCTCGGGAATGGGGAAGAAGGGCATGATGGGGGCATGGTCGATGGAGTAGGTCTCCACCTTGTCGAGGATCTCGCAGGTGTTGTCGAGGGCCTCGGGGATGTCGGCGAAGACCTCGTTCATCTCCGCACGGGTCTTAAACCACTCCTGCTTGGTGTAGAGCATGCGGGTGGGGTCGTCGAGGTCCTTGCCGGTCGAGAGACAGAGCAGGTGGTCGTGGGCCTCGGCATTGTCCTGGTCGACGAAATGGGCGTCGTTGCTGCACACCAGTTTGACGCCGTACTCCCGGGCCAGTTCGATCAGCACTTTGTTGGCTTGCTGCTGCAAGGGGAAGGTCTCGCGGTTGGCACGCTGGTTGGGGTCTTTCACCTCATGGCGCTGCAACTCGAGGTAATAGTCGTCGCCGAACACGCGCTTGTGCCATTCGATGGCTTCACGAGCGCCCTTGATGTCGCCCTTGAGGATCTTGTCGGGCACCTCGCCGGCGATGCAGGCCGAACAGACGATCAGGCCCTCGGAGTAATGCTCGAGGTCTTTGTGGTCGGTTCGCGGACGCATGTAGAAACCATCGACCCACGAGCGGGAGACGAGCTTGATCAGGTTCTTGTAGCCTTTGTAGTTCTTGGCCAGCACGATGAGGTGCCAACCGCTCTGGTCCTCACGCCCGTTTTTCTGCTCTTTATCCCCGTGGCGGGCCACATACATCTCACAGCCGAAAATGGGCTTGAACTCGGGCTTGCCATCGGCCTTGAGCTTCTTGTTGACCTTGTTGCAGTAGTTGAACAACTCCTTCACTCCCATCATGTTGCCATGATCGGTGATGGCCATGCCGCGCATGCCGTCGGCCACGGCCTTGTCGACGAGTTTGTTGATGCTCGACTGGCCGTCGAGAATGGAATAATACGTGTGAACGTGAAGATGGACAAAATCTCTCATAATACAAATTGAGGTTCAAAGTTACATGATATAGTTGAGACGGCCAAAGAATGAAATGAAAAAATTTGCAAGGTTAATGAAAAACAATTACCTTTGCAAATTGAAATCACATTTGAAAAAATGGGACGCAGAATCCGCAAGCTCAAAAAACAAAGACTACATAGCGAAGGCAACGACACGCTCATCTTCAGCCTATTCATCATTATTGCCATCGGCGTGATACTATGGCGGGGATTTGACACCAAAGTGCCATTTTGGTGCTTTTCCGCCGTGGCGGCTACCCTCTATGGGACAGTGCTCAATTTCTACCGCTGCCCGATCCGGTATCTTGACATCGAGGACACGACAAAGGTCGTCGTGGCTCCTGCCGACGGCAAGGTGGTCGTGGTCGAGGAAGTGGAGGAAAACACGTATTTCCATGACCGACGGCTGATGATCTCCATCTTCATGAGCCCTTTCAACGTACATGCCAACTGGTTTCCAGTGGACGGAAAGGTGAAACTTGTCAAGCACCAGAACGGCAACTACCACAAGGCGTGGCTGCCCAAAGCCAGCGAGGAGAACGAGCGTGCCGATGTGCTGATAGAGACCCCGGAGGGTATCTTGGTGCTCTGCCGGCAAATCGCCGGTGCCGTGGCACGACGCATCGTCACCTATGCCAAAGAGGGTGAGGAATGTGAGATCGACGACCATCTGGGGTTTATCAAACTCGGGTCAAGGGTGGATGTCTTCCTGCCTGCCGACACTGAGGCGTGTGTCAAAATGGGACAGTCGACTACGGGCGACCAGACGATCATTGCCAAACTGAGATAGGCATGTCAAATTTCATTACACGGAATATTCCAAACGCAATCACTTGCTGCAACCTGCTCTCGGGTTGCATAGCGACGACTTTCGCTTTCGGGGGCGACCAGACGATGGCACTGGCTTTCATCATCCTGGGGGCGGTGTTTGATTTCTTCGACGGCATGACGGCACGCCTGCTGCATGTCTCCTCGCCCATCGGCAAGGAACTGGACTCACTGGCCGACGACGTGACCTTCGGCGTGGCTCCTGCCACAATGGTTTTCACCTTTCTGTTCCAAGTTCACTACCCTGACGGGCTCGACGGAGCACGGGAGTACTTGCCTTACGTTGCCTATCTCATCGCGGTTTTCTCGGCACTGCGACTGGCCAAATTCAATATCGACGAGCGGCAGACGTCGTCATTCATCGGCCTGCCCACTCCGGCCAATGCGCTCTTCTGGGGTGCCCTCATCGTGGGAGGGGGAAACCGCATCATGCACCTCTCCTTCGCATTGTGGCTCATCCTGGGCCTGATCCTCCTGAGCTGCTGGATACTGGTGGCGGAGATTCCGCTCTTCGCACTGAAGTTCAAGCAGTGGGGATGGAAAGGCAATGAGGTGAAATACATCTTCCTCATCTCGTGCGTGGTGCTGCTGGCTCTGATGCGTGTCTCAGGTCTGGCGGTCATCATCGTGTGGTATGTGCTGCTCTCTCTCTTCGCCCAGTCCAGGGGGAGATAACGTCGTCTTCCGCTGCTCCTGACAACCCAAATTCTCTATTTCTCACATCATGATCATCCTGAAACTGTTCTTCGGCATTTTCCTCATCGGTATCATCGCAGTGATTTTCTTCGTACTGCGGATCGTTCTCACCGTGAGGAAAGCGCATGAGCACTTCAGGCAGAGCACTACAAAAACCGGCGGCAGGCGCCCCACAGGGACGACAACCACCGGTCCGGATGGTGAGCGCATCACCGACACCCGCGACCCCGAGAAGGCCCGCCGCAAGATCATCTCTGACGATGAGGGCGAGTATGTCGACTTCGTCGAGGAGTGAGGGTCTGGCCATAGGCCGCTTCGTCGGCTACTGACACTTGTCAACTGTGTACATAGGTTCCGATGGGCTCGCCGTCAATCACCTTTTTCAGATTTCCCACCACATCCATGTTGAAGACGTAGATCGGCAGGTGATTGTCGTTGCACATCACCACGGCCGAGAGATCCATCACTTTCAGGCCGCGGGCCAGGATCTCGTCATAGGTGATGTCGTCAAACTTCACGGCTGTGGGGTCTTTCTCGGGATCGGCGGTGTAGATGCCGTCGACGCGGGTGCCCTTGAGCATCACGTCGGCCTCGATCTCCACACCGCGCAGCGACGACCCGGTGTCGGTGGTGAAATAGGGCGATCCGGTGCCGGCTGAGAAGATGCAGACTTTCCCGGCTTCCATTTCCTCGATGGCTTTCCATTTGGAGTAGAACTCGCCGATGGGCTCCATACGGATGGCGGTGAGCACCTTGTTGGCCACTCCCTCGGTGGTGAGGGCCGAACTGAGTGCCAAGGAGTTGATCACCGTGGCGAGCATGCCCATCTGGTCGCCTTTCACACGGTCAAATCCTTTGGTGGCACCACTCAGGCCGCGGAAGATGTTGCCGCCGCCGATGACGATACCGATTTGCACTCCCATGGCGTGCACTTCCTTGATCTGACGGGCATAGTCGGCCAACCGTTCGGGGTCGATGCCGTAGCCCTGCTTGCCCATGAGGCTCTCGCCACTGAGCTTTAACAATATTCTCTTGAATCTTGGCATAATATATATAATAAAAAAAAAAATCACGTTGCAGGAAGGATGAATTCCACTTCCTTGAAGGCATAACGCCTTATCCGGCTGGCGCTGTCGCACAGCATGAGATGGCCATCGTCCTCCACCCTGACGATCTCAGCCTCAAATGGTCCCTCTCCGTCACGATAGAGGTGATATCCGCTGCGGCGATAAAGCGAGGCGTGGTAGCGGCGGCTCACCTCCTCTGCCCGCCCTTCACTGACGGCGGTGATCTCCTGGTCGAATGCGTCGAGCACCCGCTGCATCACTTCCTCGACATCCACCTCATGGCCCAGGATCTGGGCCAGGGAGACTGGATTGGGAGCATCGCTCCTGAAGACGGTCTGATTGACATTGATGCCGACACCGTAAAGGCAGGAGCGGAGACCACGGCCTCCGACGGCCGTCTCGATCAGCGTCCCGCTGATCTTGTAGTCTTTCCAATAGATGTCGTTGGGCCATTTCAGCGTGATGCCGTCGGTATAAGAGGCAAGAGCACGCCCTACGGCCAAGGCGCCAGCCTCGGAGAACAAGAACAGGCGCCCCATGGACATTCTGACCGACGCGGCGGAAGGGAGGGATTCCTCCTCTTTGGGGGTCCAGAGGATGCTCATCAGCAGATTCTTCCCGGGCTCGCTCTCCCAGGTATTGGTGCCCTGTCCCCTACCCGCTGTCTGGAAACCGGCCACGACAACGGTCATGCCCTCGCCGGCCGCTCCATGCTCACGGAGATAGCGGTTGGTGGAGTCGGTCTGCTCCAAACGGATGATGGTCTTTCTCATATTCTTTTCATCTGAGGGGTGGGACGAAGGCTTCCTCGATATGATCGATCCGCACATCATCGCCTTGGCCCACAACGGTGATGATGTCAAACCGCACCGGTGTGTGCACCTGATAGCGCCGCACATAGGCGTCGGCGGCGATGGCGAGACTGCGTATCTTCCGCCAGTCGACAGACTCCTCCGGCTGGGCGAAATCGGTGTTGCGCCGGGTTTTCACCTCGACGATGGCGAGGGTGTCACCGTCCTCGGTCAAGGCGGTGATGTCAAGGTCGCGGTGACCGTATTTCCAGTCGCGGTGGCAGATGGTGTAGCCCTTGCGTTGCAAAAACAGCACGGCCTGCTCCTCGCCCCATTTCCCGTATTCGTTATGTGTTGCCAATTGGAATCCTAAAATTTGAAGATGTCGCAGAAAATGTTTCCTGTTTAGATTTGACAATCATAGATTGACAGTTGCAAATATAAACAAATAATGCCATACTTCCAATAGGGCTTGCTGATATTTTTCGCCAAGTTCATCTTTTATTCTGGAAGAAACTCAGCATCAGCCGGCGGCACTCCTCCTCGAGGACGCCGGAGGTGACGGTGGCGCGGGGATGCATCGCCTGCGGGGCGAAACGCCGGTAACCGCGTTTCTCATCGGGTGCGCCATACACGATGCGGGAGATCTGCGCCCATCCAATGGCTCCCGCGCACATCACGCAAGGCTCCACGGTGACGTAGAGGGTGCAGTCGGTGAGATACTTGCCGCCCAACTCATTGGCTGCCGAGGTGATGGCTTGCATCTCGGCATGAGCGGTGACGTCATGCAACAGTTCGGTGAGGTTGTGTGCGCGGGCGATGATACGTCCTCGGCATACGACGACGGCTCCGATGGGGATTTCACCCTCGGCAAGTGCCATTTGGGCTTCGGCCAGGGCTTTGCGCATCATCTGCTCATCAGTCTTCACCTGCTCTTCGCTTCTCACTTCCTCGCCTCTATACTCCTCAGATCTCTGTGGTGAGAGTCTCTGTGGTCTGTCAGTTTTCATTTCCATTCTCGGTAAAGATTTTCGTAATAATAAATTGCCATATTTTCCGGCCGGATTTGCTTGTTCGGGCGGATTTGCAATCCGCCCGCATAGACTATAAGCATTTGCAATGCGCTTCTCGCTGTTCAGCCGGATTTGCCGCTCGGGGCCCCGTTCGGGCGGATTTGCAATCCGACCGCATAGAGTATAAGCATTTGCAATGCGCTTCTCGCTGTTCGGCCGGATTCCTGTTCCCCTGTTCAGCCGGATTTGCTTGTTCGGGCGGATTTGCAATCCGACCGCATAGAGTATAAGCATTTGCAATGCGCTTCTCGCTGTTCGGCCGGATCCTGTTCGCCCGTTCAGCCGGATTTGCAATCCTACCCCTGTTCGGGCGGATTTGCAATCCGCCCGCATAGACTATAAGCATTTGCAATGCGCTTTTCGCGTTGAAAATCCCGATCCTCATCGCATCAGGAGTCTTGAAAATCCCGAAGAACAGCGATATCGAGATTTGAGGCATTCTATTTCGCAAAGATAAGGCGTTTTGGGCAAAGCACAAAACTTTCCCCCGCAAAAAAATCAAGCGAGTCCGGGCTGGACTCGCTTGATACTGTCAGAGGTTGCGATGTCTTATTTGACTCTCTTCTCTACCGAGAACTTCACTTTGTCTGAGTTCCTAAGCATCTTCTTCACGCTCAGGTGTTTCTGGGTAAAGAGGTATTTGTTCACCGGACGGGCCGACGGGGCGGCTGCAGCGGCATCCCACTCCACGACGAACGTCTCGGCCCCCGCGGTCAGGAAACCAGCGCTCACATAGTAAGCGAGGTTGAAGGTGAAGGTCTTGGTGGCGGGATCGTAGAAGCAGGGGTACTTATCGTAGGATTCATCCGGGTCGTAGGTGGGCACGTCGGAGACGAACACGTCGCCATAGCTGCTGTACTGCGTGCCGATGAACTGCTCTCCCACGGTGCACTTGTTGGTGGCGGGGTCCCAGGTGAAGTCGAAGTTCACGTCACCGCCCCAGTGCGAGATGCGGTAGGTGTTGGTGCCTTGGGCCTTGCTGATGGTCAGTCCGGGGTCATCACCCTCCCAGTACTGGGTATAGGTGAACGTGCCGGTGCCCACAGGCTCGAACGACGGGGCGAAGTCGTGGCTGGAGGTGAAGCGGATGGTCTCGGCGACGGCGGCCACTTCCTCACCGCCGGCGAAACCGATGGCCACAAACTGATACTTGCCGGTCTTCTCGACGGGCATGTTCACCGCCGAGGTCTTGGTCACCTGAGGATAGGAGTCGAGGTCGGCCATCATAGTCTCATAGAGGGCCTGTGCATCGCCGTCGATGTCGGTCATCGCATATTTCACATACTCCAGGTCCTCGCCCATGCCGATGGAGACCTGTGCGAAATCAGCATCCTCGGTGTCGGTGAGACGGCCAAGGTATTCGACATCCAGGGTGTAGTCCTTCTTGTCGAAACCCGGGAAGATGATGGTGATTATGCCATCGTTCTGGGTGTTGTTCCATCCACCCACGCCATTCATGTAGTAGAACGGGGCCAAGTGGATCTCGCCTGGTGTGACGCCATCGGCCTGGTATTCCACCACATAGTTGTAGCTCCACATGCTCTGGTCCTTGGTGCTGCTGAAACCATAGGGATGGCACACCAGCACGTCGGCGTCGTAGGTGGGATGATGGTAACCGGTGTTGAAGTCGTCGCCCCAGTACACCAGGTTGTCTTTGGCGATGGTCTGTCCGGCCACCACGTCGCCGGCCTTCAGGATGGTGAGTTGCAGATACTCGTCTTGATTGCCGTCATCCACCGGGTCATAGCCTTTGAAGATGCGGAAGACGTTGGTCTGCTCGGTGTTCTGGTAGATATCCACCGTGGTGGTGAATCCGAAGAACCCGTCGGTGAGTGTTCCTTTGCCCAGAAGTTTGTAGGGCGAGGGCATCATGGCCGAGAAGGAGTAGGTAGAAGCACCATAGATGGTGGTGTAGTCGGCACTGGCGATGCTGAGGGTATCGTTGTGACGCTCGTCGTAGACCAAACTATCCACGTCGTAGCTCACGGTGATCTGGGCCTCGGACTCTCCCTGAGCGAAACTCACCGAGGAGGGCACGTTGAAGAATCCAGAGCCATCGGTGTGCGTGAGGTTGACCGTGATGGCCTCGTCGGTCTTCACACGGTTGATGGGGATGGTGATTGTATTGGTGCTCTTCGAGATGCTGTAGCTGGAGGGCAGCTGGTTGCTGAAGTATACCTGATTGCCCGTCACGGTGGCCCACTGGTAGTCGTCGTCGTTGTCGGAGCAGGCGGTGAGTCCCACCACGGCCATCAAGGCAATGAACAAGTTATAATAATATGTTTTCATCATTTCTGTAATATTTGGTTTACCTTGTTGTAACATAGCTTGGCGGGATTACCAGGCAAACTCCTCGGAGTCGCCAGAGGGACGTTTCGGGTCGGGGTTCTTCACCAGGGCCTGGTTGTACTGGGCCTCGGTGTTGACGAAGCACCACACCATCCAGTTGGGACAGGTGCTCTCATTGAAGCGGCAACCCTCGATGTGGTTGGTGCCGGCATAGGAGCGGATCACGCCCTTGTTGAGGCGCTTGATGTCGAAGGTGGCGAAACCCTCGCCCCAGAGCTCTACCCTGCGCTGCCACCACACCTCGTTCTGGAACTGTGAGGTGGAGGTGTTGTAGTAAGCGTCGCGGTGGGTGCCGTAGGTGTAATAGGGGTCGCGGGTCTTGGCGAATTCGGTGAGCAGAGCGATGCCGCGGCTCTCATCCTGCATGCCGGCGGCTTCGGCCTCGATGAGTTTCATCTCCTCGATGCGCATCAGGGGCACGGCCACCACCCATGCGTCGTATTTCACGTTGGCTTTCCCGGCCTGGTTGCGGAACTTCACCGAGAGGCCGCCGATACCATAGGAGGCATTGTCGACTCCAGCGGCGTAGAGGCGCTCGGGATAGTCGGAGTAGGCGCTCAGTCCGGCGAGCAGGTCGGCGGGGATGTCCTCGGCATCGGGATCGATCAACTCCTCGAGGGCGAAGTCCACCCAGCACTGCTTGCGGTAGTCGGAGGCGGGGATGGTCTCATAGAGGTGACGGTCGATGACGTTGGGACCTCCGTAGTTGGCGGCGTAACCGCAGTCGAAGCCGTTCTCAAGCAGCATCACGCTTCCCCACGACGAGTCGCCGTCGTTCTCCACGATGTTGGGGTCGGTGTCCTTGAAGGTCACACCGAACATCCAGGAGGAGTTGGGGGAGTTGAAACCGTAGTCGCGGCTGAGGTACTCCTCCTTGCTCATCATGGCATAGCCTTCCTGAGCCATCTTGGCATACTTCTCGGCGTTGGCCCAGTCCTGACGCTCCAGGTAGGTGCGGGCTTTCATGCCGTAGACCACGCTCACGTCGGGGGTGTAGACATCGCTGCGCTTGTAACCGGCGAGGAGCTTCTCTGCGGTGTCGAGATCCTTGAGGATGAAGTCGAAGGCTTCCTCCCAGGTCATACGGGGATTGTTCTGCACGCCCTCGATAGTGGTCGCCTCAGTGACTTTCGGCACCGTGAGGGCCTGCTTGTTGGCGATATAGGGCTCTGCGGCATACATGCGCACCATGTCGAGGTAGTACATGGCCCGGAGGGCGTAGGCGATGCCGGTGCCTACCTCACGGCCTTCGATGGGCTGGGCGTAGTCGATGGCGTTGGCCAGGGTGATCACGGTGTTGCAGTCCTTGATCCATCCGAAATAGAGGGTCCAGGGATACTGAGTGCGGGCGTAGTTGGGGGCGAGGTAGGCGAAGTCCTGATACCAGGTGTCAAACCAGTTGTTGGTTCCCACGGGCACGATGTCCTGGCCCATCACGTCGCGGATGAGGAAGAAGGAGGTATAGCCGAAGTCGAAGACGTAATGGCTGCCGTCATTGGCATAGATGAACTGTCCGGCGAGATTGCCCGTGAGGTTCTGTACGAAATTGTCGAATGCGCCGGGCGCGTCCTTGGCCTGCTGCTCGGTCACCGTACTGTTCTGCGGGTCAATCTCCTCAATGCAGCCTGTGAACGTCATCGACACCAGGGCTGCTGCAATCATTGTGGAAAATATCTTTTTCATATTGCGTTTCCTTTTGAAATTTGAAAGTGGATTAGAATGACACCTGGATACCTCCCATGATGGTGCGTGCGGGTGAATAGGCATTCACACCACCCGAGTTGGTGCCGGCGAATGAGTAGCGGGGATCAAGACCTTTGCGCTTGCTCCAGAAGCAGATGTTCTCACCTTGGCAGTAGATGCGCACCTTGCTGAGATAGAGCTTGCTGGTGAGGGTCTTCGGAAGGGTGTAGCCCACCGTGAAACTCTGGAAGTTGAGGTATGACGCACTGGTGAGGAAGCGGTCGGAGCGCGAGGCGGTGTAGAGGTCGCTGAACTGCCAGCGGGGGATGTTGCTGCCTTTGTTGTCGGCACTCCACGATTTCAATACGTCCTTATGGTAGGTCTGGCCGTTGCCGGAGGTGGCCACGTTGGTCATCAGCGACATGTAGCGGTTGTCGTAGAGCTTGCCGCCCAACTGGAAGTCGAAGGTGGCGCTCAGGTCGAAGTCGTAGACTTTCAGTGTGGTGGAGAAACCGCCGGTCACCTTGGGGAGAAGACTTCCCTGAGCGTAGAAGGAGGCCTTGTTCCAGTCGGTGGTCGTCTTATCGTGGGCCTTGCCGGGCTTGGCGGTGTTCATGGTCACGTTTCCTTCAGCGTCGGTCTCCAGCAAACTCTCATCCTGCCAGTAGAGGGCCTGGCCATTCTCATCCAATCCGGCAAACTCGGGCACCATCATGTTGTAGAGAGGCTGTCCCACCTCATACCACAGCGAAGAGTTGGTGCCGGAGTCGCTCTCGCGGAATCCGCCGTTGATACGGGTCTTGCTGTCGGGCAACTTGAGGATCTTGGTGGCGTTGTGGGCCATGTTGGCGGTGATGTTCCACACGATGTTCTTCGTGCGCACCACGTCGCCGCTGACCACCAACTCGATACCGGTGTTGCGGATGTCGCCGAGGTTGCCATAATAACCGCGTGAACCGAAGCTCTCGGGAATGGAGAGCCAGAACAGCTGGTCGACGGTCTTCTTGGTATAGAAATCGAGACTACCGGTGAGACGGCTCTTCCAGAAGCTCCACTCCACGCCGACGTTGAAGTTGGTGGTCGTCTCCCAGGTGATCTCCTCGTTGCCGATGCGGTAGAAGGAGGGCAGCATGCCGTTGTCGCCTTTCGAGAGGGAATAGAGGTCGGTATAGGCCCAGTTGCCGATACCGTCGTTGCCTTGCTGGCCGATGGAGGCCTTGAGCTTCAACTGGTCAATCCACGAGCGGGTGCTCTCCATGAACGACTCCTTGGAGATCATCCATGCGCCACCGATACTCCAGAAGTTACCCCAGCGGTGGTCGGGGTGGAAACGGCTGGAGGCATCGCGGCGGTAAGACAGCGAGCCGAAATATTTCTGGTCGTAGTTGTAAAGGGCATTGCCAAACCATCCCTCCACGTTGTACTCGGTGGTGTAACTGTGGGAGTCATAGCGGTTGCTGAAGGCGTTGATCTCGGGCACCTCGGGCGAGAATCCCTTGGTGGCGAGGGCCTGCAGGTATTTCGTGGTGGTCTTGTACCACTCGTGGCCTAACATCACCTGCACGTCGTGCAAACCGAAGAGCTTGTGGAAGTTGAGGGTCTGCACATAGTTCTGGCGCATCGTGGTGGTGGTGTTCTTGTCGAGGTTGGCATTGTCGGAGGCGGAGGGTCCGTAGAACGGGTTGCCATAGACACTGCCCTGGCTCTGGCCGATGTTAATGTTGTTGTTGGAGTTGAACTTCAGCCAGGGGGTGATGTCGAGGTCAAGGGTGATGGCACCGGTGAACACGTTGGCTATGGTCTCGGCAGTGTTGTATTTGTTGGCGCCGATGGGGTTACCGGTGGCGAGGAACAGACGGGTGCCGTTGCCGGGGAAGTTGGTGGAGGGCACACCGTAGTCATATTGCTGGTGGCCATACTGGTCGGTGCGGATCACGGGGTTGCCGTTGGCATCGAGCGTGCGCACGAAGAGCGGATAGATGGGGGCGATCATCGAGGTGTAGTAGGCCATGTTGTTAGAACCCAGCGAACTGACCGAGAAGTTGGGATTCTCTTCCATGTTGCTGTGCACATAACCCACATTGGCTCCCACGCGCATCCATTCCTTCACCTGGTAGTCGGCCTTCACACGGCCCGAGAAACGCTCGTAGTTGGAGTTGTCGATAATACCGTCCTCGTTGAGGTAACTGGCGGAGGCATAGAAACTGCTCTTGGTGCTGCCACCGCTCACGTTCACGTTGTACTCCTGGCGGAAACCGTTGTGATAGGCGGCGTCCTGCCAGTCGTCGGGCTGCATGTAGTAGGTCTCGCCGCCATAGGTGTAGGCGCGGCCGAGCTTGGCGTTGGGGTTGAGCTTGCCGTCCAGACCGATGAGGTACTGGCCGGTGGGGATGGTGAAGGGATTGTACTGCAAGCCCCACTGCTGACCGGTGATGATGCGGTCGTTGACCCACTTGTTGGCTGCGGCATTGTCAAGTCCGTTGGCCACGGCGTAGTTGTAGAACTGCTTGTAGTAGACTTCCATGAACTGGGCGGGATTGGTGATGGTCTCGTAATCCTGCACGGCGCGGCTGTTGTTACCCCACTTCATGTCGACATTGACCTGGGCTTCCTGGGTCTTGCCTTTCTTCGTGGTGATCAGGATCACACCGGCTGCACCACGGGCTCCATAAAGGGCGGCGGAGGCGGCGTCCTTGAGCACGGTGATGCTCTCGATGTCGTCCTGAGGGATGTTGGACAGACTGCCGCTGTAAGGGGCGCCGTCGACGACCACGAGGGGCTCGGTGTCGGCATACATGGAGGCGATACCACGGATGTGGATGTTGCCCTGTGAGGCGCCGGGCTGACCGCTCGAACCGCGGATCTGGAGACCTGGAACGCTACCGACAAGGGCATCGGCCACGTTGGTGGTGATCTTCTGGCTCAACTCGTCGGCACCCACCACGGCGGCAGCACCGGTAAACGAGGAGCGCTTCTGCTGGCCGAAGGCCACGACGATCACCTCGTCGAGGGCTTTCTGGTCGCTGGTGAGCACGATTTTCATATTCGGACGGGCGCTCACCTCAAGGGGTTCCATACCCACATAGGAAATGCGGAGAATGCTTTTTCCACTCGGCATGGTCAGGCTGAACTTGCCGTCTACGTCAGTCACCGTTCCGGTCGATGTGCCCACGACAAGGATCGAAGCACCCACGACCGGCTCGCCGTCGTCTTCGGAAACGACTGTTCCCTTGACGGCCATCTGAGCGAATGCCATTCCTGTATACAGGAACAGGCATGCGAAAAACAGAATTAACTTTTTGGTCATAAACTCTCTCACTAAATTAAATAAATATAATTAATGTATTATATAATCCTCAGATAAGAATTTGTTAGTTTTTTTGCATTTCCAATAAGAGCCTGCATCACGCAGAAAAGAAGTTATTTGTTACTTTGAAAATGCAAAATTAAACATTTTTTGCAATAAAAAAAATTTTTTAAGTGACAAATTCACTTTTTTGCGGCTTTTCGAATGTCAGAAAAGCGTTTTCGACCCCATTTTTTCGACAAAAACAGATTTTTCACGCATAATCATGCAATTTTCCGCTTCCTTGACAAAGTATGGCGTGTTACTCACCGGAAACCTTATTCTTACGCAATTTATTTGGTGAGTCCTTTAATAAGAAAGAAGAGACGTCACATCGGGGCGTCTCCCAGACCCAAAAGAGCAAAAAATGTAGAGACGCCTCAATGCGACGTCTCTACATGTAGGGAAGGGCCTGCGCCCGGCCCCATCGGACAGCCTGAAAGGCCAATCCTCGATATCCGGACTAATCAGCCACGACCACTTTACGGGTGCGGACACGACCGTTGGAGAGTTTCTCCTTGAGGATGTTGACGCCCTTGCCCAACTGACTGACGGGCTGTCCGGAGAGGTTGTAGACCTGGGTGCTGACCACCTCGACGTCGCACTCCTCGGTGGTGATGCCACGGATATCGGTGGGATCGATCTCCAGCACCTCGCGGGTGATGCGGTCGAAGTGGACCGACGAGGTCTGCTCTCCCGTATACTGCAGGGCAAGGAATGAATAGTCGCTGAAGACATCAAACGTATACGCTTGGCCCTCGGCCACAACTGGTGTGGTCTGCACATCGCCTCCGATCACGGTGACCATCTGGAATCCGGCGGGGATAGGGGCATCGGTGTGGAAGGTGAAATGATGATAGGTGCCGGAGGCCACCTCGCCGCTGTAGGGTCCCACGTAGGCATACTGCTGCGTGAAGTTGACCGTGCCTTGATAGACGGGTTCTGATCCGAACGGGGTGATGGTGGCGGGATTCCAACCGCTGGCCACCAGTCCACTGGTATGGACGGCGGTGCCGTCGGCACGGTAGAGCACCACATCATTGACCTTGGTCTGCACGGTGCTGTTGGTCATGTTCTGCAGGGCAAACTGCACGACGACAGGGTCTTCCTCCAGGTCGCTGGGATTGAAGGTGCCCTCGAGAACGGTCTGGTCGGCGGCGAAGGGATAGTAATGGCCGCCATAGGCATCGGCCTGTGCCTGATTGCGGATGAACATCTGCAGGCGTCCTTCTGCACCAGGGGCCTCGCCCAGTTCGATGCGGTAGCGCGGATAGGCATTGATGCTGAACGGCTCGCCCCAGAGTTTCACGTCGCCCCAGTTGCCGGGCAGCGAGACGGTGGCTGGCAGTCCGTTGGCACTGGTCTGGTGACCCTCGATCTCTGCACCATAGTCCACCAGCACTTCCAAGTCCTCATTCGAGGGGGCGAAATCCGTGAGGTAGACGTCGCGGGTGACGGAGAGGATCTCCATCGGGTCGATGCCCGAACTGCTCATGCGCTGCACGGCGAGATACCAGTAGCTCTGGGTGAGAGTGATCTTGATCTCATTGCCGACGGACTCAATGGCGGGATAGGTCTCGCCGATGGGCTCTCCAAACTCGTCCTTGTAGCCGAGCTTCCACTGGATGCCGGCGGGCACGGGATTGGCGGTCTTCACCGTGATGACGTGCTTGGTGCCCTCGGTGACGTCGGCACCCCAGGCGCGGCCTCCTACCTCACCCCACTGTCCGGTGAAATTGACGGTGCCGCTATAGATATTGCCGTCGGCTGCAGCCTCGCCGCTCACCCGACTGGCCCAGTTGCCTACAAGGGGCAGGAAGGTCTCGGTGCCTGGCTCAGGTCCCTGATAGACCACGGGATCGGCGCCGAACTCACCTGGTTCGCCATTGCCCCACCATCCGGTCCACCAGTCGAGGTCGATGTCCTTATAGCTGGCGGGGGCGATGCGCACGGTGGTGTTGGCGTCTTCCTTGCCCAGCAGGTATTTGTCGATGAAAGCTTCTACCTCGGGGTATTGCACGGTGGGCAACTGGCAGTGACCATGACCGGGGACGATGGAATAGCCCACACGGTCTTCGATGCCGAACTGTTCCCACACTTTCAGGGCGCCGTTCATCGAGACATAGCCCGAGGGGTCGGCCAACCAGGTGTAGTCGGGGTTGCCGAGCATGAGAAGGGCGCGCGGACAGACCATTGCGGCCAACTCATGATGGTCGTGGGGAAGATACGACACGTTCTTGCCGTTATAGGTGTCGCGCAGGCTCTGCTTGAACCAGTTGTAGTCGGTATTGTCGAGCCCCTCCACTGATTCGGCGTTGGGCTGGGCGTTGATCCAGCGAGAGTAGCGCCATGCGGCTGCGCCGCCGCCTCCGGGCTCCTGGGCGATGGTCAGGGCGACACGCTCATCAAAGGCTCCGCAGAACAGGGCCATCTTGCCGGCATACGAACAGCCGGTGACGCCGATGTGACTCATATCGATCTTGGTCACTTCGGATCCGAGCTGCTGCAAGCCATCGAGCAGACGGCTCAGGCCCCATGCCCATTCACTGTAGGCGCCGTTGTCTTTCAGTTCGGGATAGAGGCGGTCAAACTCATAGTTGCCACGACCTGCGGGGGAGCCAAACTGCGAGTAATTGTTAACTTGGCTTTCGGAATAGGTCATCGTGGCGATAGGACGCGAACTGAAGATGGCCGCGGGCAGGGAGTTGCCGCTCGTACCGATCATCAGGGGATAAGGGGCTTCACCTGTCGAGGGATAGCTGATGGTGGCGCTGAGGTTGAGCGTCTGACCATTGACAGTGACGGCCACTTTCAGCGTGTTGCCTTCCATCGTGGCGACAACCGACGAAGGATCGACCACGGGTTTCTCGCCGATCTCGTAGTGCTGTATCTCCTTGGCGATCTCACCGCGGCGCTGTGCCCAGTCAGAGAACTCGGTCACGCGGCCACTGCCGTCCGACCATTCCAGGGGGTCGGGCAGCGGATCTACCTTGCGGGCCTCATCTTTCTTCGGGAGCACCGGTGAGACATCGGCTCCCGTGTTTTCCACCTCATAGACCAGTGGAATACCGCCCTCCACCTTCTTTCTCACGGTGATGGTGTAGGAGGCACTGCCGGCCACATACTCGTCATTGCCTGCGAAGGTGGCGGTCACCTTGCCACTACCCTCGCCATCGCCGAGAGCGACGGCTCCCGACTGGCTGTCGACAGTGACAAAACCTGAGGGATTGGCCGTAGCCGAATAGGTCACAGGCAGGTTGTAGGGATTGCTGAGCACCGGGGCAGTGAAGGGGTCGCCTGGCTCCAGCCTCACCGAGGCGGGCGAGAACGAGAGGTCGGGGGCCTTGAGGAAATCGCCTTCCACCGTGCGTTCCACGGCCAGGACATGGATGGTGACGGGGTCGCTCTTGGTCCACTGGAGCGACAGGAAGGTGTAGTTCTGCTCAAACACAAACGACACTTCGGTCTGCCCGGCGGCAAAGCCCACATACTGGGCATTGTCATCGGAGGCATCGACATAGTTGTACTTCCATTGGAAGCCTTCGGGCAGGGGTTCCGAAACCTTGATCGTGATGGTCGATTTGCCGCCGGGTGGCACTTCTCCGGCCCAGGCGGCTCCTCCCATGTCGCCCCACTGTCCTGTCAGAGTGACATCGCCGGAATAGATGTTGCCGTCCGACGATGGTGTTCCCGTAGTGGTAAAGCGCCAGTTGCCCACCAAGGGCAACAGCTCCTGGGCCGACAGCTGTAATGCGCTGAAGGCCAGGAGCATCATCAATGTAAAAAATTTCTTCATACTGCTAAAACATTTAATAATAAACAGCGGTTAACAAAAAAAATTAGTAAGTAAAGATTATTTTGTGTCGCAAATTTAATACGAAATGTCTTAACTGCAATCAAGGATTATGCCAAAGCCTTTCAATTATGTTTCATCCCTGATTGATGGGGGTGGCGTGAAATAAATGTGGAGCGATTCGGTGCCAGAGCACAAAAAAGTGAGGAGACGACCATCTCTGCCGTCTCCTCACTTTTTTATCATGCTGACCGCTTATTTGGCGGCAAGGAAGAAGCCCTGGTGGGCAGCCATCTCGGCTTGCATCACGCCCTGCTCATTGAGGGTGAAGTCGCGGCTCTGGCCATTGACCTCCATCTTGATGCTCTTGCCGTCCTCGTTATAACGGAAGATCTCCTTGGTGATGCCGTTCTGGCTGATCGACCAACTGTCGTTGGCCTTGTCGTAGATCAGGCGGGTCACCTCGCCGTTGGGTGCCGTGATCTTATAACCATTGCGAAGGGTCTTCACGGCATAGAGCTTGCCATCCTCACCGAGTATCTTCTGGGTCTTGCCGATATTAGATGCCACGGGATTGTCGCCCGTCCAAAACTCAATGGTATTGAGCACCACGCTGTCGACAAACAGACAGACACTGCCCACTATCGGCATAAGGAAGAAACCGACAATGGCATTGAGATACTTGCTGTCGCTCATCTCACACTGCCAGGCGGCATACTTGTTGAAAAGACTGAACGAACCGATGCACGAACTGGTGAGCATGCTTCCTGCCAACAGGAAAACCACCACACGGAAATAATGTTTTTTCATGTTTTTGAAATTTAGTGAATAATATACGTTCCAATCAATGCCGCAAAGTTAAATAAAAAAAACTGATTTCCGACATCCGTTTCTCATTTTTTCACATTTTATGCCTTTGATGGTAATCACCCAGTCAACTATCTGTGAGATTCAAAATTGAGTGATGCCCATCATGATTCGACGTTTTGTTCTTGGTTCGTCAGGATTCCTTAGTTCGTCAGGATTCCTTAGTTCTTAGTTCGTCGGGATTTGCAATCCCGACGCTTTGAGTATCAGGATTTGTAATCCGAAAAAGCTTTAGTTCCCCGTTCGTCGGGATTTGTCGCTCGGCACCCGCAGGGTGACGCTTGGCTTGTCCAAGAATCCCGACGCTTTGAGTATCAGGATTTGTAATCCGAGAAAAGGCAGGCCGTCTTCACCGTTCATCGGGATTCGTTTCCAACCGCACAGGTCGAAATCACTTGCCTTTACTCATCGCCTCAAAAAAACCAAAACTTCCGCTTTTTCTTGCCCAATTGCACAAAAACACTTATTTTTGCAAATCAAGCAAACTCCTTATCCTTCACACAAGCGAGATCTTCATGAAAAAAGCCATCCGATATAGCAGTATCCTGGCAGCAGGGGTCATCATCCCTCATGCTGCCCAAGCCGGCACACCCAAGACCAAAGCGACGCCGGAGCGGCCCAACATCATCTTCATCCTGGCCGACGATATGGGCTACGGCGATCTGTCATGCTATGGCAGTGAGCATGTGAAGACGCCCAACATCGACCGACTCGCTGCCACTGGCACCCGGTTCACACAATGCTATGCGGGCAGCGGCATCAGCTCGCCTTCACGATGCTCACTGATGACAGGCAAGGACACCGGCCATACCCGTATCCGCGACAACCAATGTCCGGCCGGCGGCATACAGGGCGTGAAAATCAACGCCAAGGGCGACACCACCTATATCCGCCGCGCCAACCTCCTGCCCGAGGACACCACACTGGCCACCGTGGTGGGGGCTGCCGGATACCGCACATGCCTGGTCAACAAATGGCATCTCGATGGCTATGACCCTGGCTCGTCTCCCAATCACCGCGGTTTCGACGAGTTCTATGGCTGGACCATCTCCACCGTGCACTCCAACTCACCTTATTATTATCCCTACTACCGCTTCGACAACGACCGCCTCATCCATATCAAGGCCAATGCACACGACAAGCACGTGAAGCACAACACCGACCTGTCGACCGACGATGCCATCAAGTTTATCAAGCGCAACCGACAGAACCCGTTCTTCCTCTACCTGGCTTTCGATGCACCGCATGAACCTTATATCATCGACAACACCGTATGGTATGACGATGAGCAATGGGACATGAACACCAAGCGCTATGCAGCACTCATCACCCACATGGATGAAGCCATCGGACGATTGCTCAAGGAACTCGACAAACTCCACTTGCGCGACAACACACTGGTGATCTTCGCCTCCGACAACGGGGCAGCGGTGCAGGCTCCGTTGAAACTCTTCAACTGCAATGCGGGCTTCCGCGGAAGGAAAGGACAACTCTACGAGGGGGGCATCCGTGTACCGCTCATCGTCAACCAACCGGGGAAGGTGCCTGTGCAAACGCTCGACAACATCATCTATTTCCCGGATATCATGCCGACCTTCGCGGCCTTGACAGGGGCCACGGCTCACCTGCCGCAGGGCATCAACGGCATCAATATCCTGCCGCTGTTCTATGGACAGCAGGTGGATACCGACAACCGTATGCTCTATTGGGAATTTCCCGGTGTGCAGAGGGCCGCGCGCAAGGGTGACTGGAAATGTGTGACGGTGAAACGGGGTGCGCCGCTCGAACTCTACAACCTGCGCGACGATGTGACGGAGAGCCACAACCTGGCTGCCGAGCATCCCGAAATGGTCGAGGAGTTCGACAAACAGATGAAAGCGGCCCGCATGCCCTCTCCCAACTGGCCTACTCCCGACGATTAAGCTTTACTTATCTTCCGGAAGTAAAGAAGTCATTGAAGTTAAAGAAGTTAAGCCAAATGTTCTTTCACTTTTCGAGCATTCCAAGACACCTCCGACTATTCCGACCTATGCCCAGGCGAAAGCGCCAGGCATCATCCGACTACCTGCTCTGCCATTCTCCTCATGAAATCGGCGGAATGCTCAAAAAACCGGCGATACCCCTCACACAGGTAGTTCAACCCTGCCTCTCCCTCAGCGGTATGGCATAATCGGTTCTTGGGACATTCCCCATGACACAGAAACTCAAACGGGCATTGCCGGCAAACACCAGGAAGACGGGTCTTGAGCGTCTGGAAAATCCGCTGTTGAGCACTACCGACAAGTTCTGCCAGAGGCTGCTCAAGGATATTTCCCAAACGATGCTCGGGGAAGACGAAATGGTCGCAGCTATACACATCACCGTTAAACTCCATCACCAGCACATGACCGCAGTGACGGGCCATGGAACAAACGGGGGGCTCCACTCCCACCCAGTTGGCCAAAGTCGATTCAAAGAGCTGCACGTACACTGCCCCAACGTCCTCTTTCTGCCACTCATCAAACACCTGACAAAGAAACGAGCCCCACTGCGCTGGGGTCACAGACTCGGGCGTGACAGCCGGACCTCTTCCGTTGCCTCCTTTTCCCGCATTGCCTCTTTCTGAAAGAAGGGGCTCGACGATGGGCGTGAATTGCAAATAACGGCACCCGATCCCTTTGAAAAAACGATAGAAATCCACAGGATAATCGGCATTGAGACGGTTGACCACGGCCATGGCATTCCACATCACACCATACTTGTCGAGCAGTTCGATCGCTCTCATCACCTGATGATGCGTCGTTCCTCCCCGCTTGTCTTTCCGATAGGCATCGTGCAAGGGCTGTGGCCCGTCTATGGAAAGCCCCACCAACCATCCGTTATCATGAAAGAAACGGCACCACTCGTCGGTAAGCAATGTCCCGTTGGTTTGGATGCAGTTGTCCACGACATGGTATCCGGCATATTTGTGTTGCAACCGCAGTGCGTTCTGATAAAAGGAGAGCGGCCGCAACAGCGTCTCGCCGCCATGCCAGGTGAACAGCACCTCACGCTGGATCTGCATCTGGATATACTCGCGCGTAAAAACTTCCAACAACTCATCACGCATCACATGCCGCTGCACATCCTCATAAAACCGTGATTTCCCGAGGTAATAACAATAGCGGCAAGCCAGATTGCATCGTGCGCCAGCTGGCTTGAGCATCACATAGACGGGATGGGTGAAAGGGGCTGTGAAACCATTCATCATGCAAAGGATCTTTTCATCAGGGTAACCAATCGTTCTTTCGAATGCAAAAATAGCATTTTTCCATGAAAAAATTTGAATCCACTTAAAAAAAGTCCTTCTCATCACATCAAATCACTCCCACCCCCCAAAAGACCAAAATGTAGAGACGTCACATCGGGGCGTCTCCCCACCCCCAAAAGACCAAAATGTAGAGACATCACATCGGGGCGTCTCCCCACCCCCAAAAGACCAAAATGTAGAGACGTCACATCGGGGCGTCTCCAAAACCACGAAGAGCAAAATGATTGCGAATCCCTTGGCTGTTAGGTTCAAAATGATTACTTTTGCACGACAAGTCAAAACCTTCAAAAAAAAGAAAAAAGACAAGACGTTATGAAAAAACTTTTTATCCCTATCCTCATTGCCTTCATCGGCATCCTCAGTGGTTGCGGCAATGATGACTCTGACGCACCTGCCAAAATAGACTATTTCACCTTGTGGAATGACTGTGAAGCCAAGAACGCTCTGCAAGAATACGTCGAGGACGTGACAAACCCCAAATCCAAGAATTTCATCAAGGAGGAAGACAGAATCGCCACTTTCGACATGGACGGCACTTTCGTCGCCGAACTCTATCCAACCTACTTCGAATACCTCATGCTGGAATACCGCGTGCTGGAGGATGAGGCATATAAAAACATCGCCCCCGACGATGTCAAGCAGACGGCACAGGAAATCAGAGACTTTGTCAGAAACGGGAAACCGCTCCCCTCACATTTCGACATGAAACATGCCGTGGCGGCTGCAAAGGCATACGCCGGGATGTCGCTGGCTGAGTTTGACGCCTACGTCAAGGCTTTCGCAGCCAAACCTGCCAACGGCTTCCGCGGAATGACCTACGGCCAGGGTGTCTACCAGCCTATGCTGCAGGTGTTCAACTATCTCAAGGCGAATGGATTCACTTTCTATGTAGTATCCGGCTCCGACAGGTTCATCTGCAGAGCACTGGTAGAACCTTTAGGCATCAACCCCAACCGTGTGATTGGCATGGACGTGAAACTGCGCTCGAGAAAGCAGGGCGATGAGGCTGGCGTCAACTATACCATGGGCAAGGAAGAAGACCTCATCAGGACCGACGAACTCATCATCAAGAACCTGAAGACCAATAAGGTGCTGCAAATCACTCAGGAGATTGGCAAGGTGCCTGTCCTGTCGTTTGGCAACAGCGGCGGCGACTGCGCCATGCACAATTTCTGTCTGAGCAACACCTACCGCTCTGCTGCCTTCATGCTGATTGCCGACGATGATGCCAGAGACCATGCCAACCGTGAGAAAGCTCTCTCATTAGGTGCCCAGTGGCGTGAGGCGGGCTACCATGTCATTTCGATGAGGGATGACTTCAAGACCATCTACGGTGATGGCGTAACGATAGAAGATTTCAAATTCGAGTAATGAGAAAATACCTTCAAAACAGCCGCTCCCGAGAACTTTCGGAAGCGGCTGTTTTTTAATTATGCATCCACTTTAAAATGTCTTTTATTGTATCCTCTTCCTCTGTCCGTCAGGCACTCCCCTCCCCTTGCAAGGAAAGAGGAGCTGGTCTGTGCCACGACCGACGAAAAAGGCAATTGGTGCCACAGCCGATGGAAAGGGCAATTGGGGGGCACGAACAATGGAAAGAGCAACTGGGGGTTCATGCAAGCCTTGAAAAGACTTTCCATCAAGGGTGAGAAACTCTTTTACTTCTTCCGCAACTTGTGGATGGCGTTCTCCAACGACTCGGATGGCTCAATGATGTTGTAGTCGCCCCAGAAATCGGGGTCGGCGAAAAACTCCACCTTGTCATAATAGGAGTCGTGCGAACTGAACGAGGCCTTGCCTCTGATGGGCTCCGCATTCTCTGAGAGGAGGTCGGTGACCACCATCTCGGCCTCGACGTGATAAGGCGAGGCAAACAGCTTACGCCTCCATTCACAATAGAAGCGCACATCACTATGAAGATAGTGCAACCGGCTGAAGCCATTGTCGTAGCGGTAGGACACGGTAGTCTGAAGCTCACGGGGCTTGAACCTCACCCCGACGGGCTTGTGCAACAGGATAGCTTGCGAGGCACGTACCTCATCCGACATGTCGAGCGACATCTCGATACGAGTGAAAGCCAGGTTCTGACGGTCGATGTACATCCGCCCGCGCTGCAACACATGGTCGGTGACAAAAGCGGGCTCAAACGAGATGACCAGTTGCGGACGGTTGTCGATGGTCACTGGCACCTCCATCCGCAAGTTGTAGAGGCCGAGTTCCTCCCGGTCGAGCAGCAATTCACGGTTCTTCAGGAGGTCGAGGGTGATAGGCAGCGTCGGACCGCCCTGGATCTTGGCTCCGAGGGTATCGGTCTCGCGGGTGCTGACGAGCTTGCGACCCTTCTCTATGGCCACCCGGTCGATTCCCGTGAGGCGGTTGTAACCGCTTTTGTAGAGGTGGGTGACGGCCTCAGCCACATAGATGTATCGCCGGCCCTTCTGGGTGGTCTCCCGATAGAAGCACCGCATCAGTTCGTTATTGCGGCTGTAGTTGGTGCTGATCTTGTCCATGGCAGCCAGCACGATTTCAAGGGGATTCATCGCCGAGACAATCACCTCTGAGAGTGTAATAGTACCTGGCAAAAGTCTGATTTTCAGGTTTTCGGATGATTTTCCATCAAGTGGCACTTTAATGGTGGAATAACCCAGACAGGAGACGTAGATGGCCTCCACAGGCCGTTGGGTCTTGAGCGTGAAAAAGCCGTCGGCATTGGTCACCGTGGCCTCATGACTCTCCAGAGTGGTGATGCTGGCCTGCGATAGTTTGCGCCCGGTCTTGCCGTCACGCACCACGCCACTGATGCTTTGCGCAGTGCTCTGAGCACTCACTTCCGCCACCGGAAACAGCAACACCAGCAAACAAATGATAAGAAACTGACTGATTTTTTTCATACATAATCCTCCAATTCGGGTGTAAATATAAAGAAAAAATAGGAATATTCCAAATATTTGCGTATATTTGCCGTTCAAGAGATAAAAAAATGCCTATGCGCTCGTTGCCATACCTGTTTCTTGTGTCGCTCGCACTCTTGCTCATCCAATGCAAGAATGCCCACAAGCCCGCCCTTGAGGAGGCCACGGCATCAGAAAGCACGGTCAGCGGCACTCCCCTCCTGCGCACCGACTCGTTCAAGTTCGCCCTCAAGAGCGAGCATGGGTCATGCGACGTCTATATCGACTATCCCGTGGAGGGTCCACAGGTGATCGTGAAGACTCTCAGGGATTTCATCAAGACGACCCTCTTCGAGCATGGGACGGCCAACATCGGTGACGACCCTCAGGAAATGGTGCGCCGTTACTGCAGGGACAGGCAAGAGGCTCTGGCAAAAACACTGGAGCAGATGGGGATTGACCACATCAGCGACACCGACGCTCCCGAGGAGGGCATCGACATCAGATTGACATGCCGGGGAGAGAAGTTTGTCACCTACGAGGTTTACCGCTATTCCTACATCACCCATGGGGCTCACGGTGAATATTCCGACTATGGGGTCACTTTCCGCATCAGCGACGGCCACCGTTTCAGCAACGACATCCTGGCCAGGACCGACGAACAGCTTTTCGCTCTCATCCGTGAGGGACTGAAATCCTACTTTGAGGTGTCGAGTGACCAACAGCTGGAGGAAATCTGCACCACCGACCTCAGCCTGATGCCCATGCCGACCTTCCCGCCCTACCTCGTGGCCGACGGCGTGCGCTTCCATTACTCCATCTACGACATCTGTCCCTTCGACTGGGGCGACCCCGCCTTCACTATCCCTTATGCGGTCATCCTACCCTACCTGACGGAGGAAGCGAAGGAGGTGATATCCACACAACAGCATCATCCATGAACATCATCGAGATCACATCACTCACCCATCCTGGCGTCGAAGTGTTCAGCACACTCACCGAGGCCCAACTACGGCGGCGCATCGAACCCACAAAAGGCATCTTCATCGCCGAAAGCCCGAAGGTGATCCGCGTGGCACTACAAGCGGGATATCAGCCCACGGCACTGCTCTGTGAGCGGAAACATATCCAAGGCGACGCGGCCGACATCATCGACCGATGTGGCGACATCCCCATCTATACCGGCGACAGAGAGGTACTGGCCTCGCTCACGGGATATACCCTGACGCGGGGCGTGCTGTGCGCCATGCGACGGCCTGCTCCCCCGACCGTGGAGGAAATCTGCAAGGACGCCCGACGGGTGGTGGTCATCCAGGGCGTGGTGGACACCACCAACATCGGAGCCATCTTCCGTTCCGCTGCGGCTCTGGGCATCGATGCCGTATTGCTCACGCCCGACTCCTGCGATCCGCTCAACCGACGGGCCGTGAGGGTCTCGATGGGTACGGTGTTCCTCGTGCCATGGACATGGACGGATGCCAGTCTCACCTCACTCCGGCAAATGGGCTTCCGCACCGCAGCCATGGCACTCACCGACAACTCGGTGCCGATCGACCACCCTGCCCTGCAGGAGCAGCCACGGCTGGCCATCGTGATGGGCACCGAGGGAGACGGACTCCCACAGACGGCCATCGACGGGGCTGACTATGTGGTGAGGATTCCCATGGCTCATGGGGTGGACTCACTCAACGTGGCCGCTGCGGCTGCCGTGGCTTTCTGGCAACTCCGTGCACGATAAAACCGTCCGATAACGTGATGGAGCTATGAATATAAGAATGGAAAAGTTCAGAAGAGTATTGCTACTTTGCTGCTGGTGGACTGTGGCGCTGTCGGCTGCCGCCACGACACGCACGGCCACGGAGATCGGGATGGTGCCCGACGACGAGAGCAGGTCTGCCCACAACACCCACGCCCTGCGTGAAGCACTTTTAAGGGGTGTCGACGACCTCTCCATCAATGGTGCCTTCCATGTTGAGGCGTCTTCCGGCATCCCCGTCGGCCGTCCTCTCCGCCTGACGGGTGGACAACTGATCATCCACCGCTCGGAGAAAGGGGCCTACCGGCTCTTCAAGGTCATGGAGGGCTTGTCGGTGCATGCCGACAACGTGACTTTCACGGGTGTCGTGGCTCCCTCGGCTGACTATTCACTGCATTTCTGTGTCTTCTCCAACACCCGCTCTCACCATGAGGGCGACCGCCTGACAGGTGACCTGGGCACCTTGTCGTTTTCCCATTGCCGGATAAAGGACATTGCCTTGCTGAGAGTCACACAGAAAGTGACCGACGGCGACGGGCGCTATGCCGACGTCGGGGTCGACAGCATTCTCATCCGCGACTGCGACTTCGATGCCAGGACTTTCTGTGTCATCAGCTTCGACGGTGGTCTGATCCGAAAAGCATGCGATGTGGCCGGCAATCACGTGAGAAACCTCTGCGGCGTGTTCTTCAACCACAACACCACGCACACCGGCGACTGGAAACAGAACACGCACAACGCACCGATCCTCTTCCATGGCAACCACGTCACCACCGCCCAACCGGCTTGCAACTACTACGTCTGCGCACTGCTGGCGACTTCCCGTTCGGCTCACGTCTACGACAACGTGTTCGACAATTTCCTCGGGGTTTGCTATACGAGGGGCGACCACAAACTGATGGAACAGCGCAGCGACCTGAAGGACATCCTCGTCAGGGAAGCAGCGTGCAACAATGCCAGCGACGACGTGAATGGGGTCTATGGTGCCGCTCTCTATGAGGTGTATCTCTCTTGCGAGGAGGTGTATTTCCACCACAACGTCATCAACAACATGCTGGCCTACCGTCTCTCGGGCACCAGAACGACCGACAACAACCCGAGGGTCTCGACCTGTTATTCGAAAAACTGTGCCCACGTTGGCGGCCATGCCCGCAAACGGCATATCCACGACAACCAATGGGTGTGGGATGAGGCATACTGCCGCAAAGTGCTCTCCCATGCGTGGGAGACGCAATACCTGAGACTTGCCCGGGCCAAAGGAGAGAAGCCCATCGACAAGGAGACCTGGATCCGGCAACAGTATTTCACACGGATGTTCAACTACGTGACCAGTTTCGACGAGGTGGTATTCAAAAACAATGTGATAGACATCAGGGGTGGGTCCATCACGGCCATCCCGACCAAGAACACGCCCAACGCCTACGGATGGTTTGAGTTCTCTGGAAACACCCTCCACGCCAACCAGATCACCGGCGCCCTGTGCAGGTTCCTACCGCCGGTCAACAAACGGTCGTTGAGTGACCGGCAAATCGACGAGATGCGTTACGAAGGAAAGACACTGCGCCAGTGGATGAGGGATACCGACCAAGCACAGAAAGCGGGGAAGTCATGCCACATCCACACCTTAGGCAAGGAGGGCAGCGCGGGATTCGTGATGAGAGTCGTGGCTCCGGGAGGCGAGGTCATCAAATCGCATACCACCCCGAGAGACAAAACAAAAAAAGGCAAGACCATCAACGAGAATCACTATTTCATCAACGACGACATCACACTGGTCACCACACAAAAGGACGAGGGAGAAAGCGTGACTTACCACCTGGAGGAACAGAAGCACCCCGATGTCCTCTTCTGCAACAATAAAATCCATCTTGACGGCAGTCGGATGCCGGTGATTCTCTTCAGGGGGGTATGCAACTACCCCTTCCAAGGTGAGGGGGGCTACCAGGCACACAAGCGGTGGACCTACGGTCACATCACCGTGAAGGACAACGCCATCAACGGTGCTGACTATGTGGTCGACCCTGGCCGTGCCTTGTCGCTGACAGAACGTGGCAACACCTGCCGGACAACCAAGGTTCCGTCCAAGGGGAAAACCACGACGCTCGACATCCGCAACTTCACGAAGCAAACCGATGCGCTGACCCTCCTGCCCGCCAACAATGAGACCGGCTACCATACCCGCATCTATCTCGACGGACTACAGGGCACACATACCTACCGCACGGCCTTTGACCACACTTCCACCCGGCCGCTCACCTTCATGATGTATCACGATGGCAACCGGTCCTATCACCTGACGGTGAGCTATTCTGTCAAAGGCAAGAAGAAGTCGCGTGAACTGACTTTCACCAAACAAGGTACGAAAACCATCGTCACGGGTATGAAGAATGGTCAGCGGAAGAGCCACACCATCACAGCATCGGAACTACAACGGCAGACACTGGTCGACGATGACCTCACCATCTCCATCGAACCATACAACACCACGACGGCCATGACCGTCATCCGCCTTCACAACAAAGCCAGCGGCAAACAACTCGACGGACCGGTCACACTCCGGTGGGACAGCACTGGCAAAAAACACTGATGATCAAGCCATCCGACGCATCCGACCTTTATTCCATCTCTATCTCGATGATCCTCATCACATCGGTCACCGTGATAAGACCGTCGCCATTGAGATCGGCATTGGCCTCGTAAAAGACATCCACATCTTCTCCCTTGATGTTTGATACCGTCAGGAGGACGTCCGTCACATTCACCACTCCGTCATGGTTGACATCTCCCATCCGACGGGTGATCAGCAACCGTTCGGGGGCATCGGCACCACCGGTCTTGTCGAACATAAACACCTCACCGGCTTTCACCTCCACATTCCGGATCAGCTGGAAAGCATCGCCCTCGGCATTCATCACATAGGCAGAAGGGAGCGTCGTGTCGGCAGTGGTGGCTTCGATCTGATAGCCGTCGACCACCTTCGCCATCTTTGTGGTCTTGAGGATCCTCACATCAGAAGCCGACAGGGTCATAGGTTTTTCTTTCATCGATGCGGGCACACCGATGATATAGGGTTCGTTGGCTTTCCATTCCTTCACCAGGGAACAATCGAGCTGGTCGCCATCGACACCCTGCAGACGCATCACCCAGAATCCGTCTTCCTCCACACCAGACCAGTGCACCCGCTCGTCTTCCACATAGACGGCCTTGACTGCGAAGGGCAGGCAAACCGTTTCCCAACCTTTGTATTCGTCGCATTCTGCCTGTGGAGTACGCACATATTTGATTTGGCCGCTGACCTCAAAACTGGTCGGGACATAAAAACCGAATCCTTGGTTCCAAACGATATCGCCCGCCGCTTTGTAACCCTTGACCACATTCTTGGTTTCCAACGTGGAAGGGATCGTGGCATCCTCATCCAGGAAATAGAGGGTATTGGGGTTGCTGTTGGGTATGATGGTCACATCCGTGAGATCGAGACCGCAGAATCTTGCGGCGACTGCCGAGGAGGATACGGTCGTGGTTGCGGTCAGTTCCATGGCACTACGGTTGCCTTGGGCATCCCACTCCTCATACCCCGCCGTGACGACGTAGGGCTCAGTCATGCTTCCTACGACTGCTGACCAGCTGCCCACCGACAGATTGAACCACACTTCCTTGCCATAGCTCAGGCCGGGACAGGAAACTACTACCTCGCGGGTCTCGCCGGATTGCAGGGTCACCCGCTGCGAGGAGGATTTGGTGGTGTAAGTGTACTGACCTTCCTCGCTCCCTTCGGTGAGGACTTTCACCTGGAGCGTCACGTTGCCGGTCCACGACTCCTCAGCGGCGTTGCGTAGCGTCACGGCACCCTCGGCCACATTGCCAAAATGTTTCTTGTTCTCTTCGTCGAGACTTCTCACCCCATAAGCTTCCACCTCTGGCGAGGTCGTCGCTGGCGGGTCGACGAACGTGAAACTCTCATTCTCATAGAGCACCTCGCCGGTTTCCTCGGACACGATGTTCAACCGAACGGGATTGCTGTCGGTGGCAAACATGAAATCGACGTAATCCTGCTGTTCCACCGAGAGTTGCAGGTTCTCGGTACACATCACCGTCCCGTCAATCCGCAGTTGCACAAGTCCGTAGAAATCATACGGACCGCGGTTGACGACCGTCGCCCTGACCTGTTTTTTCGTACTATTGTCAAAAGCCTGTTCGACGTGGGTCACTTCAAGGGTGGTGCCCAGCGTCTGTTCGACAAAGGTGGCCTTGCCATCGGCGATGGTCACCGCGATAAAGATACGCTCGCTGTCGGTATCGAATAGCCACTCTTCCGCATCTCCTGGTCTGCACACACACCTGATCTGGTATTCGCCGTCCTCCAGGTTGCGTCCAAGACCGGAAAGGGAGACAGGATTCGTAAAACGCATGTCATAAGTAGAGAGCAGGTTTCCTGCCGCAGTATTTCTCACCTGCAGGATTTCGTCGCCTTTGCATAAAGCGAAACCTACGGCGTAAATACCCGCGAAGGGTACCCTGAACACATTGTCGACCTTGACGGAGGAGAAATCAGTCGTAGAGGGATTTCCATAGTCCAGTTCCGACACATCGCCTGATAAGGTCAGCTCTACCACCTGCACGAGAGCCGGACGATCGACGGCAGGCTGTGAGGTCAGCACCTCCGGACTGATGCCGAAGACCATCATCTGACGCAAGGAGAAACCTGACGACATGCCGCTGCCTCCTGTTCCTTGCGAGGCGGGATTGAGGGCTTGCAAACGGAAATAGCCGTCGGATTGTCCGTTCCACCCCCAGTTGATATGAAAAAGGCCCTCGCCGTCGTAACCATCGCACACGAAGGCATGGCCCGAACCGTTGGAAGCGGCGGCGGCATAAAGCACGGGACGGCCTTCAGCGAGTTCGGCATACACCATCTCGTCCCATTCCTCGGCCGTGAAAGAGCTGCGGCTGGCGGTCTTCGTCGGATTGCCATAGCCGAAGTAATCATTGAGGGCTGCAGCGCAATCCATCGCATCAGCTCCTGATGAGGTCACACCATACTGCATCTCGACGGCATGGCCGCAATAGAGCATCAGATCGGCCACTGCCTGTGACGCCGGACTGTCTGTATCGTCTTTCACATCATAATGCGGCTGCATCTTGCCCCATTCGAAAGTGATGGGTAGCAGGGCCTGGTAGCCGGCGTACATCTGGTTGGGATTATAGGCCGGGATGGTATCCGTCGCGTCCTGAGGCCACTTGTGGTAATACATGATCTGGGCCAGGGCGGTGGCCACGCATCCCGTGACGGCCTTGCTGCCTCCCTGCGTCAGACACTTCTTGTTGTAGGGGTTGTCTTGCCCCCAGGTGGACTCCAGCAGGGGAGCCACCACCATCCTCGAGATACCTACTGGTGATTCGGCCGCCATGACATTGCGTTTCTTCGCATAAGAAGGCTGCTGTTGCGCCCAGGCGATCTCCTCGGCATAGCCGTCGAGCCAGGCACGCAGGTTGTCGGGGATCTTTTCCAGGTCGAAATGCCCCTTGTCGGCATAGCCGAGGATTCCCTCGGCACAGTCGTCGCCCGCCACGATGACGAAGCCCTGGTCTTCTCCTTGGTTGAACACATAATAACTGGGATTGGGGACTGCCCCTCCACGGCCGATGGCTTTCCGACTGCCTTGCCCGACCAGCGACAGCGGTTGCATCCCGCCCTTCCCATGCGACGAGAGGAAGGCCTGCGCTTTCGACGCTGCCTGACTGCTGGTGATGGGGGCGGAACGGACTACCAATGTGGAAAGGATGACCCAAAAGAGGAGAGATACTGACCTTTTCATGCGAAATATGGGTTTGAGTATGCAAAAATAAAGGAAAAGGTTGAAAAAACGCTAACTTCTGACCATTAACTTGTTTGACCAACAGAAAAAAGGAGTTTTTCGCAAAAAGAAAGCTTTTGACATGGCCAATTCAATAAAAAACATTAATTTTGCGCTATCATAGGCAAAAAAAGCATAAAAGTGGCTTCTCTTGCCGTAATAAGGTGACGAAAATCACCCGGAATGCTAACTATAAAAGAATAATCAACAAACTAATTTTTATGAGAATGGAAACAAAGCGATTTCTCTTGACAACCGCTACCGCCATACTGGTGGCGGTCTCAGTCAACGCACAAAACAGGGACTGGAAATCCTATTCCTACATCGAGGCACAGGGTGGCTTGCAGATGACAACAACCAATGCTCCGAAAGACAAGTTGATCACTCCTACCGCCGCACTTTCGTTTGGCCATTTCTTCACACCCGTTGTGGGCTTGCGCCTGCATGTCAACGCTTGGCAGTCGAAAAGTGGATTCAAAGACATTGACCAATATTACAAATGGAAATATGTCACTCCCGACCTTGACCTGATGATCAATCTCAGCAACCTCATCGGACGAAGCAAGGACCATGCGCTCAACCTGATCCTGCTCGGTGGTGCCGGTTTGAACTATGCCTGGGACAACGATGAGTTCCATGCGCTCAACTTGCCGACCACAGTTGCCCCGCTGGCGTGGAAAGACAACCGCCTGAGCCACAACATCCGTGCGGGTCTGAGACTGGAGACCAACATGCAGAAACCACTGGGCGTGAGCCTTGAAGTGAACGCCAACTCCCTCGACGACCGCTTCAACTCCAAGATGAGCAGCCGCGACGACTGGATGTTCACTGCCATGCTCGGACTGAGCTTTCGCTTCGGCCACAAAGTGCACAAGAAACCGGTGACCATCCGCGAGATCGAGGAGGAAATCGAGGAAGAGGTGCCAGAGACCATCACCGTGAAAGAAAAGCGCCCCATCACCAAGACCGAGAAGACCAAGCTCCACAAGGAGATCTTCTATGCCATCCGCGTGAGCGACAATGAGACACCGAGCGCCATCATGGAGCAGGTGGCCAAGTTCATGAAGGACAATGAAAACAGCACTCTCTACGTCGTGGGCTACGCCGACAAGGGCACTGGCAACGCACGCCTCAACCAGATGTATGCGCAGCGACGTGCCGAGACCTTCAAGAAAGACCTGGTCGAGCGGCATGGGGTCAATCCCGACCGCATCGTCACCGACTCGAAAGGCGACACCGTGCAGCCTTTCGCCGAGAACGACAAGAACCGCTGCGTAATCATCGACGCAGAGGGCACACGCACCTACACCGATTATGAGGAAGTGGACGTGCAGAAGCAGGTGATGAAAAAGGTGAAACGCATCGTCAAGCGCCAAGTGACCGAATAAGACATTTTTCCAAAACCATCAATCTACATTAGCCATGTCACATCTCTTGGATATCGCACCATTACCCTCTCCGATGCCTTCCGGATGCAGCCGGTGCTCGGGAAGCAACTTTGATCTCGATGACGTGAGTGTCGACACGCTCCGGCAGATAGTGCCCGACAGCGTCGCCGACAGCGCCGAGACGCTAAAAGACAGCCTCGCCTCCGTTCTGCCAACCGCTGGCGTCCCGGATGGTGGAAGCGATCCCTCGACGATGATGCTGGTGATCATCGCCGCTATCACGGCCATCGTGCTGCTGACAGTTTTCGCCCGCTCGAAATCACCGGCCAGCAACCGTTTGAAAACCCACTCCCTGCCATGCATCCTCATGGCCTGCCTCTGCCTGCCTTTCCTGACGGGATGCAACGACAAGGCCAAAGAGGAAAAGATGCCTAATATCGACTCTCTGGTCAATGCCAAAGTGGAGGAGCGGCTGAAAGAGAAAACCGAATCCGTTACGAAACAGGCCGAGGAGATCACCGAAAAGGCTGAAGAGGTGGACGACGAGGATGTGGAAGAGATGGTGGACGAGGATGAGGACGCTGGCAAGATTCCCATGAGCGGATTTATCGGTTCTTATCCCATCACCATGTATATCGACAACCTCTCCGAAGTCGACGAGGGTGACTATATCGGCTATTACTATTACGACGAAAGACCACAGTCGAAATTCGACCTGATCGTGGTGAAGTACGAAGCCATCAATACCAAAGGCTCGATGAACTTGATATTAAAAGAGTACTCGCCGAAGGGGGCTCATACCGGCACTTTCAACGGACAGTATGAATGCCGTGGCGATTACTATACCGGCACCTTCACCAACAGCAAGGGACAGAAATTCAAATTCAAGTTGAAATAAGCTGAAGCAGTCTTTCCCGATGGGAACCCAGCAAATATGAAAATGAGGCACGTGAGCGTTTTTCACGTGCCTCATTTCGTCTGCGGCTTCCTATCCGGACGTTCTACATACACCTTGTCCCAGTTGCGGAGCAATTCCTGATTCTTCTTCCGGGCTTTCTTGCTGAGCGGCTTCTTGCGGAACATCTCAAAAAAGTCAAACGACACACCTGACTTGGGAGGGGCATAAGCCGAAAGGTTTCTCGTGGCAAGTCCTGTCACCATCCCGATACCCGGTCGATCCTTACCCCACACGACGACCTCGCCCAGCCGATTCACCTTGGGCAACAGCCACAGGGTGTCACGGCATTCGCGCCGCTCAATTACACGGGTGAGGTAACTCACATGGGAGATCGTAGCACTGCTGAACGCTGAGTCAATACGCACACGTCCCTGATAGTCGGTGACGGCTACCTGTCCTTTGTCGGTATACACTTTCACGTCACGGATGGGCGTACCCGTTTCTTTGTCGATGATCACACAACTGGCTTGTGACCAGCCACAAACTCCGTTTGTAGCCATCACCAGCATCACCCAAGTGCGTAGAGAATGTGGAATAAGAGAGACCCGCATACTTTATGATTTTTACCTCCGTCTTTTCCGGAAGACCTCTGCAAAATTAAGCTTTTATCCACCACACGGCGATTTATTCCTTATCATTTATCATAAATTCAGAAATACCACGTTAACTTCATATAATTTTAAGTTAAAGAATGGCGAAAAGCAAAAATAATGGTACTTTTGCATTTCGGAGAACTAAATACATACATGATTCATGAAATACGGACTTGTGCTGGAGGGTGGTGCCATGAGAGGACTGTTCACCGCCGGAATACTGGATGTGATGATGGAGGAAAAGATTGATTTCGACGGCGTCGTGGGGGTATCTGCCGGCGCCGCCTTCGGTGTCAATTTCAATTCACGGCAACATGGGCGCCCCATCCGCTACAACAAGCGGTTTGCCCGCGACTGGCGCTACTGCAGCATGCGTTCATGGCTGACCACCGGCGACCTGTTCGGAGCGGATTTCGCCTACCACCAGGTGCCCAACATCTACGACCCTTTCGACAACGAGGCTTTCGAGACCAACCCCACGGAGTTTCACCTGGTCTGCACCGACGTGGAGACAGGACAGGCGGTCTACAAACGGTTGACGCAGGGGGGCGACGAGTGTTTCGACTGGGTGAGGGCTTCTGCCTCGATGCCCATGGTGTCGAAACCTGTCCACCTCGACGGGAAATGGCTGCTCGACGGCGGCGTTGCTGACTCCATCCCCTTGAAGTATTTCGAAAGGCAGGGCTTCGAGCGCAACGTGGTGGTGCTCACCCAACCCGAGGGTTACCAGAAAGAGCACAACAGGCTCATGCCCCTGCTTCGGGTGAGCCTGCGACACTATCCCAACATGATCAGAGCACTCGACCAAAGACACTTGATGTATAACGATCAACTGCGCTACGTCCGCCAAAGAGAACAAGAGGGCACGGCCTTGGTCATCCGTCCCGCCGCCCCACTGAGAATCGGACATATCTCCCACAAACCCGACGAGATGCAGGCCGTCTATGAAGAAGGCAGGAAAATAGGGAAAGAGAAAATCAGCGCCATCCGCGCCTTCCTCCATTCCTAAAAAACAGGGCCATTCACACCCCACCCCAAGACAAAATCCACAACCCCATGCCAAAAAATGTAGAGACGTCACACCGGGGCGTCTCCAAAACACCCCATGCCAAAAAATGTAGAGACGTCACACCGGGGCGTCTCCCGACTACCCCATGACCAAAATGTAGAGACGTCACATCGGGGCGTCTCCAAAACACCCCATGCCAAAAAATGTAGAGACGTCACACCGGGGCGTCTCCAAAACCCACCCACAAACAAAACCCCATGATCAAAAGAGACGCCCCAATGTGACGTCTCTACTCCACTAAATCCGAGGCTTCACATGATTCAAAAACCCACAAAACCATGACAAAAATGTAGAGATGTCCACGAAATCCGAGCCATCAGATGCTTCAAAAAGGCACAAAAAAAAATTGATTGTCTCACGACAACCAATCTTTATTAACCTTAATAATCTAATACCATGAAAAACACGATGCAAAGTTAGGCATTTCTCCGGGAAAAAAGAATTTTCCCTCAAAAAAGGCCTGTCTTTTAACATCAATTAAACTTTTCTCCGTCCCATTTCACTTTTCTTTGCACAAATATGGCATTTAATGCCTCTTTTTCCTTCTTTGTCGTCATAGGCGCAGAAAGTCGGAACGTAAGCGAATCCCCCTCCGGCGAGAGCTCTGCATAGAGCATCATGGGGTCTACCAACCGCTGGAGTTCATCATACCGCTCCACCGACATGGTGTCGGGTCGCTGCATCATGGCAGCCAAAGAAATGTCGGGGAGTTTTCCTGCTGAAGCGACGGGACGCCACTGGCTATCATAGAAAGAGATCGTGGATTCAGGTGCTTCGCCATAAAAGGTGCGCGACACACAGATCAGAGTGTCACCCTGAATGGTCGGAAGCAGCGAGAGTTGCATACGGCTGCTCTCACTGAGCCTGACATCGGCGAAAGTGGCGTTGAGCGAGTCGAGTGTGGTCGTTCCTTCCAGCAGGTTAAACGTCTCGGCCTTGACTCCCATCTGATAGAAGTCGACCATTTCGGTGCGCTTGGTCTTGTTGAGATAGAGCGCCATCGTGTCGGGCATACTCACCAAGTAGTCCCTCATCTGCTTCTGCGCAAACGACAGCGAAGCTGTAAACAGCAGCATGAGGGTGAGAGATATCTGTTTCATTTGATACGCTTTGTCTTGCGAAATGCAATCTTTGTCTTGTGAAATGCAATATTACGCAAAAAAAAACAAACCAGCAATAAAATGGCCCCAAAAAACATGGATTTCGGTATAAAAGGAATGAAAAGTTTTGATTTTTTTCGGAAATAGTACTACTTTTGCAACATGATATTCTATTTCTCAGGCACCGGCAACACCCTATGGGCTGCCCGTAGGATCAGCGAGGCGACGGGGGAGTCCTTGGTCTCCATGGCCTGCCCGGAGCCGGAGGAATGGCACGGCAAGCTCCAGGAGGGCGAGCGGATCGGTTTCTGCTTCCCTGTGCATGGATGGCGCCCACCGCAACTGGTGCGGGATTTCGTCAGGAGTTTTTCCATCCCCCACCCCGGCAGTCACTATTGCTGGATGCTCTGCACGGCAGGAGATGACATCGGGGAAACGGTGGAGATTTTCCGCAAAGACCTCTCCCACACGGGATTGCGTCTGAGCAGTGCTTTCTCACTGGAAATGCCCGAGAGCTATGTGGGACTGCCTTTCATGGATGTGGATCCTCTACAAAACGAGCAGCGCAAGAAAGCACAGGCCTCCGTCGAACTGCAACAACATATCGCAGTCATCATGCGACGCGGCGAGGGTGCCACACCACGTCACCTCAGCCGCTGGCCACGCATCAACAGCCGCCTCCTGGGAAGTGCCTTCGTGAGATGGCTGATCACCGACAAACCCTTCCGCGCCGACCCAGCGCGATGCCTGCGATGCGGGAAGTGTGCGAAGGCCTGTCCGGTGGACAATATCGTGGCTGCGCCACGCCAACTGCCTGAATGGAAGCACAACGGGCGATGCCTCACCTGCTTCGCCTGCTATCACCACTGTCCTGAGAATGCCATCGCCTACGGCTGGCGCACCAAAGGCAAAGGACAATACTACTACGATCGTCAAGCTACAACAAAATCATGATTATGAGAAGAATACTTTTTGCTATTTTGGGGATCATGACCACCCTCACCACGTGGGGCGTGGGAGCCTATCCCTTACCCGTCGACGTGAGGCAGAGCGATGGAACCACCCTGACTATCCTCCTGCATGGTGACGAGGACTTCCACTACTACACCACGTCCGACGGCGTGCTCCTGGTGCAACAGGATGGAGCCTACTACATCGGCGCGGTGGATGACATGGGACAACTCACCGCCACCAGACAACTGGCTCACAACCGTGAACTACGGACACCGCAAGAAAAGCAGTTGGCCGAGGCTCAGCAGCGCGAGACATTCCTGAATGCCGGCCGTGAGACTGCCGCCATCCATAAGGCCCGTCGCGAACCCATCGACGATACCGGCACCACCCTATTCCCCCATCAGGGCTCCCCCAAGGCCGTGGTGATCCTCGCCGAGTTCTCCGACACCACTTTCACCATAGAGAACCCCAAGCGCTCATTCGACGAATACTTCAACGCCACGACACCGCTGCCCGACCACGGATTCGGCGAGAACCAGAACGCATCGAGCGTACACCAGTATTTCAAGAACGTGAGTTTCGGACAATACGCCCCGACCTTCGACGTCTACGGCCCCGTCACACTGCCCAGTGCCCTCAAGACCTACGGCGGCACCAAGGACAGCGGCAAGGGCGAGCGCATGGACCTGCTCTTTCAAGACGCCTGCGCACTGATGAACGACAGCCTCGACTTCTCGCAGTATGACGCCGACAACGATGGCAACGTCGACCTCGTCATCATCATCTATGCCGGCTATTCCGAGGCGTTCAACGGCAACTCCCACGAATGTATCTGGCCCAAATCCGGCTCCACATCTGGCGGCACCTACGACGGCAAACGCGTCTCACGGTATGCTGTGGGAGCCGAACTGGTGGGCTTCCCCGGATGCTACTCCAGTGCTCCCTACAAGCGTATCCACGGCATCGGCGTGATGTGCCATGAGTTCTGCCACACCCTCGGCCTGCCCGACTTCTACCCCACCCTGCAGTCGTCCAAAGGCGACAACCAGGCCATGGAATACTGGAGCCTGATGGACTCCGGCAGTTACCTGATCAACAGCTATTCTCCCTGTGCCCTCACAGCCTGGGAGCGCGAAGCCTTCGGCTGGATCGACATCCCCACCCTCAACGAGAGTGGCAACCTGTCCATCAAGGCACTCGACGACGGGGGTACGGCCTACCGCATCCTCAATGACAACGACCCCGAAGGACGGGAATATTTCATCATAGAAAACATCCAGAACATCGGCCACAACTACCGTCAGAAAGGACACGGCCTGCTCGTTTACCATGTCGAATACGACCCGACGGCATTCTCCTTGTCGTCCAACGACGTCAACAACAATGTGGGGCATCCCCGCTTTACCGTCGTGCCAGCGGACGGCAAGCTCTTCTGCGCCTATAACGTGGGCAAGATCATCGACGGCGTGAAGATCACCAATTCCATCTTCTATGCCAACCTGGCCGGCGACCCCTTCCCCGGCACAGCGGGTATCACCGCCCTCAACGACACGATGGGCATCGTCAATTTCCAAGTCTATACTGGCGAGAAACTCAACAAAGCCCTCGACAACATCACCGAGGACCCCGATGACAACAGCAAAGGCAACGTGATCAACCTCTCCTACATCCATGATTTCGAACTTGGCATCACTACGCCAGAACTGACCGCCAAGGATAGCGACACCTCCATCTACACCATCGACGGCCGTATGGTTGGCAAGACCATGGACCGGCTGCCCAAAGGCATTTACATCCGCCAAGGCAAAAAAGTGGTAAAACTATAGGCCACGGCAACTCACCTTTCCGCTAAAAGGTTTCGCGAAGCCCATGTCAGGGCAAAGTTATCCATGGAAGCCCTGTGGCTGTGAGGGGGAGGGATCGACTCCCATTTTGTTCTGACGGATTTGCCGCTCGGTACCCTGAAAGGGTAACGGGCGGCAAGTTTTGTTCGGGCGGATTTGTAATCTTTGTTCGGACGGATTTGTCGCTCGGCACCCCGATAGGGTGACGCTTGGCTTGTCCAAGAATCCGGCCGCAACGAGTGTAAGCATTTGAAATGCGATTTTCTTTGTTCGGGCGGATTTGCAATCCAGCCGCAACGAGTATAAGCATTTGAAATGCGATTTTCTTTGTTCGGGCGGATTTGCAATCCGGCCGCATCGAGTATAAGCATTTGAAATGCGATTTTCGGATTACAAATCCTGATACTCAGAGCATCGGGATTTCAAATCCCGATGAACCAAAATGTCAAAGCCGATGAAACGAAGCGGCAAATCCCGATGAACTTTGTTCGGACGGATTTGCAATCCGGCCGCATCGAGTATAAGCATTTGCAATGCGATTTTCGGATTACAAATCCTGATACTCAGAGCATCGGGATTTCAAATCCCGATGAACCAAGAACCAAAACGACAAAGCCCGATGAACTTTGTTCGGACGGATTTGCAATCCGGCCGCAACGAGTATAAGCATTTGAAATGCGATTTCGGATTACAAATCCTGATACTCAGAGCATCGGGATTTCAAATCCCGATGAACCAAGAAAATCCCGATGAACCGAAACGGCAAATCCCGATGAACCGAAATGTCAAAGCCCGATGAACGAGCGACAAATCCTGGGGTGCGACGATATCGAGATATTCGACACCCCGAATCTAATACTCCTCCGATCCGCTCCGTCCTCCCCTCCGATCCGCTCCATCCTCCCCCATGATTTGCTCCGTCACGTGATACGCCGTTCTCAGGATTCACTCCGTCCTGTGATACTCCCCCCCCCATGATTCACTCCGTCACGTGATACGCCATCCTCAGGATTCGAAAACTCCGTCTCATGCTTCGCGCGCGCGTATTTGTGTGAGTTTTTTATTTTTATTTCTTCTTTAGGGGGTGCAGGGGGATTTTCTTCTTTCTTTTTCTTTTGTTGTTCTGCGACGTAACAATCCGTCACATCTGTGCTTTCTTCACGCCCTGAATACGTGCTTTTCAGAGGAAAAGCCTGCTGAAAAGGGTCAAAAAAGCCCTTTTCCCTGATTTTTCCGTCACATTCTCGGTTTGAGGCGTCACATTCCCAGTTGGGAGCGTAACATTCCAGCCCTGGAGCGTGACATTCTTGCTTTGGAGCGTAACATTCTTGCTCTGGAGCGTAACATTCCCGGTTGGGAGCGTAACATTCCCGGTTGGGGGCGTAACATTCCCCACCCGAAAAAAGATAATTTGATCGTTCATGTCGGTATAGTTTAAAATGACAGGACAAAGATACGATCATCATACCTCAATAGGCATGTCATTTTAATGAAAACAGGTATGTTCAAACCAAGACAAAGTGCCCCAACGGGACAGCAAGCACCTAACCCAGGGCAACGCCCCGGGAGCCATGCCAAAGGAATATGCGTTATGAAAGGGCGAAAACCTTTATTTGCGATAGAATTTCAGGATCAAGTTATGGTCAATCAGAGGATTGTCAGAAATCTCCGTCCATTCCATCCTGTCTTTCGAAAAGCTCACCACCTCAAACACATAGACCGTCTGACCAAAATAGCTTTCTGTATTCATGAGACTCAGGGTGACACGGTTGTCATTGACGGTGTACCTGAATGATTTCATACTAGAAGGACCACAGCCTGTTCCATCTGCGTTGAAGGTGAAGTCCCACATATCTGTCGTATCACAGAAACTGGAATGATGATGATGGCTGGCCATCCAATGCCCAACAATCTTTAATGGATGAACCACATCACGGTCGTTATCGCTGCTACAGCCGACGAGAACCATCATGCCCAGCAGGGCCACCAGTATCTTTTTGATCATCATGCGTATGTTATGAAAAACGTATTGTTATAGCTAACACTCATCATTATAACACAAAAAGACAACAATCCTTGCATGAAACTGCGAGAAAAATGTAACAATTCCCCAAATGCATGTGAAAACCACGATAATGCAGACGGAAACCACGATAATGCAGGCAAAAAGCCCCCGGCCAGTCATACACTTGGTCGGGGGCTTTCCCTATGAACTGTGACGCTTGACTTGTCCAAGAATCAGGCCGCATCGGATGTTGGCATTTGCAATGCGCTTTTCGGATTACAAATCCTGATACTCAGAGCATCGGGATTACAAATCCCGATGAACTTGAGAACAAAGGCATCGGGATTACAAATCCCGATGAACCAAACGGCAAATCCCGATGAACCAAACGGCAAATTCCGATGTGCCGAGCGGAACGACCTATCGCGGCTTACAGATCAAACTTCCAACCGAAGTTGAGCATGAACAAGCCGTTCTTGTTGTCCTTCTCACCGAAGATCTTGTTCTTGTTGACCTTGGACACTCCGATGTTGTAGGTGGCACCGAGCACGAAATGGCTCTTGGTCTCGTATGAAATGCCGACAGGAATGCTGAAATCCACCTTGTTGCAGTCGTCCTCGACATCCACAGAGGTTTTTGTCGTCACATCATGGCCAGCCAGGACGGTCTTGACTCTCATGCTGACATCAGCACTGGTCAGGAATCCTGCCTGGACACCTGCCTTCAGAGCCAAACCTTTTAACACGTAGAAATTGGCCACGAGGGGTACGTTGAGGTACGACAGACTCACCTGCGGATCTCTGTATTTGATATTATCAGCGTCCGTGTAATCCTTCCATTCAGTTCCTTGGTTGGAGCGGTTGACACCCAGCGACACACCGAGCCATTTTGTGGCCTGGTATTCCACATCCAGTCCGTACATGGAGGCTCCGGCATACTGAGTATCCAGCGACACGCCTTCGTTCATGGGGATGCTCTCCATATTCGTCATCGTCGAGGCACCAAACCCAAACTTGATCTGCATAGACCACGTTCCGGGATCATACTGGGCTTTGGCGCCCAGAACGGCCATCATCATCATGGCCATAAAAACAATTCTCTTCATTTTCAGTTTTTTTTAAAAGAAACATTAATTCTCAATTATCGGAAACCCACCGTTTGACTGGTGGATTCAGTAGACCCGCTCGCCGAAGATGGTGGTACCGACACGCACCAGCGTGCTCCGGCACTCGCAGGCGATGGGATAGTCGTGACTCATACCCCAGCTGCGCTCGCAGAAATACGCAGCGTCGGCGAAATATTGTGCCTTCACCTCATCGAAGAAATCGGCTGCGAGCGTCATCTCACGGCGTATCTGCTCTTCGTCGTCGACAAACGAGGCCATCATCATCACCCCGCAGATGCGCACATGTGACAACGTGCGCCACTCGCCTTCGGCAAGAAGTTGGCGGCAGTCGTCGAGGGTAAGCCCGTATTTGGTCTCCTCGGCTGCGATATGAAGTTCAAGGAGCACGTCGATAACCCTCCCGCATCTTGCGGCCTGCCGGTCGATCTCACGGAGCAGACGGATGGAGTCGACCGCCTCGATCATGGTGATGTAAGGAGCGATGTATTTCACCTTGTTGGTCTGGAGATGACCGATGAAATGCCACTGGATGTCGGAGGGGAGCGCCGCATGCTTGACCTGCAGTTCCTGCACATGGCTTTCGCCAAAGATACGCTGCCCCTCTTGGTAAGCAGACATGATGCTTTCGGCGGGGTGATATTTGCTCACCGCTACGAGCCGCACGCCCTTCGGCAGCGTGTCGAGCACCTGATGCAGACGGATGGCTGTCTGGTCCATATCCTTACGCTTCTGTGGCAGGCTCTTTCACGGCATCCTGTGCCTTATGCTCAAAGACATCCATGATCTGGGTCTCAGCCAGACTGGCGATGACGTATTCGATGAGCGTGGTGCCCATCACCTCCTCGATGTGCTTCACGGCGACGGGAAGCGTAGCAGCCTGCACGAGGTAGTAGACGTTGGAGCGCTTTTCCTTCTGTGTCTTCTCATCGATGGTGATGAATTGCAGTTTGGCTTTATACCACCGGTCGTCGGCATCGGCCTCACTGAAGAAGATCTCCTTGTAAGTGGCTTTCTTGATGTCGGACACCTCGAACTCGCCGCTGATATAAGACGACATCTCGTCGGTGATAGAGGACTCCGCCTCGGTAAAGCTCAGGGCATCAACGACATATTGTTCGGTCACTTTCTTCTGGAGTCCGTCCTCCATGGTCTTCTCATAACGTATCTTGGTCTCAAACCAATCGGCTGTTCTTGATCTCATTTTGTTTAGAATTTTGGATTATCTTGTATCGGGGCACAAAATTACGAATAAGCCGGCGAAACGCCAAATTTATTCGCCTAATTTGTATTTTTCCATACATTCCACCATCTGTCGGGCGGCCTGGTCGGGAGCGCCTGTCTCACCGATTTTCCGGCGCATCGCGGCATAGCCGTCGAGCATCACCTCCCGGCCCTTGTTGCCCGGGAGGATCTGACGGAGTTCACGGAGCATCCGCTCGATGGTGAAAGTCTCGAGCACCAGTTCGGGCACCACTTCCTTGTCGGCGATGAGATTGACCAGCGAGACATATTTCACCTTGAGCAAGAAACGGCGGAGGAAACCATAAAGACGCCCCATGCGCAGAGCGTAGCACACCACCTGCGGCACCCCGAAAAGGGCAGTCTCCAGTGTCGCCGTCCCACTCGTCACGAGGGCGGCGGTGGCATGCGAGAGGAGTGCGTAGGTGTCGCCATGCACCATGCGCAGTTCGCTCCCCGCCACCAAAGTCTGATAAAAAGCATCGTCGACGGAGGGGGCACATGCCAGCACAAACTGGTAATCGGGGTATTCCCCGATAGCTTTCATCATCCGCGGGAGATTGTCTCTGATCTCCGTCTGCCGGCTACCAGCCAGTAGGGCGATGATGGGTTTTCCGGAGAGGTTGTTGCGCTGGCAGAACTGTAAGAATGTTTCATTATAATCTTTTTGAAATTCCGCCACCTCATCTGCCGTGGGATTGCCCACATAATGGATGGGGTATCCATGCTTCTGCTCATAGAAAGGCACCTCGAAAGGCAAGATGGAGAAGAGTTCATCGACATCGCGCTTGATGTTCTTGATACGATGCTCCTTCCACGCCCATATCTTGGGCGAGATATAATAGAACACCTTGGCCAGACGCTGCTGGTGCACAAACTTTGCGATACTGAGATTAAAGCCCGGGTAGTCGACCAGGATGACGACATCAGGGTGCCACTGCTGAATATCAGATTTACACAGAGCCATGTTCTTGAAGATGGCAGGCAAATGGGTCAGCACGGTGACGAACCCCATGTAAGCCGTATCCTTGTAATGCCTCACAAGCGTACCTCCCTCGGCGGCCATCAGGTCGCCGCCGAAGTAGCGGAATGCGGCACTTTTGTCAGCTTTTTTCAGCGCTTTCATCAAGTGTGAGGCATGCAGGTCGCCACTGGCCTCACCCACGATCAGATAATATCTCATAGTCTACTTGGAAGAAGGAGTGATGGCGTCGAAATCCCACGATTTCATCTGCTCCAACATGGGGTAGTTGGTCACGTCGTATTGCGTGGGGGTGATGGCCACATAGCCATGTGTGAGCGCCCAGTTGTCGGTGTCCTCAGCCTCCGGCTCGTCATTCCGGTAACTGCCCACCATCCAGTAATAGTCATACCCCCTGGGATGACGCTCCTTGACGCACTCGTCATACCAGGTGCCGTGTGCCATGCGGCAGACCCGTACCCCCTGAAATGCAGCCAACGGGAAGTTCACGTTCAGGCAGACGCCCTTAGGGAGGCCCTCGGCCAGCACCTTGGCAGTGATCATCCGCACATAAGGCCGGAGGGGTTCGAAATCAGCGTCATCCCGATGGTCGCAGAGGGAGAAAGCCACAGAGGGAATGTATTTCATGCATCCCTCCAAGGTCACCCCCATCGTCCCGGAATAGTGGGTGTTGACAGAAGCATTGTCGCCATGGTTGATACCCCCGATGACCATATCCGGCAACCTGTCGGTGAAAAACTGGTTGAGGGCCAGTTTCACGCAGTCGACAGGAGTACCGTTTGACGACCATACCTCCAGTCCCTCCTCCTTTCTTCGCTGCTGCAGGCGCAAAGGTTCCGTGGCCGAGAAGGCGCACGAGAATCCCGACCTCGCCGATTCGGGAGCGCACACGAAGATGTCGGCCATGTCGCGGATCATGTCGACGAGGCAGTTGATGCCTTTGGCCATATAGCCGTCATCGTTGGAAATAAGTATTAACGGTCTCTTAAAATTCATAAATAACCTTTAGTTTTGGCTGCAAAAGTACGAAAAAAGGTTTAAAATACATGATTCTCGCATAAAATATGTAACTTTGCAGTCAATTTACGATTTTAGAAAGTAGCAAATGGGAAAAATCATAGCATTAGCCAACCAGAAAGGCGGTGTAGGCAAGACCACCACCTCGATCAACCTCGCCGCCTCGCTGGCGACGTTGGAGAAGACCGTGCTCGTCATCGACGCCGACCCACAGGCCAACGCATCGAGCGGACTGGGCGTGGATGTGAACACCCTGGAGACCTCTCTTTATGAGTGTCTGATCGGCGAGTGCGGCGTGAAAGATGCCATCTATACCACCGACATCGAGGGACTGGACATCATCCCCAGCCACATCGACCTTGTGGGTGCCGAGATAGAGATGCTCAATATCGACAACCGCGAGAAAGTCATCACCAAACTGCTCGCTCCCATACGCGACGAATACGACTACATCCTCATCGACTGCTCTCCCTCACTGGGACTGATCACCGTCAATGCACTCACCGCCGCCGACTCGGTCATCATCCCCGTGCAGTGCGAGTATTTCGCCCTTGAGGGCATCGGCAAACTGCTCAACACCATCAAGATCATCAAGAGCAAGCTCAACCCGCGGCTGGAGATCGAGGGCTTCCTGCTGACGATGTACGACAGCCGCCTGCGCCTGGCCAACCAGATTTACGACGAGGTGAAACGCCACTTCCAGGAACTGGTGTTCAAGACCGTCATCCAGCGCAACGTGAAACTCAGCGAGAGTCCGAGTCACGGCCTGCCCGTGATCCTCTACGACGCTGAGAGCACCGGCAGCAAAAACCACCTGGCCCTGGCCAAGGAAATCATCAGCAAGAACAGCTGAACCGCTCCCACACGAGAAAAAGACAGCAATGGAAAAAGCGCGGGCAGCAGTACCCGCTAACGAAAAGCGAACACACGACAATGGCAGTAAAAAAGAAATTCAACGCCCTGGGCAGGGGACTCGACGCCCTGATCTCCACCGATGAGGTAAAGCCGCAGGGCAGCAGCACCATCAACGAGATACCCCTCGACCAGATCGAGGCCAACCCCAACCAACCCCGCAGGGAATTTGACGAAGAGACGCTCCGCGAACTGGCCAACAGCATCCGCGAACTGGGCATCGTGCAGCCGATCACGCTCAGGCAGACCGGTAGCGAGCGCTTCCAGATCGTAGCCGGCGAACGCCGCTGGCGCGCCTCGCAACTGGCCGGGCTCAGCACCATCCCCGCCTACATCCGCACCATCGACGACGAGAGCGTGATGGAGATGGCCCTGGTGGAGAACATCCAGCGCGAGGACCTCAATGCCATCGAGATCGCCCTCGCCTATGCCCACCTGCTGGAACAAGAGGGTATGACCCAGGAGAAGGTGGCCGAAAGGGTCGGCAAGAGTCGTGTGGCCGTGGCCAACTACCTGAGGCTGCTCAAGCTCCCCGCACAAGTGCAAATGGCCCTGCAGAAGCGGACCATCGACATGGGGCACGCCCGCGCCCTGCTCTCCCTCGACAGTCCGACACAACAGCTGCAACTCTTCGAGGCCATCCAGCGCAACGGCTCCTCCGTGCGCCAAGTGGAGGACATGGTGAAGAAAATCAAGAACGGGGAGACCGTAGACCTCAACGGCAAGAAAACAGGTGCCTCCAACCGGCTGCCCGAGGAGTTCGACATCCTGCGCCAGCAACTGGCCAGTTTCTTCCACACCAAGATCACACTTAACATCGCTCCATCGGGCAAAGGAAAGATCAGCATACCTTTCTCCAACGAAGAGGAACTGGAGCGCATCATGAGCCTGCTCGACAACCTGAAGAAAAACTGACGTGGCAGTGAATATCCGCAAAAGACTCCTCAGAAGCATTCTCCTCGCCGTGATGCTGGCGACCACTGCCATCCAGGGCAGCGCACAGGTGGACAGTACCCGGGTGACCCTTCCCCCGGAAGGGGCGGAAACGGACACGCTGCTGACCCCTATGCTCGACGACATGGTGATAGCGACCGACTCGGCTGAGTTGAAGGCAGCCTCCCTGCTGTCAGCCGACTCCCTGCCCGGCAAACGTCAGAAACGCGACTGGAGCACTTGGCGTCCCAATCCCCAGCGCGCCCTGTGGCTCGCCGTCGTACTGCCTGGAGCCGGACAGATCTACAACCGGAAATACTGGAAACTGCCCATCGTCTACGGAGGATTCGTCGGATGCATCTATGCCCTGCAGTGGAACAACCAGATGTACCGCGACTACTCGCAGGCCTACCTCGACATCGTGGACGATGACCCCACGACACAGAGCTACAACCAATTCATGCACCTGGGCAGACGCATCGAGACCGCCAATGACATCAAACGCTACTCGGAGCTCTTCAAGAAGCGCAAAGACTACTACCGCCGCTACCGCGACCTGAGCTTCTTCATCCTGGTGGGGGTCTATGCCCTCTCCGTCATCGACGCCTATATCGATGCCTCTCTTTCTGATTTCGACATCAGCAAAGACCTCACCATGAGGGTCTCGCCGGCTGTCATCAACAGCAACAGCAGCCGCAACCCTCTGAAATCAAGCGCCCTCGGACTGCAATGCAGCCTCACCTTCTGAAGAGGTGCGCCCCCTACTACCCCAAACCTCAAAAAAGAAAAGACAACCCAATGAAGAAAACCCAACTGACCCTTATCGCCATCCTGCTGACCTGTGGCCTCGGCCAAGTGTCGGCCCAGATCCATGAAGACTACGAGATCCTGTTCACCGACGATGAGGGGAAGCAAGAAATCATCGAAGTGCCTGAGGGCATGACCGACTACGTTTCCGCCGTCGACAGCCTGCTGATGCTCTTCCACGACAGCGCGCTCACCATCGATGACGCCTGCGAGTCGAGCGACGAGAATCCCTACTACAGCGACGAGGTGATCGCCGAGCGCCTCCGCCGCATGCCCAACAGCATCGAGATGCCTTTCAACTCCGTGGTCAGATCGTTCATCGACCGCTACACCAACCGCATGCGCCGCTCGGTGAGCGTCATGCTCGGCACATCCAACTTCTACATGCCCATCTTCGAGCAAGCCCTGGAGTCGTATAACGTGCCCCTCGAACTGAAATACCTGCCTGTGATCGAGTCGGCCCTCAACCCCAAAGCCGTGTCAAGGGTGGGCGCCACCGGACTCTGGCAATTCATGCTCGCCACCGGCAAGCAATACGGACTGCGCGTCAACTCCCTCGTCGACGACCGGCGCGACCCGATACGGGCGTCGTATGCCGCCGCACGCTACCTGCGCGACCTCTACCGCATCTTCGGCGACTGGACACTGGCCATCGCCGCCTATAACTGCGGTCCCGAAAACGTCAACAAAGCCATCCGGCGGAGCGGAGGCAGCATGGACTACTGGAAAATCTATCCCTACCTGCCCTCCGAGACCCGTGGCTACGTGCCCGCCTTCATCGCCGCCAACTACGTGATGAACTACTACTGCGAGCACAACATCTGCCCGATGCTCACCAACCTGCCTGAGCACACCGACACCGTGGTGGTCGACAAAAACGTCTCGTTCGCCTCCATCTCCAAGTTCTGCGACATCGAAGTCAGCATGCTGCGCGACCTCAACCCGCAATACCGGCGCGACCTGGTCAACGGACTCACCGAGCCCTCGACCATCCGCATGCCGCTCGCCTCTATCAACAAATTCCTCGAGCAGCAAGACAGCATCCTCAGCTATGACGCCATGCACACCGGCGAGCACCGCACCTATGTGGCCGTCGACGAGAGCAAGCCGAAAGCCACCTCACACCGATCCTCAAGCAGTTCGCAACGGTCCTACACCAGCAGGTCGGGGCGCAACGGCAGCCAATCTTCCCGATACGGCAGGAGCAGCAAAAGCAGCAGCGCCGCCGCCACCTCTACCAGCAAGAGGAAAAGAGGCCGAAGAGGCTGACAACACACAAAAACCACGTATCTATGGACGAGATCAATCAAAAAGCCAAAGAAGCCGAGCATGAAACCGATGACGACAGAATGGTCGACGAGGCCTACCAAAGACTGCTCAACAGCTACCTCTCCTCACCCCACCGCAAGAAGGTAGACATCATCAACAAGGCTTTCCACTTCGCACGCCAAGCACACAAAGGCGTGAGACGTCTTTCTGGCGAACCCTATATCATGCACCCCATCTCCGTGGCGCTCATCGCCTCCGAGGAAATGGGACTCGGCTCCACGAGCATCTGCTCAGCCTTGCTCCACGACGTGGTGGAGGACACCGACTACACCGTGGAGGATATCGAGACCATCTTCGGACAGAAAATCGCACAAATCGTCGACGGACTGACCAAGATCTCGGGCGGCATCTTCGGCGACAAAGCCTCCGCGCAAGCCGCCAACTTCAAGAAACTCCTGCTCACCATGAGCGACGACATCCGTGTGATCCTCATCAAGATCTGCGACCGCCTGCACAACATGCGCACACTGAGCAGCCAGCCCGCTAACAAGCAATACAAGATTGCCGGCGAGACCCTGTACATCTACGCACCCCTGGCCAACCGACTGGGACTCAACAAGATCAAGAACGAACTCGAGGACCTCAGCTTCAAATACGAGCACCCCACGGAGTATGAGAACATCAAAAACAGGCTCGCCACCACCGAGCAGACGCGCAACATCCTGTTTGAGGAGTTCACCGCTCCCATCCGGGAGGCCCTCGACAAGATGGGCATGCAATACGAGCTCAGGGCACGCATCAAAGCCCCCTACTCCATCTGGATGAAGATGCAGAACAAGAACGTCACGTTCAAGGAGATCTACGACATCCTCGCCGTGAGAATCATCTTCACGCCCAAAAGCCTGGAGACCGAGATCGACGAGTGCTTCAAGATCTACGTGGCCCTGACCAAAATCTACGTATCACACCCCGACCGCATGCGCGACTGGCTCAACCATCCGAAAGCCAACGGATACCAGGCGCTCCACGTCACTCTGATGTCGAAACAAGGACAGTGGGTGGAGGTGCAGATCCGCTCGCAGCGGATGAACGAGATCGCCGAGCAGGGCTTCGCCGCACACTGGAAATACAAGGCCGGAGAAGTGGCTGAGGACAGCGAACTGAGCAACTGGCTCCATACCATCAAGGAGATCCTCGACGACCCGCAGCCCGACGCCATGGACTTCCTTGACACCATCAAGCTCAACCTCTTCGCCTCGGAGATCTTCGTCTTCACACCGAAAGGAGAAATCCGCACGATGCCTTCGGGATGCACAGCACTCGACTTCGCCTTCCAGATCCACACATTCCTCGGCAGCCATTGCATCGGAGCCAAGGTGAACCACAAACTCGTGCCCCTGAGCCACCGCCTGCAAAGCGGCGACCAAGTGGAGATCCTGACCTCAAAGTCGCAGCACGTGGACCCCTCCTGGATCAATTTCGCCACCACAGCCAAGGCCAAAGGAAAGATCCAGGCCATCCTGCGGCGCAACGACCGCGAGATCCAGAAAGCCGGAGAGAACACGCTCCGCGAGTTCCTGGAGAATCATGGCCTGGAACTCACCACTTCTGCCATCGACCGCCTGTGTGAGTTCCACGACATCCAAAAGCCTGAGAAATTCTTCCAGGCACTGGGCAACAAGAACATCATCCTCGGCGACAAAGACATCGACGAACTCCTCGAGCGCAAGCAGAAAGGATCGCAGAAGACAGGATGGCGCAGACTCGTACCCTTCCTCAACTCCGAGAAGAAAAAGGAGAAAGATACCAACAAGGCTGAAGAGGCCAGCGAACCCTTCGTCGTGCCCAAGGACTTCAACCGCAAGAAGCCTTTCTTCATCAACGACGGCAATATCGGACGACTTTTCTTCCCCAAATGTTGCCGGCCCATCCCAGGCGACGACATCCTCGGGTTCATCGACAACAAAAACCACCTGGAGATCCACCGGCGCGACTGCGACGTGGCTGCCAAACTGAAATCCAGTTTCGGCAACCGCATCATCGATGCCAAATGGGACATGCACCGGCAGACCTTCTTTGACGCAACCATACACATGACCGGCATCGACCGCATCGGTCTGCTCAACGAGGTGACAGGTGTCATCTCCAGTCAGCTGAACGTCAACATGCAGAAACTCATCGTCACCTGCAACGACGGCATCTTCGACGGCACCATCGAACTCAAAGTGTACGACCGCCACGAAGTGCAGGTCATCATCGATGCCCTCAAGGATATCAGCGACCTCAAGGAAATCCAGCAAATCGTATAAAATCCAGAAATCGTGTAAAATCCAGCAAATCGTATCACAATCCAGAAATCGTAACACAATCTACTTATAAAACGTGAAAAACTATGAAACAAATGATGCTGATCCTGGCACTGCTCTGCTCATGCACCGCAATGAATGCCAAAAGCTACGACAATCCCGACACCATCGTCGTGGCACGCGACGGGACAGGGGAATTCCGCACCGTCGGTGAAGCCGTGGAAGTATGCCGCGCCTTCATGGAATACCACAAAGTGATCTTCGTCAAGAAAGGCACCTACAAAGAGAAAGTGATCATCCCCTCGTGGCTCGACAACATCGAGATCCTCGGCGAGGATGCCGAGAGCACCATCATCACCTACGACGACCATGCCAATATCCGCATGGAAGGGACGGAGAAGGGCATGGGCACCTTCCGCACCTACACCATGAAAATCGAAGGCAATGGCATCACGCTGAAAAACATCACCATCGAGAACAACTCCGCCCGCCTGGGACAGGCCGTGGCCCTGCATACCGAGGGCGACCGGCTCTGCTTCATCAACTGCCGCCTGCTGGGGCACCAAGACACGGTCTATACGGGTAAGGCCGGCACACGCCTCTACTTCACCCACTGCTACATCGAGGGAACCACCGACTTCATCTTCGGCCCGTCGACAGCATGGTTTGAGGACTGCACCATCAAGAGCAAAGCCGACTCGTATGTGACAGCCGCCTCCACACCCAAGGACGTGGAATACGGCTATATCTTCAACCGCTGCCGCCTCGTCGCCGACGAGAACGCCCAAAAGGTGTATCTGGGCCGCCCTTGGAGGCCTTACGCGTATACCTTATTTATGAATTGCGAGCTCGGCAAGCACATCGTGCCCGCCGGTTGGCACAACTGGGGCAATACCGACAATGAGAAGACCGCCCGCTATCTGGAATACAACAACACCGGAGAAGGTGCCCTGAAAGACGGCAGAGCCAGTTGGAGCCGACAGCTCACCAAGAAAGAGGCGGCCGCCATCACCAAGGAGCGCGTTTTTTCTCAGAAAAGCGACTGGATGCCTGTCCTGTAAAAGTTCTTTGCGAAGCAGTCATAAGCTGTATGCGTTGAGACGCCCCAATGTGTTAAAATGTAGAGACGTCACATTGGGGCGTCTCCCATCCACATCCCCGGCAACAAGAAAAAGAGACGCCCCAATGTGACGTCTCTACAACAACGGAGCGGACTGTTAACGCCTTTTAATTTTCTTTAATTTTTTAGAAAATTCAATAAAAAATTCATGCGGACAAAAGAATTGTTCGTAATTTTGAACAATAAGAATACAAGTAAATACTTTTTTTATGTTATGAGTGCTATCAACTGTGAAGTCCATAGCACTTTTTTTTGCGAAACAGGCGCGCATCACCCCAACAAACTACGTACCTAAGAAACGGATATTACCTAACAACATTTAAGTATAACTAAAACAAACGTTTATGTATCAATCCATCAAAAGAGCCACTATGGCTTTATGCTTGAGCCTGTGCTGCTTTTGGGCATTCGCCCAGAAGACCATCACGGGTACTGTTACAGACGCGACAGGCGACCCGCTCATCGGTGCCACCGTCTCTCTGGGAGGATCAAACGGTGTGATCACCGACATCGACGGCAACTTCACGTTGCAGGATGTCAGCACCGGAGCGACCCTCACGGTCAGCTACATCGGTTATCAGACCAAGACCGTGAAGGTAGGCAACCAGAACAACTATGCCATCACCCTCGAGGCAAACGACAAGTCACTCGACGAAGTGGTGGTGATCGGTTACGGCACCGTGAAACGCCGCGACCTGACCGGAGCCGTCGCCTCCGTGACAGGTGAGACACTCGCCAAGAACCCGGTATCTAACGTAGCCCAAGCCCTTCAGGGCCAGCTTCCTGGTGTGTCGGTCATCTCACAGGATGGTCGTCCAGGAGCCACCATGTCGATCAGGGTGCGTGGCGGTGGGTCCATCACCCAGTCGAATGAGCCGCTCTACGTGGTCGACGGTGTCATCACCGGACGTATCGACGACATCCCCGCCGACGACATCGAGACCATCGACGTGCTGAAAGACGCCGCTTCCACCGCCATCTACGGTGCCAGTGGTGCCAACGGTGTAATCCTCATCACGACCAAGAGTGCGAAGGAAGGCAAGACCCAGGTGAAGTACAACATGTACTACCAGCTCAAGGAGAAGCCCGACCAGCTCGACGTGCTCGACCCCTACGACTACGTGCTGCACACCTGGAGCTACGCCACCGCTTACGGTGAGTCGTATGGCGACAACGTGGCCAAATACTTCGGACTGGGCTCCAAATACGGCAACCACCTCAACGAGTACAAGAGCATGAAGACCCACAACTGGGTGGATGACCTGATGGACAGCTCAAATACTTGGAACCACGACCTCTCACTGAGTGGAGGTACCGAGCGCACCAAATACCGTGCTTCCGTCAACTACATGAACGACAACGGCACCCGTATCAACACCGGTTTCCGTCGCTGGAACGCCAGCTTCAAGTTCTCGCAGGACATCACCAAGAACCTGAAGTGGGACGCCGACGTGCGCTACAGCGAGATGCGCTTCCGCGGAACCCGTTTCAACACCGCCACCTCGGCCTACCAGTTCCGCCCTGTCGACAACCCCCTGGGTGCTGACGCCGACCCCTCGCAGATGGGACAGGGCTCCACATTCGTGGAGTACTCACGCAACCCGCTCGACTACACCAAGAACTACGACCAGTATACCGACATCAACCGTCTGAGAGTGAACACCGGACTGACCTGGAACATCATCAAGGGCCTTATCGCCAAATCCGAGATCTCGCTCATGCGCGGATGGCAGGAGCGCCGCACCTGGGACGGCGGACAAGGCGACCAGGGCTACAGCTCAGCACAGCTCTACAAGAACAACAGCTACAGCGTCCGCTGGTCGAACACGTTGAACTACAACGTACAGGGACTCGGCGAAGACCATAGCCTCGGTTTCCTCGTGGGTTACGAGATGCTGGCCGACAAGTCCAACTACAACACCATCTACGGCTACGGCTATCCCGCTGAGTTCACCATGGACCAGGCATTCGGTATGATCAACTTCACCGGCAAGACCAAGGGCAGCGAGGGACTCGACAAATTCGAGAACGTCATCGGCGAGCCCAAGCACGTGATGTCCTACTTCGGCCGTATCAACTACTCCTACTTAGGCCGCTATCTGCTCACCGCCACATTCCGCGCCGACGGTTCTTCACGCTTCGCGCCCAACAAGCACTGGGGTTACTTCCCCGCCGCAGCCGCTGCATGGCGTATCTCCGACGAGGCATTCATGGAGGGCACACGCGACTGGCTCGACAACCTGAAGCTGCGTCTCTCGTATGGTACTTCCGGCAACGACAACATCAACGCCGCCCTCTGGCGTGAGACCTGGGTATCGAAGACCATCAGTGTCGACGGTGTCAACAAGGTCGTCTTCGAACCGGGAGAGATGATGAAGAACCCCGACCTGAACTGGGAGACCACCACCTCACGCAACCTCGGTCTCGACTTCGGATTCCTCAGAGGCAAGTTCCGCGGCAGTCTCGACTTCTACTGGAACACCACGAAGGACATTCTCATGAAAGTGCCTATCGACCCCTCCACGGGCTACAGCTACCAGTACCAGAACGTAGGCCAGACCTCCAACAGAGGTATCGAGTTCTCCCTCTTCTACGAGGCCGTGCGCACCAAGGACTTCGGACTGAGCTTCAACCTCACCTACAACTACAACAACAACATGGTGGACAAGATCAATCCCGACCTCGACCTCAACCCCGACACACACACCGGCTGGGGCTCCTCCATGCGCAAGCCTTTCTACGACTACATCATCCGTCCGGGCTATCCTGTAGGTACCATCCAGGGCTTCAAGAGCGCCGGATACTACACCCTCGACGACTTCGACTACAGCGACGGTGTCTATACCCTGAAAAAGGGTGTGCCCGACATCAAGAGCATAGTCAACTATCCTGCCGACGCCTTCAAGGGCCACAAGGCTGATGGCCAGACAGCATTCCCCGGCATGGTGAAATTCGAGGATGTGGACGGCAATGGAGTCGTCGACGACAGCGATGCCACCGTCATCGGCAAGACACAGCCCCACCACACCGGAGGTTTCAACATCAACGGCAACTACAAGAACCTCGACTTCTCGCTGGGCTTCACTTACCAGCTCGGCGGCAAGGTGTACAATGCCAATGCCATGCACGACATGATGGGTGACAAGGACAACAGTCTGGGTGCCAACCGTCTCGACATCGTGAAGGACTGCTACCGCATCTACGACATCGACGCCAGCGGCAACATCTTCGCTGTGACAGAGCCCGCAGCCCTGGCAGCGCTCAACGCCGGTGCCAAGTACGCCCTTCCCTATTCTGAGTATGGTCTTGCCTCCTCAGAGTTCATCGAGGACGCCTCCTACCTGCGCCTGAACACCCTGACCATCGGCTACACCTTCCCCAAGACCTGGCTCGCTCCCGTGGGCATCAACAACGTGCGCGTCTACTTCACCGGAGCCAACCTCTTCTGCATCACAGGCTACAGCGGTCTTGATCCTGACGTGAACACCAACCCCACCGCCGGTGGCGACGGTTTCCCGACTCCCTACTACGACTATCAGGCTTATCCCAAGACCCGTTCCTACACCTTTGGAATCAACGTAACTTTCTAATCAATCAAGGAGAATCAACATGAAAAAAATACTATATATCACATTATGTGCGGCTGGCGTGTTGTCCATGGCTTCATGCGACGACTATCTTGAGACCGAGTCGCCATCGACAGTGGATGCCAATTTCGTTTTCTCCAACATGGTGACTTCCCATGCAGCCATGGACGGTGCTTACGAGGCATGGCGCGACGTGTTGCAGAACGGTGTGTTCGGTGATGGTCTGTGGTATGCCGCCGATGTGGCAGGATCCGACATCATGCGCCACCCCGAGGCCTTCAGCAACCAGCCGGGCCGTCACTATCCCGAGTCATTCTACCAGAACGGCAAGTATGCCGGTTCTTATGGTCTGCTCTCCTACCTGAAGGAAGATGACATCTACGCCAAGCTGTTCAACGTGATCAGCAAGGCCAACGCCATCATCACCGCCGTGAAGGACATGAGCGACTTCGACGAGAAGATCGGCAACGCCACCGCACCCAGCGGACTCAGCCAACTCTACGGCGAGGCAGTGGCCCTGAAGGCATCCGCCTACCGGGAGCTGATCAAGAACTGGGGCGACGTGCCCTACCAGGCCCGCCTGGGCGAGGCCGCCGGTGGTCTCTCACCCCGCGACTCCATCTACGATGTCATCCTGGCCGACCTGATCGCCGTGGAACCGCTGATGTACCCGCTCGGCAAATGCCCCGAGTATGAGTCGGGTGTGAAGAACTACTTCTCGCAGACCTATGTCGACGGTCTGATCGGCCGCATCGCCCTGGAGGCAGGTGGCTACCAGACCCGCCGCGGCGACATCCCCGCTGTCGACGGCAAGGGCAATGCCCTCACCATCGAGAAGAAAGGCAACGACAACAACGGTGCCAGCTATGGCCGCCGCGCCGACTGGCAGACGTTCATGGCAACAGCCAAGACCTACTTCAAGAAAGCCATCGACACCCCCAGCACCGCTACTTTCAGCAGCAACTACGAGACTTTCTTCAACCAGATGCATGGTGCCGACGCCGCTTATGCCGATGAGTCGATCTACGAGGCACCAATGCAGCAAGGTGGCGGCAACGACGCCCGCAGCTATTCTCTCGGCCGTCCGTCAGACGGTGGCTCCAAGAACGCTTATCCTTGCAAGGCTTACGGCCAGGGCCGTATCAACCCCGCCTTCTACTATGGCATGTTCGATCCGAAAGACATCCGCCGCGACGTGGCCTGCACCGTCACGGGCAGCACCGGCAAGGGTACGGAGCGCCTGATCCCCTTCAAGCCCAACTCCAAGGCCAGCGGTGGCGGCATCTCCTGCAACAAGTGGGATGAGAACCGCCAGTCAAACGTGTGGACAGCCAACCAGCGCAAGGCCGGTATCAACCAGCCCTACATGCGCCTCTCTGAGATCTACCTCGGATACGCCGAGGCCTGTGCCGCTACTGGAGACAACACCAACGCACGTGCTTACCTCGACATCATCCGCAACCGCGCATTCCCCAATGGCGGTGCCAATACCGACGCTTTCATCGCCAAGTCGGGCTCTCTCTACAATGCCATCATCGACGAGCGTGGCTTTGAGTTCGCCGGCGAGGGCGACCGTCGCTTCACCCTGATCCGCACCGGACTGATCGGCGAGAAGATCAAGGCCGTGAAGGAACTGACCCGCAAGATGATCGATGGCCTGAAGGCCAATGGCTATTATGAGTTTGAGAACGGCAACGTCATCTCCGACTATGTGTGGACCAAACTCGTCGACGCCAAGAGCATCTACGGCTACCGCCTCACGGGTGTGACACCCGCCGGCAAGGAAGATGACCCCGTGCTCTATCCCGGATGGCGCGGACAGAACGACGACTGGGAGGCTTATGGTCTGAGCTACGGCTCATCGACCCCCGCCACCAACCTGGCCATCAAGGGTCTGTTCAGCCGCATCAGCGTTGAGGAGGCTGCCGCTCTGGAGGCTGACGGTTACAAGAAAGAGAACTGGGGTGTAGACCTCGTAAGCAACGACGACGAGTACTACAAATACCTGTTCCTCGACTATGACTACGTGTCCGCCCCGATCTATTTCTGGCCGTTCACTCCCAATGTCATGGTGACCGGTGGCTTCACCAACGGCTATGGTTTCTCACAGGAATAAACTCCTGCTCACCCAATAAAAAATCCGGGGCTGAAAGGCTCCGGATTTTTTATTGATGTCGCTCGCTCATCGGAGTGGAGCGGAATAGATCGGAGTGGATCGGAATAGATCGGAATGAATCGGAATGCATCGGAATTTGCCGTTCGGCACCTGCAGGGTGACGCTTGGCTTTGTTCAGCGGGATTTGTCGCTCGGCACCCGCAGGGTGACGCTTGGCTTGTCCAAGAATCCCGCTGCAATGAGTATCGGATTTGCAATCCGATAAGCGCATTGCAAATGCGCTAACTCCATGCGGGCGGATTGCAAATCCGCCCGAACAACACATATCCGACCCGAACAACAATGACAAAATCTGCCCGAACAACACAAATCCTTTGTTCAGCGGGATTTGTAATCCCGCTGCAATGAGTATCGGATTTGTAATCCGATAAGCGCATTGCAAATGTGCTAACTCCATGCGGGCGGATTGCAAATCCGCCCGAACAACAGAACAACAATGACAAATCCCGCCCGAACGGCTGGGCTTAATGATCCTGTTCCGTTATTCGGGTGGAGATTGGTCAGGTCAGACTGTCAAGTTGTTTCTTGAGCGCCATCAGCTCATCCCTGACCATGATGAGATTCTCAAGCATCTTAGCCGTCTTGTCGGTGCCGTCGCGGTTCTCGTTGAGCATCTTGCGGGCTGCGGACAACTTGAAGCCACGCACCTTCACCAGGTTGTAGATGACGGCGATCTGGTCGATGTCTTTCTGGGTATATTGCCTCACCTTGTTGCCAGTGGTCTGCGGCTTGAGATGCGGGAACTCCGTCTCCCAGTAGCGCAGCAGGCTCTCGTTGACGCCGAACTTCGCCGCCACCTCCTTGATGGTGAAATAGATTTTCTTGGTCTTTGTCGTGTCCGTTTTCAATGCCATGATGATCGTCGTAAATGAAAAAGCTGGGCTTCGCCCATGCAAAGTTATCATAAATCGGGCGCAACGCAAAAAGAATCCGCAGTTTTTTGCCCGGGGATCATGTAATAAAATGTAGAGACGTCACATTGGGGCGTCTCCCGACCACACCCCCACCAATAAGAGCAAAAGAAAGAGACGCCCCATGTGACTTAAAGAGACGCCCCAATGTGACTTAAAGAGACGCCCCAATGTGACTTAAAGAGACGCCCCAATGTGACTTAAAGAGACGCCCCAATGTGACGTCTCTACTATTTAATCATGAGGAGATGTGTTCTTTGCTTGTAAAGAATCATCGAAAAATGCTTTTTTGTTACAAACTAATTCCGTAACTTTGCTGATAAATCAGCGAAGTTCCTCCATCTAGGCATAAGAAATAAATCAATTTATTTCATTCTGCTCTCGATTTTTCGTAACTTTGCCTCTGTGAGACGAAATAACTTTGCCTCTATTACCAACTTATTCAACATGATGTTATGAAAACCGACAGAAAACTCTACATGGCACTCGTACTCTTACTGGCATGGCTGGTGAGCACACCTTTATCGGCACAGCGAAGGACAATGCGTGACGAAGGACCCCGCCTCTATGGCGACATGCTCACCGTGAGAAATCCCCGGCCAGGGGGCCTGAAAAGCCTCATCACCACCGACATGAAGAAACGGGCGAGGCGGCTCACCATCGAAGGCGCGCTCAACAAGGACGATGCCTACGTGCTCCGCAGCATCTGCAACCGCAGTTCATGCCAAGACGACCGGGGCAAGCACATCGACAACTATGTGGAAATCGACCTGACAAGAGCCTCGATAGAAAGTTCATACAACAACGACCGCGACGTGACCCACGAGGGGATGTTCAGCAATGCCTCCCATCTGCGCAGCATCCGGCTGCCCCGCCGTCTCGTCGGCATCGGCCCGCGCACGTTTTCCGGCTGCGACCGTCTGGACGAAGTGGAAATCCCCCGTGGCGTGAGATTCATCGACAAAGAAGCCTTCAAGGGGTGCACCAAACTGCAGGACATCTGGTTGCCCGAAGGACTGGAGGAGATCGGGAAGGAATGCTTCAGAGGCTGCACCTCGCTGCGTACCATCCAACTCCCCAACAGTCTGCTGACCATCGGCGACCAAGCCTTCTACGAATGCCCGCTCACCGAACTGGAACTGCCCGAGGGTCTGCGCTCCCTGGGCAAAGGGAGCATCTCCGCCACACAGTTGCGGCAGCTCCACATCCCCCGCGACACCCATATCGAGGGAGGACTGCCCGGGGCCACCCCCAAACTGGAGCAGATCACTGTCGACAGGGCCAACCGTGAATACAGCAGCATCGACGGCGTGCTCTACGACCGCGGTCAGACCGTGCTGCTCGAAATGCCCCTCGCACGCCAAGGCGCATACACCATCCCCGGAAGTGTCAGCGAGATCGGCGACTACGCTTTCCAGGACAGCCGTCTCTCACACATCGTTATCCCCAGCAGCGTGAGTGTCATCGGCACAGGAGCGTTCCGCAACTGCGCCGGCATCCAGGAACTCACCATTCCCGCCGGGGTGAGAGAAATCCCCAGCCACGCCTTTTCGGGATGCAAGAGTCTGCGGCGCATCGTCCTGCCCGACGGCATCCAGGCCTTCGGATCGTTTGCCTTCAGCAACTGCCTCGTATTGGCGGATTTCCGGATGCCGTCGCAGTTGAGGAAACTCGGCGAGGACTGTTTCCGCTCCTGCCGTGCCTTCCAGAAACCCCAACTGCCCGAAGGCATCACCGAATTACCCGCCCGTTGCTTCATCGACTGCAAGGGCATCACCATCTTCCGCTTCCCCTCCCGACTGACCGCCATCGGCGACGAAGCCTTCAAAGGCTGCGACCTGCTTGCGGCCCTGCCCTTCCCCAAGACGCTCCGCAGCATCGGCAACGAGGTGTTCCGTTCCTGCCTCAGTCTGGTGGAGGTCACCCTGCCCGCCTCGCTGCAGAAAATCGGCAAGAAGCCCTTCCTCAAATGCGACAAACTGCAGCGCATCATCTGCGAGTCGCCCACCCCGCCCGAACTCAAGCACTACAGCGACAAGGAAGTCATCCTGAAGGTGCCGAGCGGCAGTGCCGGCAGCTACAAGAAAGCCTCGCAATGGAAAAAATACAAGACCATCGAAGAATATTAAACGCTGAGGATGAGTGAATCTTGTTTTTTTTGCCTAATTTTGCACCCGGATTCGGAAGACGGCCCTTATCGGCCTATGCGAAACGACAAGACAACAAGGATTTATCATAAAGCAACAAGACAAGAAAATGATGACAGCCAATGAAATCCGCGACTCGTTCAAGAAATTCTTCGAGTCGAAAGGACATGCCATCGTGGCCTCCGCACCGATGGTAGTGAAAGACGACCCCACCCTGATGTTCACCAACGCCGGAATGAACCAGTGGAAAGATATCATCCTCGGCACCCGCAACCCCGAGCCACGGCGCCGTGCAGACTCGCAGAAGTGCCTCCGTGTGAGCGGCAAGCACAACGACCTGGAAGAGGTGGGTCATGACACCTACCACCACACCATGTTCGAGATGCTCGGCAACTGGAGTTTCGGCGACTATTTCAAGGAGGAAGCCATCGACTGGGCATGGGAATACCTCGTCGACGTGCTGAAGCTGAATCCCGCCGACCTCTACGTGACCGTCTTCGAGGGATCGGCCGAGGAAGGCCTGTCCCGCGACGACGAAGCCGCCGGCTACTGGATGAAGCACGTGCCCGCCGACCATATCATCAACGGCAACAAGCACGACAACTTCTGGGAGATGGGCGACACGGGTCCGTGCGGTCCCTGCTCCGAGATACACCTCGACTCCCGCAGCGCCGAGGAGAAAGCCCAAGTGCCCGGCCGTGAGCTGGTCAACAAGGACGACCCACAGGTGATCGAGATCTGGAACCTCGTCTTCATGCAGTTCAACCGCAAGGCCGACGGCAGTCTGGAGAAGCTCTCGATGAACGTCATCGACACCGGCATGGGTTTTGAGCGGCTCGTCCGCGCCCTCCAAGGCAAGCACTCCAACTACGACACCGACATCTTCCAGCCCATCATCCGCGAGATCGAGCATCTCTCAGGATTCACCTACGGCAAGTCGGAGGACACCGATGTGGCCATGCGTGTCATCGCCGACCACCTGCGTGCCGTCTCGTTCAGCATCGCCGACGGACAGTTGCCTGGCAATGCCAAGGCCGGTTATGTGATCCGTCGCATCCTGCGTCGTGCCGTGCGCTACGCCTATACCTTCCTGGGACAGAAAGAAGCCTTCATCTACCGTCTCATCCCCACCCTCGTGGCAGAGATGGGAGCCTCCTATCCCGAACTCCCCGGTCAGCAGCAGCTCATCAGCCGTGTGATGAAGGAAGAGGAAGACGCCTTCCTCCGCACGCTTGACAAAGGCATCAGCCTGCTCAACGGCGAGATGGAGAAGATGAAGGAACAGCAGCAGACCGTGCTCGACGGCCGTCAAGCCTTCCGCCTGTTCGACACTTACGGATTCCCCCTCGACCTGACCCAGCTCATCTGCCGCGAGAACGGATTCTCGGTCGACGAGAAAGTGTTCGACGAGGAGATGCAGAAGCAGAAAGCCCGTGCACGCAATGCCGCCGCCGTGGAGAACTCCGACTGGGTGGAGCTGCGCGAGGGCGAGCAGCAGTTTGTGGGTTATGACTACACCGAATACGAGTGCCATATCCTGCGCTACCGCATGGTGACCCAGAAGAAGAACACCTATTATGAGTTGGTGCTCGACAAGACCCCGTTCTATGGCGAGATGGGTGGCCAGGTGGGTGACCGTGGCGTGCTCGTGAGCGAGAACGAGACTGTGGAGATCACCGACACCAAGCGAGAGAACAACCAGAGCATCCATATCGTGAAGACGCTGCCCAAGCAGCCCGAAGCCGACTTCATGGCCTGCGTCGACACCGACCTGCGCGACGCCTGCGCCGCCAACCACACCGCCACCCACCTGCTCGACTACGCCCTGAAGCAAGTGCTGGGCGACCACGTGGAGCAGAAAGGTTCGTTTGTGAGTCCCGACACGCTGCGCTTCGACTTCTCCCATTTCCAGAAAGTCACCAGCGAGGAGCTCCGTCAGGTGGAGCGCATCGTCAACGACATGATCCGTCAGGACATCCCCCTCGACGAGCACCGCAACATGCCTCTCGAGGAAGCCAAGCAGATGGGAGCCATCGCCCTCTTCGGCGAGAAATACGGCGACAAGGTGCGCGTGGTGCGCTTCGGACCGAGCTGTGAGTTCTGCGGTGGCATCCACGCCCAGTCGACCGGCCGCATCGGATTCTTCAAGATCATCGCCGAGAGCAGTGTGGCCGCCGGCATCCGCCGTGTGGAAGCCAAGACCGGCAAGGAGTTTGAGAATCTCTTCTACGGCATGGAAGACATGCTCAGCGCCATCCGCGAGATGTTCAACAACGCCAAGGACCTGCGTGGCGTGCTTGAGAAATACGTCATGGAGCACGACTCGATGAAGAAGCAGATCGAAGGATTCCGCGTGCAGGCCGCAGAGCGCCTCAAGGGTCAGCTCATCGACAAGCAGGAGGAGCGCAATGGCGTGCATATCGTGCGTGCCGTGCTGCCCATCGACCCTGCCTCGGCCAAGGACCTGGTATTCAAGATTCGCCAGGAGATCCCCGAGAGCCTCGTCTGCGTGCTCGGCACGGTACAGGACGGGAAGCCCATGCTCCATGTGATGCTGAGCGACGACATGGTGAAAGACTACGGTCTGAACGCCGGACAGCTTGTTCGCGAGGCCGCCAAGCTCATCAAGGGCGGCGGTGGCGGGCAGCCACACTTCGCCTCGGCCGGCGGCAAGGACCCCGATGGTCTCTCAGCCGCCGTCGACAAGGTGGTGGCCCTGGCCGTAAAATAATAAAAAATTGTAGAGACGTCACATTGGGGCGTCTCTTTTTAATTGCTCTTGTTGCCGGGATGTGGATGGGAGACGCCCCATTGTGACGTCTCTACATTTTGTCGCCTACGATCACTAGGCCGCCGTTTGCGGGGATGGTCACCGTGATCTGCTTGTGATTGCGGCTGATCGTCTTCACGCTGCCATTGAGCGTCTTGTCATCCTGATAGACCGTCAAGGGAGCCTTGGCATCAAACATGGGCAGTGCGATGGTTTTCTTCAGCGGAGCCGACTCTGCATTGATGCCGGCGAGATACCATTTATCACCGCTTCTGCGGGCCATCAAGACATACCGGCCCGGATATCCGTCGATGAAGCGCACCTCATCCCATGTGGTGGGGACGTCCTTCATGAACCCGATGGCCCAATCCGGGGCATCCGTCAGGTTGTTGGGCGCCAGGGCGAAATGCTGCACGCTGCTTTGGAAGAGCACCGCCGTAGCCAGCGCGAAGACATCGCTCGTGCGGCGGATGGTGCCCGACTTGTTGTCGGCATTGTAACGCTTGTTGAGTGCCGAACCGCCGAAATCCATCGACCCCACGGTATTTCTCACGAGCGGATGGATACAGGCATTCCGAGCCTCCGCATCGCAGGCGCCCTGTCCGAAATGCAGGTTCTCGCTGGCCAGGACGGCCTCGGAAGCCACGTAATTGGGGAACATCCGCTCCCAACCGCGCGGGAGGGTGCATCCGTGGAAGATGACCTGAAGTCCGAAGTCATTGGCATCGGTGAGGATATCCTCATAGAGCTGCATCATCTGCTGTTTGTCGCTGCCGAAGAAGTCGACCTTGATGCCCAGAATGCCCTGTTGCTGCATCCACCGCATCTCCTGTCGTCTTACCCCCGACTTGTCCATCTTCCCCCGGGGACTCTGCGGAGCGTCGTTCCACGATCCGTTGGAGTTGTACCACAGGAAGAGTCCCACGCCCTTCTCACGGCCATAGCGGGCCAGTTCGGCCATCTTCTCATACCCGATTTGCTGGTCCCACAAGGCATCGACGAGCACGGAGCGGTAGCCCATGGCGGCGGAGAAATCGATGTAGCGCTTCTGCTCCTCGAAATTGCAGCTGCCATCCATGCCGATGATCCACGACCACGACCCCTTGCCGTAGGTATACTCACGCGAAGCCTTGTATTTGGGTTTGACGAGGTCGGTGGCGACAGTCGTCTCCACGACCGGAGCCAGGGTCTCGCCGACAGTGATCGTGCGCCACGGTGTCTGGAAAGGCAGGCTTACGGAGACCGACGAGGAGCCGAATCCGTTCATCTCCCCCTCCTGCGGGAAACCGATGCAGTAGCGGTTGTCGCGCTCATTGAGCAGCCGGCATCCCACGTAGGAGCCGTCGTTGCCCGTCTCGCTGATGAGGACCCATCCCCCCCGGCCTTGATTCACCTTGAACAGGCAAGGGAACGTGTATCCCTCTCCCCACCCGTTCTTACCCACCGCCTCGTCGAGCGAATAGGATGTCTCGTAGCTGGGTGCCGTTCGGGCGAATCCCGTCATGGGTTTCGACTGCGGACAGAGGAAAGTGGTGGAGCCTTCGGGGAGGACAAAACCGCTGCGCTCTTCCTGGATGACGGCAGCGAACGTGTTCCGCACGGGATAGATATGATAGCTGTAGGCCACGTCGCGGTTGCTGACGCGGAAGATGACATCCATCACCCGGCGTCCGTTCTTCTCAAACTGGCACACCGCCTCGGTAGCCTCATAGCTGACGTGGCTTTGCTTGATGGTCTTGAGCTGATACGCATCCCTGACAGTCGTCACGTCACCGTTTTTCAGGGTCAGCCCCTCGGTGAGGTCGATGCAGTTGAGTTTCACGCCCAGCGGCGAAGCCTCCACGAAGGAAGTCCCGTCCAGCGCCACCTGGTACTGCGGTCTTCCGTCATTATCATTCACTACGACACTGATCTTGCCGTCAGGACTGGTGAAACGCTGCTCGGCAGCATCGACTGAGGAAAGTCCACCCAGAACCATTGTCAGGAGGACCCATACCATTTTTCTCTTCATCATAGGATTACTTATTGGTTTTAGAATTTTATCGACCCATTGTTTTTCAGTGGTATCATGGAAACTTTTTCATCCCGAGGCGGAGTAACTTCGCCTCGCAGAGGCAAAGTTACGAAAAACGAGGGAAATGAGAAAGAAAAGCTTGCTTTTATTTCCATTTCCGAGAGCTAAGCAGGCCCGACTCGACCACACGTCGTTCATCGATGTGTTGAAACCCTCGACGTAAGGGCGAAATATCCCCCGTATAGAAAGGTTCCGAGTCTTATCTGATGACGATCTTGTGAGACAAGTTGCCGTGGATGACGACATACGTGCCTCGACGCAACGATGCCCGTGCTTCAGCATAGGGTTTGCGTGTGAAGAGGCAAGTGCCACCGACAGTATACACATCCACCAGGTCGTTGTCGGCAATGACGGCGTCGATGTGATTGGCTATGGAAGAGACACGCAGTTTGCCGTCGGTAAGCAGCGTCGAGCTGTCGAACTCGTATCCCACGCCGCCATCATCCACTTTCACGATGAAGGAGCCTGTGTGTGAGCCGTTGACTTTATATACGGCGATTTCGCTGCCCACTTCCAATTGGCGTGTCGTGGGAATGACGACAAGGATGGTGTCGCCGTCGTGCTTGAGATTGCCTTGCACGGTGAGGCAAGAGTTGCCATACGCATCCAACTGGCAGCGTGTCGTGGCCCCTTTCTTCAACGTGAGATTCTTCACGGTGGCTGTGCCCGTGATGACGCCGGCAGAGTTCACGTTAATCATTCCAGTAGTGATGGCTGCTGTTGAGTTGTTGCTCAGTTCCAGTGTACCTCCATTGACGGTGACAGGCGACGTGCTGCCAGTGCTTTTCAGCGTCAGTCGTCCGGTCCCCTCCTTGAATACGGACGTGCCTTTGAGAAGTCCAGAGAACGTCATGTCCTTGTTGAGGTAGCCGATGCGGTAGGTGGTCTGTCCTTCCAGCACCCCATCGGTGGCAGAGCCTTCGATGGCACCGATTCTCAGGGTGGCGGACTGTTGGTTGCCGCTGCCTCCGGAATAGTGGGCGATGTTGGTGGAGGCATCAACCTTCAGAGTAGCCTTCGACATGTCGGTGACATTGCTCATCAGTCGCCACTGACTGCCCGATGCCGTCAGAGTGCCTTCGTAGTCCTTGAAGTCAAGGCCGATATCGCAGCGCACATATTTAGACACGATGGTCAGAGCCCCCTTCCCTTTCACGCTACCGTTGAGTTTACCGCGCGAAGAGCCGACAATCTTGTTGGTCGTGCCCTCTGCCACTGTGACCACATGATTGAATACGGGCACGGTAGAAGTGCTGTTCACATCTATCTGATGCACCTCGCCGCCAGCCAGCAGCATGGGAGATCCACTACGGCCGAAGGTGGCATTCCACGCACCTTGCGCCACCACGCCCTTCTTCACGATCAAGCCTGCGAAATTGTTGACACCTCCGTAAGTGAGGTTCAGTTGTCCGGCACCATCTTTCACGAGATACCCGTTACCGCTGACATTCCCTTTCAGCGAGAGAGAGCTGTTGCTCAGGCTGATTCTGATGGTGGCAGTGTCGGTCAGGGTGACCTGGCGGTCGGTGCCCATATTCTCTTTGCTCAGCACCAAAGTACCGCCATTGAGTTGCAGGTATCCCTTGTCTGCGGCAGCGGCACCGAGTGCGCTCTTGTTTCCACCGTCAAACAAGTTGGGCACAGTAAGCGTTCCGCCGTTCACGATGGTCCTGCCAGTATAGTCGCTGTATTTCATGTTCAGCGTCACGTTGGCGTCACGGTTCACGACGACGTCACCTTCCCCGCTGATGCCCCCTTCGCCAGACAGGGTATATGTGCCCGAGTCGAAGGTGACGCCTCCGGCAACCATCATCTCGTTGACGGTGATATTCTTCTGCAAGCCCTGTTGATTAAACACCACGGCATCGCCGGCCACGAAAGCCGTAGACCCATTGAAGTCGAAATTGAGCGACTTGTAGTCCCAGAGATTGCTTTCATACCCACACCACAGCACCCCCTGCTGTGGAGCTCGGGAGCCGTTGACGACGAGCATGAGTTTGTTGTCTTTCACGATGAGGTCGTAGTTGATGCCCTCCAGCCCACGCGTCTTCAGTTTCGACGGGTCGCAGGTCATCGTGCCGGTGCATGAAGCGATGACGTATTCAGCCTCATCCTTGTCATTCAGGTTCACGGTAATCGTATTGGAGCCGACGAAAGTGAGGTCACCCTCCACTTGGAGCGTGCTGCATACGGGCCATGAGCCCTGAGAGTTGCCCATTCTTGACGCCACCACTTCCAGATAGACATTGCCAGGCATAGTGACGCTTTTCTTGGAGCGGATAGTCCCCTCCGGCATCATGCCGTCGCCAGGCAACAGCCTGCATCCCTCATGGTTTAAGCCCCCCTCGAAGGTGAGGGTGTCATTCAAGGTGACGTTGCCGCTCAAGGTGCCCCGTGCACGCAGTTCCACCGGTCCTGCGATATCTCCGTTCACCTGCAGCGTTCCCTCGCTGATGATGGTCTTGCCGGTGTGCCGCATCCGACCGACAAGAAACGCCTTGCCCTGCATCGACTTGATGACAGAACCGCTGCCTGTGGTGATGACGCCATCCGTAGCCCCCGGTTGCTGGCTCACGATTTCATAGTCGTGGCCTGCTGGAGGCATCAGGTAGACGACCGGCGCGTTCATAGGCTTGTCGACCCAGATCCTTGAGGTGTTGTCGCCATAAATATCGAAGAGGATGCTCTTGCCGTCGGCGTAGGGTGTGGAACTCTTCATATCAAAAGAGGTAAATCCGTCGTCAAGGTTGACCCCCTCGCCCAACCTCGATGCCGATCCGCCCTTCCATCGCAGGTCAGCCTGAAACACAGGAGGGAGAGGCGGCATCGGCATGTCGTTTCCAAGATAGAATCCGGTGTTGGGATGCTGGTAGTAGCCTCGCGTGGTGCAGTCGCCCCGGTAGTGGGGGTCTTGCTGAAGGCAATAGATGCTGTAGTTGGTGGGCATGGCAGTGGTGTAACCCACAAGGCCCGTACAGCTTTCAGCGTTTTGCTTGGCAAGAATGACCTCCTCACGCCAGTCGCCCATGATGTCGCCCATGAAGGCGGGGCGTGTGCCAGTGGCGGCGTGGGTGGCCCAGTTGCTCTCCTGCGAGAACTCCGCCAGACGGTCGCCAAGGACCTTCGACACCATCAGGTTAGTGCCCCATCCGCTGCCGCCGGGTGAATTGAGCCACTCGCGCAGCAGGTCACCGTCCCACCAGCAACCCTCAAACATCGATCCAGAGCGTGTCTGTCCGGTCCGCTCACCCTTACAGTCGTAAACGTAGTCGTCGACATAGCTCAGTATCTCGTATCCTTTGTGCGAGGCATCCATATCGAGACAGGTGCCGCGCCCCACATCGTAGACGCTGGGCAGATACCACTCCTTGATGCGCTCAGTGGTGTGTGCATCGTAAAGGATCTGTCCGAGCAACGAACTCTGCTGGATGGCATAGACCTCCAGTCCGGGACGGTCGGGGTCGATGTCGGAGAGAACGAAGCGGTCGCCGTGGCCGATGCCGGGGCTGGCGAACCATCCCGTGTGGGGGTTGACCGAGTAGCCACCCTGAATCATCTCGTCGGTGCCGTCGCCGTCGACATCAGCTACGCGCAGCTGGTGGAACTCAGCAGGCCAAGGGGTTTTGTCGTTGCGGCTCCAGGTATGAGAGTGGTGCCAGTTGGTCGGACTGCCGCTGCTCCAGTCATAGTCCCAGGTGAACACATAATTGTGATGGGTCTTATTATTGTCGCGGTCCAGGCATTCCATCACCAGTGAGGGATGTATGCCGTCGAGATAGCAAATGGCGAAATGGCCATCCATGGCGGAGTAGCCGTCGCTCATGTAGTTGGGGCGCGAGGTGCGTGTGTAATGATCGCTTCCGTCATGTACCTCGTCATATTTCAACTCGCTGGCGGCAATCTCCTTTCCTGTCAGTCCGTCGATGACGCTGATGTAGAAAGGCCGGTTGCGCGCCGTCTGTGTGCGGTAGTCCACGATGCCGTCGCCATCCACGTCAGGCACGTCGCTACCCATGACATATTTGCCCCAGGTATTGTTTTCCTTGTCCCAGAAGCGGGTGCCATCGCTGCTGCGCACCATCACCTCACAGCGTCCGTCGCAGTTGATGTCCCATGCCACGACCATGTCGTTCTGGCCGCCACAGATGTTCACATTCGGTCCCATGTCCACGGTCCAGAGCAGCTGTCCCGTGAACGTATATGCCTGTATCTTGTGGGTGGTGGTGGCTGTGTTCTCCGAGTCTTCCGCCGTATCCGACACTCCGCCGATAAAGAGGCGGTCGACGACCAAGGCATCATACTCCCCGTCGCCATCGGTGTCCATAGGCCAGCAGAATTTCGTGCGGTAGTCGTCGCGATGTATCACGTTGTTGTCGAAGTCGATGTTCATCCAAACGTTGGGCCAGGGCTGGGATTTATACAAGAAAGGCTTGCTCATCGTGCCTTCAACCCCGTCGGGACTGACAGCGGTGACCGCATATTCGGTATTCGTCGAGAGTGACGACGGCTTGTAGTTTGTCACTTTCAGGGGTGTGGCATTCATCTTCGTAAATTCGGCAGCCCCTGATGAACGTTTGTAGACATTATAGGTCGTGCCTTCCGGTTCCTGTGCCAGTTTACGCCAAGAGATGAGGTAGCCCGTGCCGCCCGACGAGGTGACGCTGCGGCCACCGGAACGATATACTGCCACTACGCCACGGTCAAGCTGCTGAAGCAGCCGTTGAGCACTGACGGGAAGAAGACAAAGCACTAAGAGCAGAATTGCCGAGGCTATCCGCTGGGACGACCTCAAAGCAAAAGGCGAAACGTTTAGCATGATTATCAAATAGTTTGCACATTGCAAGTGCAAATATAGAAAAAATTTATCACACTATTCTATGGGAAGTGTTTTTTTTCAAATGCGCTTATCGGGTATCAATTCCTACAGAACAACCATTCACGCTTAAGTTGAACTTTCGGTCAGTAACAACTCAGTACTCCACTTTCCCTTCTTATGACCATCGGGATTTGTCGTTGTTCATCGGGATTTG
>CAMNIN010000009.1 GCA_946540735.1 uncultured Prevotellaceae bacterium | reverse complement strand
AATTATCGTCAGAAATATCTGACTATCAGTTAATTAATTTTTAGAACATCCCTTATAGGATTATGTGAGTAATTTTTTGGAGTAATCGGAGTTGTCGGAGTTGTCGGAGTTGTCGGAGTTGTCGGAGTTGTCGGAGTAATCGGAATTTTCGGAGTTTTCGGAGTAATCGGAGTTGTCGGAATTTTCGGAGTTGAGGGAGATAGATGAATGTGCTTTTTATATTCCTTGTGAATGGGAGACGCCTCCATGCGATGTCTCTACTTTATTGGGGGGATGGGGTTGGCTGACTTTTTTATTGGGGACTGAATCACTTGAAAATCAGGGTGGTGAGTTGGTCGGGACAGAAGATCTCGGCTGCTACTTCCTGAATCTCTTGCGCCGTGATGGCATCGATGTTGCGGCAGAGGCGTTGGACGTCGCGCTCCCATCCGTAGTGCAGGAAACTCTTGCCGAAGCTCAGCGCGAAACCCTCCCTCGCATCACAGGCGATGCCGATCTGCCCCTTGAGTTGCTGTTTGGCGGTCTTCAGTTGCGAGTCGGTGAGGCGATGGTCGATCATCCGCTGCAATTCACCTTGCACCAACCGCAGACACCGATGCATGTTGTGGTGGTCGCAACCGAAGTAGACACTCCATGCCCCCAGGTCGCTATAGCTCACCATCGTGCTCTCCACCGTGTAGACCAGTCCGCGCCGCTCGCGGAGCGAGAGGTTGAGCCGTGTGTTCATGCCGGGTCCGCCGAGGATGTTGTTGAGCAAATAGAGCGGCATCCGCTTGCTGTCGTGAATGCCATAGGCACGGTTGCCCACCATGACATGAGCCTGGTGGGTGCTGCGGTCGTGCTCATAGATCCCCGGTCGGTAAGGCGCCGGTGCGGTGTCGCCCGTCTCGAGGTCGGAGAGCAGCGGCTCTTTGTCGGGGAATCCCTCCGTCGCCTTCTCGAGCAGTCTGACGAGGCGGTCGAAGTTGATGGCCCCGTAAGCGAAGAACACCATGTTTTCCGGGCGGTAGAAGCGATGTGTGAACCGCAGCGCGTCGGCCGTGGTGAACTGTCTCACCCGGTCGGCCCGGCCAAGGATGTTGTGCCCCAGGGGATGCCCCTCGAAGAGCATGTTGTCGAACTCGTCGTAGATCAGTTCGGAAGGCGAGTCGTTGTAGCTCTCGATCTCGTCGGCGATCACCTCCACCTCCTTGTCGATCTCGTTCTGCGGGTAGGTGCTGTGGAGCACGATGTCGCTCAGCAAGTCGACGGCCCGAGGCAGGTGGTCGCGGAGCACGGCAGCGTAGTAGACCGTCTCCTCCTTGTTGGTGAAGGCATTGAGGTCGCCGCCCACGCGCTCCAGGCTGTTGATGATGTGCCAGGCCCGTCGCCGGGAGGTGCCTTTGAAGGAGACATGTTCGCAGAAATGGGCCAGTCCCTCCTCGTCGGGCGCCTCGTCGCGTGAGCCAGCGTTGATGCCGAATCCGCAGTAGACCACGGGTGAAGCGTCGAAGAGGTGGATGATGCGAAGTCCGTTAGTCAGCGTGTGCGTGTTGTATTTCGTTTCCATAATGTAGCCCAGAGAATAGGGAGGCCAAAATTACGAATAAATCCCGAAATGTCGCCTGTTTTTTCAAATAATTCATCCGATGGCGTGATAATTCGGGAAAAAAGGTCTATCTTTGCATTTCACAACTGTAATAACACAAGGAGAACTCATGCGTAAAGTAATAGGAATAGGAGAAACCGTGCTCGACATTATTTTCAAGAACGAGCAACCCATCGGTGCCGTCCCGGGCGGATCGGTCTTCAATGGCATCATATCCCTTGGCCGTTCGGGAGTCAATGCCTCGTTCATCAGCGAGGCCGGCAACGACCGTGTGGGCAAGAACATCATCAAGTTTCTCAAGGACAATCATGTGAATGCCGACGAGATACACGTCTATCCCGAGAGCAAGTCGCCCATCTCGCTCGCCTTCCTCGACGAGCACAACGACGCCGAATACCTGTTTTACAAGGACCACGGCCACGACCAGTTGGAGTTTGTGTGTCCGGAGGTGAATCCCGACGATATCGTCATGTTCGGCTCCTATTACGCAGTCAACCCCGTGATCCGTCCTCAGGTGCTCGGTTTCCTCGACTATGCCCGCAGCCACGGCGCCATCCTCTACTACGACGTCAATTTCCGTCCCTCGCACAAGAACGACGTGATGAAGATCACGCCCAACCTGCTGGAGAACCTGGAGTATGCCGACTTCGTGAGAGGCAGTGTCGACGACTTCAAGGTGCTTTACAACAAGGAGGATCCCGACAAGATCTACAGTGCGGAGGTGTCGTTCTACTGCAAGAACTTCATCTGCACCAACGGCACGAAGAACGTGGAGCTGCGCGCCACCCGCGGCATCAAGAAGAGTTTCCCCATCATCCAGACCAGTACGGTGAGCACCATCGGAGCCGGCGACAACTTCAACGCCGGATTCATCTATGGTCTGATGCGCTATGGCATCACCCGCGAGGCCCTCGACAGAGGCATCCCCGCCCGCATCTGGGACAAGATCATCCACTGGGCCCAGCTGTTTGCCGCCAACTGCTGCCAGACCATCAGCAACTCCATCACCGTGGAGTTTGGCGCCGAGATGGCCGAAGACGCCAAGGGCGAGAAAGACACTTACCTGGAATGGTAATGTGCGGAGCATCCAATCCAACAACCATACAACCTCAATTAGCTTATGACATCCATCACCAACAACATCTATTACGTGGGCGTGAACGACCGCAACAAGACCCTTTTCGAAGGGCTGTGGCCACTGCCCAACGGCGTATCCTACAACGCTTATCTGATCGACGACGAGAAAGTCTGTCTGGTAGACACCGTCGAGGTGGATTTCTTCACGCAGTTTCTTGAGAACATCCGTGAGGTGATCGGCGACCGTCCCATCGACTACCTTGTCGTCAACCACATGGAGCCCGACCACAGCGGTTCCATCGCCCTCATCCGCCAATATTACCCCGGCATACAAGTCATCGGCAACAAGAAGACGTTTGGCATGCTCAGCGGCTTCTATGGCATCAGCGGCAATGAGTTGGAAGTGAAGAATGGCGACACCCTCAGTCTGGGCACCCATGAGTTGAAGTTTGTGCTCACCCCGATGGTGCACTGGCCCGAGACCATGGTGACCCTCGACACCAGTTGCGACGTGCTCTTCTCGGGCGACGCTTTCGGCTGTTTCGGAGCCCTCAACGGCGGTGTCATCGACAGTGAGATCAACTGCGACACGTTCTGGTTGGAGATGGTGCGCTACTACTCCAACATCGTGGGCAAATACGGCACTCCGGTGCAGAATGCCCTGAAGAAGCTGGCCGGAGTGAAGCTCGACTATATCTGCGCCACCCACGGTCCGGTGTGGCACACCTTCATCGACAAGGTGATGGGCATCTACGACCGTCTGAGCCGCTATGAGAGTGAGGAAGGCATAGTGATCTGCTATGGCACGATGTATGGCAACACCGAGCGGATGGCGGAGATCATCGCCCAGGCAGCCAGCAAGGCCGGCATCAAGAACATCGTCGTCTACAATGTGTCGAAGACCCACCATTCCTATATCCTGCGCGACATCTTCCGTTACAAGGCCCTCATTGTGGGAGCGCCCACCTACAACACCAGTCTTTACCATGAGATGGACGTGCTGCTTTCGGAGATTGCCCACAAGGATATGAAGAACCGTCTTATCGGATGGTTTGGCAGTTATGGCTGGGCCAGCAAAGCCGTGGCCAAGATCCAGGAGTGGAATGACACCGCCCTGCATTTCGAGGCTGTCGGCGAACCCGTGGAGATGAAGCAGGCCATCGACGCCGACTCCCGTGCCCGTTGCGAGGCATTGGGCCGTGCCATGGCCGAGCGCCTGATAGCCGACCGCGCATAACCCCAACCATCAGTCATCGACAATGAGGCCCACCGACTTGCAATCCAAGGTCATCGCATTCTTGCGGTTTCCGCTCATCGCGCTTGTGTTGTTTGCGCATTGCAACTACACCACGCTGAACGGAGACTGGGCCTCATTGCCTTTTGCCAGCAGTTTCATCCATACCGTATCGCAGCGCATTGCCCCGATAGCCAATGCATTTTTCTTCTTCATCTCAGGCTATCTGTTTTTCAAGACAGGCCAGTTCGCGCTCGACATCTACCTCAAAAAACTGTTCCGCAGGATGCAGTCGCTGTTTGTGCCCTATCTGCTGTGGAACCTGATTTACCTGTTGCTGGCCATCATTGTCGGTCTGTTCTCCGCCCGTGTGCCCATTCTGGGCATACCGTTTGACCAGATGTCGTTTACTGATGGTCTGAAGGCATTCTGGAACATCTCGCTGATTGAGGGCGGCAGTGCCATCACGGCCCCCATAGCAGTGCAGTTCTGGTTTATCCGCGACCTGATGGTCACGATGATCTGCTCGCCGCTCATCTATTTCCTTGTCAATTGGTTTATCATCCTGGCCGGCAAGCGGCCCTTGGTGCGCTATCTGCTGTTTGTGGCCGTGATTTATGCCTTGGGTTATTTCCCCCAGATCACGGGGCTGAATCCCGAGTGCTTGCTCTTTTTCAGTTACGGTGCTTATTTCGGCATCCGCAAGAAGGAGTTTATTGTGGCGATGCTGCCCTATGCTTTGCCGGCAGCCATCGTCTTAGGCATTTTTATTCTCCTGGAGCAGTGGTGGCCCTGTGAGTTTGTCTACCGCATGGAGTATGTGGTCGGACTGGTCTTTGGCATGTCGCTCACCACGATGATGGTGAGAGCCGGCACGTGGTATGTGAACATGACCCTCTCGACAGGCAGTTTTTTCATTTTCGCCTACCATTATCTCTTCCTCGGTTTCGTGGTGCGTTTCCTCAGCAGTGGGATATTCGTGCCCCATAGCAGTTGGCTGGCCATTCTCATCTATCTGCTCTCGGTCACGCTGACCGTGCTTCTTGGCCTACTGCTCTATTGGTTGATGCGCACCCGTCTGCCGTTCACCACCTATATCCTCATGGGCGGCCGTCGGTAGTCATGAAGTCGATTTCCACGATGCGGAGATCCAGTTTCCCTTTTTGATTCATGATACGGTCGAGTTCGCTTGCTTTGCCGCCAGCCAGTTCTTTGGTATCGCCGAACGCACTGCTGTCCTGCGCAGGAGCGAGCAGCTGGATGGTATAAGAGTCGGAGAGGGTGGGGTGGTCGATATGCAGGTGGACATACCCCAAAGAAGCAGGAGTGATGCCCTCCCAGATCTTTTTCTTTCCGGCGAAGACCGCGAGCGGATAGCATTTGCTGCGCCACCCCGTCAGTTTGAGTGTGATCTCGCTGATCCTGGCCTTGCGTTCCAGGGTATAGGTGATGGCCGCCCCCTCTTTGGAACCGTCGCTTCTCCATTCGGAGAGTTCGTTGTCATCGAAGCTGTTGGTCACATCCGAAGCCGTGGATGTGGAAGGCGTAGTGGCCCCGACGACATCGACGGTAGTCATCAGGTCGGAATAGGAAGGCGTGAGCGGAGTCATGCCCCGCTGCAGTTGTCCCTTCAGGGTGTAGGCAGGCAGGTATGCGGGCATGTCGACAGCCTGAGTGTGGAGTGTCACGTCGACCGGTTTGCCCATCCCCTCGGCACTGGCATAGATGCGGATGTCGCCCGGATTGGTGGTGCTTCGGACGAGGACGCGGTTGACGCCGCATTCCACGGGCAGCGAAGTCGACAGCACGTAGTTGTCGGAAAGGCTTTTCTTGTTGGCAGCGTCGAGCAGTCCCTGTGGCGTGGCCGTCAGGTCCACCTGGAAGTCCGTATTGCGGCGTGTGGCGATGCCCCCCCGCCATTGTCCCTCCCCCGTCAGGGTGAAGTGGATCATACGGTCGTCGAGCGGGCAGCGCCGTCCCTCCTTGTCGACCACCTCCACCTCGACGATAGCCATATCCGCCCCGTCGGCCTTGAAGCCCTCCGGGTTCTCGATGGCAGAGAGTCTGAGGTGATGCGGTTCGCCGGCCGTCTCCAGTTGGTGGCGGCTCATTTCCTGTCCCTCCTTGTCGTAGCTCACCGCGACCAGTTTCCCGGGAGCAAAAGCGATGCTGTCGAAGGTGAAGAGGTAGTGGTAGCTGCGCTGTCCACGTCCCAGGGATTTCCCGTTGAGCAACAGTTCCACCTCCTCGCCGTTGCTCACCACATAGACCGGTTTTGTTGTCCCTTCGGGGTAGTTCCAGTGTCCGATGATATGCGTGCGCGGCTTTTCGTCGTCCACCCATCCTGTCCACATCACCTGATGGGCGAAGAAAGCATCTTTGGGGATGCGCATGGCATCAGTCACCCCGCTTGTGCGGTAATTAGACTCACCCCGGTGGTGTGTGTTGGTGTCGGAGAAGACGATCTTCACGCCCCCGCTGCTCACCCTTTTCCCGGTGCCCGGCCTTTCCAGCCAGTAGTCATACCATCGGCGCACCATCTCGATGGCCATGCGGTCCATGTTGTGGTTGTAGTCGAAGGCCGGTTTTCCCCGGTAGAGCGGACCGTCGCCCTCTTTGTGGAAGGGATAGCTCAGTTCGTCCCAGTATTTGCGCAGTCCCTCGTCGCGACAGTACTCCATCGCCCACATCGGGTGCTTCTTGCTCTTGTTGATATAGAGCATCTCGCCGCCATATTCCGAGTCATTGATATCGAGCATCTCACGAGAGCCCACGGCCCTTCCGCCGAAAGGATCGTATTGGTCGCGGATCGCCTTCAGTTCGTTGATATGTTCCCGGCTGATACTCTCATTGCCCCCCTCATAGAAGAGGATGCTCGGGTTGTTGCGGTTGTAGATGATAGCGTCGCGCATCAGTTGGGTGCGCTGTGTCCACCGCGGTCCCTCCACATCTTTCTCAGCGTCGCCGGCCGGCATCGCCTGGAGGAGCCCCACCCGGTCGCACGACTCGATGTCCTGTTTCCACGGTGTGACATGCATCCATCTCACCAAGTTGCCCCCCGACTCCACCATGAGGTGGTTGGAGTAGTCGCTCATCCACGCCGGGACGCTGATGCCCACGGCAGGCCATTCGTTGCTGGTGCGCTGTGCGTAGCCATGCACCATGATCACCCGGTCGTTGAGCCAAATCTTTCCCTCGCCGAAGTGTGTCTTTCGGAAACCAGTGCGGGTGGTCACCTCGTCGTTGCGGCTGTTGAGGTTGATGGAAGAATCGTAGGCCCCCTCCTCGGCCAGGTAAGTCTTGACGGTGTAGAGATAACCATAGCCCCACGACCAGAAATGAACTCCATCCAGCTCACTTTGAATGCTGACGGTGCGGGTCTCGCCGGGCTGTAGCGTGACAGTCTCGCCGGGGATAATCGCCGCGACGTAATTATCGGCATTGATGACTTTGGCGAAAAGCCGGAAAGAGCGAGGCCGGCTGTCTTCATTGCGCACCTGCGATTCCACATGCACCACGGCCTTCCTGTGGGCGATGTCGAAATCCGTGGCGTAGACGTAGGTGCCCGTTGTGCCCAGGCTGCTGTAGAGCGGCAGTGTCTGGTAGAGTTTCCCTGTCAGATGGAGGTAGACGTTTTTGGGCAGTCCGCCATAGTTGGCGTTGAAATTCTTGTCATTCCATTGATACCGGCTGTCCAGTGTGCGGTCGCGGTAGGTCCAGCTGTTGTCGCATCTCACGGCCATGACATTCTCCCCCTCCTTGACGTAGGGCGTCAGGTCGAAGCCGAAGGCCATCACGCCGTTGTCGGAGAAGCCCACCTTTTGTCCGTTGAGCCAGATGTCAGCCCCCTGGCGAGCCCCCTCGAATTCAACGAACACCTTGCCCTGGATGTCGTCGTGTGAGAGCGAGAAATGTTTTCTGTACCAGCAGATGGTGTCGGTGAGGTCGGCGATGTCGCGGGCGAAAGCCTCATCCTCGTTGAAGGCATGAGGCAGGGAGACCCGTTGCCATGCGGCATCGTCGGCGTCTGTGTTCTTCCACGCTTCGGCATCCCCCACGTGGAGGAGCCATCCGCCGTTGAAATTCAGTTTCTGTCGTCCGGTGCTCTGTGCGCTGCCGGGAGCCATTACGAGAAGAACGGCCAAAAGGACTAAGATTTGTCTCATATCGATTAGTTTTCTTCTTTTATAACGGAAGCATCCTTTTTTTCTTGTATAAAAAGGTGTGATTTCTTTGGTGATGTCTTTGGTATTCATTAATTTTGTGAGTTGAATCCTTTAAACCCCATCTGACTATGAATCGTTTAGCAAGAAATCTGAGAGCACTGTTTTGGAGTGTGATGGCCCTGTCGGTGATCAGTGCCTGTGCCGTTTCCGAAGCCACCCGTCAAGAGCGTGCGGCCCGTCAGGAGCAGTTGGCATCCGCCATTTCACAAGGACTCGCCGAGCGTCGGTTTCAAGTGGATGTCGACCGGGCCTATCCCCAGGGCCGTGGACGAGTCATCCATCTCACCAGCGACTATTCGGTGAGGGTTTCGGGCGACACCATCGTATCCTATCTGCCGTTTTTCGGCAGAGCCTACAGTGTGCCTTATGGAGGCGGTTCGGGACTGAATTTCACCGGCCGTATCACCAGTTATTCGCAGCGGGTCAGCCGCAGCGGTGAGCGCATCATCACGATAGGAGTGGAGAGCAAGGAAGATGTCTATGTCTACACCGTGAGCCTCTTCGACGATGGCAATGCCTCGGTCGGCGTTCAGCCCCATCAGCGCAGTTATATCTATTTCACCGGCCGGTATCATGAGGAGGAGTGAGGACCATGGGCTTATGGTTTTTGAAAAATCACTATTTTTTGTGAAAAATGATAGTTTTCGGTCTTTTTTGTCTTCTTTATTTCGTATCTTTGCCTTTACGAGGCGAATTTCCTTCGCACTCGAGCCTCTTTGCAGAAAGGCGGAGGCGTTGTAATCGAATTATTAACCCTTAAAAAGCGAAAAGATGAGAAAACTATTGATTTTGATGCTTGCCATTGTGATGGGAATCCCCTGTATGGCACAGAAATGGGGCCTTGTGAAAGACGAGGACGGTTATACCAACGTGCGTAAAGGTCCAGGAACGCAGTATGAGATCGTGGACCAGGTGCCCGACGGCATGTTTGTGAGTTACAAGACCACAGGCACGGGATGGCACAAGATCTATACGGTGTATTCCGATGGTTCCGAGCCCGATTTCCTCGGATATATGTCGGCCAACAAGATCGTGACCCCTCCGCGCATGGGAGAGCTCAAAGAGGTAGCCATGGTGAAAGACGAGGATGGCTATACCAACATCCGCAAGGGTCCAGGCACCAAATATGCCATTGTGGGCAAGGTGCGTGATGGCGGTTATATCCTCATCAACAGCGGTTCTGACGCCAGTTGGCTGAAGGTCTACACCCAGAAAGGCAAGTTCCGTGGCTATATCAGCGCCAACAAGGTGGTCAAGATGGAATCGCCTGTGTTCTAACCCTTTTGCCCTTTTATGAAAGAATCTCTCTATCGCCTTGTCCTGGGCGGTTGTGTAGTTATGTGCGTACTCTGTGTGTGCATGTTGTCATGTGTGCACAAACGTTTGGTGGTCACCATCGACGGTTTTGACCTCCATTCGGCAGACAGCATCACCGTCGGACGTTCCTCGGATGTCTGTTTCGACAAGGTGCCCCATGACTATCTCACCGTGAGCCAAGACAGCACAGGATTTTCGTGGCATGTCAACGAGCACTGGCTGCTAACCGATTCGCTCTGCTATTTCCACATCAACGGCACGAATCCCAATGCCCATCACCTGGAAGCGTCGCAGACCATTGTCGTGACCTCCGGCCGCCAGCGCACCACATTGCCGGTGAGAGAGTTGGATGACCTGCTCTCAGGCCACTCCTCGCAATATGTGATGCTGCGCAACGCATTGGAGAAGCGCCACGTGGCCACAGGTGACGGTCCAGCATTCCAGGATCGAAGAGAGATCCGTTCATTCTTATACCGCCCCAAGAGCCATTGGGGCACTTTGGGCGCATGGCAACTCGTCATCCTCGACCGCTACACCACGATAGAAGGCGGTGGTGAGGCCGTCGGTTACGCCACCGGCGACAGGGCAGGAGCGTGTTGCAAGGTTCAGTTCTATCGGTTGAACGAGTACAGTCTGAGGTCAGACAGCAAGAAGCTGTTTCGTATCGGCGATGTCAGTTATCTGGTCAAGCCAGTGCTTGTGACCACAGCCTGGGGAGCCGGTCACGCCATGATTGGAAAGGAAAGCGGGTGGACCACTGTGCGCTACCCCAAACCCCTGACCTATACGGAAGACATCGGGATCCTGCAGGATCTGACCCGTGGAAAGACCAGTATGCTGACCATGCAGCAAAGCGACGGGTCCTTGCCAGTCGGTCAGTGTATCTATATCCCACAGTTCTCGCAGAAAGTGAGCGATGAGGTCTGTCATCTCTCATTCTCCGGCGACAGTTTGATGGTCGCAGGCCAGGAAGTGCAATCCGGATGGCCCCTGTTGCCCCGTCTGACCCCAGTGGAAGTTGTCTCAGGCAGTACGCGCCTGCACCTGCACATCGCCTTCATCGGCAAGGGATTCCTGTTCTCCTACCTCTGGTTGCCAGTGGTGATCTTCCTTCTCGTCTTCTTTGCCTATCCCCGGCTGATGAGTGTGGAAGGCAAGAACATCCGGGGAATGACCCTCTGGGCGGAAGACCTGCCCCGCCTGTTTCGTATGGTGTCGGCCATCGCTTTGGTGTACTGTCTTTGCAAGGCTTTGATCGCCATCAAACTATCGTGGACCACCCCCTATTTTGAAAAACTCACGGGAGTAGTCGTCGTCGACTGCGGACTTCTCCTGATGCTCCTTTTTGCCCTGTCGGTGCTGGTCAACTATGATTTTCTCCTGGCGAGAGAATCGACGCAGCGGCAGAAGCCCTGGAGCAAGTGGCTGGCCCTGGCCGTCGAGGTGGCAGGAGTGGCCCTGTGCTTTGCGGCCCTTCAAGCCATGGACCACGGTTTTAGCCAGGAAGTGCTGGAATCCTATCTTCCCGGGGATGTCTTCACCCTCAATCCCTTCGACTGGACCCGCAGGAACGGCATCAACGACCTGCACCGCAGCATCCCCTATACCCTGTTGCTCTTCCATGTGCTCTGCATACTCCTGTTGTTGGGTCGTGCCATCCATTCCGCCTTGAGGAGGAATCAGAAAAAGAGCCTGCGAGGTACGCCAGCCGTTGCCAGCCCCAAAAGCAAGCGCCGCTGGTGGCGTCCCGAGCATCCCGACAACCGCATTGCCCTGTCGATCGCAGCCGTTTTCGCCCTCCTGGTGATGTCGGCCACCCTGCTCCCCGGCAATTTCTCCTCAGCCCCCATCACCCTGCTGGTGATCCTCGGCATGGGTTATGCGCTGATGCAAGTCGACTATGTGCACAACCGTTGGAGAGCCTTTTTCACCTCCCTGGCCATCGCCACGATATTGCTTGTCGCAGCAGTGGCGATGCCCACAGCCGACAGAGGCTATTTCACCAATTACCTCGGGCTGGTCAGTCTGGTGGTACTGATCTATGTCATCGTGTCGAAATACGACCGTCCCCCCTCATCCGCCGACCTGCAGAGTGACGCCCGAGAGCGTAGGAACATGAACATCGCCTTGGGCTTGTTGATGTTCGTCGCCGTCTTTGTCGTTCCGAAGGTCATGGTTGGGCTGTTTGATGTGGAGGATGTAGACTATGACCGGTCTCCACGGCGTTTTGAGATGTCGTCGCAGTTTGACAACTACCGCAACAGCGGTTACCGTTATGCCGTCAGTGACACTGAGTTCATGATGGTGATGGTGCACAGCATGTTCAATGCCAGTGGCAGTGATCCGATGTCGCCCGAGCGTCATCCCCTTCACCCCTCCGTGTCGACCGGGCAGTCGCCCGTGGTGCTCAACGATGTATCGGTGCCCGTAGCCTTCTTCGGCACTTACGGCTGGATGGCCTATGTGGTCTATTTCGGCCTGTTGGTGCTGTTGCTCCTCTCAGTCGTCGGTTTTTGTCTGCCGGACAAGCGGCAGTTGGAGCGAGGTGTAGAGATTGACGTGAGGATGCTGTGGCGCTTGTTGGCCGTATTGATGTGGGTCGGCACGTCATGTTACCTCTACGGTTCCTATGTCGGTCGTTTCCCGTTCACGGGGAGGTTGAATCCCGGTTTCGGCATCGACTCCGTGGGAGAGATCTTGGAGAGTGCGATTTTGTTAGCCACCATGACAGCCGTATCGCTGCGGAGGGTCAAGCAAATACAAACAAATGTATCAAGACTATGAGAGAGATCAATACCATCATCGGTTTTTTTGTCAGGATGTATCATACCCTGAAAAGGAAGTTGACGAGTCCTGATCAGAAGAAAGTGGTGAAACTGGCCGTGGTCGGTTCGACGGGGTGTGGAAAGACCTATCTGCTGAGCGACCTCCTTGGAGCGTTGGAGAAGCTCGGATGCCGTCGTGATGACAATTACAACGATGGCACGTTGCACCGTGATGCCTATGCACTGATCGAGAACCAGAAGCACAATGGCGGAGTGGACAAGACCACGATCCGTGCCTGCCGGCAGGAAGATCTCTATTGTTCCCGCTTCATCGACAGTCTGGGGCACCGCATGACCATTGAGTTTGCCGACATCCCCGGTGAGGTGATGACTCCAGAGTCGATCAGCATGTTCCGTGCGGTGATGAAGGCCCTGATGGCCTGTCGCAACAAGCTTTTCGTGTCGACGACATGGAACAACCCCGACACACATAAAACCGTGCGGATCATCGAGCTGGATAAATCCGGCTCCACCGACAACCGTCCCATCGTCGGTTTGAACGGAAGTCTGAGCAGTTCCTATTCCTTTGGTGCGAAGCAAGCCCTAGAAGCTCAGAGCCATGTGTATGTCGGCACTTCCGCCCGCAAAGCCTATTACAGCAACCAAGGTTTTGTTGAAGGCAGCCGACGCCGCATCAGCGGCGCCGCCCTCTTCAGTGATTTTCTGCAGTGTGATGTCGACAGCGTCATCAACGCCATTATCGAGGCGTGGCCACTGCTCAAGGTCGACGAGGTGCTCCCTGAGGCCCTCAAGAACAAGGCATCAGGCAAGACCCTGTTTCAGACGGAGTACAAGAACCACTTCTTCTTCCACTACAACACCTTCTTCGCTACCGATGTCGTGGTGTGCGACAAGTGCTGTACCCCGTTGATCGGCGACCGTAAAAAAGCCACCGGCAGTGACCGTTTCACGGTGATGATGCAAGTGCTCAAGAACCTCACCAGTTACAAGGACGCCCCAGCCAAGAGATGGTATCTGGCCCTGAAAGGGTTTGACGCGGTGTTGAGAGAAGAGAAGTGGCGGGAGGTGTACCAAGCCTCTGGCCAGGACATCAACCTCGTCTATTCCCATTTCCTGGTCCTGTTTCGTCAGGCCTGTGAGCATGGCCTGTTGAAAGGCGGTGCCCCATCCACGACCTATGTCATGCCCTTCAGCAGTGCCGACCGGATGATGGCCTGGTTGACCAATGAGGAACAGATGGACTCGGATGAAGGGCACGCATCCGGCGATGACGTCCTGGTATCGCTCTTGGAAGAGCACTACCGCACTTTCGCCAATGAAGCATCCGCCTTTTTCAATGCTCCGGAGTCGTATGCCATGCAATCGTCTTACGATCTCAGCGAGCATGTGCGGCGCAGGGTGGAAGACTTCTGTCATGTGGATGACAGTCTGGTCAGGAATGACCCCGAGAAGCAAGACGAGCGTCGGTTGCTCAACCTGCCGCCCCACGTCTATTTCCTGGCCACCCCCATCGACAATCAGTTTCATCTCTGCGGTCATTGTGCCGGCGATCCCACACTTTTCGAGGGAGATGCCCGGTATTACAATCACCGAGCCGGATTCGGGTCGGTGCAGCTTGCCACCGACATCCTTCTCGCCCATGGTATCAGGATCTGCGCGGAGTATGACAACTACGGCTATGTGTTGAATCATGTCCACGACCAAGGATAAGGCATCAGGGATGGAAAAGCGAGTCAAGATAGAATCCCTTGTGATGGGGTCGCTTGTCGGTGAGCAAGGCGACACCACGCTGTCGTTCACCCGTGGATACTCGACCGATGTGGAGTTCCTGTGCCGGTCGTTGACAGGCGATGGTCCCCGTCATGCCACGCTGTATCTGCTCCATCCCGAGGAAGGGAGGCATCTCGTGGCCCATGTGCAGGGAAGTCACACCACTTTCGGAGGAGGCGTGCGCGATTATGCCACCAGGGCAGTGTATGAGTTTGATGGTGCCACTTTGACGGAGGCAGGCGGTTATCTGCCCCTGCTCCCCCTGTTTGACGGCATGCGCCACTACGAGGAGAAAACGTATGAGACGGCAGCCGAGCGTATGATGGGCACCGTTGTGGATGAGCCCCTCACCCCAACAGAGCAACGGCTTGGGGCAGCCTTGGCTCAAGCCCTGGCTCACCATTGCCGGCTCTTCATCCAAGTAGGAGAAGAAGAGCTGCGGGTGGGCGATGACCTCCGGCATTCCAGCAGGTTGCGGTCGCTGTTGCACGTCTTCGACCATCTACCACCCCGGTGGCGAGAGGAAGCCACGCTCGCATTCTCCGTCAACCACGCATCAGCCGACATGCAGGCCCTGTTGCCAGATGTCCAGGTGTTGGTGCATCATGACCCCATAGGCGTTTGGGACGATGAGGTCAGCGGCGCCTATCTCGTGGACTGGACAGGCGCGGAGCCTCAGTGGAAAAGTCAGGAGAGGTTACCCTCATGGCAGGAAGCCCTGCAACAGTTAGAGGAAGCCCTGGCCGATGTGGATTCATCCACGGCAGACCCCACTCCCGCCACCCCCTCAGCGGAATCAGAGATGCCGCAGTCGCCGCCCAGTCGGCGGAAAGGGTGTTTTGTCAATCTTCTGATGACGCTGCTATTGATTGTTCTGGGACTTGTATGTTGTCCTTTGTTATAGGAAGAAACCATTAGGATATGAGATTCAACAGGAAATGGATAGAGCATCACGGCATGTTGGTCAGACTCATTCTGGTCTGTTTTGTCCTGCTCATGATTTTGTTCACGGCATTGAAGCGTTGCACGGAAGTCGGGCAATCCGCCTCCCAGGAAGTGTATGTGCCCAGCAGTGAGGAAGGTTTTGTCAAGAAAGCCAACTCGTTGCTCGCCCATCTCGTGGAGCAAGGCAATGAAGCGCATCAGGGCATCCATCCCCATTCCATCACCACCCTGCAAGAGCGCTATCCAGCCCTGCAGTTTGCCCTGCCCTATGCCGAGGATGCCGTACAAGGAGCCCGTGCCGCCGACATCCGTCTTGTCGGCATCCGTCCCGACCTGATCACGGATGAAGAAGACCGCAATTTCTATTACAACAGCGACCTTCCCCGTCTGCTGGAGCAGCAGCGCGACAACCTCAGCGAGCGAGTCTTCCGCATCTCCTTCACCGCTGTCGACTCCCTCGTGATCGGGCGCATCGAGGTGATGGCCCACCTCTTCAAAGTAGCCCTCAGCAAGGATCCCTGGGTAGGCACTGTGACCTGTGCCGACAATGCCCTTTTCCCCGAGTCAAACCACTGTTTCCTCACCTGGGGGAAGTCGGTTGTCCCCATCCGTATGGTGCCCGACAGCAGCAGGGCCTTGCAAGGCGGTCATGAGCAGGTGGTGAGACTGGATGAGCGAACCCACACCCTGACCATGCAGCAAGGACAACCGCTTGACTACTATCAGCTCTATGCCAATAATGAGGCAGGCCGCACCACCGTCAGCGTCACCCTGCCCGGACGTACTGGCCGTCGGGTCTATTTCGACTACCTTGAAGGAGGCCGTTTGCACGTAAGATGTGTGGGATGCTGGTCACACCCCTACAATGAAGGCGGAGCCATGGAAGTCATCGCCCCGGCATCCGCCTCCACCCGAGGGACATCATATCCCCTCACCCATCAGATGAAGTTTGTCATCACTGCCGAGGAACATTCCGAACCGCTGGGAGAGTTGGTGGTGAGCAGCCATAACCCGATGCTCACTCTCTCTTCGCTTATCCGTTCGAGCGAGGGGCGCACCCGCTACACCATACCCTCCACATTGACCGACCGTTTCACCCAACAGATTGTGAAAGGCCTCTCCGGAGCGTTGCGCAACTCCGTCTACCGCGACAGCATTCACCTGAGCATCGACCCCATGCTCTCGATGGTGATGGAACGCGAGTTGGAGGACTATGCCCATGAGTTGATGCGCAACCAGCAAAAATTCTATGATGATGATCAGTGGGAACTGTCGCTCACCGTGATGGACATGGCAACAGGAAAGGTCATCGCCGCACCCTACTACCGATCGGCCGACCGCTATGTGGATGAAGCCTTGGCCGTCAGCCGCAAGAATCCCGCCCTCACCCACCGGTTTATCGGATCGACTTTCAAGCCCCTTGTGGCTTTGGCCGCCGTGCTCACCCGTCCCGAGCTCGCCTGGCTCTCCACCGTGGGCGACTACCGCATCACCCAGTCCGGACGCGGCAAGAAAGAGCCCGCGCGAGCCATGTTCTATGGTCATGAGACCTCCGCATGGTCGGCCAAGGGCAGTGCCGCGGGATTCTGGAACGGTTGTGAGTCGATGCGCCGCTTCTTCACCATCTCCGACGATGTCTATCCCGTGGCATTGGTGGCCCGTGCCCTCAACTACGGGCAGTCCGCAGGCAGTCCCTTCTCCTTCCGCAACCACGAGGTACATCTCGACAACAACAATTCCTTCACCTGGTCGGGTTCAAGGTTCATACACACCCTCGACCACCTCTACAGCATCCCCGGTCCGAAAGACTACGCGGCCCACGACAGTCTGCAGATGGAGTACTACGCCTGGGACAACCTCAAGTTGAATCCGTCCGACCGTTTCTGCCTCGACAATGTGAGTCCGGAACCCACCCTGTTTGACTACGACAAGTTTGCTTATCCAGGAGCGACCCTCTACAACGAGTTGTCGACCTGGGTGCTGGGTCAAGGCACCAACGACTGGAACAGTTTGAAACTCGCCGAGGCATGGACCCGGATGCTCACCAAGCGCAAGGTCAGGACCTCGCTGCTCATGACAGAAGGCCAGGTGCAGGCAGAAGATCTCACCACAGGTTATGACGGCCGGGCATGGAATGCCGTGCTGCAAGCCCTCCGTGAGGCACAGTCGTCGAGAGACAAGCGGTTGCTGTGGCCTATGGATGATGCCGTCAGACATCTCAATGCCCAGGAGCACATCGCCGACACCCTGTTGCTCTTCTCCAAGACAGGAACCCCCGACAACTATCCCCGTACGGAGTGGATGAGTGTGAAAGGCGGTCCCCGTTGGTTGGACATCGGTCTCTATTGCATGGCCCTCATGCCCTCCAGCGCCTATCGCTCGGTGCGAGCCAACCAGGGCGGTCGTGGGCTGATGTGCGTGATCCGTGTGACCCGTATCGTCGACGGCAAGCACAGGCGAGTGACCAAGAACGGAACCGAGAACAACGACAATGGCATACAATCGACCGATGCGCGTGATTTCTTCTCAGCCAATGAGGATCGTCTGCGCCGTTTCTACCATCTCACCAAACCCTATCTGGAATGAGTTTCAATTACCGACAGCGGATGACAGCCATGGGACATGTGGTGGCCTTTCTGGCCACCATGGCCTTGTGCTATGTCTCATTCATGGGATTGGTATACCTCTTGGGAGGACATCTTGTGAAATCCGCCATTCTCGCTGTGGCCTACGGCATCGTGCTATTCACGCTCGCCGTGCTGCTCCAGCGCCTGAAAGGATGCCGCAGGCATTTTTCGAGAAACATCGAGAAGGAGCGCATCACCGCTGTGTTGCTTGCCATGGCCTGTGTCTTCACCGCCCTGCCATTCACCCATTTCTTCACGGTCTACAGCCATGAGCGTGAGGTGTCGGCCACCTTCACCGAAGCCCTTCAGGAAGTGCAGGAGATGTTTGTAGACTATGAAGCCACCTCGGAGATGCGGATCAAAGATTACCAGAGCCGTTTGGAGAAAGCCGTCCGCAACAAGAAGAAAAACTCCCGTCAGTATGCCCGTATGGGGCTGACGAAGCACACCGAAGGCAAAGTGAGTGGTGGCGACACCCTGATGACGGACAATATGGTGCAAGCCCTTCGCCTGCAACTGTTGTCACCAGCCTACATGCAGTTGCGCCGGGAAGCCCAGCAGTGGCTCCACCGTGCAGCCGCGGGAGCCACCACACGCAATGCCTTCCTGATGGGCAATGCCCGTGAGATCCGCACTGCTGTAGGATCCTGGCAGCAGATGATGAACGAGGCACAGGCAGTGAGGTTTGACAATGAGGCCACAACCACTCCGTCCGACACCACGACGACGGTTACCGCCCACGCCGAGGCCATCTCCCATCGGTTGGACCAAGTGCTCACCACCTGTTCGCGCCGCGCATTCCCCACCCCCCACTCCCTCCTGCTCCTGTCCATTTGTTGGTTAGCCCTGTACTTCCCCTATTGGTTGCAGAACCGGGATTCGAAGTCGTGGGAGCGTTTCTTCCCCGCATGGATGCGATGGCGTCGGAATGTGCCCACTGCACAGGATGTGAGCCATGTCAATGCCGTCAGGATGAGCGATCCGAGAGCAGCAGCAGTGACCACCCCTTGGATGAAAAGTGCATCCGACACTTTCCGCCAGCGGATGGAGAAAGGAAAGGGCACCCGGGATGCTTTCGTATATATCGCCGAGCAGCTCCACGCCGGTATTCTCACGAAAGAAGCGTTGATCGCCATGCTCCGCGACGACCACAACCTGTTTGACGCCGACACCATCGAGATGTGTCTTGACAGGGGGGTGTTGACCAAAGACGAACTAACCCGTGATTGTGGCATCGACCCGCAGTTTCTCTCGATGCTCGGCCAGGTGCCCGAGGATGTGCTGCCGCGTGAGGGAAGCATCACCCAACTGCCCCAGAACACCACGCAATTCTTTTTCTGGGGCATCCCCTCGTCGGGCAAGACCTGTGCGGCAGGTGTGATCCTGCGCGCCATTCAGGAGCGAAAAGTCGTGCCCCATGTGACCATCGACGAGCATTGTCAGGGTTACGAGTACCAGGAGATCCTGAGCCGCATTTTCAGCGGCGACGGTCATTATTGCATCCTGCCCGGCCGGACATTGGTGGACACCAATTTCGCCATTCAGATGACGCTGGAGGACTGGGATCACCGCGATCATCCCATCACCCTCATCGACATGGCCGGAGAACTGTTTTGCTCGATCCTATGGCAGAAAAGCGGCGACTTCAACAAGATCACCGAGAAGCACCTGAAAGCCCAGGGCGAGTTTGAGAAGATTTTCATGGCCGAAGGAGCCGACCACCAGAAATTCCACGTGTTTGTCATCGAATATGGAGCTGAGGACAAGAAGCACAAAGGATTCAACCAGGACACTTACATGGAGTACGGGCTCCAATACCTTGACCAGACCCACGTGCTACGAGACGCCACCGAGGGAGTCTACGTGCTGATCACCAAGACCGACCAGGCCCGCCGCAACCTCAGGGAGGGAGAAGACCTCAACATCCATCTGGCCCGTTATATGAAGACCTATTACCCGAATTTCCTCGGACTGCTCGACAAGTACTGCCGGGACTATGAGTTATGTGGTGGCAAGGCACCCGACCCCATTCCGTTTGACATCGGAGAGGTGTGTTTCAACAACTACTGCAAGGTCAGTACATCCCGGGCCAATGACATGGTGAAGATCATGCTTGCCCGGTCAAAAGGATTCCGCAAGGGATGGCTTGGGAAAGTGGAGCAGTGGTTCAACCACTGATTGTGAAACCAGAGAAAGAAAAAACAGACAGTTATGAGATACGATGATTTTACGATAGAGATGAAGGAATTGCGCCGGAAAGTGATGAAGGCCGACGATGTCTACGACCTGATCCGTGAAGAGATGGAACGTGGCAAAATCACGAAGGAACAACTCCTCGCAATGGTCTGCGATGATCCCAACCTGTTGTCGTCGGCAGTGGTGGAGCAGTGCGCGAATGGCGGCCTGCTTGATGCAGACGCACTGATCAAGGGAGGTATCGACCCCAATTTCGTCGAGATGCTTGGAACCGTGCCCGAGGATGTGCTGCCCGATGTAGGCAGGATCGAAGGCATCGGCGAGAACACCACCGAGGTGTATTTGTGGGGCATCCCCAAGTCGGGCAAGACCTGTGCTTTGGGAACCATCCTCACGGCAGCCAGAAGCGTGACCGTCACCCGCAGTTTCAAGGTCAATCCCTGCCAGGGTCTGCTCTACGAGATGATCCTCTCGCAGATTTTCCAGAGAGAGAATGCCTACTGCACCCTGCCCGGCCGTACGCTGGTGGATGCCAATTTCGCCATCAGCACCGTCCTCGAGGATCTCAGAGGCAAGGATCATCCCGTCACCTTCATCGATATGGCCGGTGAGCTTTTCTGTTCGATGCTGTGGAATGACCTCAACATGACCGACCAAGTGACCGATAACCACAAGCGAGCCCTGGAAGAGTTTGAGCGAGTGCTGATCACCCGGAAGTCCAATAACCCCAAGTATCATTTCTTCATCATCGAGTATTGCGAGGGAGACAACAAATACAAGCGTTTCAACCAAGACACCTATCTGGAGCATGGCCTACGCTATCTGGAGACCCGCGGTGTGCTCAACAACGCCAACGACGGCATCTTCGTGCTCGTCACCAAGACCGACCTTGTGGGGCGTATGACGAGCGACAGCATCGACGGAGAGACCTATCTGCTCAATTTCCTCAATGAGAAATACCCCAACTTCTTCAGACTGCTCGACCGGTGCTGCAAGGATCATCATCTGTGCGGCGGTAAGTTGCCCCTTCCCATCCCCTTCGACATCGGCGAGGTCTGTTTCCAGAACTATTGCAGGGTGAAGACGGCGCGCGCCAACAAGATCATCGAGATCCTGATGGATCCCCCGAGAGGCAAGAAGAAATGGTGGCGAATCTGAGACACATTGAACATCAATCCCGAAAAATCAAAACATACAAGATATGAAACTAAGTCTTTTTTCCCAAATCGTCAAGAACGGCGAGGACAGCGACCTGGTATTCAATGGAGGAGAGTTGCGCAACAAACTCTTCGACGTTCGGATCGAGGGAACCTTGAAATTGACCTCTGACTATAAAGAAGTCGTGTGTCTTCTAACCTTGAATCCCGCCGGATGTCTGATCTATCTCATCAAGCCCCTTTTCTCACGCATGGGTGATTATCGGGCCTTGGTGGTGGCCGTTCCCCGTCAGGTGGTTTTCGCCGCCTCCGCCGACCTGCCAGGCATCGTCAGGGAAGTGAGCAAAGTAGTGGCCAAGGGTGAAGACACCGCCCCGCTGGCCAAGTGGTTTGAGAAAGACTACGAGGAACGCGACTTCGACTGGAAACTTCCTGTCGCCACGAAGCGCTATGCCTACAGGAAATATGGAGGCGGCCAAAAGGTCAAGACGCTGGATGCCCTTCTTGGTACCGCCATGTTGCAAGACTATTACGGCGAGTATGAGGGAGTCTATCTGTTGGGGCCAGGTGCAGAGGGAATCATCCGTCATGATGCGATGGACGACCTCACCGACAAGAAAGTCAGTTCGCCCGCTATCGTCTATCCGCCGATGAGTCCGAGTCTCCCCCAGTCCTGCCAGTTGACCGTGGGCGGCGAGGAATTCACCCGTCCCGTGCTGTCCAGTGTAGGAGGCAGTCTGCGCCTCCGCCTTGTGCGTGAGGGGTATGCGAACCATGATTTCCAGTTCAAGGTGCCCCAGGCGATGTGCACAGTGCTTGTACCCGCTCCGATAGAATGGCTCTACAAAGTCTATGAGAGTGCATTCCGCATCCTCGACGAGGCAGGTCAGCCCATGGCCGCGGGGAAGACAGCCGTGGAAGTGTCGGGAATCGTCGGAGTCAACAAAAAAGAGAAATTCTGCACCATCAAGGAAGAGAACGCCCGGCAGGCCCAAATCACGGTGACCAGTGATGGCTATGTGCCTTTGAGGATGAATGCCAATCTTTTGAACTACTCCAAGTCCAATCCATTGGAGATCCGGATGGAACGTGCCCGGAAGAAGTTGACCTACAAGGTTGGTCGGAAAATCACCTTTGAGCTTGCCCGCACCGACGAGGAAGCCCTTTTCTCGCCGTTGCCCGACTATGAGGTGGGTGACCGGAAAGGCGATGTGGTGACTCTCCGGCGGAAAGCCGGCCGCAAGAGTGGGGTGGGGAAGAAGAATCCCACAGGAAGGTCGCAGTTGATTGATGCTGAGGACGACGAGTTGGAGACGGGAGCCCACGGCCGTTTCCAAGTGTCACGTTGGTCGCTCTACAAGATCGGTGCCGGACTTATCGCCGGTCTTTTGGTCGGCGGCTTCGCCGGTTGGTTCTCCGGCGTGTCGCATGGTGAGAGCAATGTGAGAGAGGAGATTCGTCAAGCCCAGGAACTCCAGGAACGCATCGCCAAAGAAAAAGCCGACTCGCTGCTGCATGTCCAGATGGTGGATTATCTCGACAGCATTCCCAAGTGGAAGAAAGAAGAGATGGACTCCGTCTTTGATGGACGGATGGGAGGTCTGTATGATGCCCTCAACACCTACGACTTCGTCAAGGTGCTGGACCAAGGCAATGCCCTGCAACTCGGAGACAGTCGGGAATGGACACTTCTTGATAGTGCTCTGAACGTGATGACCTCAAAAAAGGAATACACCGACAAACTGCTGGAGATCACCAAGAACGAGGACGAGCAGAAACATAAGTTCTTCAGCCCTGATGGCAGTATCACAATCGCTAACTTCCTCAAGAAACTCGAGGAAGCCAAGAATGCCACTGACAAGGAAGTGAAATGAGAGGGACGCTGAAAGTATGTCTGGTGCTGTTGGCCATCGCCCTGGCCACGGGCACGATGCTCTTCTATGCGAAGACGCGTCTGGACCCGCCGCGGGCGATGGCGGAGTCGCGTGCCCATGTCGACCAGGTGCGCAACAGCATCGAGCGCATCGGTCAGGCATATGGTGTGGAGAAGATTCGGGAGCGTTTCTTTGCCTGCCGCCATCTCATTGCGTTCCTCGACGACAACCGTCTGCTCACCACTGAGGAGAGTGACACCCTCAAGGCCCAGATGATCAGTAGATACATCCCCGTCTTTGCCGACTGGTGCCAACGTTGTTTTCAGGCTCCTACGTGGTATGCCGACGACCTGCGGCAGATGCGTAGTGAGATCAAGTCGGTGAGGAGCGTCCGACGTTCCGACAAGTCATCGATAGTCCCCAAGGGGTCACGTCGTGGCGAGCGCCTTGACAGTGTGGCAGCCATCCTCGACCGTTATGATTCCGCCCGCAATCTGGTGAGAAAAGGCAGCGGCGTGGCCTATGAGAGTCTGGAGAAATCCGAAGACCGTATCAGCCGTGCCAAAGCTTACCAGCGGGATCCCATTTTGCGAAACAATGTCGCATTGGTCAATGCGCTTGACTCCGTCCCCTATTGGTTGGAGCAAGCCCATTACGACCAGTTGGAGAAGTGGGTGGCCAACATGGCCAACTGCACTTACATGGAAGAGGAGGAGTATGAGGAGCAGCACAACCGTGTCATGGGCCGTCTTGACGATTATGAGGAAAACGCCTATGCCACCTATGGCCGTTCGCACAGTGTCAGGTCGTTGCGTTCGAGAATGGAAAACTACAAGGATGAATACAACGCCAAGCGATCCAGTTTCTCCATCTCAATCGGAGGCGTGGATTTCCGGTTCTGAAAACGAGATGGTGTTTTTTCATCATGGGATTTCCGTCACGGGATTTCCGTGATGCATGGATACGGCAAACTGTCTGGTTTGGCAAAATTGTCATTGCTGTTGCCTGGTCAATTCTGCATAGAGATTGAAGAGGGCAGCGACACATTCCGATTCGGACATCTTCGTGGAGAAACCGTAGGCGGCCATCACGGCACGGTCGTTCTCGCGGTGGGCCTGCAGCAAGTCGTAGGGCATGAGGTTCGGGTCGTAGAGGTCGGCCAGACTGCTCTCAGGATATTTCGCCCTCACATCGAGGATGGCTTGCGCCGTCTGCTCGATTCTCGCCTGCTGCCCGGCGGTGGGCGACGGCCATGGGAAGTTGTTGTAGACGACGTCCTTCGAGTAGCGGTAGTCGCTTTTCAGCCTTCCGCACACCACCCGCGTCCATGCCATGTGGACGTTCGACTCCAGCACGCCGAAGTGATAGAGCGTGGCTTCGGGGATGATGTGTACCAGGTTACTGGCTAAGACATTGGGCGACATGAAGCCCATCGGGATATAGCGTCGTCGTTCAGATGATACGCTTGGCACGATGATGAAATGTCCCTTGGGCATGTTCTCCACGTGGAAACGAGTAGGCCTGTCGGCCAGCCGGCGAGTGCCGGCGCTCTTGCTTTCGAGCCGCAATTTCCTTACGGCCTCGATGCGTTTCATGCAATTTGGCATCTGCCGCAACTGTGCGGGCGTGCAGTCACCCAGCCAAAGACAATATCTTGGCTTTTGGTGGATGAACTCCACAGCTCCGTACCATGGCTTGAAATAGGGTGCCGACATGGGTTCCTGCCTGATGAATTGCTCCATCTCCTCACGCTCGAACAGATATTGTCCGCCGTCGATGGGCTTGTTGCCGATGCCTATCTCGGGCACATCGGCGATAGGGTGCTGACGGCTGTAGACGAACGTGTCGGGGGCGTCCAGCAGATAGGCGTTGATGTTTCCCACGTTGAAAACACTTCCGTTTTCGAAGATTCGCTTCTGCCCTGTGTCGTCATAGCTGAACCCTATGATGATGACGTGGACATGCGCCTTGACCGATGCCTCGCTGTCCCACCTAAAGGTGCGGTGGGCGAAGTTGATCCGCAACCCCGCGGCATACAAAGGCGCCCATAGGTTGGCCACCTGCTCGCCCTGGCAGATGGAGTTGGTCGACACGAGAGCCGCCTGCGTGTGGGTGCCCCGCATGAGGTCGGCGCATTTCTTGTACCAGGCCGCCACATAGTCCATGTTGCCGAGGTTCTTCCATCGGGGACCGAAGACCTTGGCCATGTCCTCGGCCTGCCGATCGCTCTTCATCCTCGCACCGACGAACGGCGGATTGCCGATGATGTAGTCGAAGTGCAGCCGGATGCTGCGTGCCCGCGGCTTGGGACCGATGTGCAGGTCGCGGGTGACGAGGCTTACTTCATCGAAGTCGATGGTGGGCTCCCCCACACGGTCGCCACCCTCGTCGTCGGTGATGAGGTAGGTGGTGTTGGTGCGGATGGTGGGCAGGTCGTCGACCGTCTCCATGCGGTCCCATTCCATCTCGAGCGCGTTGCCCTCACGGATGTTGGTATAAGTCTTCAGCGGCAGGAAGTCGATGTCCTGGTGCACGATGCGCTCCGTCTCGGCCAGCATCTGTGCCTCTGAGATCCACAGCGCCGTGGTGGCCACCGTCACGGCGAAGTCGTTGATCTCGATGCCGTAGAACTGCTGTATGCTCACCTTGATGGGGTCGATGAACGCTCCCATCACCACTTGTCCTCCTTGCAGTTGTTGGATAACCTTGTTTTCCAGCCGCCGGAGCGAGAGATAGGTCTCGGTGAGGAAATTGCCCGAACCGCAGGCAGGGTCGAAGAATGTCAGTGAAGCCAACTTGTCCTGGAAAGCCAGCAGCTTCTTGTTCCTGGCCTTTACGACCTTCTCTTCCATGATGGTCTCAAATTCCGTGTTCAGGCCGTCGAGGAAGAGCGGGTCGATCACCTTGTGGATGTTTTCTATGGAGGTGTAGTGCATGCCGCCCGAGCGGCGTGTCTCAGGATTCAGCGTGCTCTCGAACACGGCCCCGAAGATGGTGGGGGAGATGAGGCTCCAGTCGAAGTCCATGGAGGCATGTTCCAGGAGCAGCGCGCGTATCTCCTCGGTAAACCGCGGCACCTCTATCTCCTCTCCAAACAGCCCGCCGTTGGCGTAGGGGAATGCGGCGAGGTCTTCGCGCAGGTATGGGTCGCGGTCCTCAGGCTTGGTGTTGAGCACCTGAAAGAGCCGAAGGAGTTCGGCACGCATGGCATTGCAATCGAACTGTGCCAGGTAGTCGTGGAACATGTCGTGCCGCCCGAAGATGCCGGCATCCTCGGCATAGAGGCAGAACACCAGGCGCACGCACAGGATGTTGAGCGAGCGCATGGTGGATGGCTTGGTGGGGTCGATGTATTGCTTGATGAGCGCGTCATAGAGCTTGCCCACGATCTCTCCTGCCTTCATCGACACCTCCATCTCCCTCTGGAGGTGCTCGTTGCCCTGCTCCACGAGGAACTGCAGGCGGTAGTATTCCTTGCCAAGGTCTTTGAGCAGGATGATGTAGGGCTCGCCGTTGGGGTTCTCCATGTCATGCACGGCAAACTCCCTGAAATTGCAGATGACGATCCATCGTGGCCGCTGCGAGTAGGGCAGCACGGCCGAATAGCGCTGGGCTTGCTGGAATGGCGTGAGCAGCGTGCCGTCGCTCTGGCGGATGGGTTTGTTGATGTCCTTGTCGATGCTCTTCTGCTCGATCATCACGTGCGTCGAGGGTATCATCACGTCGATGAACGACGTGTGGTCGAGCCGGGCCTGCTGCTCGAAGGTGATGAAGGTGGAGGGTGTCTCCACACCGTAAACCTGCGTCAGCAGCTCGGTCCAGAACACCTGGCTCTCGCCCTTCTCATATCCTTTCCCCTCCCACCGCTTGGCGAATGCTGCAGCGGCTGTGCTTTGCTTTTGATTGGCCATGTCCTTATTTTTCGACAAAGTTACGAATTTTTTATTAAAAAAATGCCAAAAGCAAAAGACTTCATACCGGGTGTCCGGAAAAGTTAGTAACTTAACACAAATTACAACTAATTGACCGCACTTATATCTACGATAATTCCATTGACAATCAGGAAGCCTGTTTGTTGTTTCGGATGGTGGACGGAAAGGTATTCAAGCGATACATGTCTGCAATACCAATCCGGGCCGATACAATTATATTTGGCTTCTGATTTCCCCACCGCTCCCCTCCAAGCGGGATTTTTGTTTCTGTATGCCTCGTAGGTACGTCATTTCTTTTTCAATGGTTGAAAAACGTGCGCCTTACTAGTGAGGAGAGTGGCATAGTGTGGGTGTATTATTCCCTGTATGCCAGACAACCAGCCATAACGAGGACGATGATTTCAGAGTCTTCGACCTGAGTGGTCGCTGCCTCAGAGCCATTCCTCGCAACGGCGTATACATCAGGAACGAGAAGAAATTTGTAAATAAGTAAAAAGATAAGAGTGATATGGAACCTTTGGCTTTGCCGAAGGCACTCATGCTCGGAATAAAAAATGAATGAATTCATTTTGTTCTCCGCTCGCTTATTCGTACTTTGGCTTCGCCGAAAGTACTGCCGCTCGGAATTGCTCAAATAAATTTGGCACTTCCCTCGCTTATTCGTACCTTTGCACCCAAAATGAGTGATATGAATATAGAAGCAGGAATAAGCAGCTCGGTCATCAAGGCCATCAAAGCATTATACGGACAGGAGGTGCCTTCAAAGATGGTGCAGCTCCAGAAGACAAGAAGTGAGTTTGAGGGTAACCTCACCCTCGTTGTTTTTCCCTTCCTCAAGATGTCGAGGAAGAAGCCGGAGGACACCGCCCAGGAAATCGGTGACTATCTGGTGGCCAACGACAACAGTGTGGCCGGATTCAACGTGGTGAAAGGATTTCTTAACCTCACCATCGCCCCGTCAGCCTGGATTGCCTTGCTCAACAGCATTCATGCTGATGAGCATTTCGGCGAGAAAGAAGTCAAGGATGACTCTCCGTTGGTGATGATCGAGTATTCTTCTCCCAATACCAACAAGCCGCTCCACCTTGGTCATGTGCGCAACAACCTGCTCGGATGGTCGCTGGCCCAGATCATGGCTGCCAACGGCAACAAGGTGGTGAAAACCAATATCGTGAATGACCGTGGTATCCATATCTGCAAGTCGATGCTGGCATGGCAGAAATGGGGCAACGGAGAGACTCCAGAGAGCAGCGGCAAGAAAGGCGACCACCTCATTGGCGACTATTATGTGGCTTTCGACAAGCACTACCGTGAGGAGGTGAAAGCACTGCAGGAGCAGTTCTTGGCCGAAGGGCTTGATGCGGAGACCGCTGAGAAACGTGCCAAGGATGAGGCGCCCCTCATCAAGGAAGCCCATGCGATGCTTGTGAAATGGGAACAGGGCGACCCGGAGGTGCGCGCCCTTTGGGAGAAGATGAACTCCTGGGTGTATGCAGGATTCGACGAGACCTACCGTGCTCTCGGCGTGTCGTTCGACAAAATCTATTATGAGTCGGAGACTTATCTGGAAGGCAAGGCCAAAGTGGAGGAGGGCCTCTCTCGTGGTCTCTTCTTCCGCAAGGAAGACAACAGCGTCTGGGCTGATCTCACCAGTGATGGACTCGACCAGAAGTTGCTGTTGCGCTCAGACGGCACGTCGGTCTATATGACTCAGGACATCGGCACCGCCGACATGCGTTTCAAGGACTATCCCATCGATAAGATGATCTACGTGGTGGGCAATGAGCAGAACTATCATTTCCAAGTGCTCTCCATCCTGCTCGACCGTCTTGGTTTCAAGTGGGGCAAGGAGTTGGTGCATTTCTCCTACGGAATGGTGGAACTGCCCAACGGTAAGATGAAAAGTCGTGAGGGCACGGTGGTCGATGCTGATGACCTGATCGCCACGATGATCACCGATGCCCGTCAGATGAGCGAGGACAAGGTGAACAAACTTGAGGGTATCAGTGAGGAAGAGAAGAACGAGATAGCCCGCATTGTGGGTATGGGAGCCCTCAAATATTTCATTCTCAAGGTGGATGCCCGCAAGAACATGTTGTTCAATCCCGAGGAGAGTATCGACTTCAACGGCAATACGGGCCCCTTCATACAGTACACCCATGCCCGCATCCGCAGTATCCTGCGCAAGGCCGAGGCCAGCGGTATAAGTCTGCCTGCAACCCTTGATGGCACCCTGCCTGTGAATGCGAAAGAGACCGACCTCATCCAGAAGCTCAATGAATATGGTGCCGCCGTGGAACAAGCCGGTAAGGATTATTCGCCAAGCGGCATCGCCAACTATTGTTATGAGCTGACCAAGCAGTTCAACCAGTTCTACCACGACTTCAGCATCCTCAATGCCGACACAGAGGAAGAGAAGAGGGTGCGCCTTGTCTTGGCTGCCAATGTAGCCAAGGTGATCCGTAATGGTATGCGCCTGCTCGGCATCGAGGTTCCTGAGAGAATGTAAGCAATGAAAGACAATCTTCAGAATCCACCGTCAAACCGTCATGACACCGTGCTGCCCCTTCCGTTGGAGGTCAGAGCCGACGCTTGGGCGGTGGATGCCGCTTGTTCGGGCAATCCCGGACAGATGGAATATCAGGGGATTGACCTTGCCACAGGAGCTCAAGTCTTCCATTTCGGTCCGGTTTTCGGTACCAACAATATCGGGGAATTTTTGGCTATCGTGCATGCCCTGGCCCTGATGGACAAGATGGGCGTGCGCAAGACCATCTACACCGACAGTTATAATGCCACGGTGTGGGTGGCGAAGAAGAAATGCAAGACGACATTGGAGCGCAATGAGAAGACTCAGAAGTTGCATGAGATCATCGCCCGTGCGGAGAAATGGCTCCGTTGTCATGCAGTGCAGGTGCCGATAGTGAAATGGGAGACAGCCCGCTGGGGAGAAATCCCTGCGGATTTCGGCCGCAAAAAATAACCCCATCCCTGCGATGGGAGGGGAACCTTTGGCGCGACATCTTGAGCATTTTGGATAGAATAAACACGAAAAGAGAGTGTGACATTTCATTTTGACATACCCTCCTGCATAATGTCATGAAATGAGATAACAGAAGGGAGACGCCTCAATGCGACGTCTCTACATTCACTTGCGAATGGGATTCATCCGACTTTTTAGAGTGGTCTCAAACGTGGGGAGGTATTGCTATGCTGGGCGCAGGAGTGCCGCCGCCCACCGTGATGGAACCTGTTTCTATTCTGATTTCATCATACAAATGTCGGTCGATGAAGGATTGCAACGTCTGTCGGCCACCTTCCACCAGAAGCGACAGCAGTTGTCGTTCATGGCATTCTGCCAGGATGCTGTCGATATCATGCTCATGCGAAAGAACCATTTTCACCGGACTGGGACCACTCCACCGGCGGACATCGAGCCGTGGATGCTCCCGTTGTTCGGTGACCCGTCCCACAAGGATCGCATCATGCTCTGCCCTCAGTTGGTGGACCAGCATCTGTGAGTAAGGAGTGGAGATGGCCACGGCCCGGCCATGGTCGTCAAGAAACCCATCGGCTGTCTGAGCCCATTTCAAGGTGATGTAAGGGCGGTGGTGCTGATGGAAGGTGAAAAAACGGCGGTTGAGCCACCTGCATTGTTTTTCGAGTACACCTACCGTCACCTCTATGCCCGCATCCCGCAATTTCTGTATGCCACGGCCCTGCACCTTGGCGAAAGGGTCGACACAGCCCACCACGACGCGGCGCACCCCCTTGCTGACGATCAGGTCGGCACAAGGCGGAGTCTTGCCATAATGCGAACAAGGTTCGAGACTGACATAAATGGTCGCTTCGGGCAGGAGATGCTCGTCGGAAGGGCGGACGGAGGCGAAGGCGTTCACCTCAGCGTGTCCCTCGCCGCACCGGATATGATAGCCCTCGCCGATGATCCTGTCATGAGACACAATGACAGCCCCCACCATCGGGTTGGGGCGGCAGGTGAGCAGTCCATTGGAAGCCAATTGGAGGCAGCGGCGCATGTAGCGTTCGTCAAAACTCATATCTGTCATCGTATGATCGGAAAGTTTGATGCAAAAATAGTTTTTTTTCGTGATAAAACCGATGGCCGTGTGATGCTTTCTTGTGGGTAAGCCGTGTTTTTTGTATTTTTGCGGCATGAAAGAGTCCGTTTCCCCTTCACTGACCTATCAGCAGTTGTGGCGGCAACTTGTGCCGCTCTATGATGCTGGCGAGGCGAAAGCCATTGTCCGCACCGTTTTGGAAACCCGGATGGGACTGTCGCTGGCCGATATCCTCTGCGACGGGACAAGCCGGTTGAGTGGGTCGGAAAGAGCCGAGCTTGACCGGATGATGGCTCAGTTGGCCTCCGCCATCCCAGTGCAATACGTGCTGGGTGAGGCCCCTTTTATGGGGCGGATGATGTATGTGGAGCCGGGTGTGCTTATTCCCCGTCCAGAGACCGAGGTGCTGTGCCGTTGGGTGATGGAGGACAAATACGCAGCCCATCCCCGGATACTGGATATCGGCAGCGGCAGCGGTTGCATTGCTGTTACCCTTGCTTTGGAAGTTGCCGGGTCACAGGTGAGCGCCTATGATGTCTCCTCGGTGGCATTGTCCGTCACCAGGAGGAATGCCTCGCGTTGTGGAGCCACGGTAGCCGCAGTGTGCCAGGACGCCCTTCATCTGGATGCAGTGGATGACCGTTGGGAAATCATCGTCTCCAATCCACCCTATATCTGTCTGCGGGAATCCGCCGACATGCACCGCAATGTGGTGGAGCACGAGCCACATGAAGCGTTGTTCGTGCCTGATGACGACCCTTTGTTGTTTTATCGTGCGATAGCCTGTTACGCCCATCGTGCCCTTTGTGAGGGAGGCTCTTTGTTTTTCGAGTGCAACCCACGTTATGTGGGCGATATCGAGGAGATGCTTCGCCGACAGGGTTTTGTCGGTGTGCGGACCCGTGCGGACCAGTTTGGCAAGCTCCGTTTTGTCAAGGCCATCAACCACAAAAAAGGGACTCTCGGATGAAAGTCCCTTTTTTGTGGTAAGTATGTTTTAGATCAGTTGTCCCATACGCTGCGGTTGACCACGACCGGCTCATCCTCATCGAAATCAGCGTCGTTGCCAAGTTGATCGCCTACACCTTGTGTGGTGGTGTAAATATCCAAACCCGCCATGACATCCATTCTCTTTCTGAGAACTGCGATGTTAGGAATCACATATTTTTTCATATCTGACGTTTTTTTTATGATTATACTTGACTAACAGGATTACTTCACGACCATCTTCTTGCCATTGACGATATAGATGCCCTTGCTGATGTTTGTGGCATCCATGCGTACGCCCTGGAGGTTGTAGATGACATCATTCTTCGAGAGTCCATACTTGACGACGTTGATGCCATCAGTCTCGAAGAGGAAGAAGCTGGCGCCCATGCTCTCGGGCACGGCCAGATAAGCCTTGTGAGCAGCAGAGGTGAAGGCAGCTCCACCTGTTGCTCCGTAATAGAAGCCCACGCCCTGAGGTCCGACGGCGAGCTTGTAGAAAGCCGAGCCGGCAGGTCCAGTGGTGGTGGCATCCTCATCGAATCCATAGAGCATGTTGCCTGTGGTGGGAGAGTCGGTGTTGGTGGCATCCACCTCAAACTCATATTCTCCTGCAGGGCCTTCAAGGATGACAGCCTCGCCGGCGGGGATCACGTTGCCTTCGTTGTAGGTCGTGCCGGGCACGATAGACTTCTCATTCACCGTGGCGGTATAGGCTTTCACGCCAGCCGGTACGGTGAGGGCTTTCGTTCCATAGAACAAGGTGGCATAGCCAGCGTCGGTGATTTTGGCGGTGACGACCTCGGCCTCCTTCACCTCAAGTTGGGTGAGGGCGATCTCGGGTTTACCGTTGAAAGGAATGACGATACCCGTAGCCGTGACCTCTGCGCCGTCTTTCACGTTGGACATGTCGCACTCAGCGATATCGAACTTGTTGTAGAGCTGGACCTCATTGGTGCCGTCGGTCACGAAGAAGTTCCTGCCGTTCACCTTGAAGGTGCCTTTCACCTTGACGAGGTCGCACATATATTTCTCGAGGGTGACATTGGCGATTTCCTCTGCTGCCGGAGTGGCCGTGCCGTCGGCAGCCGTCACTTCGGCGTCCTCCACCTTGGTGATTTCGGGCAGTCCGTTGTAGAGGGTATAGGTCACCTTGGCTGTGCCATTGAGGATATCGCCCTCCTTATAGGTGAAATTGGTGGTCTTGAAGAAATCGATGGCACCGGAGGCATCCTTCACATACATGTCGTTAGTGCCTTTGAAGAGCACCTGAGCGTTGTCGAATTTCAGTGTTCCGACGCTTCCACTTGTCAGCGACTTGATACCGGCGATGTCGTAGAGCACATTCTCGATGACGGTGAGCGTATAGCTGGCCTCGCCCTCATTGTAAATGTCGGTCTCCGAGGTCTTGGCAGTCACTTTGGCCGTACCTGCGCCCACGAGAGTCAGTTTGCCTGTTGCGGCGTCGATGGTAGCCACTTTCTCGTTGCTGATGCTATAGGTTACGGTGCCGACAAAATCCTTGGGTGTAGAGAGTACAGGCTCAACGAACTCATTGCCCATCTCCACTTCGAGTTCGGTGGGATCGAAAGCCAATACAATGTCCGCCTTCTCGACGACCTTGCCTTCTTTCACCACGATGTCGTCGATGAAGCCACGTTTTCCAGAGAACTCAAGTACCATGTTGCCGTCGGCATTGTCGAGGGCGATGGCGTAGTCCTTCCAGGCACTGTTGGTGAGGGTGATGGTTTTCTCCACGAATGGGGCACCCGTCGCATCCATAGCTTTCACGGTCAGGGTATTGGTGCCACCCGACCATCCGGCAGCGCGGAAGGTCAGGCCGCCGTCGCCTTTGAGGGTGATGACGCGGGTGGTCATGACTCCATTGGCAGAACCAGTACCGAACTTAGCGCATTGCTTGCCCTTAGAGATCTTATCGAGTGAAGTCCATTCTTCATCAGTAGCATCGGTCGTAGCCATTGTTTTGTTGGCCACCTGACCTGAAAATGCGTCATCATTGCCGCCGGTCTCATTGATTTGGTCGAAGGTCTCGTTGAACAGTGGCATTTTGCGCATCATGGTGATGAGGGTCACATGGGTGGCGGTATTGCCGTCGCGTCCCAGGTAGAGCACGTCGTAGTCCTCTTCGAGGGTGAATGACTGTTCGACGAGTTCAGAGGTTTGCTTGAGGTTGATGAAATCCTCAAAAGTCTTGATCTTGTTGATTGTGCCGTCTTCTTTGTCAGAGAACAGGACGACCGTGCCTCGTTTGGCAGCGTCGTCGGTGTTGAAACAGCCGCTGACCGTCAGGACGTCACCTTTCTTGAATCCTCCGTCGATTTTCAGTTCGATATGGTTGCCGGTCTTTTTCTCTTTATCCACATAGGAGTTTTTGAGGGAGTAGCAAGGCACATCTTTTTTGTTGATTGAAACGGTGCCGTCGACCGTTGTTCCTGATAAGGACGTGCCATCCTTGGTGTTGGGATAGTCGATCAGCATTGCTGGAGCGTATTTGTCGATGACGGTGAGTTTGTAGCTGGCATCAGCGGCCATGATATTGTCGTTTCCGGCAAAAGCGGCGGTGATGGTGGTTGTGCCCTCGGCCACGATGGTGACGGCTCCATTAGCATCGACTGTAGCCACACCTTCATCCTCGCTGGTATAAATGATCTGGCTGGCGATTTGGGTGAATTCCTCATCGGTCACCCCTGCGTAATTCAGTTGAGGAGCTTCGAAAGCCTCACCTTCTCTCACGGTGTAGCTGGCCTCGGGGAAAGACAAGGTGAGTTTCTTCTGGTTGGTTTGGCGTGTCAACGTGATCAGGGTCAAGTTGGCTCCTGTGCCGCCATCACGTCCCAGGTAGAGCACGTCGTAGTCTTTCTCCAAGGTGTAGGATTCCTCTACAGGATCCTCTTCAGCCGTTAGACAGTTGATGAAATCGCTGAATTGTTTGATAACGCTTGCAGTGGTTTCTGTTTCATCAGCAGAGAACAGTACGGCTGTGGCTCTCTTCGAAGCGTCTTTGTTGCTGATAGCACCAGCGATGGTGACCACATCACCAGCCTTTAACCCGCCGTCCACGGTCAGTTTGATGTGGTTGCCGTTCATTTTCCCATCTGTCGTGAAGCCATTTTTGAGGGTGATGCATTTCACGGCGTCTTTGTTGGCGTGGATTTTCACCGTTCCAGTAGCGGTCGTGCCACTGAGTGTGATGCCGTCTTGCGATGTGGGATAGTCAATCAGTTTGACATCCTCAGCGTATGCTCCTGCTGTGATAACCATCAGCAGCAGCATGAATAGATAGCGTAGGTTTTTTTTCATATTGTTTAGATTTTAAGTGAGTTGTGTTCGATGAGTCAATGATGTGGTATAAAGGCACATATTCCCCACAAATATATATTTTTTTTCGGATGATTTTGCCATTCGGTATTTTTATTAATATTCTTTAACAACACCTTCGCTTTTTAGTCGAAAATAATAAAAAAAGTTAAATAAAAGATGCTTGCGCAGTCATGTGATGATTTTCTTATCTATAAAAGAAAAACAATTATATTTTTGCAGTAGATAACTAAACAATAAGCGGTATGAGAAAGACTGTACTCATGGTGTTGTCCATCTTATTGGCCTCGGCGGCGTTGGCCCAAGGTGGCGAGCCAAAGACGATTTCATTGACTGATGCCGAACGTGCACTGGTAGAGCAGAACAGCGACTTTGCCTTTAACCTGTTCCGTAAGACACGTGACACAGAGAATCATGTCATCTCACCACTGAGCATCACCTATGCTCTTGGCATGCTCAACAATGGTGCCGACGGCATCACGCGCGAGGAGATAAGCCAAGTGCTTTCTGGCGGACGGCAAGAAGGATATGCTGACGTGGCTACGATGAACACTTTCTGCCGCAAGATGCTGACGGAGAGTGCCCTACTTGACGAGGACACACGTGTGGCCATTGCCAACACCATTTATTTCAACGGCGACAGAAAGGATATCTCGCTGAAGACAGCCTTCAAGGATGCGGCAGCGACTTACTATGACGCCACGCCGTCCATCGTCAGTTTCAGCAATCCAGCCACGCTGGGCATCATCAATCAGTGGGCTTCCGACCACACCGACGGTATGATCCACGACCTGCTGAAGGCAGAGGACCTGCAAGACCCCAACTTGTTGAGTTTCCTTCTGAATGCCATCTGTTTCAAAGGCGCATGGGGCTGTCCGTTTGACGAAACACAGACACAGAATGCATATTTCGACAACATGCAGCGCATGGCCACGATGATGGGCCAGGTAAATGTTTTCCAATATGCGCAAACCGACCTGTACAAGTCGGTCATCCTGCCCTACGGCAACGGTTCCTACCAGATGACACTCTTCCTCCCTCAATATGGGAAAACCCTTGATGATGTGATGGCAGCCATGAGCGGCAAGAACTGGAATGCCGCCGAATACGAGGAATATCAGGTGATGCTGAGAATGCCACGCATAGAGACCGACACCGACCAGGACCTGAAAGACATCATGGCATCGCTCGGTATGCCGAATGCTTTTCTGGAATACGATGGCCACGGTTTTATGGACTTCTGCTATTCTGGTGACAATGAGGCCAACTCCCACCGATGCTGGATCAGCATGATGAAGCAGAAAGCCCACCTGAAACTCGACGAGAAAGGCACGGAAGCTGCGGCAGCCACGGTCATTGGCATGTCCGACAGAGGCGGGCCTTCCCGATTTGCAGAGTTCATCGCCGACAGACCTTTCCTCTATGTCATCAGCGAGCGTTCTACAGGAAGCATCTTTTTTATCGGACAATACATGGGCGAGCCTTTGGACAATCCGCGCCACGATATCAGCCTCACGGAAGAGGAGCGGCAACTCGTGAAGAGCAACAACGACTTTGCCATACGCCTCTTCCGCCAGGCACGCGATGAGAAGAGCAGTGTCATATCTCCTCTCAGCATCACCTACGCACTGGGCATGATGAACAATGGCGCGGCCGGACAGACACAGCAGGAAATCAACGACGTGCTGGGCTTCGGCGAGGCCGGTGCCGACGGCATCAACCAGTTCTGCCGCAAGATGCTTTCCGAGAGCGGCACGCTGGACAAAGAGACCAGGGTCGATATCGCCAACACCATCTACGTGAACAGTCACTGGGGCATCGAACTGCAGGCACCGTTCGTCCAGAAAGCCAACGAATACTACGACGCGCAGCCCGAGACACGCGACTTCTACGATGGAGTCACCCGCGATGTCATCAACCAGTGGAGCAGCGACCATACGGAAGGTATGGTCAAGGAGATACTCTCCAAGGATGAGTTCGACAAAGACACCGAGAGCTATCTGCTCAACGCCTTATACTTCAAAGGGCCATGGACGACGAAGTTTGATCCCAACAACACGGTGGAAGAGTTGTTCAATGGTGTCGAAATGGTACCGATGATGCACATCCCACGCAATGAGTTCGTCATGGCCGGAGCTGAGTTTGAATATACCAGCAACGACCTGTATCAGGCCATCAAACTGCCCTATGGCAACGAAGCCTACCAGATGACTGTCATCCTGCCCCAACCCGACAAGACCATTGACGATGTGCTTGACAAGATGGACGGTCAGAACTGGCAATTCCACGGGCGTGGCACGATCGTGGACCTGAAACTGCCACGCTTCGAGACCGAGGCATCTACTGACCTGAAACCCGTCATGTCGGCATTAGGCATGCCCACTGCCTTCATTCTTGATCTGGCTGAATTCCCGGATTTCTGCAACATGCCAACCTTTATAGGCTTGATGAAACAGGTGGCCAAAATCAATGTCAATGAAGAAGGCACCGAGGCTGCCGCCGTCACTGTCATCGGAGCAGAGACTTCGGGCATGCCCGATATCGCGGATTTCCACGCCACACGCCCGTTCATTTACATCATCAGCGAGCGTTCCACGGGCATCATCTTCTTCATCGGTCAGTACATGGGAGAGATCACGATGGGCGTGCCTCAAGTTGCCGACAGTCCGGGCATCATGGGGAGTCCCGCCATCTACGACCTGCAGGGCCGCAAAGTAGGTTCAGGTCAATCCTCCGGGTTGAAGAAGGGCATCTACATTGTCGGCGGAAAGAAGGTCATCGTAAAATGAGTAAATACGGATTTGAATAGGATATCGCTCTTTGGCCGAGTATTATGCACCTGCTTGTCGGAGCTCAAACCAACCCGTATCTGCTCCCGCCTGCTCGTGGCATTGACTGTCGTGGTCTTCTGTTGCGCTGCCAGTGCACAGGAGACCACGGGGCGTGTTCATGCTGTCATCATCAACGGCGGTATGAACAAGCTGATGAACCATGAGCGTTACTGGAATGACTGTGCTTTTCTCTACCGCACACTCCGTAAGGACTTGCATTTCCCGAAACAAGACATCACCCTGCTGATGAGCGACGGTGGCGAGCCAGGCCGCGACATGCTCCTTGCCGACGGCAGCGGGTTTGCCACATCCCCAGCAGACCTCGATGGCGACGGTGAGCGTGACGTGTGGCTGCCTGCCACGTTGGAGCAGGTGGAGACCTCGCTCTCTGAGCTCGCGGCGAGGCTCACCTCCGACGACCGCCTCTTTCTTTTCATGATCGACCATGGCGATTTCGACAGCAGCGTGCAGCAGTCGTATGCATGGATGTGGGGCGGTGAGCGACTCTATCCCACCCATCTGGCCCAGTTGCTCGATGCCTTTCATGTGGAGTCGATGAGTTTGTGCCTGGGATTGTGCCATTCAGGAGGTTTCATTGATGAGCTCTGTCGTGAGAATCGTGTCATTGCCACAAGCTGCATGGAAAACGAAGAGTCATGGGCGTGCACCGACAGGCCATATGATGAGTTTGTATTCCATTGGATAAGCGCTGTAGCTGGTCACGACCCTGAAAGCCATCCCGTCTGTGCGGATGCTGATGATGACGGCCGCATTTCCATGTTTGAGGCGTTTGACTATGCCCGTCAGCACGACCGTCGTGAGGAGACTCCTCAGTATTGCTCCACGCCACCGGCTTTGGGCGCGGTTTGGTTCCTGCCTAAGGTGCCCGGAAACGGAATATGCGAAAAGGAAAATGAAAGCGGCACGCTGCCCATCCGCAAATGCTATGACCTGCAAGGCCGGGAGATCCCCATGCCCCCCGTCATGGAAGGGAAATACATAAAAAATCTTAATACGAAGCAGTCTTTCGGGCTTTCGCCTATCATAATAATAAAACCATAAGATGATGGATAAAGAGAAGACAATCATTGCTGCGATACTTGCTTGTCTGCCTTTCATGTCACAGGCGCAATCCACAGAACTGACCTGTTGGACGATAAAAGGCGGGCAAATGATATTGCCCGTTGAGAATACCCTACTCGAGATCCCCGACAGCATTGGTGCCATCGACCTGTGTGGCATGGAAGGCATTACCCTGGACTGTTCCTCGGCCAGTCCCAACTGCCTCTACTACACTGACGGGACAACTTCCGTGGAGGGCTTGCCCAATGCCAATGTCGTGTGTGAGGGAGTCTGTGAAGGACTTCTGCTCACCGATGAGGCCTGTTTCTACTGCCCCATGTCCTTTTTTGCTACTGATGCCATGTTGCGGTTTACACCACGGTATGACGATGAAGATGAAGGAGCTGACTTTAGCCGACCCTGTCATGAGACCGTTTTGCTGCCATTTTCCGCAGATTTCGTGATTCCCGAGGATGTCAACGGCCCCATGCCTGAAGGATGGTTTCAGAAGGCCACTTTTAGCGGATATGATGATGGCATGCTTGTATTCCACCAGTCATTTGAAGAAAGCCTGATGGCCAACACACCCTATCTGGTGACATTCGCCTACGGAGCATACGGCACACGAATCCTTTTCTTCGGACAGAACAAGACCGTGGAAGAGACAAAAATGATCATCGAAGGCGAATCACCTTACTTTTTCACAGGAGTCACCAAGTCGGAGGAAGAGACCTCCGGTTACTTCCGCTATCACAGAGGGCAAGACCCTTATTTCGTCCATACAGGTGACGGTAAGCCTATGGAACCTTTCAGGTGTTTCATGATATCGCCAATGGCGGATGGGAGAGAGGCACTACCTACATCTGGACAAATACTGAGGTATTCCGTTTCCGAAGGAGAAAGCACAGGAGGAGAAAGCACAGGAATTGTACCCCGCATCAAGAATCATTCAAGCCAAGTTTGCTATGACCTGATGGGGAGGCAATTGCCCAATGCCGACAGGAGCAAGGGCATCTATATCCAAGGAGGAGTCAAAGTCATCAGATAACATCTTCTCAGCAACCTCAGAAGAGCAGGTCTAAGTATGAAAGATTTGATACAGCGAAGCCAACAAGGTGATCGGGAAGCCATGGGGCAACTCTACACCGTCATGCACGACGAATTGTTGGCTCGTTGTCGTAAATATGCAACCAACGACAACATCGCAGAAGACCTGCTTCATGATGCTTTCCTTCTTATATTCAGCAACATCGGAAAGGTGCATTCCCCAGAGAAAGGAAGAGGGTGGATGCACAAGGTAACCCAAAACGTATGCCTGCTTTATGTACAGCATCGCCAAAGTCACTCATGGGTTCCCATTGATGAAGTGAAAGAGACGCCACAAGGTGCTGACCCCGACATGGCCGTCACCTATGAAGAACTTCTGAAAGCCATAGACCGGTTGCCACGAGGATACCGTCAGGTGTTCCGCCTGTCTGTGCTGGAAGGGATGACGCATCAGCAGATAGCCCAGCTGACGGGTATCGAGCCACACACGTCGTCATCACAACTCCTGCGGGCTAAAAAACAACTGCGGCGACTGGTGAAGTTGCTCATGCTTATCCTTCTTTTAGCCGTGCCGATGGTGACGTATTATCACTTGTCGTTGCATGACGACAAGCACGAAGTAGCAGAGGTTGAGACCACGCCAATGGGTGGACGGAAGACAGACACACAAGAATTTGCTCATGGCCCCGTCGACCAAGGTCAGGTTGCGGCAGCGCATTCGGAAGATACACCTGTGAAAGTATCGAGAACACTACCGCCTTTGACGGATGTACATGCCACGATCCGTGAGTACAAAACTGAAATCCCGGATACCATCAAGGCACCAGGAGAAGAGAAGCCCGACAATGCCATTGCGGTGGCAGAAAAGCCTCTGTCAGCAGAAGACACCATGGTGACTGAGAGACCTATGGAGAAAGAGAGCGTCATCGTGGCAGAGTTCCCGGGAATTGTCCAGAAAACAGAGAAAGACAAGAACCTCTTCCTTTCGCTTGCCTACAGCGGACTTCCCAACGGCACAGCCCGCCCATTGCCTTATGGCGCCGAGGGCATGAACGGTGATATTGACACAGTGGCCCACCACCGTTTGCCCATGACAATAGCACTGAATGGCCGCTATAGTCCGGGGGCACGCTGGTGGTTGGATGGTGGTCTGAGCTATTCTCTGCTCTCGTCGGAAATACGCGTGGGCAACAGTTACTTGTATATGGAGCAGCAGCAACGTGTGCGCTACTTAGGACTCTCCCTTGGAATCGGTTATGAATTCTGGCGCAGTCGCTATTGGGAATTCTATTCCACCACTTCGGTCGTTTGTGAGTTCCCCTTACGCAGTAGCACAGAGACATCCTATTGGAAAGGAGACCGGTTGATCGATACAGAAATCGTCCGTCTGAAGCCGCATGTTCAATGGTCGGTCGGTGCTGGTCTGGGGTTGCAATATAATCTCACACCAGCCATCGGATTGTTCGTCGAACCAAGAATGCAATATTATTTCCGTCATTCAGACGGTCTGAAGACATGGCGGTCAGAACATCCCTTCTCCCCGATTTTGCCCGTCGGAATAAGGATATCATTCTGACAGAAGTAGTGTGTCCTTTCGTTGTTGCTTTTTCGTTCTTCGGGCGGATATGTCGCCGTATATCGGGATTTTTGGGACGAGCCAAGCATCGCCTTCGGGAGCCGGGCGACAAATCCCGATGAACCGTGTCAAATCCCAATGAACGGCGGGTCGTTGCAGTAAAAAAGCACGGCCGAAGCCGTGCTCTAACATTCACTTTACATTCAATCTTTTGAGATATAGTGGTTATCTGCGGTGTGGACCGTGATGGTTGCCGCCACGCGGAGCGGGGCCTGAATGACCTGGACTGTGGTGGCCGTGATTACCTCTGCCGGGAGCCATGCCAGGTCCATGTCCGTGGCGAGGAGGCAGTGCTCGTCCATGGGCCACAAGCGGACGGTGATGGAAATAGTGGTTGCGGTGGTAGCGGCTATAGATATTGAATACCCAGGCGTTCCGGCCCCAGGAGACTGGGCGGTAGAAGTAGCCGCGGTTCAAGAACAGGCGGTACTGTGCGGGAGTGAGAACCCTCACGAGGCAGCGGTCGCGGACGCTCCAGCGTGCTCCGTAGAGGTCGGCACGGGAATTGAGTCCCATCAGGTAGTCGAGGTTGATCTGGTAGACCGCTTCATACTGAGCGTCGTTGAGTCCCAGTTCGTAGGCCATCTTGTCGGTGAGGAAGAGTGCCTCGTTGTGTGCCTCGTTGTATGTCATCGCATTGACCGTGATGGCTATCGTCATCAGCATGGTCATCATCATGATCTTTTTCATCGTCGTATTTATTTGGTGGTGATACATCTGGTTTTCTTTTCTCTGATGCAAAGGTAGGCATCTCTTGGCGATGACGGAAAGGATTAACCCTAATCCATGAGAGGATAATCCCTAAATGTGGTGGGGATTCCCTCGGGATAAAAAATGAATGAATTCATTTTGTTCTCCGCTCGCTTATTCGTACCTTTGGCTCCGCCGAAGGTACTGTCGCTCGGAATTGCTCAAATAAATTTGGCACTTCCCTCGCTTATTCGTACCTTTGCACCCCGAATGAAAATTGAAGTTCAGACAACCTATGATCATCCGTCAGATTTGTAGTTTTTTCTTCCTTATGGTCATGATGGCCATACCGGGAATGGCCTCGGCGCAGGAGGCCGTCAATCCTGCTCCTCAAGTCGCACAGCCTGCAAGCAAGCAGGTCATCCCCACCGCACAGGCAACCGACGGGTCGGACGCTGTCGAGGTAGAGACCATTACTGTGAACGGTGTCTCTTTCAATATGGTGAGGGTGAGTGGTGGTATTTTCACGATGGGAGCCACCGAGGAACAAGGCAAGGACGCCCAGGCAGAGGAGTCGCCCGCCCATGAGGTGATCATCTCTGACTACCTGATCGGCGAGACCGAGGTGACCCAGGAATTGTGGGAAGCCGTGATGGGGCGTAACCCCTCCTATTTCGTAGGTCCGCAGCGTCCTGTGGAGAGTATACGGTATATCGACTGCGAGTCGTTTTTCTTCAAGTTGAATTATCTCACCAACCGTCATTTCCGTCTTCCCACCGAGGCCGAGTGGGAGTATGCCGCCCGCGGAGGGCATAAGAGCCAGCACACCAAGTATGCTGGAAGTGACGATTTCGACGCTGTGGCCTGGTATTGCAACAACAGCGGCAATGTCACCCACGATGTGAAGACCAAGGCCCCCAATGAACTCGGTCTTTATGATATGAGCGGCAACGTGGATGAGTGGTGTGGTGGTGCTTGGCGGCAATACGCCGAAGGACTCTATGTGGATGCCAAGGAACAAGAAGACGGGTCGGACAAGGTGCGGCGCGGCGGAGGGTTCCTCGATTTCGCCAAGCATCTCCGGGTTTCCGACCGCAGGGTCTGTCCCGAGAAGATGTGGAACTACGATATCGGCCTCCGTTTGGCTGAGTGAATTGACGATGGACCTTTTTCTCCTGCAACCATGAAGGAAGTCACCGAAAAGGAAGCCCTGCTGCGTCTTACGACCCTCTGCTCGAAGGCCGAGCACTGCACTTGGGAGATGACGGAGAAGATGCGCAGATGGGGTCTTGACGAAGCGGTTCAGGCCCGTGTCGTGGAATACCTGCTGAAGGAGCGGTATGTCGACGATGCCCGCTACGCCCGTGCTTTCGTGCGTGAGAAGATCAAGACCAACAAATGGGGCCCACGTAAAATAGAACAAGCCCTTTACGCCAAGCGCATTGCGACGGAGATCTATCAACCAGTGCTGGCTGAAGTGGACCAGGAAGACTATTTGAAGATCCTGCGCCCTCTGTTACAGGCCAAGCGGCGGCAGTTGGGTGGTCTGAGCGAGTATGAGCAAAATGGCCGTCTTGCGCGTTTCGCCATGAGCCGGGGCTTCACTTTCGACTTGATACGGCAGTGCCTCGATGTGGACGAAGACCTCACCGACGACGAAGATGATTAGTTTCTGGCACCGACTCCTCAATCTCCTCTCGCCTCAGGCATGTGTGGTCTGTGGTCTGCGTCTCGGCATCGACGAGGAAGTGCTGTGCACCACCTGCAACCTCCACCTTCCCCGGACTTTTTTCTCTTCCATGCCCTATGACAACCCTATGGCGCGCCGTTTCTGGGGGCATTTCCCTATAGAACGCGCCGCAGCCCTGTTTTATTATGAAGCCGGATCGCAGGTCAGCAACCTGATCCACGATCTCAAATACCACCAACGGCCAGACATCGGTGTCGTGATGGGAAGGATGACCGCTGAGGAGTTTCGCCCCGACGGTTTCTTCGATGGCATCGACCTCATCGTCCCTATTCCCTTGGCGAAAAAGCGTTTCCGTCAGCGAGGATACAACCAGAGTATGGAGATAGCCCGTGGTGTGGCGGAGGTGACGGGCCTGCCCATCGACGACCATGCCGTGGAGCGTGTCAGTTTCACGGGCAGTCAGACCCACAAGAACCTCCAGGAGCGGATGGCCAATGTGGAGAATGCATTCCGCTGCACCCACAAGACTGCCCTGAGTGGCCGGCATGTCCTGGTGATTGATGACATCGTCACCTCAGGCGCCACGGTCAGTGCCTGTGTGGAAGCCCTGTTGGAGGCAGGCGATCTCAAAGTCAGTGTCCTGTCGCTTGGTGTGGTGAAATGAACCGGAAAAGAGTGCCCGAAAGGGGCATTTGTGTGCCAATTCTTGAATAGTCACATTTCAAAAGGCAACTTTTTTTTGAGGTTTTCTGAATAATTGTTACTTTAGCACCAGAATATTTGCGACATTGTCGTTTTTTTAGAAAAAAGGGGATTTCCCAGGAAAATGAATAGATATATCAGCGTCATTATTGCGCTTCTCTCGGCAGTTTTTCGAGTTGACGCCGTCCCGGTGTCAGGCCAGTTCTATGCTGTCTTTCCCACAGAGCGCGGCGACAGCCTTCGTGTGCGGCTGATGGGTGATGAGCACCTGAGTTTTTGGCAGTCGGCCGACGGCAGGTGCTTCAGGCTCTCACCATCACATCGTCTCAGCGAGATTGACGTCATGTCGGAACAGGTCCGCAGTTTGGCTGACTGCGGCAAGTGTCGTACACCCGTGTTGGGCGAGTTCAGGCATTATGAGGGTGCCTATAAGGGTGTGATCATCCTGGCCAACTTCGCCGACCGCAAATTCAAGGAGGGCCATGACTCCGATTTGTATACCCAGGTGGCCAATGCCGAGGGTTTCACCAATGAGATGGGATTCAAGGGCAGCGTACGTGATTATTTCCTCAGTCAGAGCCGCGGGAAGTTTGACTTCTCGTTTGACGTCATCGGTCCGGTGGAACTATCCAAGAGTTACAAATACTATGGTGAGGATGCCCCCAACGGCAGTTCCCACAACCTTCATGCCGGCGAGATGATCGCCGAGGCCTGCCAGTTGGCGGAGAATGCCACCGACTGGAGCCGTTATGACTGGGATGGAGACGGGGAGTTGGAGCAAGTCTTCGTGGTCTTCGCCGGTGAGGGACAGCACAACAGTGCCGACCCCTATACGATATGGCCCCACAAGCATTTCCTCTCTCAGAGTGATTACGGTAAGGCACTCGAACTTGGCGGTTACGTCATCGACCAATATGCCTGCGGCAGCGAGATGTTCACCTCGACCATGATCTCCGGCATCGGTGTGATGTGCCATGAGTTCTCCCACTGTTTCGGTTTTCCCGAGCATTACGATGCCGCGATGGGGTCTGCGGGCAATTTCGGTATGAGCCAGTGGGATGTCATGGGGCTCGGCAACTACAACGGCAACGGTTTCACTCCAGCGGGTTACACCAGTTATGAGCGGATGGTGCTGGGGTGGCTCGACCCGATCGAGTTGAATGAGGGCGAGGTGCAGGTCGATGGCCTGCGCCCCCTGTCGGAAGACGGCGACGCCTACATCATCTATAATGACGGCAACCCCAATGAATATTATATGTTGGAGAACCGTCAGCTGACAGGTTGGGATGCGGCCCTTCCGGGGCGCGGTCTTCTGATCCTTCATGTGGATTTCGACCCTCAAATCTGGGCTGCCAATGGCGTGAACGTCGTCCAGACGTATGGCGCCTTCCAAAACGACCACCAGCGCATGACCATCTTCCATGCCGACAACGACGACAAGACGACGGATTTCTCGCTCCAGCGTGATCCCTATCCCTATGGCAAGCGCGACTCCCTGACCGACAATTCCCATCCCGCGGCCCTGCTCTATACCCCTAATCAAGCAGGTAAGAAACTGATGGGCAAGCCCATCACCGGCATCAAGCGCAACGACGACCTCACCGTCAGTTTCCACTTCAGCGGTGATGGCGGCCAGTCGGGCATTCATGATGCCTCTGCGGAGATAAGAGACGCGGAGCGACAGGAAATCTACTGCATCGGGGGAAAGACAGTGTGGACACCACTGACCCTCCCCCCTCAGAAAGCCACGAGACCCAAATACCTCAGCAAGTGAGGACGACCCAAGAGAAAAGACAGACAACACAATTATTTATTCACCTAATTTTACGCTTATGAAAAAAATTCTATGCTTGTTATGTGTCTTCATGGCTGTCGGCGTGACCTACGCCCAGAAGGTAGCCGATGCGAGACCTGTATCGACTGACTTCCCGTTCAGTCAAATCAGCAAGGAAGACCAGCAGCAGTTGGAGAAGATGGTGCCTGCAAGTGCCCGCTCTGCCCGCAAGGCAGCTCCGAAAAGCCAACTGGTGCGTGCTGAGGGCGATGCTGACACTGTGCAGTATTTCGTGGCTGCGCAGAGCACGCAGCGCAACTACTCCTATGCTCCCGATGGCGGCGACATCTTCACCTATAATGTGGGAATCGTGCGCGAGGGCAACAAGGTGACCTTCCACAATTTCTTCAATCTCTTCAACCCCGCCGACTACTCCCCGAATCTCGACACGGATTTCAGCGGTACGTATGATGAGGCCACAAAGACCGTCACCGTCCCCACATCATCCGTTTTCGAGCAAGCCACGGTGTGCGGCATGATCTACAACTATTATATAGGTGTGCTGGTGTGCGGTCAACTGACTGATACCGGTTCGCTGATTCCCGACGACAACCTGGTGTTCAATGTGGAGGGCGATTTCGAGAAACTCACCACCGACCAGGCAGTGGGCGTGGCTGAGTACATGCCCAACGGCGGCCAGTCATACGGTATCTATAAGTCTTATCGCCGGATGGTCATTTGCCAGCCCAAGGAGACCGGTGAACTGATCTGCTTCAACGAGACCCTCGACCTCGGAGAGAACTTCCCCAATGCCGAAGCTGTGAAAGACTCCGTGGCCATCATCAACATCGGTAAGGGCGACGTCGACTTCATCGTAGAGGTGGAGAGCGATCCCGACGGTTACATCATCAGCGGTTCGGGCGGCACGATCCCCGGCCTTTCCTATGGCTATGCCGCTTTTGACCTGGCTGGTGAGACTCCTGTCGAGGAGGTGGAGGCCAATGCCTTGGTCAACTACGACAATGGCGTGAGCGAAGGCAGCATCCTTATCGGTCTCACGGGTAAGATTGTTCCCGTCCCCGACTATTCAGCCATCGTGAAGAAAGGAGAATTCACCTTCAACACGAGTCTTGAGAACTCCTTCTACATGGGTGAGTACAATGGCGCGCCGGCAGCGATCTCCGGCACCAAGGGTCAAGCTGGTATCTCCGACCTCTGGGTCTATTTCAACGTGCCCGAGGGCAAACTCGGTAAATTCTCCTATGAGGGATTCTACAAGAACGACCCCACTTACCGCTATGCCTGGCTGTTGATGACCGGCTACTTCGTCGACAGCGACGCCCCAGCCTATGCCACGAGCGACGAGGGTGACTTCAACGGCACCATCGAGATGTCGCCCGGCGAGCATTTCGTCCGTTTCCAGCACCAGTGCAACTATTACTCAGGCATAGAGAGCAACGCCCTCTACCTCACCGGTTTGAGCCTCGACTTGGAGGACCTGCCCGCCGATGCAGCAACCCTGAAGACAGAAAGCATCGACTTCGGCAATTTCATTGTCGAGGACGGCTATAGCGTCAGCGGCACACAGAACATCGTGATCCAGAACCGTGGTGCCAACAACCTCACCCTGAACGGCATCACTTCCGACAACGAGGAGTTCAAGGCCGACTTGAGCGCTGTGGAGCCTGCCGGATCTCTCAAGAACCTGGAGATCCCCATCACCTTCACCTCAACTGTTGCCGGCAAGAAGACAGCCAACATCACTGTGGAGACCTCTGCCGGAACCTACCAGGTGGCTGTCAAGGCCAAGGTCTTCGACATGCCCGACTTCAGCCAGGTCGTCGCTGAGGGCCTGGAGTACATGGAAATCTCCACCGACCCCACCTATCCGTTCATCGTTGAGAATGGCGTGGCTTACAATGCCAACTGCGACGACGGCGACCTCGTGGAAGCCACCTCATCCCTCAATTTCGTATTCAATATCCCTGAGGGTAAGATCGGTTACCTCACATGGGAAGGCCGCACCTGGGGGGCTCCGCGGACAGACAACGAGCTCGACTACTGGTATGACGACAAGGCACAGATTGACTTCCAGTGCAACAACAACTCCGGTTGGGTCTACCTGTTCGGTCAGGACGAGGACGCCAGTTCAGACGCCTTCAATGCTTACAGCAATGGTTACTACGCACAGTTCCTCACCTTCATCCCGCCCACACAGCCGACATTCGGCAACAGGGTCTACTTCCAGTTCTATCAGAATGGAGACTCCATCACTCACGGCAAGCACCGCTTCGAGGTGAAGAACATCCGTCTGCATGTGGTCGACTTCGATGAGTTCAATGTGGAACTCGTCAACGAGGGCACTGTAAAGTTTGAACCCACCTATGCCGGTCCGCAGCGTTACACCGTCTCCACCGTCCAGTTGAAGAACACTGGCAGTGCCACGCTGAGCGTCGAGTCGATCGAGGCAGAGACCGAGGGCGCTCCGTTCTATGGCGTCGTGCCTGAAGGCTGGAACAACCAGGCACAGTTCAACAACACGCTGAACGTGGATCTCTGGTTCTATCCAACAGAGGTGACCGATGAGGACAAGACCTATACGGGCAACGTGATCATCCACACCACTGCCGGCGACGTGCTCGTGCCTGTCGAAGGCACCGCCAAGGGCCAGAAGGGCATCATCTATCCGGGTGACTTCGAGGATGACGGTTACGGATGGTCGGTATTCGACAACGACAGGGATGGCGACACCTGGAAACTCGGTTGGAATCTCTGGGGAGACCGACCCGAGTATGTGCTGAGCGGTCATGAATGCCTGGGATCCGCTTCTGCCGATGCCTACGGCGGTTCGTACGCCCCCGACAACTGGACCTTCTCGCCTGCATTCGAGATTCCTGCTGAAGGAGCCAAACTGAGCTACTACATCAGTGGTTTCCACCCCACCCGCTATGCTGAGCACTACAGCCTTTATATCGTGGATGACCTCGCTGGCGTGGCTGATGGCAGCGTCGACTTTATCATCAACGGTTCTCAGCCCGTGGTGGAGGAGACAATCGATGAGCCCGCGGAATATGGCAGCGACTATACCAAGGTGGGTGGATGGAAGAACCATATCGTCGACCTCGACAGCTATGCGGGCAAGACCATCTACCTTGTCTTCCGCCATCATGGTTGCGAAGGCCAGTATGTGCTCCGCCTCGACGACGCTTTCATCTACACCAATGATAAGTTCAACGAGTTGGGCATCAGTACCCTGTCCCATAGCCGCAATGTCAAGAGCGAGGAGATCTACAATGTCAACGGTGCCCGTCTTGACGCTCCTGCCAAGGGTGTGAACATCATCCGCACCACGACCACCGACGGTCAGGTGAAGACGCAGAAGGTAATTGTGAAATAAGTCTATCGACTATGAGGAATCTCTTGATTTCGATCATGGCATTGCTCGCTGTCTGCACAGCGGGCAATGCTCAAGTCTCTGGCCTGAACATCGGCTATTGCAACGGTTCGGTGTCGACCACCACCCGCAAACAGTTCTGCTCCACGGAGAAAGACGTGTGGGTGAGCGGTGCCATCTGGTTGCCGGCCAGTGAGATCAATGTCTACAAAGACAATGAGATCAGGGCCATCCGCACGGGTCTGGCCCAGAAAATCGGTATCGACACGCTGTGTGTGTGGCTCCGTGCCGACCTCAATGGTGTCAATCTCGCGGAAGGCGGCATACCCAAATCCAGCGTCAGCAAGGGATGGAACGAGATCCAGCTCAACACCCCTTTGGCGCTTGACGGCACCAACAACGGAGGACTCTATATCGGTTTCTCCTACCACCAGACATCGGTCAACCAAGGTGTGTCGGCTTTCCTTACGCCCACGCCCCATGCGCTCTATCTCAAACTTGCCGACGAGGAGTGGGCCGACCGTTCCGACGAAGGCTTGCTCTGCATCGAAGGTCTTGTCTTCGGCGACAACCTGCCGAAATTGAACCTGAAACTCTCGTCGGTGGATGTCCCCGACTATTACATCATCGACAAGGGTAAGATGACCATTTCGGGCGAAGTGAGGAACATGGGCGTTCAGACGGTGACCGGTTTCGATGTGGAAGCCCGCATCGAGGGTGTCGATGAGGTTTACACGTCGCATATAGAACACGCACTCGCCTATCAGGAGAACACGGCCTTCTCTTTTGAGATCGAACCCAATATCCAGGAGCCGGGTCCGAGCCAAGTGACTGTCACCATCAGCAAGCTCAATGAGGGTGATGACCTCAACATGGAGGACAATGTGGCCAGCGATGTCTTTGAGACGGTGAGACACGACTACTCCCGTGTCATGTTCCTGGAGGAGTTCACCACAGAGCAGTGCTCCAACTGTCCGCGTGTGGCTGCCTACATCCACGACATGCTTGAGAAAGACAAGTACAAGGAGTCTGTCCTGGCCGTTTGCCATCACTCAGCCTATTACACCGACTGGCTCACTGTGCCCAGTGCCAACAAATACCTCTGGTATTTCAACGCAGGCGGCTCTACCTATGCTCCTGCCCTCATGGCCGACCGCTGGACCCCGAGGGGGAGTTCCACCCCGGTTTTCAATCCCTCTTCACAAGCCGAACTTGAGGCGACGGCCGACCTCCGTCTGTCGCAGCCTGCTTTTGTGTCGCTTTCCCTCCATGCGGATGTGGATTTCAACGCCAACAAGTTGTATGTCAACGTCAGCGGAAACCGTTCGAAAGAAGACTTCAGCGTCAATCCTCCACGCATCACGGTCTATCTGGTAGAGAACAACATCTCGGCCCACAGTCAGGCTGGTGCCAGCGGTTCGTTTGTCCACCAGCATGTGGTGCGCAAGGTGAACAGCGACTGGGGCGATGTGATCGAATGGAATGGTGATGACTACAGCTACGACTGCGAACTCGAATTGAGAGGCGATTATGTCTACGACAACCTGCAGTTGATCGCCATGATCTACGACTACGACAGCAGTGATGCCACGAAGAGTGAGGTGTCGAATGCGAATACCCTGTATTCCAGGGACTTCACGATTATCGACGGCATATCGACTGCCACGACGGATATGACCCGCCGGAGCGTCTACGACCTCCAGGGCCGCCGCATTCAGGACGGCAACCTCCGTCCTGGCCTGTATATTATCAACGGCCAGAAACAGGTCGTGAGATAATCTATCCTGTCCGACACTCCCCTCCCCGTTTTTCAGGGGGAGGGGAGAACCGGATGGAAACAAAAACGAAAATTGTGCGATGGATTTGCCGATAACTCGAATAAAATCCTTAATTTTGCAGATTAAGGTAAAAATCCACCGGCAACAATGGCACAAGCACCCTGTATCGGAAATGTGGCTATTCATCGATCGGAACAATCCTCGGGATTGCTCCGCATGGTTTGGGCGCTTCTGCTTTTCTTCCTCGTGATGCCCCTCACGGCCAGGCCTTCAAGCAGTGATGGCAATGAGCCTTCCCGTATCTATGTGAAATACGCCGACATACCCCTGGCCGACATCTACCATGATGGCATAGAGCATCTGTCGAAAGGTGATCTCGACAAGGCGTTGGCTTGTTTCTCGCTGGTGACGAGCCATTACCGTCCCGACATGTCGGAAGAGGAGAAACGCATCTATGCCTACGCGCTCAACAATGCCGGAGGCATCGCCATGATGCAGTCTGATTATTCCGTGGCTTTCTCTTATTTCATGAAGGTGATCGACATCGCCGACGACTCCCTTGCCTACCGCACCTACAACAATATCGCGGGTATTTACATTTATTACAACGACTATGTGAATGCGCGCAAATACCTCAACAAGGCCTATGACATCAGTGAGGAGCGGCATGACTGGGGACCCCTCTACAACACGTTGCACAACCTGCTCGACCTGGATTGGGACATGGACAGCCTGCAGAAGTCGCAGGAGCTTATCAGGCGGTTCCGCGGCACGAAGATCAGTCCGCAGGATGCCCAGTATCGTTTTGCCTGCAAGATCTGCGACGGCATGGAGGATATGTATCACCGGTCTTACGAGCGGTCGGTCGCCTCTTTCCGCCAGTCGATCGCCATCGCCCAGGGGTTGCCTTTCATCTCGACCCATGAGGTGCCCGTCTACATGTACATCGCCAAAGCCTATATGCAGATGGGCGAATACCGCAAGGCGGCCGAGAGCCTGGATTCTTGCGAGATCAAGTCGCGTGAGAGCCACAGTCTCGACATGCTCATCAATACCTACAAATACCAGGCCATGTGCTATGAGCAAAGCGGTGAGACACAGCGCGCCCGTGAAGCCAGATACCGCTATATGGAGCTCAAGGACTCGGTGAGCAGTGCCAATGAGTATGGCAAGATCAAGGACATGCAGTTCCTGCATGAATCCATGAAATACGAGAGTCAGTTGACCGAACTGAGGGCGGAGAAGCGCCTTCGCAACATCGTGACGATGACCATCCTCTCCGGTTTGTTTCTCGCCTTGGTATTCCTCGGTTTCATGATATGGCAGAACCGTCGCTTGTCGCGGAGCAACAAGGACCTGTTCAACAAGAATGTGGCGCTCATCAAGCAAGAGGAGCATGAGCAGGAGCTGCACCAGCAGTATGCCACGTTGCTCGAGCAGTACAAGTCGAAGGAGCACGACAGCGGGCGTTACCGTTCGTCGGGCCTCACCGACGAGAGCCGTCAACAGCTTCTGCAGTGCATCCGTGACGTGATGCATGACCCGGGGCAGTTCTGCCAGGATGATTTCACCATCGACAAGTTGGCTTCTCTCGTGGGGTCGAACACCAAATATGTGTCGCAGGTCATCAATGAGACCATCGGCAAGAATTTCAATACATTGCTCAATGAGCAGCGGATCACGGAAGTCTGCAAGCGGCTTGTCGACACCGAGCACTACGGGTCGAAGACCAACGAGGCCATCGCCGAGGAAGTGGGATTTAAGTCGAGGAGCCATTTCATCCGTACGTTCAAGAAAATCACAGGACTCACCCCCTCGCAATACCAGCGTATGGCGAAGGAGGAGGCACGTGCATAGCCGGACACGGGCCTCGCATGGCCAGTGAAGCAAAAACTTACAGATTTGTTTTGCATTGCTCTCGGTTTGCACTAACTTTGCAGCATCTTTCGGGCACAGCTCATCGTTTCATGCCATCACATCAAAAAGATCATATATTATGGATAATCTGAAAAAAGACTTTGCACAGCGACTGTTGAAAATCAAGGCCATCAAACTGCAGCCCAACAACCCTTTCACCTGGGCCTCTGGATGGAAATCACCCTTCTATTGCGACAACCGCAAGACCCTCTCATACCCCGAGCTCCGCAATTATGTGAAACTTGAGCTCACCCATGCCGTTCTGGAGCATTTCCCCGAGGCTGAGGCCGTGGCCGGTGTGGCCACTGGAGCCATCCCCCAGGGAGCCCTTGTGGCCGATGCCCTCAACCTGCCTTTCGTCTACGTACGCAGCAAGCCCAAAGACCATGGGCTGGAGAACCTCATCGAAGGTGAGCTCCGCCCCGGCATGAAAGTGGTGGTGGTGGAAGACCTTATCTCCACTGGCGGCAGCAGCCTGAAGGCCGTGGAAGCCATCCGCAAGAACGCCTGCGAGGTGATCGGCATGGTCGCCTCCTATACCTATGGCTTCCCCGTGGCCAAAAAAGCCTTTGAGGATGCTGGCGTGGAGTTGGTGACACTTACCGACTATGAGCATGTGGTCGCCATTGCCCTTGAGACAGGCTACATCGCAGACAGCGATGTCGAGTTGCTCAACGAGTGGCGCAAAGACCCCGCCCACTGGAGAGTATAATCACCCGCAGTAATTACTTGACTATCGGAATTTAAGGACGGTAAGGAATTTAAGGAATTTAAGGACGGTAAGGAATTTAAGGACGGTAAGGACGATAAGGACATTAAGGCAAATGTACTTTCGCTATTCAAGCGTTCTAATGGTACTTTCCATGACTTTAACAAAGCATCTGGCTTCACTTCTTGGGCCGAAAGACCGATAACGACTTCACTTCTTTAACTTCCGCAACATGAATAATTATTTTCGTCAATCAATCACGATAACATGGAAACCAAGTTTGAAAGCAGCATCAGGGAGATTCCCTATCCCCAGCAAGCCGTATACCATCGGTTGAGCGACCTTGCCCTCAGCGAGGAGGTCCGCGACCGACTGCCCGAGGACAAGCGCGAGGAAATCATCTTCGACAGCGACTCCATTACGATGAACGTCCCCCCCGTGGGCAATATCTCCATCCGCATCTGCGACCGTGAGGAGCCCAAGACCATCAAATACGAGACGGTGAGTTCACCGTTGCCCTTCAACCTGTGGGTACAGCTTCTGCCCACGTCGGAGACCTCCTGCAAGATGAAACTCACCATCAAGGCCGACCTCAACATGTTTGTCAAAGGCATGATCTCCAAGCCCCTGCAAGCAGGACTGGAGAAGTTGGCCGACGCCATCGCTGCCGGTAAATATGCCTGACAGCCGACGGCACATCATTCGAAATACCGCGATTAAAGTTATCCAAGCCGTATGAAACTTTGGGAAAAAGATTTTGAGATCAACAGCGAGATAGAGCAGTTCACCGTGGGCCGCGACCGCGAGATGGACCTCTATTTGGCCCGTTACGACGTATTGGGTTCCATGGCCCACATCACCATGCTTGAGTCCATCGGACTGCTCACATCCGACGAGCTGTCGCAGCTTTTGTCCGCCCTCCGCGACATCCATGCCCTCTGCGAGAAGGGAGAGTTTGTGATCGAGGACGATGTGGAGGACGTACACTCACAAGTGGAGCTGATGCTCACCCGCCGTCTGGGCGACATGGGAAAGAAGATTCACAGCGGCCGTTCACGCAACGACCAAGTGCTCGTCGACCTGAAGCTGTTTACCCGTCAGCAGATCAAAGACATCGCCGAAGAAGTGAAAACCCTGTTTGACGAGTTGATTGCCAAGAGCGAGGCCAACAAAGACGTTCTCATGCCCGGCTACACCCATCTGCAAGTGGCCATGCCCAGTTCGTTCGGCCTGTGGTTTGGTGCCTACGCCGAGAGTCTCGCCGACGACATGCTTTTCCTGCAAGCAGCTTACCGGATGACCAACCGCAACCCCCTTGGCAGTGCTGCCGGATATGGCAGTTCGTTCCCACTCAACCGTACGATGACCACCCAGTTGCTCGGTTTCGACAGCATGGACTATAACGTGGTGTATGCCCAGATGGGTCGAGGCAAGATGGAGCGCAACGTCGCTTTCGCCATGGCCAGCATCGCCGGAACTTTGGCCAAGTTGGCCTTCGACGCCTGCCTTTTCAACAGTCAGAACTTCTCGTTCATCCACCTTCCCAAGGAATGTACGACAGGCAGCAGCATCATGCCCCATAAGAAGAACCCCGATGTCTTTGAACTGATCCGTGCCAAGAGCAACAAGATCCAGTCGTTGCCGCAACAGGTGATGCTGATCATGAACAACCTGCCCTGCGGTTATTTCCGCGACCTGCAGATCATCAAGGAGGTCTTCTTGCCCGCTTTCGACGAGCTCAAGGACTGTCTGCGGATGACCGCCTATATCATTCACCGCATGGAGGTCAACAAGCAAATCCTCGACGCCCCCCTCTACGACCCGATGTTCTCGGTGGAGGAAGTCAACCGCCTGGCGGCCAGTGGTATGCCATTCCGTGACGCCTACAAGAAAGTGGGACTCGACATTGAGGCCGGGCGCTTCGTGGCCGACAAGCATATCCATCACACCCATGAGGGAAGCATCGGCAACCTGTGCAACGACCGCATCGCGGATTTGATGGACCAGACCCTTGCCGGATTCCATTTCGAGAAGATGGTGGAGGCAGAGAAAGCACTGTTGGGATGAAAAAGGCACTCAGCATTCTCCTCGTGTCGGTATGCACCCTTCTGGTGGCTTGCGGCGATGCTCAGAATGAGTACACCATCGGCGCATGCCATTTCTATTTCAACAACGCCGACCGCAATGATGCCACCCTGGCCAGTGCCATGAATCCCAGTGCGCCAGGCATTTTCTGTGTGATCACGAAGGTCACCCGCAATGGAGCCGCTTACTTCGATTTCACCAACAATGGCGGTCTGCATAGCAGCCAGCCCTTGTTGCGGCAGGATACGCAGAGCACCCTCATCCTGGGCTATAACAATGGCATCATCGTGGGTTACGGAGTGTTTGGGCCGCCTCCCGTCTTCTATGCCTATGACCGGGAATGTCCCAACTGCTTCGACCCCAAAGCCATCCCTGTGAAGAGCCGTCCGCTCAGCATCAGCACCAACGGCATCGCCACCTGCGGTGTGTGCCATCGGCAGTATGACCTCAATAATGACGGTTTCATCACCACCGGGGAGAAAGGTAACCGGCTCACCCGTTACCGTGCCTCCACCACAGGGCCTTTCGGGTTGCTCACCGTGAATTGAGCTTCTTGTTTACTGCGGTAATTACTCATCACCCATAGGGTGCCGCTTGGCTTGTCCAAGAATCCCGATGCTGTGTTCATCGGGTTTTGCAGTTGTTCATCGGGATTTGCAATCCCGATGCTGTGAGTATCAGGATTTTTAATCCGCTAAAAGCGCATTGCAAATGCTGATACTCAATGCGGTCGGATTACAAATCCGCCCGAACAAAGGAGGAGAGACTTGTGAACCCCAATATGTGATGAAAAAGACTTTTTAAAGAGGGCTCAAGTATTAAATTGTGTGAATTTATTGGCCGTTCGGATAAATCGTCTTATCTTTGCAAAGATTTTCATGATGGCACGGGTCATCCCCGGAAATCAGCACATAATAGCCGCAATGGTGGAATTGGTAGACACGAGGGACTTAAAATCCCTTGGCCAGGAATGGCTGTGCGGGTTCGAGTCCCGCTCGCGGCACTTTTCCCATCCTTCTATGAAAAATTTCCTCTGCATATTGTCTATGGCGATGCTGTTCACGGCATGTGGCGTGGACAGTGGGCATTTCAAGTTGTCGGGTCGTTTCCTCAACATGAATCAGGGAGAATTCTTTGTCTACAGTCCTGAAGGAGGTGTCGACGGCATCGACACCATCCGGGTGGTGGGCGGCCGTTTCACCTATGAGCGCCCTTGTGAGCGTGAGGCCATCCTCATGCTGGTATTTCCCAATTTCTCAGAGCAGCCCATTTTTGCCGAGCCTGGAAAGAGCGTCGACATTAAGGCCGACGCCTCTCACATGAAGGAGATGGAGGTGACCGGTACGAAATCCAATGAGATGATGACCAATTTCAGGATGCAGACCGCAAAGATGTCGCCGCCCGACGTGGTGAAGAAAGCCGAGGAGTTCGTCACCCAGCATCCCGAGTCGCCCATAGGCATGTATCTCATCCGGAAATATTTCATTCAGAGCGGTGAGCCCGACTATGCCAAGGCCGAAAAACTGACATCGCTGATGCTGGAGAAACAGCCCAAGAACGGTCCACTGATCATCCTGAATCAGCAAGTGAGCCAGTTGCGTCATGGCATGAAGGGAGCCTCTGTGCCCCGTTTCTCAGGTCCTGGATTAGGCGGGGGCACCGTGACTGATGCAGCCCTTGGCGGTGATGTGGCTGTACTAAGCACTTGGAGCAGTTGGAGTTATGAAAGTCAGGAGATGCAGCGTCAGTTGCGCCGGAAACAACGTTCCTCAGGAGGTCGTCTGACCTGTGTCGGTGTCTGCCTCGATGCCGACAAGACGGCTTGCCTTCGTGTCATCGACCGTGATTCACTCACCAGTCCGATGGTGTTCGACGGGAAATTGTTCGAGAGCACTGTATTTCGTCAGACCGGTCTTTCCGGTGTGCCCGACAACATCGTCTTCCATCACCGTCGTGTGGTGGCCCGTGGTCTCCGTATGAATGAGTTGATGAGCAAGATCGACGAACTGCTGGAGAAACCTTAATCAGAAACCAATACCGATCAGATGCTGGCAAAAACCTATTGTGCAGCCGTCGTGGGACTTGAAGCCACCACCATCACCATAGAGGTGAACATGACCCGAGGAGTGATGTACAACCTCTCGGGCATGGCCGACACCGCCGTTCGGGAGAGTTATTCCCGCATCACCGCCGCCCTGCCCAATGTGGGCTACAAACTTCCCCTCTCCAGTCTCACCATCAATCTCTCGCCCGCCGACATCCGCAAGGAAGGCAGCAGCTATGACCTGCCCATCGCAGTGGGTATGCTCGCTGCGCACGGCAAGATACCTGTCGACAACCTCGACAAATACATGCTGGTGGGCGAACTGGGCCTTGACGGGAAGCTGAAACCCATCCGGGCAGCCCTGCCCATTGCCATCCTTGCCAGGAAAGAGCATTTCAAGGGACTAATCGTGCCTGCCGACAATGTAAGGGAAGCCGCAGTGGTGAACAATCTGGAAGTTTACGGTTTGGACGACATCGAGCAGGTCATCGGACTACTCAATGGCACCCAGCATCCCCAGCCCCTTGTCATCGACACCCGTAAGGAATTCTACGCCCGGCAGTACAATTTCGAACTCGACTATGCCGACGTGCGCGGTCAGGAGAATGTGAAACGAGCCCTCGAGGTGGCAGCCGCTGGCGGTCACAATCTCATCATGATCGGACCTCCGGGAAGCGGGAAATCCATGATGGCCAAACGTCTGCCCAGCATTCTTCCCCCCTTGTCGCTTGCCGAAAGTCTGGAGACAACCCAGGTGCATTCCGTGGCTGGCAAGTTGGGCCGCGACACCTCGCTCATTTCACAGCGCCCGTTCCGCAGTCCGCATCACACCATCTCGCAGGTGGGACTTTGCGGCGGCACCTCCAATGCCCAGCCCGGTGAGGTGTCACTCGCCCACAACGGGGTGCTCTTTCTCGATGAGTTGACGGAGTTTTCGAAGCAGACCCTTGAAGTGTTGCGTCAACCCTTGGAAGACCGCAAAATCACCATCGCCCGCGCCAAATACACCGTGGAGTTTCCCTGCTCATTCATGTTCGTGGCCTCTATGAATCCCTGCCCCTGCGGCTATTATGGTGATCCCACGCATACCTGCGTCTGCACGCCCGGGCAGATCCAACGTTATATGAGCAAGATCAGCGGGCCGTTGCTCGACCGCATCGACATCCAATGTGAGATCGCCGCCCTCTCGTTCGACGACATCTCCAAAGCCTCGCCTGGAGAGCCCTCTGCGGCCATCCGCGAGCGGGTGATCAAAGCCCGCGCCATCCAGGAAAAGCGTTTCAGCGACTACAAAGACATCCACTGCAATGCCCAGATGACCGAGCGCATGATCCACCAGTATGCTGAGCCCGATGCCCAGTCTCTCCAACTCCTCCGCATGGGTATGGAGCGTCTGAAACTCTCCGCCCGCGCCTACAACCGCATCCTCAAGGTAGCCCGCACCATCGCCGACCTCGACGGATCGGAGAAGGTGGAATCCAGGCATATCGCCGAGGCCATCGGCTATCGGAATCTCGACCGGGGTGACTGGGCCGAAAGAGGGATCTGACAGAATACCTCACCAAGCCCCACCAAAGAGGCGAAATGCTTTCTGTCGCCTGCTTAATACAGAGAATGTAAAGAAAATGTGTTGTTTTTTTTGAGATTTGTCGGGTTTGCACTATCTTTGCCATGTAAACGAATATCGAAGATGAAGATAATTCCTTTTTTTCTCGCATTCGTCGTGATGGTTGGTCTGACGGGATGTGACAATAAGAAGAGTGAAGCAAAGAACGTGGAGACTTTCGTCGATTCTTTGCCTGAGGAGATGGCGGCAGTAGAGTCAGCCGAGGAGAATGGGGCCCCGATGGACTCAGTCGTCACGGAGGAGAAGACCGACACGGTAGCACCTGTGAAAAAAGTTTTCGCCCGTTCGGCGGATGGTTATGTGAATGTGCGCAGAGAGCCCTCCGTGAAATCGGAGATCCTGGGCAAACTCACCACCGACGGTCCGGGAGCCAACTACGTGGCCACCGAGGGCGACTGGTATCAGATCGAATACGATGGGGTGAAAGGCTATGTGAAAAGCACCTACGCCACCTTCGAGCGTGAGGAGGCTGTCGGTTCCACAGGACCGAAGGCTTCGGGCAAGGTGTATTATGTGGTGAAGGCCAGTTGCGAGAGTCTGGAGTCGGCCAAGAAGGTGTTGGGCCAGATTCCCGATGCCTTTATCTGTCCGGTTTACAAGACGGTGGTAGAGGGTAAGGTGAGATATCGCCTTTGCGAGAGTTGCTTCACCACGAAGGAGAAAGCCAAAGCCCATATCCGCGAGGTAGAAGGTTATCTCGGAAAGCAAGACTTCTGGGTGTGGGAGAGTGATGGACTGGCTGAGTGCGTCTACTGTCCGATCACCCCCAAGGGCGACCGTGCGAAACCCCTCACCCCGCAATAGCCATCATCCCCTTGCCAGAGTGCTTTCACATCTTGGCGCTGAGAAGAAAAAGGCCGCTTCGGAATGGTATCCGATGCGGCCTTTTTGCCATCGCGGATGTGTCAATTTAAAACTTTTCGGGCGAAATCACTTGGAATAACGTGGAAAATCGTTATTTTTGCATTCAATCCCAATTATTTTATTATGTTTCATCTCACCAAGTGGAGAACTAAAACGATCAATCTTATGCCAAAGTCTATCACAACGATTCTTTTGTCAATCATGATGCTGCTGTTCGCCCTGGGCCTCCATGCCCAAATGCCTCTGGGCGTCACACCGCACCGTGAGTTCAACTCCAACCCCGTCGACAATAGTCTCTTGGGCAGGCGTCAGTCGCAGCAGCGACAACTGAACCTTGCCCGTCAGGGCTCCTCCGTGCAAGTTCCCCGGTGTATACTGCCCTCCGGCCAGCGGAAAGCACCCTTCACCACTACTGCGGGTGCTGTGTTCCGGGGCACCATCATCTCCAACCTCGCTTGGCCTCCCGGTAAACCTCAATACGGCATCTATGAGGTGAGCAGTGTCTCCCCAGATCTGAATGCCATCTACCTCGACCAGGAGGGCATCATGTATGCAGAGTACGGCAGTGCCATCATCGGCACCAACTACTGGATGGTCATCGGCTATGATTTCGGTGGCTATGGCACCATCTACGTGAAATACAAGTTCGACCTTGCCAAGATGGAATGGGACGCCAATGCCTCTCAGATCATCCCCAATCAAGACTACAAATACCTCGCTTGGACCAACACCCCCTACGACAAGGAGACCAAGCGCGCATACGGCTATTTCTACACTTCTGACGGGCAGTCGCTCGAATTCTGCAAGATGGACTACGCCACGTTGAACCGTGTGAAAATCGCCGATCCCTCGCACCTGTTCATTGTGATGGCCATTGACGAAAACAGTGGTCAGCTCTATGCCATCGACAGTGAGGGCGACCTCTACAAGATCGACAAGACCAACGGCAATGAGACCCTTGTGGGCAGTACAGGATTCATCCCCAGTTCCTACCACCAGGCCGCTGCCATCGACGGTGGCCAGGGTAAACTGTATTGGGCGTTTCTTGAGGAAGACCTCACCTCTGGCATTGCCGAGGTCGACCTCCGTAGTGCCGATGCTTTCAAATGCTACGAGTTTGACAACACCGTGCAGTTTGGTGACCTTTACCTCACCTCCTCAGGCATCGATGACGGCGCCCCCAGTATGGTAGAAGACCTTTCGTGGCAAAACAACGCCGCCAACCCCAATCTCATCGACCTGAGTTTCACCATGCCCGTCTTGACCAACAACGCCTCAGATTTTCTTGGCGAAGACCTGAGATACATCGTGAAGTTGGGTGACAGCGAAGTAGCCAGTGGTCCCGCAACCCCAGGTGAGCACAAGACGCTGACCATCGAAGGCCTGCCCGTGAGTCAGGCGCTGCAGCTCGGTGTGTGTGCTGCCAACAACGTGGGTGAAGGTGGCGTGTCCGTCGTCGACGTTTGGGCAGGATTCGACACGCCAGCTGCCCCCACAGAAGTGAGACTTGCCATCGACGGTGGCAACATAAACCTCACTTGGACGCCAAGCACCACGGGCATGCACGGCGGATACGTGATACCCGGTAACGTGCGCTACCACGTCTACACCGAACCAGACGGAGAGTTGGCCGCCACCACCGAAGCCACATCCTACACCTCCTACCGCACCCCCGAAGATCTCAGATACCTCTCCTTCTCGGTAGATGCCTTCTCCACCGACTTCCCCACGCCGTCGGAGAAATCGTATTCCAACAAAGAGGCCCTGGGAGAGCACATCACCCCCGCTTATGAGGTGAGATTTGACGACATCAACAAGATAGAGTCTTACTGGACCATTCTCGACAACAACCATGACGGTGAGACCTGGTATCTCGAAGACACCTACGACGTGATGCGCATCCGGATGGGATCTCGTGGCAACAACGACTGGATGCTTTCGCCACCACTCTATCTGGAGAAAGGCAAGCATTATTCTGTGGAGTTCGATGCCAGTACGGCGTATGGCGGTAAGATGCGCATGGCCTATGGCAAGGCCAGCCTCAGCAGTCCGGCCAAGTACACCGAGCTGATGGCCGGCACCAACATCGCCGCTGACGTGCCCACCACCTACAGAGCCATGCTCACCGTCGAAGAGACCGGTGACTACCGTATCGGATTGCAAGAGATGGCCTCCGGAGGTATTTATACCGAACTTTACCGCTTCAGTATAGGCGATGGCGTGAGCGACGACGCCCCCGCCGCTCCCACCGACCTCAAGGTGACGCCCGCACCAGAGGGCGCTCTTGGAGCCACCATCAGTTTCACTGCCCCCTCGCTCACCTTCAATGGCTCACCTCTCACCCATATCGATAACATTCAGCTATTCCGTGAAGGCACACTCATCCACACCATCGATCAGGATGTGGCTCCAGGGAAAAGTTTTTCGTTCACCGACAACACCGTCACAGCGATGGGTATCACCACCTACAGCGTGAGGGCGGTGAATGAGAACGGCGTGGGCGAGATGGCTTCCTCATCCGCCTATATCGGTTTCGACGTGCCCAGCAGTCCCTCTGTGGTGAACATCATCGACAATGGCAACGGTACGGTGACCATTAACTGGGAGAACTCGGTTGTGGGCCGTAATGGCGGTTTCGTCGACGTGAGCAAAGTGGAGAACACGCTCTACAATGTGGAGAACAACCAGCTCACCAAGGCTATCGTCACCCTGACGGGCAAGAACGCCTATACCTGTTCCGCCACCTTGAGCGGCGACCCTGCTTGGTATTATATCGGTGTGACAGCCAAATATGCCGACACAGCGGAGAGTGACGCCACACTGGGCCGGCTCATCAAGGGTACCCCCGCCGGCATACCCATCGAAGACTCCTTCGCCAGCCAGCAAATCCACGACTCCCGATTCTGGTGGGGAACACCCCTCGTAGGTGCCACCAACTGGGGCTTAAGTGCCACCAGTGCCGACAACGATGGCGGGTCGATGATGTTCGTCTCCAAAGCGGAATCCGACAAGGCCGTCGTCGGCACCCGGAAAATCACCCTTCAGGGAAGTTCCTCCCCGAAGCTCTTCTTCAAATACTATAGCAAGCCATCCAGCACCGGGTCTCTCACCCTGCAAATCGACCGTGGCCAGCGTGGCATCATCGACGACGTGGCTGTCTTCGACCTTGCCGCCGACAATCCCGATGGCGGGTGGAAGCAAGCCACTGTCGACCTCGAAGAATACACCACCGACAAGTATGTCATCCTCAGATTCCTGGCGGCGGCCGACGCTTCCGGCACTCAAATTGGTTTCGATGATTTCCGTCTGGGTGAATACCTGGCTCACGATCTCTGTATCGAGGTCGACGCGCCCGCCACTATTCTCGCAGGACAGACAGCCGACATCAAGATGGTGGTGACCAATGTGGGGTCGATTGCCACTGGCGACTTCTCGGTGGATCTCACATTCGACGACCAGCAGCTCTCACAAATCACTGGTACTGGACTGGCAGCAGGCGGCCAGCAGGAAATGCACTTCAGTCTCAAGACCGACGTCTTCATGAAGGGTGACCACACCCTCAAGGCTACAGTCCACGATCCTGCCGACCAGCAGTCCCACAACGACTCCGCTACATTCGATATCGCCGTCGGCAACTACCCGTCCACAGCCATCGTCGACCTGGCGGCCGAGGGTCCCAACAGCTATGTGCATCTCTCCTGGACCAATCCTGCCGATGAAGTGAGAACGCTTTCCCGTATCACTGAAGATTTTGAGGGTTATACCCCTTGGGCCACAGACTTCGCCCCCTGGACCTGTGTCGACCGCGACGGCGGTTTATCAGGAGGAATCTTCAGTGGTGTGAGCTACCCCGGTCAAGGAACGCCCATCGCCTTCATGATCTTCAATCCCAACAACCTCACCAGCAACGCCACCCAGCAAGTGCCAGAACTCACACCACGGTCGGGCAAACAATACGCCGCGGCCATCTATAGTGTGAACCCCAGCACTAACGCCGTGGTCGCCCAAGACAATTGGCTCGTCTCACCCCGGCTCCCGGGTGTCCCCCAGACCATCACACTCTATGTGAAGACCATGAATACCGCTTACCCCAATGCCCAACTGGAGATGCTTTACTCCACCACGGGTGCTGCGGAAGAGAATTTCATCAAGATGGGAGACTCCTACCTCATCAGCGACGTGAGCAACTGGACCAAGATACAGGTGACTCTGCCGATAGGCACCTCTTATTTCGCTCTGCGCGACATCACCTCAAGCGACGATGCCTTCATGGTCATGGTCGATGATGTCGACTTCATGGTCGAAGGTCAGGACCCCCTGCCCATCACGGGCTACAACGTGTATGTTGACCATCAGCTCCAGACGGTGATCAGCGGAGGAGAACAAACAAGCTATGATCTCGGTCCGCTCAGTGATGGTTCGCACCAGATCCAGATGACCATCCTCTATGGTCCTGACCAACTGGAGTCAGAACCGAGCAATGTGGCCCTTGTCACCACCACTATCAAGGCCATTACCCCCGCCGAGGCCGATCAGCTCGATGTGACCGTCTACGACATGAGTGGCAGAGTAGTGGCCGAAGGCCGGCAGGTGATCAGCCGTCTGCCCCGGAATGTCTACATCGTCAGGGTGAAGGCCACTGGCGAGGTGATGAAGATGGAACGATAGGCAGAGGTGCTGTTTCGTTCGCCATGTGAGCAATCCCAGATTAAATGAGAAACGGCCGTCCTGGAAGGGTATCCAGGGCGGCCGTTTCGATTGTCGCAGTTGGTTGGGTTATTCCTCCCAGACGGAACCTTGGGGAGCCAGGACATCGCCGCCTCCCACTTCATCTTCGCCTTCGCTTCCGCCGTCATCGACAGGCAGTGACACAACTTCCATCAGGGGGTCGGTATCGAGATCCACTTTCAGGATGACAGGTGCTATATATTCTCTTTTCATTGTTTGCGTTTTTTGAGGTTTGAAACGATAGTGCGCACTCGCTTATTTGATAATGACCTTCTTGCCATTGACGATGTAGAGGCCCTTGGTGGGGTGGGCGACCTGCATACCTTGCAGGTTGTAGAACTCCATCCGTGGGTTTGCATTCCCCTCGATGGTGTTGATGCCGTCGGCATCGCCGAAAGTGAAGGCGTTGGAGCTGCTGCCGGAGACTTTCAGGAAGCCCTTGCCGCCATTGATGATCTCATCGCTCTTGACACGGTAGAAGCCGATGCCCTTGTTGCCATTGGCCAGTGCATATTGTGATCCGTCGGCTGTGACGAAATCAGTGGAGACGGTGAGCTGGTTGGGTTTCTCTGATGCGCTCTCCACGACAGGCAGGGTGTATGTGCCAGCCTCGCCTTTGAGCACGACGGGCTGATGTGCGGGTGCCTCTGTGACGTCGCTGAGCAGAGCGAAATCGCCGTTGATCTCATCGACCACGAAAGCAGTCAGTCCCTCGGGGATGCTGACGGGAAGAGGAGCCGTGAAGGTGACCCATCCGGCCTTGCCGATGATGGCCTGGAACTCCGTATTCTCGAGGCTCACCGAGATGCTCTGCAGGTTGATGCCGCCCGACTTGGTGGTGATGGTGACCGGTCCGTCCTTGGCCACAATACCGATATTGGTGATCCATTCATCTTTCGTGCTCGGTCCGAAGCCTTCGGTCACATAGAGGTTGGTGGCCACCAGGCGGCGCTCGAAGGCTGTCTTGTTGCCGATTCTCGACCTGATGGTGATCACCTGTCCCGCTTTCAACGTTGGGGTAGTGACGGTGATGTCAGCACCATTGAGGCTAAGGCGCTTGTTCTTTTTCTCCACCCTCAGTTTGCCGCCTTTCCCAGCTTTGAATTTCAGTCCCTTGGTGAAGGCCAGTTCCACGGCAGCACCGTCCTTGGTGGCTGTGAGAGGAACATTGTTGAGTTCGACGCCGTTGTTCCACCGTTCGTTGCTGCTGTCATACTCCCAATGGTCCGTATCGGCGTTGAGCAAGTCGATGTCGTCGTCGCTGAGTTGGGTGAAGTCCCATTCGTATGCGGCAGCTACAGTCCCCTCGTATTTGATGCCATAGAGGTTGATGGTAGTGCCACGGGCGGCGATGGTGTATTTCCCCCCGGCCACGAGCTCGTATTTCTTGGTGCCGAAGCCATAGGCGACCACACCGTCCACTTCCTGTTCCTCGAGGATGGTCAGTTCACCGTCGATGACGGCGCATTTGTCGTTTTGGTCGTAGACCTTCACGTCTTTGCCGTCATTGGAGTTGAACGAGATCTCCCCTTCGGTATTGACAGCCTGTCGGCGGTAGTAGAGCGTCAGGGTGATGCTCTTCTTCACGTCGAGCACGATGGAGGAACTGCCCGTTTTTTCCGTTCCATTTGGAGCCTCGGCGGTAGGGTCTTTGTCGGTGCGCACCTGGATATAGTGTGTGAACGACTCGTCGCCGATGGTTTTCTTGGCTGATTTCACCGTGGTGGCGAAAGGAATCGTGGCCGTGATCAGATCGTCGTTGACCAGTTGTGACCCAGCTTCTGCGGGTGTGCTGCCACTGGCCTTCCAGACGGTGGCATTGGCGCAGATGGCCATCATCAGGGTCATCATCAGGGTAATGGTTTTTTTCATGCTGTGCAGGTTTTTTTGATTGTTGTTGATAGATTTCTTTTAGGATGCAAAAATAATGATTTTCTGACAGATGTGAAAGTTTTCCTGCATTTTTGTCACAAGAAGTCTTTCAGTCGTCTTGTCGGCAGATGCGTCGGCGTATGGAATCGATTTTGTCGAGACGTCCCTGAGAGAAAGTGCCGCCCTGCCGGTCGACCAGTTCAAAGAGAGGCAGAGCTCGTTCGAGCAAAGTCTTGGCGATAGGAGTGGTGCGGTAATCCGCCTCGGCGTAGTAGAGTTCGGCGAGCATCTCCAGCCGCTGGTATCGCTGTTCCTCGGGATAGAGAGTGTCGATATGCAGGATGGCCTCCTCGGTGGTGGCGTTCTGGTAGAACTCATACGATCCGAGGTATTGTCTGTAGAGGTCGTGTATGGCCTCGCTTTTCTTCTTGAGGTCACGTTGGTTGATGGCACGTGAGAGTGCGAGGAAGAACTCCTGTATGACACGGATGAAATAGTCTTGCTGATACATGATGGTTCAGTTATCGGTAGTGGTGTTGTCGATGGATTTCACATATTGGTGGAGTTTGCGGTAGAAAGGATGGCGTGTGAGGGTGCTGGAATCGCCCAGGATGATGAGTTTCATACGTGCCCGGGTGATGGCCACGTTCATGCGCCGCAGGTCGCGCAGGAATCCGATCTGTCCGTCGTCGTTGGCCCGTACGAGTGAGATGACGATGATGTCGCGCTCCTGTCCTTGGAATCCGTCGACGGTATTGACGCTGATGAGTTGACGGTAGGGTTTGAAAAACTCTTTTTTGTTGATGAGTCGCCTTAGGTATTGCACTTGTGCGCGGTAAGGAGAGATGACACCGATGTCGATACGCTCGTCGAGCACCCGTTGCTTGCCGATTTTGGAGAGGTATTGTTGCAGGGTGTCGAGTGTGAGAGCTGCCTCCGTCTTGTTGATGCGGCCAAAACTCTCGCCGACGAACTCCTCGCGGCAGTCTGTCCCAGCGGTGTCGATCCACATCATTGGGTTGTCGTAGTCGAGGATGCCACGGTATCTGATCTGTGGGGCACTCTCCACCTGTCCGTCGTAGAAATAGTCCGACGAGAACCTCATGATTTGTTCGTTCATGCGGTATTGCACCCGCAGCAGTGTCACCACCTCGGGCTTGTTGTCGACGATGCGCTCCATGAGCGTTTTACCCAGTCCCCCTTTGAGGGCCGCGATGCTTTTGACGGTAGGCGGCAACTGGCAGTGGTCTCCGGCGAAGATCACCCGTGAGGCTTTTCGGATCGGGATCCAGCAAGCCGCCTCCAGGGCCTGTGCTGCCTCGTCGATGAAGAGCGTGCCGTATTTCTGCCCGTCGAGCAGGCGGTTGGCCGCCCCTGTGAGCGTAGAGGCGATGACGCGAGCCTCGTCGAAGAGCTGGCTCTGGATGCGGATTTCCAGTTCGGTGGCCCTCGACTGCAGTCGGTCCATCTTCTGGTGATAGTTGTCGCTGCCTCTTTTGCGTTGCTGGCGCAGTTCTCGTATGGCTTTTCGAATACTCCAGAGCTGGGGATAGTCGGGATGGGCCTCGAAGCGTCGCTCATAGGTGAAGGAGAGCATTTTGTCGTTGACGCGTGTGGGGTTTCCGATACGCAGCACGTTGATGCCACGGTCGGTGAGTTGCTCAGAGATCCAGTCGACCGCCATGTTGCTCTGTGCGCACACCAGCACCTGGCTCTCGCGTCGGAGCGTCTCATTGATCGCCTCCACGAGGGTGGTCGTTTTTCCTGTACCCGGTGGTCCGTGAACCACCATGACATCTTTGGAGCGCAGGACCTCGTTGACCGCCCGCTCCTGTGTGGCGTTGAGCCACGGGAAGCGTAAGGGCGCGAAGGAGAAACGAGCTGCGGAAGCATGAGAGTAGAAGAGGTCGCGCAGGTAAGCCAGTCGGTTGCCTTTGGCCTGCATGACACGGTCGAGAGCCTCAAACATGAGTTTGTAGGAAGTCTCATCGAAGAACAGTTGCACGCCGAGGTTCTCGCCATTCTGGATCTCCGAAGCCATACCATTGTCGGGGATGATGACCACCATGCGGTCGCCGTCGGCATAGCTGACGGTGCAGGTCTGTCGGAAGTAGCTGATTTTGGTGCCGCATTGTGGGTCATTCCCCATGCGGAAGAAGCACACTGGCCGGCCATATTCGAAATTGTGCTCGATCTCCGTGTCCTGTGTTCGGAACACCTCCACCACGAGTTGGTTGAGCGAATTGTAGTAGGACTTGCCGCCTCGGATGGGGAACCAGGCATCGCCACGCTTCACATTCCGTTGCAGTCCGATGGTCTCGGTCTGTCGCCGGTAAGCCTCCTTCTCGGTATGGTATTCGATGTCGAGCAGCAGGCGTTGTTGTTGGAGTGACAGGATGGCGTTGTTCATTGGAATAGCCTGACGGATTTCACATGAGGGGAATGGTAGAGGTCGGAGGGCAGCCAGCAAGTGCATTTGATGCCGGGTATGTCGTAAGAGTGGGAGGGAGGTCCGGTGAGTTCGATCCCCGCTTTCCGATAGGCCACCATCACCAGTTCGGTGCAATACATTTTTGTGGAGTCGGCGCTGTCGTAGTCGTGGTCGAAGAGCATCCCCTTGTGGTAGATTTCAAGTGCGGCCTTGGCAGCCTTTTCCCCTGCTTCAGGGTCACCGGGCCGGCAGATTTCGCCCGCCGAGGCGTTGAGTGAGGAGTAGAACTTCTCGGCGGTATCCATCTTCACCCGGTCGGGATCTCCCTCGAAGTCGGGTTCCCCGGGCACGGCATGCACCACCATGGCGATGCCCGCCGAATCGACGGCGATGCCCACATGAGAGAATTGTCCACCTTTGTCGGCCAGCAGGACGGTGTGACTGGTCAGTCCGGTGCCTCGTCGGAAGAGGAGGTCGCCGGGGCGGATATCGCACCCTTCAGGCAGGATGGAGCGCACTTCCTCCTTCTGGCAAGCGGTGATGGCCAGCAACGAGGAGAAGAGGCATACCCTCAGGTACTGCAGGCGTTTCATGGCAGCGGCAGCAGTCCTTCCCATCTCACGTCCCATGAGCCGTCGTCGGGGAATCCCGGGTTACGGCGAGTCTCGCCGTCCCATCCAGCGCACATCATGGCCACGGCAGTGAGCAATCCCCCGTTTCCTGGCAGATAGATGCGCAGGCGGTTATCCTGGTAGTTATGTCCGTTGATGAGATAGGTATTGGTGCGCTGTGGTGTGAGCAGTGCATTGACCGCGTTTTCCGGTTCGCCCAGCCGGGCGGCGTTCATCGCCGTCATGGGGAAGTCCCACCCCCAGGTTTTGTCCCAGTTCCAGTTGTTGAGCACCCAGTGCAGGGTGTTGCGCATGATATCCGGGTCGGCCTGAGGTGTCTGCGGGAGGATGCCTACGGCACCCAGCACAGCCATGTGGTCGCTTGTGAATCGGATGTCGTGGTAGGTCTCGGGAGCCGTCTCAGCGGCCAGGTAGAGGCTGTCTTTCGCTGCGAGTGGAGAAAGGCGGTTGATCACCTCATCCCATCCGTTGTGGCGAGGCTCATGTCTGCGCTCCCGCCACAACTGCGCCACCTGCAGGGCGAAGTGCCAGTAAGACAGTTCGAAAGGCGGGTTTACCGTTTCCGCAGCCCGGAGTGTCTCCTGGGCAGGGATGCATCCGCGCAGCACATAGCGGTCGCGGCTGTGGTCATAGGTGGCGAATGACTGCATGAAGGTAGCCGTTTCTTCCACGATGTCCTTGTATTTCGTCAGTATACGAGCCTTGTCGGAGGGTCCGGCAGCCCTGTAGAGGAGTTCGGCGAGATAGATGGGGTGAGGCTGTTGCCAAATGAGGAAGCTGCCCACTTTGGAAGGAGCCTCGATGCCCGAAGGGTCGGTCATTTTCATCCATCGCACGCCCTTGAATCCCTGTCTCTGAGCGATTTCGCGAGCGATCGGCATGACTTTGAAATACCAGTCGAGGCTATGTTCCAGCACCTCAGGGTGCCCCCAGAGGGCGAACTGCGCCTGATGCCACCATATCATTTCGAGATGGAACTTTCCGAACCAGGAGTTGAAGGTCAGTCCCGTCTCTTGCGGCGGTGTGTCGCCGCCGTCGTTTACGGCCAGGAGATACTGGCTCAGAACGACCCGTCTTTCCAGTTCTCGGGCTCTCGGATCAGTGCAGTGTGAGAAGTCGACGATGGCACCCTCCGTCCAGTATTTTCGCCAATGGTTGGCAGAAGCCTTGGCCACTTCATCAAATGACAAGGCTATGCGTGCGGGATCCTTTTTCTCGAAGAACTCACAAGTGAAGGCCACGGCGGTGTCACCTTCTGCGGTGTTGAAATGAATATGGTTCCAGAGCGGAGTGTCGCCTTTCAGGTTGGCGTATGACCGGTGTCCCTCGTCCCAATGGAGAGCCACGTAGTAGTCGGCCTCGTCGAACCTCGATGCCCCGTCGAGGATTCGTTTCAGCGTGTCGTTGCAGTTGGTGCGCAGGCCTTCGAAGCTGGTGATGTTGTGCTCCCACTCGTCCCAGTTGCATCCGTCGTCGGTATGTTTTCCGGTGGGGTAGGGGAAGGTCAGTTTGATCGTCTTCTTGCCTTTTGACACGATGCGCACACCGATCATGTCGCGGTTGGGATGGCAAACGGTCTGTACATGATAACGCTGTCCGCGGTAGGTGAAGCGGCTGTCGATGGTGCCCGTCCAGAGGTCGAGCGTCTGGTCGATGTCGCTCACCTCATCCTGCATCAGGTCGAGGCCTATGGCTCCGAGGTGCAGGCGGTGCGGGTTTTGGCGGTACCATTCCGAGGCACCATGCGCCCGTCCGTCTTCTGGTTTGAATTGTGTGGCGTAGAATTCCGTGTGTCCATGGCCGAAGTCGTAGGCCTTCAGAGCCTCTTCCGGACGGTAGTTCTGAGGATTGGCGAAACTGTGCCATCCCCAGTCGCTCATGGTGCCGAGGGCCACGCCGTTGGCATAAGTTTTGGGGAACGACTGCATGCCAGTGGCGTCGACGGTGAAGGCGAAGCCACCGTTTCCCACGGTGAGCGAGGCCAGTGTGTCGAGAGCGGTCACGTGCGGGTTGTTGCGGCTGATCACCGCTTTGCGGTCGATGTTTTGTGCGGATGTCGAGAGTGTGAGAAGCGACATCAGGGTCAATAAGAGAGATCGTGTCATGTTTTTTTCGTTTGTATTTGCCATGCAAATCATGGATATTCAGAAAAACTTGGCATAGGGCAATGATTGGATGTAGTGCTCCATGAAACTGAAGTCTGGGGCTCCATCAGGAGTAGCTGGAAGTTGTATTTCAGAGCGTTCCATGATGTCTTTCGTCCATTTGTTATTGAATGCGTACTTTACGCTCTCATTTTTGATGACTGTGGCAATGAATATTGCGATTGAGGGCGTGAGGGAGAATCGGGGCGTGAGTACATTCACGTCATCCGTGGCCCAATAGGGCTCATCTTGATAGAACGCCTCGCCGATGCTTCCGTTATAGCACACAGAAATAGTGCCAGGGGCACAGAGAGCTTCATCGTTGCCGATATGATTGGTTATGCCATTGTGAAAAGCTGATGCTCCCACGTAATTAATCCTCCCTTCGTACTGATTCGCCTTGGTCAGACGTGTGCCTTTTGCAATTGTAAACAGACCGTCTTTTCCACCGAGACGGAAACTTTTCCATCTGTTTGTTTCCAAAGGAATCTCCGGGATGTCAAGGGAAGCAAGTATCCTTTGATAATCCTCCTTTAAAGGTGTTCCGAAAAGTCGGTTTTCGCTAACGTTTTCCATAAACGCAGCCTCCTCTATGCCTTGTTTGAACAAAGCGTAGGCGAGAGTGCGTTTCACGAAATCAGCACGTGTGGGCAAGGGTACGTGGATTTCTTCCTGATAGCTTAGATGTTCGTTGGGGTTCAGCCATTGGATGGATTCGCTTCCTGCCTGTTTGCGCACGATGTCTACCCATTGGCGTTCTATGGCATCCCATCGACCACGGATGTCCTGTCTACCTTGATTCTTGATAGTCTCCAGGCCATCTTCGGCCATATAACAAGCAAAGATTTCTTGTTTCTTTTGAGGTATGCCAACTGTGAAAACGAAAATGCTGGTTGTAACCCCAGAGAATAAATCTTTAGGAAGCTTAATGATCTTGTCCAGCCTGTGAAATTGTAACCAGCGGCGTACACGGCCTTTGGCCTTGTCTAACTTGTTGTCTGGTAGGATAAAAGCACAGACTGTGCCCCTTGGCACGTTATTCAGCACGTTCTCCACGATGTCCAAGCAGCCGTACTTGTTTTCGAAAGGAGGATTCATCAAAACGCGGGTTATCGGTTTCTGCCTGATCCACCAACCTGCTTCTACAGAGCGACTATCCATGTGCTCAAGATTCGTCTTGCCGTCTTTGTGAATGAGCATGTTCGCACAAGCCAGTGCATATATCTCGCGGTCAAACTCGATGCCGTATAGTTGGGTTTGTGAAATGTCGGATGCTTCCCGGGTACGCATACCACCAGCTTCTTTGATCATGTTACACATGGCTTTCACAAGGAATGCTCCGCTACCACATGCGGCATCAAGTATAATGTCGTGTTTCGTCGTTTCGGTTATTTGGTACATGAACGATGTGATGTGGTCGGGTGTGAACACCTGTCCTGACTCTGACTTGGCTTTATAGCGGTTGAATTCATTGAAGAAAATAGCCATCACGTCCTCGCCATTCCAAAAATCGGAATTAATGTGATCAGAAATCTTTGATACGTCCTCGATGAACTGATTGATGGCTTCCTGTTTGCATAGAGTGTTCAGTTTTATTTCAGAAAAAACATCCAACAGTATTTGCAATTTCTTGTTTTTGGACAGATCATCTGACAGGGACTTTTCCAAAGTTTCACGTATTGACGTAGTGAAGAGCCCGAACGACATTCCATTCATCAGCGTGGCGCCATAGCGCTTGGCCACAAGGGCACATGCAGTGAAAATCATTCGATGGTAAAGGTTCTTGATGAGGAAATCAAAGTGCAACGTGTCGTTGATACTGTGAGTAAGTGAATAGATGAGCATCTTGTTGATGCGGTTAGTAGAAAAAAGACCAAGATAGTGCTCTTTGTCAAGCAATTCTGTCTCCTCGGCAAGTAATTCGCCGTTTTTATATACTTCCAGCTCAAAGCCATTGTAAAGAAGGCCGCAAACATGCTTATAGCGCGTCTGGACAATGCCCAGATTCTTTAGAAGTTCCCTGCGCTCGCTATCTCCAAATCTTGTACTGCTGTTTTTCACTTCAAGAATCAATGCCGGAAAGTGGGGCTCATTTGGAAGATACCATCCGTCGGGGCGATCTTTTATACCACGGAATCCCAATTGATGGAAAGTGGTCAGCTGTCCTACGCCAGCCTTGACGGATTCTGTCTCTTCTAAATGGAGGATTGACTTAGCTCTGTCGCGAACTTGATCTTCTGTAAAGAAAATGCTAGCCATGAGTTGATAAAGATTGTTTTACTATGCAAATATAACACATCTTCTTGTAACATAAAAATAATTTTGGAAGAAAAACCAGATGGATCGTATGCTTGCCGGGGCATTTCTGAGTTTAATCCTCCTTAGTGGGATATGCGAAGTCTTGTTCTTTGGATGGGGTAGGAGTGCTGACTTTCGGAAAAAAGATGAGTTCTGCGCGCAAAATTTGGTATTGGTGAGTTTTTTCCTTAATTTTGCATTCCGCAAGGCGGAAAGTGCTTTTGCATGTCATCTATGAGTTCAATAAAAGTTTCGGTCATCGTGCCGGTTTACAAGGTGGAGGCGTTTCTCGGGAAGTGCCTTGACTCCATCCTTTCCCAGACCTATCCTGAGATAGAGGTCGTGCTGGTGGACGACGGCAGTCCTGACGGCAGTGGGGCGATCTGCGACGCCTATGCGTCGAAGGATTCCCGCGTGGTGGTCATCCACAAGCAGAACGAGGGCGTGTCGAAAGCCCGGCTTGAGGGGTGCCGCCGGTCGACAGGCGAATATGTGACTTTCGTCGATGCCGATGACTACATCGCCGCCGACTTTGTGGAGGTCCTGCTGAAGGAAGCCTTGGAAGGCGGGTTTGACATGGTGGGTTGCCGGTTTGTGACCGTGAAGGGAGAGGAGACGAAAGAAGACCACCGCCCGGTGGAGGGCCGTTATGACCGGGAAGGCATTCGCCGTATTATCCAAAATCATTTTTTATTCGATCCTGCTATCCGGAAATCGGGCATGAATGTTTACTTATGGAGTAAGCTCTATCGGAGAGGAGTCATTCTTGGCGCTTTGCCCTTCGGTGTTGGCCTGTCTTTTGGAGAGGATATGGTGATCGTAGTAGAGGTCATGCGCCGCATCAGTTCGATGAGCCTTCTGGATAATCCTCTGTATTATTACTTGCAGCATTCCAATCAAGTGACACGCAGCCAAGTGCGAGGACGATGGGCCAAATACGTGAGTTGTTGGAGAACACTGATCAGACAGGATGAGGAGAAGCTCCTTGAGTCCCAGATGCCCGACAGAATATGGTTTCGCATCAGGGAACTGGTCCTGCGTGTCAGCGGTCCCTCTTATTCTTATCAGGAATTCTCCTCTCAATTGCAGGAGATTTATGAAACCAAGGATATCATGGCTTATCTTCATGGCCAATCGCGACATACCAAATTCCAGCATTTTTTGTTGTTCATCCTGCGTTACCGGATGTATTTCCTTGCTTTTTGTGTGTTGAGGATACGTCGTTTCGTAACAGGATAATCTCAGTCAAAAGAATTCATCCCATGAACTTAGAAGAAGAGACCAGGAAAGGATACACCATCTCCAAGGAGATGAAGAAGGTATGGGCAGTGGAACTCCAATTGCTCAACAAACTGTTTGAGGTCTGCGACAAATACAACCTGAGGGTGTTTGCCGATGGCGGTACGCTACTTGGCGTCGTGAGAGAAAAAGGCTATATCCCCTGGGATGATGACATCGACATGGTACTCCTTCGCCCCGACTATGACCGTCTGCTGGAAGTAGCCCCAAAGGAATTCAAATATCCCTTTTTCTTTCAGAATGGTAATACAGACCGATTCGCGGAAGGATTGACGAAAATCAGGATGGAAGGGACGTCTGGTGTCTTGGAGCATGATATTTTCAGGAATTGCCATCAAGGAATATTCATCGATGTGTTTCCCTACGATGCTGTACCCGATGATACCGAGAAACTTGACAGGTTGATGAGAGAGTCAGGAAGGAAAATCCAGATTTTAAGGGATTATTACCGCACATCCTATTCCATTTTCCATCCCTTGCGGAGTTGGAAAAGGTATAAGAACTATAGGTATGTGGAAAGCAAAGGCCATGCGAATTGTTTCAAGGAATATGAGGATATGTTCAGGCAATTCCATGTGGAAGACAATGAATATGTCTCTTGTTTGGCTTTCCAGTATGATTTAGAGCATTTCAAAAGACCCCGGAAATGGTATGATGAGACGGTTTATCTGCCATTCGAAGATATCATGATGCCCTGCCCTGGAGCTTATCATGAGATTTTGGAATTGCAGTATGGCGACTACATGACCCCAGCCAAGGCACCCTCTTACCATGGCGGTTTTTATGCCCTTGACGCCGACCGCCCTTATGAAGAGGTGATAGAAGAGTACAAGAAAGCCCATAAATGGGATAACTGGAAGCACCGACGTGACCTGATTCTCAATCTTTTGCACCTGCGCAACGGATAGCGTTCTCGCAGCATTCGTTGAAGAGGCGGATGCGCGACTCCACTGTGCCACCTGCGATATGAGGTGTCACGATCACATTGTTCATTTCAAGAGACCAAAGGGTCTCGATGCCTTTGACATCCATGTCCATGCCCAAGCCAAAGGTGGGACAGTGGGCAGCCTTGTCGAAAAGCGCAGCGCAATCGGTGATCTCTGCCCGGGAAGTTGTGATAAACACAGCAGAGTCTTTCAGCAATGACACCCGGTGTGCATCGATCAACTGTCGTGTGGACTCGCTCATCGGGATGTTGACCGAAACGACATCTGACTCCTTCAGCAGCGTGTCGATGTCGGTGAAAACCACGCCGTCGGCCTTGAGGTCATCATGCTTGTCGGGATTGAATGTCCAGCAGAGGCATCTCATGCCAAAACACTGAGCCATGCGAAGCACGGTGGAGGCGATGCCACCAGCTCCGATAACTCCCATCGTCGACCCGTAGAGATCATGAAGCTTGCCTTTCATCGTCTTTTTCGAATTACCTGCGGCAGCAGTCAACCTGCCTTCCAGGAGTTGCTTGCGCAGTGTCAGGATAAGCCCGAAGGTGTGCTCAGTCACCGTTCTCCTATTGGCGTGGGTGGCATTGGCGACACTCACCAGATGGCGTTTTGCCTCAGGCACGTGGATATGGTCGACACCGCTGGATGCCGTAGCGATGATTTTGGGAGAAGAGATGTTGTCAAACATCTCCTCCGGCATTTTCTGAGCCGTCGAGATGAAAAGGATGTCGTATTCGTGGAGCAGAGACTGGAGCTTGTGGCCAGTGGGTCGTTCCTCACCATGAGGCAGGATAGTGACATCGATGCCGTGGCTTCTCAACAAGTCGATTGATTGTTGTGGAAAATCGTCGAAGATGGTATATGCTTTCATGCGTTTTTGGCGGTTTTTTTGTTTTTTCGGAGATCCTTGACCAGCTGGATGACTTCCACCATATCCTCGTTTTTTCTCAGCATCAGCCAATAGAGGGCCGGAGCTGTCAGAAGTCCGAACAACAGCGAGACGATGTGCGGTAGGTTGAGGAACGTGAACAGGTAGGCAGGTGCGCAAGCGATCAGGGATATGAAGAAGAATCCCGAGAAATCCTTCAGTTGGGTGATGTATCCGAGGTTGAACAGTTTACCTGTGTAATAGGTGTTGATGAATGTGGCTATCTGTGCATAGATAACCTTTGAGATACAGATTCCGATGACCCCGAAAGGGATGGACGAGAAGAGGATGGCTACGGCGATGATTTTCTTGATGATTTCCAGTCGGAGGAACAAATCAGATCGTCCTTTCACCTGAAGGAGGTTGAGGTTGATGGCCGAGATGTGGTCGAACATGACGGAGAAGGTGAAGATCTGTAAATAGATGATCGACTTGGCCCATTTCTCGGTGATGAGGAAGATGATGACAGGTTTTGCTAATGCTCCAAGGAGGATGCAGGAGAAGAAGATCACCATGCTGGTGACACGGATGTATTTGCGGTAGACGGCCACCAGCCGCTCATCGTCGTCTTGCAGTTTGGCGAGGATGGGGAAGGTGACTCGCTGGAGGACACTTTTGAGGGTTCTCACCGGGAAGCGTGCGAAATTGGTGCCTCGGTTGTAGTAGCCGAGTGCGGCTGATGAGAAATAGCGTCCGATGACGATGGAGTTGAGGTTGGAGTACAGGGTGTTGATGAGTCCGGAGACCATCAGTTTACTGCCATAGGAGAAGAGTTCATGGAACGATTTCCAGGAGAAGACCCAGAGCGGCCGCCATTTGCAATAAGACCACAGGAAGATGGAATTGGTGAGTTTTGCCACAAGGTTTTGTGCCACCAGCGACCATACCCCGAAACCGGTATACGCCATCACCACGCCCACTACGGCCGAAAGGATCGATGAGAGCATGCTGCGTTTAGCCAGGGTTTTGAAATCGATGGCAATGGTGAGTCGTGCGTTCTGCACTAAACAGAAAGCCTGGAAGATGATGGCCAATGACTGCACCCGGAGGATATCGCAGACGATGGGTGTGTGGAAAAAATCAGCCACCCAAGGTGCACAGACGAAAAGGATGGCATAGCAGATGACTGAGACAACGATATTGAAGTAGAACACGGTGGAGTAGTCTACCTCTGTACGGTCGATTTTCCGGATGAGTGCGTTTCTGAAGCCGCTGTTGGCAAAAGTATTGGAAACAGAGATGAAGATGCCGATCATGGCCACCGTACCGAAGTCGGAGGGCAGCAGCAGACGGGCGAGCAACAATCCCAGCAAGAAATTGATGCCATCCAGGGAGAACGTCTCGATGGAAGTCCATTTCACCCCCGACAATGTCTCTTTCCTAACATTTGTTCCCATGCGTCAAGGTTTGTGGTGCTTGTATTCATTTTGGCCGAGGATGGCATTGATGATGTTCTCGCAGGCCGATTTGCCATGAGGAGGGGTCAGGTTACGTGAGACAAACGCCTCCCGCTCCTTTTTCTTTCTGTCGACCCCGTCGATGACATTCTGGATGAATCCCTCTATATCGTCGTGCGTCCATCCTTTCTCATGCAGGTCGAAGGCTTCCTTCACATAGTGGCTGAGGTTGTCGTCATGGTGTTCGTCGTGGAGGAGATACATCACAGGTTTGCCGGCATACATATACTCCACGGTGAACGACCCGCAGTCGTGGATCATGGCATCGGAGTGCTTGAAGAGCGAGAGGTACTCACCCTCCTCAATATGGCAATAAGGTTTATTTCGCCAGAGGTTGTAATAAGCGTCGGTCTTCTCTTTTCCCCAATATTCCACCATTTTCTTGTAAAGTAGGGGATGGGGCTTGAAGACGAAGTACACCTTGTCGGCATATTTGCTTGCCATTTCGGCCATGAACTCTCCGTTGTCGAGGAACGTGGAGAAAGCGACCCCTTTCCCATGAATGCTTGGGATCGTGTGGTGTGGAGCGTAGATGATGCGCTTTCTCGAGCCTGTGTCGCCCCACGGATCCGGAAAAGAAGACTTGGGCTGGCGGAGGGTATCCATAATAGGGAGTCCGGTGACCACATAGTTTTTCCCATGCCACAAGTGTAGTCTTGCTTTTTGCTCACAGATACTTTTGTTCTCGATATATTGTTGCCAGCACATGAGATGCAGACGACGGTTGAGGATCCATCTTTCTAACACGGAATTCATGCCGTAGGGGATAAGGACATGCGGCACACTGATGTTGCTGTCGATGTAGTGCGCTGGAGCGATGAGTTGTTTGTAAGGCTTCTGGAAGGCAACGATATCGGGGTGCACCTGCTCGATCAAGGTTTTCTCAGTGTCAAGATAGATATAGTCGTAGCCTTTTTTGTGGCAATATTCCTCCACCTCCTTCTCAGCCCCCGGAATTTCGATGCAGTCGGCGATACCGAGGATGGGCTCTATCCGTGGATGCTTGAGCATGGCCAGAAAGAGAGGTTCCGTTTTCCATTGTGACAATAATTGCAGGACAAAGAGAAAGCGGATTTTCTCCTTCTTCCGTATTTTTCTCACGTGGAAGGGAAGGTATAGTTTCTGGAATGCAGGAAGGTAGATCCGGAACCAATAGAATGCCCAGACTCGGTTTTTCAGACTTTTTGATGCCATTATTATCTGTTGTTGAGGAAGTTCATGAGATATTCAGCCGCGAACGTGCGGTCACAAGCAGCTTTTTTCTCCTCCGGCATGTTTTTGAGCAAATTGATCAGCATATCGGTTGTCACCCTGTCGTCCTTGGTGAAGATCTTGATGTAGGAGGGGGTGCAGCCATAGAGCGACGAGAGGTAATAGTCGAGGCAGTAGCCCCACGGGTTGGTTTTCATCAGTCCGCTGATGTAATCATTGATTTCCTGATAGATGCCCACTGTGCTGTAGTTGTTGCCTCTTGCTATGAGTACCGGCATGATGAGTTCGGTGCAGAGGTTTCCGGCACCTTTTCCCATGCCCATGATGCTCGAGTCGACCATCAGTTCGTGGTGCGCAGGGTAGTTGACGAAGGTCATGCAATTGGAGAAGGCCATCTGCCGGTTGTTGTGCGCATGGAATCCCACCTTCATGCTGTCGCTCACGTAGAGGTCGGCGATCTCAAGTTTTTTCTCCAGCATGATGTTGTCCATTTGTCCGAAGCTATCGACCACGTAGAAAGCTTTGGCTTCTGAGAGGTAAGTATTGCAATAGGCGATGACCTCACGCAATTCCTCATCGGAGTATCGGATGGTGACCATCGGTTGGATATAGAGGTCATAGCCTTTGTCGATGATGATACGCGCCTGTCGTAAGGCATCCTTCACGTTCTCCTTGTGGAAGGCATAGCGTATGCCGTCGATGCCATCGGGTGTGGCGGGTTGGAGGCGGTTGAGGTCGAAGGTGCCGTAGTCGATCATGGCCAGGTAGGTGACTCCGGGTTTCTTGCCGGTGGAGAGCAGGGTGCGTCGGATGCTTTGCTCGTTGTCAAAGCAGGTGCGTCCTTCAGGACTGCCCTTTCTCTCGTCGATGTAGCCGCACTCGACATATTCCACCCCTGATTCTTCCAGACGGCTCTTGATTTCCTGCATGTGATCGAGGCCGAAGTCAAAATTGATGACGATGCCGCCATCGCGGAGGGTGCAGTCGAGCAGGTGTACGTTCTGTCGCTGGTGGTTGGCGCGCAGGATGCGGTCAGCCACATCGAGATCATTGTCTGTGGTGATTTTGAAATTGGAAGTATGGCCCATGACTTTCCTGATTTTCTTTCCCGCTTTAAGGATCAGTTGTGTGGTGCCTGTCACCTTGGCCTTCTCCTCGTCGCTGAATTGTGCGAGGATATCGTGGAGCATGCGCAGATTGAATCCCGCCGGGTTTTGTCCGTTGAACAGTCCGTTGCGGTCGAGCGTTCCGTCGATAAGACCATCATTGCCATAGCTGGTATGTATGGTGTCGTTGACAGGAACTACGGTGAGTGCGAAGTTGTCCTTCTGTGTAGCCTCCACGCATTCATCGATGATCTGCTGGCTGACAAACGGTCTGACCGAGTCATGACAGATAAGGATATCTTCGTCGTGCATTCCTGTGCGAGCGATGATGTCATCCATGACATGAGTGAAGGAGTCGAGCCTTTCCTTTCCACCGGCAATCAGCCGGATACGTGAAAGCTGTGCGGCGGAAAAACTTTCCTTGAACAGTTTTTCGGCATAGGCCATCCAGTCGATGTGCATGGCCACATAGATCATGTCGATTTTCTGATTGGCCAGGAAGGTGCGCATCGTGAGGATGATGATGGGCACGCCGCCCACTTGGATGAATTGCTTGGGTAGGGAATATCTTTCAACTCGCTTCCCTACGCCACCAGCGAGTATAGCTCCGTAAATCATATAGGATATTGTTTTTTGTTTCCGATAGTAAAGGGATATGCTCGATTGATGAGCGATGCGATGAGAGCACTTATCAGTAAGATGACGACGGAAACCGCAATGGCAACCAGCGTATGATGGTAGCCAGCGGTCTTGAGCAAGTCACTGAGATTGACGATGAGGGGCTTGTGGATGAGAAAGATGGCCAAAGTGTTGGACCCCATGAAAGCCACGACGGGATGAAGCCGGTGTGGGCAGGTCAGCTTGGCCAATGCCACCATCATGAAAAGCCCTGAGACGGCATCCAACATGTAGAGTGGTGGAAAGCCGAAACAGGCAGATGCCATGTCGGCGTTGTGGATAGGAACGAATCTCAGGTTATAGGAGAATGTGCCGCTAAGGGCAGCGAAAGCACAGATGAAGGTGGCGATCCAGACAGCCGGAAGGGAAAGTCGTTTGCTGTTCAAGAAGATGATACATTGCCGGGTCAAGAAGCCGATGAGGATGAAAGCGCAAGCCAGTGGCACGAGATTGATGCACCATGGATATCCCAGTTGCAGACGTGGCAGCAGGAACGTGATGGCAGCAAGCACCATGCTCAGCATCAGGAGTTTCAGCAAGAAAGGCTTCTGCGTGTTGGCTGGTCGGGAAATGGCTTGCATGATGGCCTCAGTAAGCAAAACGGCCAGGAACATGCATGGCAGGAACCAGATGGATGTGAGTGATCCAGCCGCTTTAAGGCCAGCTTGACTGAAATAGAGTAATCCTGCGGCAGCCTTCACTCCAGGAAAACCATGTGCCAGCCATTTGACGATGCTGTAGGCCAAAGCCCAGATAACCGCAGGAATCATCAGCCGTTTGACCTTCTGTGCGACAAAACTGTGTGTGAGGAATCCTCTGGCGGCATGGGAATGGTGGTTATAAGTCAGTCCGTAGAGTGCGAAGAATACAGGCATGTGAAACGCATACAGCCACTGCTTGGCAATTCCCCCGCAGATGGTGGAGTGCCCCAGTATCACCAGGAAGATGGTGTATACTTTGATCAGGTCTATGTATGCGATTCGGTTCATGCTATGCTGGTGGTTTTACGCGTGGTGATATGTTTGGCTATTTGAGATACAAGATAGGCGAGGGAGATGGAGATGATGGGCACAATCAAGTATGTCCACCAGCCCATTGACTTCTGAAATCCATAGAAACAGTAAATATGGAGAAGTGTGATATGAGCTAAATATGCTTCCAGACTGATGTCACCCACGAATTTCAGAACTTTCCGGATAGAGTGGCCACAGAAGTTCACGATGCGTTCCATGAGAAACAGCAGCGGAAAGACCAGTGTGATGAAGAATGACCACCCCCAAAAGTAGTCGGAACCGTTTCGTTTGAGCCATACATTCACATGCAGGATGAGAATGGTGACAAACAAGTAAGCCACGTGGAACAAGGATACGCTTAATGACGAGAAAGGATTCGGTCCATGGCAGGCCATGATGATGCCTAAAGTGAAGGCCGGCAGCCTTGAGTATGCGATGGCAGCCAGTTTTGAGGAAGGAACGCATTGGTGAAGGAGGATCGTGAATGCATAGACACCTCCTAACAGCAGCCATGCGCTAAACCTGTTTCTTTTGACTATTTGGAAGAAAACAGGGAACAGTAGGTAGAAAATGATGATTGCGTGAACAAACCATGTCGTCTGAACGCCTGAAAACCACAGGGAGAGTCCGGAAAGATTATAGATATAATGGCCTGCCATGCCAAGGGATGAGGTTATGCCACTTTCAAAAAAAATTTCCCAGAAATTATAGGGAATGGCGATAAGCAGGTAAGGAACGATGATTCTTAGGAATCTCCTATGGAAATATCTGTTCAGGTCAGGATTCTTCTTGAATGAGAGGAAGAGACAATATCCCGACAGGAAGAGGAAGATGTCAACACCACAGTTACCCAGTCTCAGAAAATCTGATACCAGGGGGATGTAATGTGGCAGGCGAGTCACTGCTTCGATGTGGAAGAAAATGATCCAGATGATGCAGAGACCATAAATCTCATTTCGATAATTGAGTATCTTGTTCATAGTTAGGCGCGAAAAGATATAGGGTTTCAGTCCCTTTCTCCTAACGCCCTGCAAAGTTACGGAAAAACGAGGGCAGAACAAAAAGAACTTGTTCTTTTTTTATCCCGAGACGGAGTAACTACGCCTCGCAGAGGCAAAGTCACGGTCCAGAGGCAGATTCGTATTTGCTTTATAGGTCCACATGTAGAGACGTCGCATTGCGGCGTCTCCCGCATTATGCTTTGGGATAATATAACAAAGGGAGACGCCTCAATGCGACGTCTCTACTTCCTTATGCGAAAGGATTCAACCGACTTTTAAAGGGGATTCAATGATGATCTGGATTATCATACTATCTGATAACCTGGAACTTGATGCTTGCTCATTCCAAGGGTATCTCGGGGTGCTGCACGGCCAGGGGCAGGTCCTTCTGCGAAAGGTAGAACATGTAGAGGATGACGGGCTTGGTGCCTCGGTTCTCTCCGTGGTGGATGGTGTTCACCATTTCGACGACGGCCTCACCCTCATGCACCACTTTCTCCTTGCCGTCTTGTCCGATGATGGTCAGCTCGCCCTGCACCAGTATGCCGTAGTTCATCACGGGGTGGTGATGCCAGCCCAGTTTCTGACCTGCCGGGAATACGTATTTGACGGCGACCAGTTCGGGACGCCCCTCGAAATAGTCGGGCAGTTCCACACCGTCCCAGCTCTGGCTGGTGCGGATCAGTTCGGTGCTTTCTACTTGCGGCTGTACCGCTGTCTCTTTGTCCTCTGTGGCTTTCTTGCAAGAAGCCATGATGTTGAGACCGCCAACAAGGGCAGCTGCCAACACGAAGTTCAAAATCTTTTTCATCTTTCGTTTGCTATTATTGTTTAACTTTCGGAAGTTAAGAAGTTATTGAAGTTAAAGTAGTTAGGCAATATGTACTTTCGCTGTTCAAACGTTCTAATAGTCCACTCAGCTCAGACCATCGCCATGGGCTGGCTGCTGGCTGTCGCATTGGGGAGCTTCGTTTTTGTTTGCCCATATTTTTTGAGTAAAGGTAGTCGTTTTATGGGAAACTGCCAAATATTTTTTTCTTTTTCGCATGACGGCAATCTACGCTGTTTGGGATCGCGTCCGAAATAGTCGGGGTCGTAGCGGAAGGTGCGTGACCGTCACGTTGGAGGATGGCAAGGAGCGCATCTACACCTTCGGCCAACTGCCGGTGAAGGCCGAACTAGTGGCTCCGCTGCACGTTGTCCTCAAGGTGGCCGACGAACAGCCTTTTTCCTGAAATCCAATTCAAAAAACGAGAAATGCATTCAAAAATCCTATGCATGAAATTACAGAAGGATACTAAAATCCCATCCAAAAAGGTGTTTGTGTTCTTACAACTCCTGTCCCATGATATTATATTTCCTGCCATTCTTCTCAATGATTAAACGACCACCAAGGAGATATTTCCGGAGACAGATGGTCTTAACGTCTTCCTTGTAAAGTGCTGACACTGCACGAGTTGTAGCAGGACGCTCATAGGGTCCCAGATCGCGCTGTAGACCGGAAACGGTACGCCTGAGGAATGGAAAGTCGGCAAGCAGACTCTCTGGTATGTCATGGCTGGTATCACCGGCATCGATCATCTTACTGTCAGCGGCAAGACGTGCGAAACGCCGAGGCAGAGAACCGTCGATAGCCCTTGGCATGAGGGCATCGTCCTCGTCAAGAGAGACGAAATCATCCACGCCAATGCCTGTCACCAAATGGTTGGTCCATCCATTCTTGGACATGGGAGTGGAAATGGCATTGTAATCGTCGTCCCCGACACAGATCTCCTGCTTACCTACGCAGATGTTGTTATAAAAATGGGTATGGGCATCAGAACCGCCCGACTCGAACATGAAGTCATAGCTATTGTTGAAGGCCAGGCAGCCGATAAGCACATGCCCACCTTTATGGCTGTTGCAGTCGAACCCTTTCACACTGCTGCCGGCATTGCAATTGAAAACCACACAATTATACGCATAATGGATACCCTTTGACGAACCTCCCGTTCCATTCCCACCAAGCTTGATACCATTGCCATTACCTGAGAATGACATCGATCCACTCTTCTTGATGTAGTCCTTCACCCACAGATGGTCTTCGGCCTTCCCTGAATCCCATGCCCAGCATTCGGCCAGGACGACATCATAGTCGGTCTCATAGAGATCCCATGCGTCATCGCTGTTATGCCACGCTCGGCATCGGATGAACCGGTTGCCCTTGCCGTTGTGCATCTTGCAGGCAAAGCCGTCGGCGTCTGAACCATAGTTGGTGTCGTAGTCGCAGTTGTGGTGTGAGTCACAGTCGATGATATCGTTGTAGGCGCAATAGGTGCCGTCATTCTCACTCAGGCCGGGAAAGGTGTCGCTGAACTTGTGCCCAAAGCCGAGCTGGAGACCTGTGTCAAGATTATAGGAGAACTCACAACGCTCTATTCTGTTATGAGAGCCCTCCAACTTGATGCCGTTGTCGGCAGCATGTGTGACATGAAGACCGAAAAGCCACCAGTAGTCGCCTGTGAGGAGTATGCCCCGATCACCCACGCTCTGGTCGGCCAACTGTTGCACAAAGTCGAATACAGGCTTTTCGTCTTCATAACTCCTGATGACAATGGGAGCGTCTTCCGTTCCGGATGAGCTGATGCGTACGGTGTATTTCTTGCCGTCCTTCTTCATGGTGGGGGTGTACGTCCCTCCACGGCACACGATATGGTCTCCCGCCACAGCCTTGTCGACGGCATACTGCAAGTTCAGCCACGGCTTTTCCAACGAGCCGTCGCCTGTGGTATCATTGCCGTCAGGTGAGATGTAATATGTGTGCAGTGCCTCTGGGAAAGGCTTCGTCGGCACCGGCACGCCCTCTGTGATATAGGTAGAGTCTTCCGGATCTACGGGCGTTGTAGCAACGTCATGCAAGGTGATCTCAACGTCATCCAGGTAGATAGTCCCGCTGAGACAAGTGAAACGTATACGCACATCGACATCTTCCTCTGCTGAATTGACTTTGAAGGAGCTGTTTCCGTAGGGTGTAGAAGAAGACACCGTAGCCGTTCCTAACTCCGTCCAGCTCATACCGCCGTCAATGGACTTCTCCACTTTCAGCTTCTTACCGTTACCTGAGGCGCGGTGAGTGAATGTGACGCGGCCCGGCTGCACAAGGACGGGCGTAATGAGATAGGCGTTGCTCCCCATAGCGGCCCTCTTGCTCCCATTGTCGTTTTTGCCATAGACTCCCTTGACTGTCCATGTGCCTGAAGCCAGCTCTGCCTGAATCTCAGACGAAGAGGAGGACGAGGGCAGACCCGTTTCGAAATTTTCCGACAGGACATCTCCTGCCTGAGCCACGATGCTACAGCAAAGCATCATCATCAACAACAGCATTTTTTTCATTGTTAGTAGTATCTTTTTTGAGCGTTTGCAGCGAGAAGTGTCTGGCAAGAAGATGCTTGGGCATTTTCATTATTCCACTGTTTTGTGATGTGGCGTTTCCGTACACGACTCCTGGCATCAAAGATACATGATTCTTTTCGTCTTGACAAAGAACTGATGCAAAAAAAACGGAGTGTCTACACATTTTCACATTTTATGCTGGCTAAGAATGACGATGACGTCATATTTGCAATTATAACAATCTTCAGGTACAAACCCATAGGAGGTATAACACTTAGCCAATGGGGGATAGCTGACCCGCTCATTCACTGACTTTCCTGATCTTTGAGCCATCATGATGTAAAGAAATCAAGGATGCGAAGAACATTTCATTCTCAAAAAATGATTATAGAGAACCGTCCCGATGATCTAGGGCAGAAGGAGTCTGGATAGTCGAGACCTTCGACGATGTACGATGCCGCACCCTGTGAGCCGGGGATGATGCCGGTGACTACATACTACGCAATCTTTCTGCGTAGTTGAAAAAAATTTGTGAAAACCCTCAAAAAAGTGCGATTTTTCACTTCTGCGCAAATATGTCGCGTAGAAAAGAGTTATCTTTGCAAAAAAAAGAGATGAATATCAACGGACAGAATATTTTCATCAAAGGAGTAAGGAATGAGCATATTCCGCAAAAGCCAGAAGAATATCCCTTCACACTTCCTGTGGTCAGAAATCTGACTTCGTTGGAGTTTAACAGAAGCGTGACATATATTGTCGGTGAAAACGGTTCTGGGAAGTCAACCTTGCTCGAAGCTATTGCCACCATCCTCAGGCTTAATCCGGAGGGGGGAAGCCGTAACTTTCACTTCAGTACATGGGAAACCCATTCCCGTTTGTATGAGGATCTGAGACCCATACGTGCAGACCTGAGCTACAGAAACGCCTTTTTCTTCCGTGCCGAGAGTTTCTATAATGTGGCTTCTGAAGTGGACCGACTTCAGAGGGAAGACGGTAGAATGCTTGACAGCTATGGTGGAAGGAGCCTGCATGAACAGTCTCACGGGGAGAGCTTCATCTCCCTGGTCATGAACAGGCTCAGAAATCGTGGCCTGTACATCTTCGATGAGCCAGAGGCAGCTTTGTCCTATACCAATCAGTTGCGTTTCCTGGTGTGGATGAAGGATGCAGTGGCTGCTGGCTCACAGGTTATTATTGCCACACATTCCCCGGTCATTCTATCCTTTCCAGATGCAGAGATCCTGGTCATAGATGATGGCCGACTCATACATACTGATTTTGAGGACTGTTATATCTATAGGGACATGCTGTCATTCTTCATGAACAGAAATATGATAATCAATGAGTTGCTTAGATAAGAGAATACCGCTATGCCAGCAAACAAGGTAAGTGTCTCCGCGATTACGCCTTGACGATAATTGGCTGATTCCCTATCTTTCCTCTATAAATAATAAACAAATTGCCCCGCAGAAGTAACTAAACACT
>CAMNIN010000008.1 GCA_946540735.1 uncultured Prevotellaceae bacterium | reverse complement strand
AACAAATGCAAATCCACCCGAATGGCTATGCTTACTTAGGTGCTGAGTAATTACTATTTGAGGCTTCGCCGAAAGCACTCCCGTTCGGAATTGCTCAAATATATTTGGCACTTCTCTCACTTATTCGTACCTTTGCAACAAGGAAACAAACAAGCTACGGATATGAAAAACAAATCACTACTGATTCTTTGGGTCAGCTTATTTTGCAGTCTGGCCTTGTATGCGGAGAATTACCCCTACCGCAGCGACTACCTGTGGGTGACCGTCCCCGATCATGCCGACTGGATCTACAAAACTGGCGAAAATGCCAAGATCGAGGTGCAGTTCTACAAATACGGCATACCCTGCGATGCCGTGGTGGAATACAGCATCGGAACCGACCTGCTCAAAAGCGACAAAGAGGGCAAGACAACGCTCAAGAATGGCAGGGCGGTGATCAACATCGGTACCAGCAAGAAACCCGGGTTCCGCGACCTGCGCTTGAAGGCCACCGTCGATGGCGTCACCTACCAGCACCATGTGAAGGTGGGATTCTCTCCCGAACAGATCAAGCCCTTCACCCAGGAGCCTCGCGATTTCATGGACTATTGGAAAAATGCGGTGGCAGAGAACGCTACTCTACCTTTGAAATACGAGATTGAAAAGGTGAAAGAAATGTGCGACGACGTGGAGGATGTCTATCTGGTGAAATTGCAGGTGGACCGCCGCCATAGGCTCTACGGTTATCTGCTCTATCCGAAAAATGCCAAGGAGCGCAGTTGTCCGGTGGTATTCACACCCCCGGGGGCAGGTGTGAAGACCATCAAGGAAGTGACTTCCAGGCCCTACTATCAAGAAAACAACATGATCCGCTTCGTGACCGAGATCCATGGCATGCGGCCCACCATGAACGAGAGCGACTTCAATGATATCCGCTCTGCGTTCAGCGAATACCTGGAGATGGGTCTCGACTCCCCCGACCACTACTACATGCGTCATGTCTATCTGGGATTGGTGCGCTGCATCGATTTCCTCACCTCACTGCCCGAATGGGACGGCAAGAACGTGGCTGTGATGGGTGGCAGCCAAGGCGGAGCTTTATCGATCATCACTGCCGCTCTCGACAAGCGTGTGACCCTCTGCGTGGCCAACCATCCCGCATTGAGCGACATGGCAGCAGGCAGTGCCGGTCTCACAAGCGGCTATCCGCATTTCAAGGATGAGTGGTATACAGAGGCCAACCTGCGCACAATGGCCTACTACGACGTAGTGAATTTCGCCCGATATGTCACCTGTCCGTCATTCCTCACCTGGGGCTTCAATGACAACACCTGTCCACCCACCACGTCGTATGCGGTATGGAACACCTTGCCGTGCGAGAAAGAGAGTCTGATCACCCCCATCAATGAGCATTGGACCTCTGATGCCACCAACAAAAAACAGATGGAATGGATCAAGTCACGGTTGAAATAAGACTCTGCTAATCCAACTTCCTGAAAACGTACAATCCCCTCTCGTTGAGGGGATTGCTTATTTGTCACTATTTGGCACTGGTCAGCGAGGATCGCTTGTCACGCCTGTAACTGCGATACTCGTCGAGGGGGATTTCCACGTCGGGTTCTTGCAAGTCGCCGCCGTGTGGCAAGCGGAATTTCAGGTATCGGATATTGAGTCCCCGCTCGATCCACATATTCTCATAATAGGTGTGGATGGAGAGGATCTGCTGTGTGGCCTCATCGATACCCTCCGTATGATAGAGGTCCTCAGTGCGGAGCAGCAATGGCAAATGGTTTTTCTCCACCATGAAGGTGGTGTAAGTGAAGAGGAAATTGGAGTCGGTCTTGAGATGGATCAGTCCCCCGTCGACCAGGAACTTGCGATAGCGCTCCATGAAAAAGGTACTGGTGAGCCTCTTCCGGGGGTTTTTCATCTGCGGGTCGCTGAAAGTGAGCCAGATCTCCTGCACCTCATCCGGGCCGAAAAAGCGGTCGATGATCTCAATGTTGGTACGGAGGAAAGCCACATTGGGCAAATGCTCATTCAATGCCTGCGTCGCACCTGTCCACATACGTGCTCCCTTGATATCCACTCCGATGAAATTGATATCGGGAAAGATACGAGCCAATCCGACAGTATACTCCCCCTTTCCACATCCCAGTTCGAGCACGATGGGATGGTCGTTATGGAAATACTGTTCTCGCCAGTGACCTTGCATATCGAATGGAACGTGTTCCACTACCGAATAAGGGTACTGGAACACGTTCTCGTATCGTTGCATATCGGCGAATTTCGCCAATTTCCCTTTGCTCATCCAATGATCACTTTAGTCCATCCGTGCTTGTCCTCGATGGTGCCATACTGGATGCCTCTGAGCGTGTCATACAGCTTGCGGGAAACCGGTCCTGGTTGTCCGTCCTTGCTGAAGGTGAAACGCTCACCGGTATCGAGGTCGTCGATATAGGAAATCGGACTGATGACAGCAGCCGTACCACAAGCTCCAGCCTCTTCGAAGGTGGCCAGTTCCTCTTCCGGAATGGGTCTGCGCTCCACCTTCATGCCAAGGTCCTCAGCCACTTGCATGAGGCTCTTGTTGGTGATCGAAGGCAGGATAGACGTCGATTTCGGGGTGACGTAAGTATTCTCCTTGATACCGAAGAAATTGGCAGCGCCGCACTCATCCATGTATTTCTTCTCTTTGGCGTCGAGATAGAACTCACAGGCATAGCCTTTCTCATGAGCCAGGTTATTGGCAAAAAGCGAGGCAGCGTAGTTGCCACCTACTTTGTACTTGCCCGTGCCGAGCGGAGCCGAGCGGTCGTAGTCACGTATGATGACGTAGGGGTTAGCAGCGAATCCGCCCTTGAAATAAGGCCCCACGGGAGTGACGAAAATCAGGAAGAGGTATTCTTTTGCGGGGTGCACACCCACCTGAGCTGAAGTACCGATGAGCAGTGGTCTGATATACAGTGTAGCACCACTCTCATAGGTCGGGATATACTCCTGATTGAGTCTGACCACCTTGGCCACCATTTCCTCGAAAAGCTCGGTTGGCACCTCTGGCATCATGATTCCCCGGCAAGTGCTCTGCAGACGGGCGGCATTCTCGTCCACCCTGAACACCCGCACTTTGCCATCCGGGCACCTATAGGCTTTCAGTCCCTCGAAAGCCTCCTGCCCATAGTGCAGGCACGTAGCCGCCATGTGAATTTTCAGGAACTCGTCGGAACAGACTTCTATCTCGCCCCATTTTCCATCGCGGTAGTAGCACCGCACGTTGTAATCCGTCGGCATATAGCCAAACGACAAACTTCCCCAATCCAGATTTTTCATAATTGACAGTATATTTAGTTTTTCCTGTTACTTTTTATGCAAAGGTAAGGAATTATTTGCAAAGAATGAAAGTTTAAGGAAAATAATTCGTATTTTTGCATTCAAACCCAAACAATAGAAATCATGACTATAGGAATCATTGTGGCCATGGACAAGGAATTCGTCCAATTATGCGGTCTGCTCACCGAGGCCAAGACGGAGCAGTATGCTGGAAAATCGTTCACCATCGGAAAGATAAGCGACAAGACCATCGTGATGCAGAAATGCGGCATCGGCAAAGTGAACGCTGCCGTTGGAGCTGTGGAGATGATCGACCACTACCACCCCGGCATCATCATCTCTACTGGCTGTGCAGGCGGTGCCGCCTCCCATCTTCATGTCACCGATGTGGTGGTGGGCACGGAATACCGCTACCACGACGTGTATTGCGGCAGTGAGGTGGAATACGGCCAATTGGTCGGCATGCCCGCCTTTTATACAGCTCCCGCCGAACTCATCGACAAGGCTCTCCATCTCTCTTGCGAAACGCCTGTGCATGGCGGACTGATGGTGAGCGGCGACTGGTTTGTCGACAGCCAGGAGAAGATGCGTGGCATTTTGAAGAATTTCCCGCAGGCCATAGCTGTCGACATGGAGAGTTGCGCCATCGCCCAGGTCTGCCATCTGCGCGGAGTGCCCTTCCTCTCCTTCCGCGTCATCAGCGACGTACCACTGAGCGATGACAAGGCCTCCCAATATTTTGATTTCTGGAACCGGCTGGCCAATGGCTCCTTTGAAGTGACACGGACATTCATCGAATCCTTGTGACATGCGACACCCGGGCAGAGGGTGTCTCGCCAGCAGCACTATAGACGTACTTCGTCACTCTGCCGTCGGTGAAGTATATCCGCCAAGAGTTCAGGTGCCTTCTTTTCTTTCTTGCCATAATTGAAGATTATCTCAACAAATATTATTTAAATTCCCTATTCTTCTATATAACTATTCTCTGAAAGCCAAAATGGAAATGGCTTTAGCCTGAATATTTCAGTTATTTAGCAAGCCCGAAGCCGGGTACAGGGACGTACTGGCGGACAGCCCTTCCCAGGGCTTCGTAGGCCGTCAAAGTGCAGGCCGTACCGCCGTCGGGCCAGGCGGTCGCCACGGAGAGAGTCGACCAACCCATTTATTCTAAGACCATCTTTTTGCCATTGATGATGTAGATACCGGGATGCAGGGAGGGTATGTTATCGGCGGCGTCAGCCACCTTTATGCCATAAATATTGTAGACAGCATGGTTGAATTTGCCTGAAGATGATTCTGGGAGATTGATGTTGCTGGGATCACTCATAACGGGGCGGACTGTATGACCGCAACAACGATCGTCTTGGCCTAAAATGTAATTGTTCGATAAAAACAGGACGTATGCGTAACGAGAATTATACGGCAGTAGCGTGGACGCCCAGTATTGGCAGAAGTCACCGATGCTGTAAACATCTGAATGACGCTGTCCCGCAAAAGGAAAGAATATAGTTCCGCCACTAGGACCAGTAATCATTCCACCATTGACACCATTCACTGATGTGTTGATGTATGAACAGTCGGTGAGCAGTTCCAGGATTTGGTCGATAGACGGCATCACCCAACTGCCACCCCATTTCACGTGGGCGACATCGTAATCAGTACCGGCTATATCGCTGCCGAGATCATGGCAGGTGTCTTCGCTGCCGTCACAATACATGTAGGTGCTCCAATCATAAATCATCTTATCGTTGGTCTCACCCCACGCATAGTAGTCACCAAATTCCTCGGGCTTGGCAGCTCCGATATTACAGCATGACCATTTCGTTCCAGAAGGCAGTCCAAGGTCGATCAAATGCGGGTGGTCGTCGTCAGGACAAGACTGTGCATTTGCAAGGAATGCCACAAATGGCATTATTAGAGCGATAAATAAACGTTTCATTTTGTTTGTCAGAATAAAACCATATGTAAATGTAGTATAGTACTCCCCAATCTCAGACCAGTGACCCTATGTTGCTAAGGCAATAGCCGCAACCCTTCAGACCCGCCAGGCAGACAACAGACAATGTGAGCCAGAGTCCTTTCTTGGGTAGAAATGGGCGGGGCTCGATGCCCCGGCCATTTCTTTGACAACAGCGTAAAGTTTCACCGTCGTCCTTTCTTGGGTGCGACAAAGATACGAATAATTGCCGACAAAGATAGTGACTATTGTAGGAATCTTGGACGGTTTTTCTGTTTTTTTTAAGTCAAACAAGAATAAATTCCACCCAAAATGGCTGTTTACCTGACCATATCTTCCTGTTTTACAGTCTCTTGTATTATTATTACACAATAATTACACAAATGATGAAAAAGAAGACCTTCACACCTTGTTTAGATATTTGAAGATATTATTCTATAGTATGATGATCTATATGTCAACAACCGATGAGAATCGTTGTCTATTTAAAAGCAGCCGAGTTTTTGCATCAAATTCCGGCGCAAAGAACTTGCCTTTCCGTCGTTGAAGATTTTTTGATTAGCACTTTTCTTGGTGTTGGTGATATGCTGACTGCTCTTGCCGAGAATGTATAGCATATCTGCATTGGAAATGCCAAGGCACAACAAAAGTGTCGTCTGCAGTTCCAATGGTGATAACCCATAAGCATCCCGTATCTCCAGATAGAAATCAGGAAGATAGAGAGAACATATATTCAACACGGCATCTGTCCGTAACTTGGCATTGGCCTCATCAACGCTTTGCAAATACAGCGGTGCGTATTTCCGCACGGAGTCAACTAATCCTCTCGTGCTGTAGACGGAGAGAAGACCTTTGTAACCCTCGAAAGAATATCCGTATCTGAGCACTTTCCTGTAGTGGTACTCTGCCGAGTCCAGTTTTTGGACTCCTTCATAATACATTCCACGAAAATACTCGTATTTTCTTTGCCTTGTGGCTATTTCTCCATCCCTGAAAAGACCTGAGTTCTGCTCGAAATCATTCATTAGCACCCGGGCTTCTTCGTACCTGCCTTGCTTGAGATAAATGAAAATAGCAGTAGGATAAACAGAAGAGGCCTCTCAAATGAAACCGTTTTTCAAATAAAGGTCATGTGCGTGAAATGTCGCTTCGAAGATACCTGCTGTATCATCCAGCTCGTAATAAGGTCTTACCAACAGTTCGATACATTTGATGTAGTTGCGCACATTACCTGCCTTAAGAGAATATTCACCTGCCATGGACAATGCCCAAATTTCTTCTTTGGGAAGGTTTTGGCGATAGTATATGTCTGCCATCTGACCATATATTCCAAGTAGTGTAGCATAATCACAATCCGCCTCCGTGGTATCGGCAATGGCTGCGGCTTCCATATAGCGCTCCAAAGCTTGTGGAGCATCGTTGCGGTCACGCGCGATGCATCCGAACAAATAGTGTGCGAGGACACGGTCATTGTTGTATCCGCAGCGATCATAATATCTCACCACATCAAGGAACACACTATCGGAAGGCATTGGAGCGAATGCCTTGTTCTGCGCCTTCGCTTTCAGCAATGACCAACGCATAGATTCTTTCTTGTCGAATGAGGAGGAATCGACACCCATAGCCTCAAGAAGAAGAAGGGCTGAATCGGGACGTGAATCCATCAATGAATCTGCCATGACAAAAAATTTGTCACGCCCTAGATGCCTTTCACAAGCAGCCAATGACATCAGAATCATGATGAAAAGCCAACAACACTTTTGAGGGAACACGTTATCTTTTTCAGACATAGATACCACTCTATAGGCTTTTTCTTCATCCATTCCACTGCTTAACCTCAGCGGGGCTTATCCCGCCCCTACTCCTTCTGGCTGCGCTTACGGTCGTTGTGGTCGAGAATCGTCTTGCGCATGCGCATGCTCTTGGGAGTGACCTCCACCAGTTCGTCGCCTTTGATATACTCCAGGCATTCCTCAAGGCTCATGACCACTTTGGGGATGATCCTGGCTTTCTCGTCACTGCCGCTGGCCCTGACATTGGTGAGCTGCTTGGCTTTGGTGACATTGATCACAAGGTCGTTGTCGTGCACATGCTCTCCCACCACCTGACCGGCATAAACCTCCTCACCCGGGTCGATGAAGAACTTGCCGCGGTCCTGCAACTTGTCGATGGAATAAGCAAAGGCCGTGCCCGTCTCCATGGCTATCATTGATCCGTTGACGCGACGCGAGATTTCACCTTTGAAGGGTTGGTACTCCTTGTAACGGTGAGCCATGATGGCCTCTCCCTGACTGGCCGTGAGCACATTGGTACGCAGACCGATAATGCCGCGTGAGGGGATGTCGAACTCGATGTTGGTGCGGTCACCCTGCGTCTCCATGGATGTCACCTCGCCTTTACGACGGGTCACCATATCGATCATCTTGCTGGCAAACTCCTCGGGCACGTTGATGGTCAACTCCTCTATCGGCTCACACTTCACGCCATTAATCTCCTTGTAGATGACCTGCGGCTGGCCTACCTGCAACTCATACCCCTCGCGGCGCATGGTCTCGATGAGCACGGAGAGATGAAGCACACCGCGCCCGCTCACAATCCAGCGGTCGGTGTATCCTTCCAACTCCTCGACCTTGAGCGCGAGGTTTTTCTCCAGCTCCTTCTGGAGCCTCTCATTGATATGCCTTGAAGTGCACCATTTTCCCTCCTTACCGAAGAAAGGCGAGTCGTTGATGGTGAAAAGCATGCTCATCGTCGGTTCGTCGATGGTGATCGGGGGCAATGGCTCGGGATTCTCAAAATCACAGATGGTGTCGCCGATCTCGAAATGCTCCAGTCCGATGATGGCACAGATATCTCCACTGCCTACCTCATGGGTGCGCACATGGCCCATCCCCTCAAAGGTGTGGAGCTCCTTGATCTTGGTCTTCTCCAAAGAGCCGTCCCGGTGAGCCACAGTGATGTTCATGCCCTCGGTGAGGGTGCCACGGTGCACACGACCCACGGCTATGCGGCCTGTGTAGTTGGAGTAATCCAGCGAGGTGATCAGCATCTGCGGAGTGCCCTCAATGACCTCTGGAGCCGGTATGACCTCGATGATCTTGTCGAGCAGATAGGTGATGTCTCCCGTCGGGGTGTTGTAGTCCTCACCCATCCAACCGTTTTTGGCACTTCCATACACCACGGGGAAGTCGAGCTGGTCCTCTGTGGCGTTAAGGGCAAACATAAGGTCGAACACCATCTCATACACCTCTTCAGGGCGGCAGTTGGGCTTGTCTACTTTATTGACCACCACAATGGGTTTAAGGCCAATCTCAAGGGCTTTCTGCAAGACGAAACGGGTCTGGGGCATCGGTCCCTCGAAAGCATCGACGAGCAGCAGACAACCGTCGGCCATATTGAGCACGCGTTCCACCTCTCCTCCGAAGTCAGAGTGTCCCGGAGTGTCGATGATATTGATTTTGGTGCCTTTGTAGTTGATGGAAACGTTTTTGGAGAGAATGGTGATGCCACGCTCTCTCTCCAGGTCGTTGCTGTCGAGCACTTGATTGCCGATTTCTTTTCCCTCACGGAAAAGATTGCCCGCAAGCATCATCTTGTCGACAAGTGTGGTCTTTCCATGGTCGACATGGGCGATGATGGCGATATTCCTAATGTCTTGCATTGCTATTTTACCTTAAAAAAATACTTCATTACCTCAAAGCAGGCTGATCAAGGCGTCCTGCTTATTTTCAGCTGCAAAGGTACGAATAATAATAGACGTGACGAAAGAAATGGCGGAGATTTTCATTGACCTTGAAAAAGTTACGGCAAAAAAGGCAAAAAAAATTTGCCATATCCCAGAAAATTAGTAATTTTGCACCCGCATTTCGATGCAACATGATTTTTTATTTCAATTTAACCCAAACAAGATGTATTTAGACAAGGCAAAAAAAGCAGAGATCTTTGGAAAATACGGAAAGTCTAACTCTGATACTGGTTCCGCTGAGAGCCAGATAGCATTGTTCTCATACCGTATATCCCATTTGACGGAACATTTGAAGAAGAACCGTAAAGATTATACTACCGCACGGTCACTGACCCAGTTGGTAGGAAAACGCCGTGCCCTGCTCAATTATCTGTACGACCGCGACATCGAGCGCTACCGTGCCATCGTGAAGGCACTGGGCCTGCGCAGATAATCACCTGCAGAGCAAAAGATCTTGGCTCCACACTGGCACGATGTGCCGTGTGGAGTTTTTTGTTGCACAAATTCACGTCACTCCATTACCTCACGGAGGGGGATCATGACAAAGTCGCGCTGCTGCATCAGCGGATGGGGAATCTTGAGACCGGGATAATCGATATGGAGATCATCATAGAGGAGGATGTCGATATCGATGATGCGGTCGTGATACTGCCGGCCGACGGTCTTCTCCGTGCGGCCCATCTCTTTTTCTATCCCTTGGGTGGCATGCAGCAACCGCATCGGCGACAAGGTGGTGCGGCACGCCACCACCGCATTGACGAAGCGGTGCTCTGACTCAAATCCCCAGGGATCAGACACCAGAAGAGCTGACTGGCGCACGACGTCGCCAATCAGCTCATTGATTTTACGTATGGCCTCACGGATATGTCCTGCGCTGTCGCCCAGATTGGATCCGAGAGCCAGATACACAAGGTGTGAATCAGTCATCGAGAATCAGCATGGCATCACCGAAACATCCGAAACGGTATCCATTGTCGAGTGCCATCTGGTAGGCTTGCATCACCAAGTCGTAACCGCCAAAGGCGCATGCCGACATGAGCAAAGTAGACAAGGGGTGATAGAAATTGCAGACCATGGAGTCGGCCAGGCCAAACTCATAAGGTGGGAAGATGAACTTGTTGGTCCAACCTTCATACTCCTTAAGTTGTCCGTCGGTGCCCACGGCGGTCTCAGTGGCCTTGATGACACTGGTGCCCACTGCACAGATATGCTTGCCCATGACCTTGGCTTTGTTCACCGTATCGCAAGCTTCCTTCTCGACAAACATCTGCTCGGAGTCCATCTTATGCTTGGTCAGGTCCTCCACCTCGATATTGTGGAAGCAACCCAGGGCGCAATGGAGGGTGATGAAGGCGAAATCGATGCCCTTGATCTCCATCCTCTTCATCAGCTCACGACTGAAATGGAGTCCTGAGGCGGGTGCCGTGACAGCCCCCTCGTTCTTGGCATAGATACACTGGAAATCCTCCATATCCTCTGGTCTCACAGGACGGTCCTTGACACGTACCATCTTGGTGGCTCCGGGATTCTTCTCGTCGGGCACTTCTTGTTCCGACTCATGGTCGATGATATACCGGGGCAGTGGAGCCGACCCAAGGGCGAAAAGCTCTTTCTTGAATTTGTCGTGAGGACAGTCGTAGAGGAATCTCAGCGTACGCCCGCGGCTGGTCGTATTGTCGATGACCTCGGCCACCATCGTGCTGCTGTCGTCGAAAAACAGTTTGTTGCCGATGCGTATTTTCCTTGCCGGTTCGACAAGCACATCCCACAGGCGGAGATTCTCGTTGAGCTCACGCAAGAGAAAAACCTCGATCTTGGCATCCGTCTTCTCCTTGGTGCCATACAAACGGGCAGGAAACACCTTTGTGTCGTTGAACACAAAGACATCACCCTCGTCGAAATACTCTATCAGATGCCGGAACTCGATGAACTGCGGTGTCCCGTCCTCATTTTTGAGCGGTTCACCATTCTCATCCGTCCTGTACATATCGATGCGGTTGGACTTCCTGTGAACGACCATCATCCGGCAATCGTCGCGGTTGTACGACGGATACAATGCGATTTGCTCCTCGGGGAGTTTGAATTTGAATTGAGATAGTTTCATCTATATTGACTCCTTATTATAAAACCTCTTTATATCATCCCATGAACTCATCGAGCCATCGGGGAAAATCATCAAAAGCGACTGCATCCTCGACACGATACTCTCCCACCCTGGTGCGGCGCAGCGAGGTAAGGAAGGCGCCACTTCCAAGAGCCTCACCGATATCACGGGCCAAAGCCCTGATATAAGTGCCTTTCCCGCATACCACGCGGATGGAGAGCGTCATCTGCTCAGGGCAGAAATCGAGCAGTTGGATCTCGTCGATATGGAGCGGTTTGGCTTTCAGCTGCACATCCTTACCCTTTCGCATGAGGAGATATGCTCTCTTGCCATCCACCTTACAGGCCGAGAACTCAGGCGGCACCTGCATGATATCACCTACAAACTGCTTGAGCGTGTCGAAGATCAGCTGACGGTCGATGTGTTTGGTGGGATAGGTGAAATTCACGGTGTGCTCACGGTCGAAGCTGGCAGTCGTCGCCCCGAGCTGCAGTCCGGCCACATACTCCTTCGTCGAGGCCTGCAACTGGTCGATGTTCTTGGTAGCCTTGCCTGTGCAAAGCAGCAACACACCCGTTGCCAACGGGTCGAGCGTGCCTGCATGCCCTATCTTCACCCGCTTCACACCGAGCCGGCGTGAGATCAGGTATCTGACGTGAGCCAGGGCACCGAAACTCGACATCCGATAGGGTTTGTCGATGGGGATAACCACCCCTTCTTTGAATAGATCCAATTTGAGCCCCTGTTCCATCAATCCACCATTGCGAGAGAATGACCTGTGAGCAGCAAGACGATGATGATGCCGCCCACGATGATCCGATAAACGCCAAATGCCTTGAAACCATATTTGGTGAGGAAGGCCACAAACCACTTCATGGCCAGCAAGGCCACGATAAAAGCCACCACACATCCCAAGATGAGCATGGCTATATTGTGGGAGGTGGCCCATGAGGTCTCCTCTTTAAACAGGTCGAGCAAATCGAGCAGGGTGGCACCCGCCATCGTGGGTACTGCCAGGAAGAAAGAGAACTCAGCGGCTTTCTTGCGGGAGAGATGCTGGGTCATACCACCCACGATGGTGGCCATAGAGCGCGAAACACCGGGGATGACCGAAATGCACTGGTAGAGACCGATCTTGAATGCCTTCGGCTCATCAATCTCCGTGCGGTCATCGCCTTTGTTGAACCACTTGTCGCAGTAAAGCATGAAAATGCCACCAAGCACAAGCATGGCTGCCACCACCTCCACACTGTCGAGCAACCAGTCGAGCAAGCCCGATTTCTTGGCCAGAAGACCGATTATCACGGCCGGCAGCACACCGATGAACAGGAGCCAGTAGAACCGGAACCGATGAATGAACTTCTGGAAAGCATTGCTCCCGGCAGGTGCCGGTGCGTGATTAAGCTGGAAAAACCGCTTCCAATAGAGGCACACAACCGAGAGGATGGCACCAAACTGGATGATGAAAGTGAAGGCATGGACAAAAGGGTCGCCCTGAGGGATGCCCAGTAAATTCTGAGTGATGATCATGTGACCCGTGGAAGAGACCGGGAGAAACTCCGTCAGACCCTCCACCACGGAGATGATAATTGTTTCCAGCCAGGTCATTTCTCGTTCTCTCCCTCCTTGTCCTTAGCACGATAGATGATGGCGTAGATCATCGACACAAAACCGATGAAACAGACCACGGGGGCCACCTTGATCCTCATTGCACTGAAAATATCGGGATTGAAAGCCGTCTCGTCGGAGCCGGGGCCGCTCATGAGGATAAAACCCAACACGACCACAAACATACCGATCGACAGCAAAATGAAATTAGCACGACCAAACGCCAGATTTCTCTTATCCATAAAAAAGAATTTGTAAAGAAAATTTATAATTAAATCTTATACAGTTCGCCTGCCTTCATCTTCAGGAAGTCATTGACCGAAAGCCAGGAGCAGAAGGTGGTGATGATGATGCCGAACAGCAGGACGGTGAGCCCGGTGATGACCATCACTTCCCATGTGATGACTTCCATCACATCAGGCTGATACTGATAAAGCAGGTAGACGCCGACAGCAAGGACGATATTCGCCAGGATACCAGCGACGAGTCCGAGGGTGATGGCCTGCCTGAGAAACGGCTTGCGGATGAATCCCCAAGAGGCACCCACCAACTTCATGGTGTGGATATTGAACCTCCGGGCATAGATGCCCAGTTTCACCGTATTGTTGATGAGGACGAACGACACCACCAGCAGCAAGGCGGCCAGGACAAGGAGCACGAGGCTGATCTTCTGCAACGTCTTGTTGATGCTCTCGATCAGGTCTTCAGGATACCTGATCTCCGTCACGTTGGGCAGTTTGGTCAGTTCCTCTGAGATCCATTTCAAAGAGTCATTGTTGGCATAGTCGGCATTCAACTGAAACTCCACCGAGGAGACGAAAGGATTCATGCCCGCAAACTCAGAGGGGTCTGTGCCCAGCTCCTTCTTCTGCTCTTCGAGCACCTGCTCCTTGCTGATATACTCCATGGAGTAAATATACGGCTTGGTGGCGAGATTGTCGCACAACTGCTGGGCTTCAGGGTCAGTGATATCCTCGCCGAGGAGCATCGTGACCGTCAAGTTCTCCTTCATATGAGCCGACAGATTTCTCGCGGTGAATACCGTGAAAACAACCATTCCCAATAAAATCAGCACCATTGAGGTGCTCACACACAAAGTAAAGACCTGCAAACCTTGGCGGCCGCGGCTTTTATTCTTCTTATTTCCCATTCTTTAGGCTATAATACACCAAATTTGGTGCAAAATTACTAAAATTTCCGTGTCACGGCAACACTTTAACGACTATTAACGCAATATAGTAAAAAAAATGACTACCTTTGCGATGAATGAGCACCATCATCTATCCATCACCCATTTTCGGCCCGGTGCACAGCCGCCGCCTGGGCATCTCTCTTGGCATCAACCTCCAGCCAGGAGACGGGAAATTATGCAGCTTCGACTGCATCTACTGTGAATGCGGCTTCAATGCAGACCATCGTCCTCAACAGCGGCGACCGAGCCGCGAGGAAGTGGCCCTGCGATTGCGTGAGAAACTCTCGGAGATGAGAGAATCCGGACAACAGCCTGACGTGCTGACATTTGCCGGAAACGGAGAGCCTACCGCTCACCCCGACTTCCCCGGCATCATCGACGACACAATCCGGCTGCGTGACGAATACGCTCCCTCGGCCAAGGTGTCGGTGCTGAGCAATTCCACGTTCATCCACCGACCGGAAGTGCGGGCGGCTCTGATGCGTGTGGACAACAATATCCTGAAACTCGACACTGTCGACATCGACTACATCCGTATGGTCGACCGCCCCGCGAGCAGCCGCTACAACGTGGACGACATCGTGCAAGACATGGAGAAGTTCAACGGACATGTGGTTGTGCAGACCATGTTTCTGAAAGGCATCATCGATGCCGGCGACACCGACAACACCAGCGACCGCTACGTGCTGCCTTGGATAAAGGCGCTCCAGCGGATTCGCCCGCGCGAAGTGATGATCTACACCGTGGACCGTGAGACCCCCGACCCACGCCTGCTCAAAGCCAGCCATGAGGATCTTGACCGCATCTGCAAGATGGTGCAAGAAGCTGGCATTCCCTGCTCTGCTTCTTATTAAGAAGGCAAAGAAGAAAATCGTCAAAACACATCCTAATTTATGAAAGAACATCTCGGGCCGGAGAATATCCGCATCGAATATCTTCCGAGCGTCAACTATGCCATCACTACCTGTGGCGAGAAGCTTCTCAACACCTGTGAGCTCACCAATGACGATGAAGAAGACTGGCGTGGCGTCAAGGTCAGCCTCAGTGGAGAGTTTCTCTCCAATTCAGAGTGCCGTATCGACCTGATTCCTCATGGGCAGATGGTCGCATTGAGCGACCTTTCCATCCAACCGGATATCGAAAAGCTCCGCAAAGTGACGGAAGGCGTGGATACCGAGTTCACCCTGAAGGTGCAGATCGGCGAGCAAGAGGTGCTCAGCCAGTCCTACCCTCTCCACATCATGCCCTTTGACCAGTGGGCCGGCGCGAATCTGATGCCCGAGATCACAGCCTGCTTCGTCACGCCCAACGCCTCTGGCCTGGCAGAGGTGAGACTCGAAGTGGCCCGCCAACTCGAAAGACTCACAAAAGACTCCGCACTCGACGAATACCAGACCCAGGACCCCAATCGCGTGCGTGCTCAGGTGGCTGCTGTCTACGAGGCTTTCCGTGAGCAAGGTATCGTCTACATCACCCCACCCCCGAGTTTTGAGGAGAATGGTCAGCGCATCCGCCTGACCGACCAGGTGCTTGCCGAGAAACAAGGCACCTGCTTCGACCTGTCGCTGGCCTTTGCCTCGTGCCTGGAGAGCATCGGCCTGAATACCATGATCATCATCTTCAGAGGGCATGCCTTCGTGGGATGCTGGCTGGAAGACCACTACTATCCCCAACTGATCTGCGACGACGTGAGTTTCCTCTCCAAAGCCACTGCCGACGGCATCAACGAACTGGTGGTGGTGGAGACCACACAGATCACACAAAAGAAGGTGTCGTTTGAGGAAGCCGTGACCAAGGCCGAAGACCTCATACACCTTCATCCTGAGCTATTCATCATGGCCATCGACATCAAGCGATGCCGTGCCTACAACATCCGCCCACTGCCCGTCGAGACCGATGGCACCACCAATCTGCAAGGACTCGAACTCGACCATGCTACCAAGAATGTGCGTGAGCTTCATCAATACGACCTCAACTCCTTGGAGGACCGCCACCTGACGCGCATGCAGATATGGGAACGGAAACTGCTCGATTTCTCGCTTCGCAACAACCTGCTCAACATGCGGTTGGGCAAGCGGGTCGTCCCCTTCGTGTCGTTCAGTCTCGATGAACTCGAAGACCTTCTCCAAGCCAAGAAAGACTTCAAGATTCTCCCCTACCCCCTCGACGCCAAAGCCACACCCGACGAGACGGGCATCTACAATTCCAGGGCCTACCGCGAGCAGATGGAGAAATTGGTGGTGGAAGGTATCAAGCACAACCAGATTTACTCCTTCTGTCCGGAAGACGAACTGGGCACTGCCCTGAAAGTACTTTACAGGTCCTCACGCACCGCCCTTGAGGAGAACGGAGCCAACACCCTCTTCCTCGTGCTCGGCCTTCTGAAGTGGTATGAGACCGACAAGAGCATCAAGCCCCGCTATGCCCCCCTGCTGCTGGAACCCGTCGACATCGTGAAGAAAAGTGGCAACAACTACATCTTGCGCATGAGGGAGGAAGACATCACCTTCAACACCACGCTTGTGGAAATGATGATCCAGCAATATGATGTCAACTTGAGCGCAGCATCGACACTGCCTCTCGACGACTCAGGTGCCGACGTGCGGCAGGTGTTCTCCATTGTGAGGGCCTGCATCAAGAATCACGCCCACTGGGATGTGGTGGAGGAGAGTCTCCTCGGACTCTTCTCGTTCAGCAAATTCGTGATGTGGAACGACATCCATAACAATGCTGACAAACTACGTGAGAACCCCGTGGTGGAGAGCCTTATCCAGAAACGGCTGGTCAACATACCTGAGCCTTCGACCACCAACACACGGCAAGTAGACAAAGAGGTGAAGCCAGGCAACTACGCCATACCCGTGGATGTAGACTCCTCGCAGTTGGAAGCCGTGATCGAATCGGGCGAAGGCCGCAGCTTCATCCTCTACGGACCTCCGGGTACCGGCAAGAGCCAGACCATCACCAATATGATTTCCAATGCTCTCTACCATGGACGGCGCGTGCTCTTCGTGGCTGAGAAGATGGCTGCCCTGGAGGTGGTGCAGAAACGTCTGAAGAAAATCGGCCTCGACCCATTCTGCCTGGAAATGCATTCCAATAAAATGACGAAGTCGCATCTTCTGACGCAGTTGCAGAGTGCTCTCGACATCACCCGGATCAAGACTCCGGAAGAATATGAGCGGGAGTCTGACGAACTCTTCGGCCAGCGACAAAAACTGATCCGCTATGTGACGCTGTTGCATGAGAAGCAATCCTCCGGTCTGTCACTCTACGACTATATCTCACGCTATACGGCACTCGGAACTGGTGATGCCATCACTCCGACTGAGAAATTCCTGGAGGGTATCGACGCGCAACGCATCACCAGCACGGTGAACCTCATCCAGGAATTGGGAGCAGTGTTCAGCATTACAGGTCAGCCCCATAAGCATCCTCTCTTCGGACTGTTGATTCTTGACCCGTCGTATGAGGCACAGCAAAAGTCGGCCGCCTTCATAGAGCAGAATGGCAAATTGGCTCCCAATGCCCGTGCCGCCATCAAAGAACTCTCACGCATCAACAGCATCACCTTCCCTGAAGATCCGATGGGCATGGAACTTGCAGAGCAGTTTGTGGACGCTGTCGCCAAGACACCGGCTGTCAATGCCGACATCCTGCGTATCTCCACAGATCCCACACTTCAGAAGACATGGGAGCACGTCATGGAGACTGGCAAACGGCTTGACCAAGTCAAGGCCTCTCTCCTCAACAGCTACGACCCACAGGTGCTTCAGCTCAACCTCATGACGCTGAAAACCGACTGGGCTAATGCCTGCGACAAATGGGCACTGGCCAAATACTTCTCCAAGAAGAGTTTCCTCAAGCAGCTGAAAGGCTACCGCCGCGATATTTCCGAAGAACATATCGAGCCGCTGATCTCGCAACTCGAGGAATACCACCGACTACAACAGGAGCTTTCTCCCCATCAGGGAGACCTCAACCGCATCTTCGGCAGTCTGACAGGTTCGGGCAAAATGGAATGGGACAACATCGCAGAAAGCATCCGGCAAGCCTCTACCATCCTCACCCTGCTGCGAGGCATCAACATGCCTTCGGCCTTCATACCTACCGTCAACAAAGAAAGCACTCTGAGCGTCGATATCAGTGCGCTCCGGCAGCTCAATGCCCTTTGGAAATCGACCACCGCTTGCCATATTGACGGAAGGATGACGCTTGATGAGATCATACAGAAGACCCCTCAATGGCTGCTTCACATCGACAAGTCGAGAGACTGGTCGCAATGGTGCACACGCCGTGCCCAACTCATGTCGCAGCGCCTGGGTGGCGTCGCCATCTACATCGAGAAGGGCAATGATCACGAATCTGCCTGCCAGGCGATGCTCCGCGGCCTCTACAAACGACTCGCCATGGACATCATCGACCACACGCAGGAACTCCAGGTATTTAATGGCCTGATCTTCGAAGACACCATCCAGCGCTACCGCGACATGGCCAAGCAATTCCAGGAACTCACGAAAAAAGCCCTTTACTGCAAACTTGCTTCCCGCATCCCCTCGCTGACCATCGAGGCTGCGAAAGGATCGGAAATCGGCACTCTGAAGCGCCTCATCAAGTCGAATGGCCGTGGCACCACCATCCGGCAGATCATCGACCAGATTCCTACCCTGCTGCCCAAACTCTGTCCGTGTATGCTGATGAGCCCCATCTCCGTGGCTCAATTCATCGACCTCAACCAGGAGAAATTCGACATTGTGGTCTTCGACGAGGCATCGCAGATGCCGACAAGCGAGGCGGTGGGTGCCATCGCTCGTGGCAAGGCACTCATCGTGGTGGGCGACCCCAAGCAGATGCCTCCCACCAGCTTCTTCATGACCACCTCCATCGACGAGGCTGAAGCCGACAACGACGACATGGAGAGCATTCTCGACGACTGCATCACACTGTCGTTCCCCGACCACTACCTCACCTGGCACTACCGCAGCCGCCACGAGAGTCTGATAGCTTTCAGCAACAGCCAATACTACGATGGCAAGCTCTACACCTTCCCTTCGGTGGACGACCGCAAGTCGAAAGTCACGTTCGTTCCTATCGAAGGCACCTACGACATGGGCAAGACGCGTTGCAACAGGTCTGAGGCGGAAGCTATCGTGGCTGAAGTGGTACGGCGGTTGCGCGACAGCCAACTGTCGAAAAACAGCATCGGCATCGTGTCGTTCAGCAAAGTACAGCAAGACCTCATAGAGGATATCCTCGTGGATGAGCTCAGCAAGGACACCAATCTCGAACGGTTGGCTTATGAGTGCGAGGAACCGATCTTCGTCAAAAACCTGGAGAATGTGCAAGGCGACGAGCGTGACGTCATCCTCTTCTCTGTGGGATACGGCCCTGACAAAAACGGCCACGTGTCGATGAACTTCGGTCCGCTCAACAATGCTGGAGGAGAACGGCGCCTCAACGTCGCTGTCAGCCGTGCGCGCAACGAGATGATGGTCTTCTCCACCCTGCAACCCGAGCAAATCGACCTCAACCGCAGCCGCGCCCGCGGCGTGGAAGGTCTGAAGCGGTTCCTGGAGTTCGCACGCAGTGGACGCATGCCGGTCATCTCATCACAACTGGAAGAGAAAGCCGACACCACGATCATTGATGCCATCGCCGCCGAGATCTGCCGCCATGGCTATGAAGTGGACACTCTCGTAGGACGCTCACGCTTCAAGATCGACATGGGCGTGATCGACCCCTCCGCCCCCGACGACTACCTCATGGGTATCATCTGCGATGGAGCCAACTACCACAACACCAGTACGGAGCGCGACCGTGAGATCTGCCAGCCCGGCGTTCTCAAAGGGCTCGGCTGGAATCTCATGCGCGTATGGACCGTCGACTGGTTCCTCAACCCGGAGAAAGTGATCGACCGCATCATCCGGGAACTCAGCATGATCAAGAAACAGCGCGAGACGCCTGCTACTGCCGAAACCCCGCCAACCGAGGAGAAGGCGAAAGATAAGGTCAAGCAGGGGGCCTCGCCTCAACCATCCAATACTCCACTCAAGAGCGGTCTTGCCACCTCCATCCCTTTCGAGGTGAGCGAGGATGAGATCCTCAAGACGACATCCAACGACAAGAGACTGCCCTACAATTTTGTGAAGCTCGAAAAACGATTCAACTATTCCTCGCCTAAAATCCTTACCCTCAGAAGACGAACGATAGAAGCCGACATCAAGCATATCATATCCGTCGAACAGCCGGTGGCCCTCGGTGCCATCGTGAAGAAGATCGTCATCGCCTACGGAATAGTACGTGCTTTCGACCGTATACTGGAACCCATCGAAAAAATCATTGAGAGCATCGCCTACCGCGACCCCTTGTCACAACCCGACAACCCCGTCTACTGGAGCAATGCTCAGGCCGCCGAAGGCTATGACAAATACCGTGAGGCTCCTTATCGTGAAACCGAAGACATCCCCTATGTCGAGGTCAAGAATGCAATCATGCAGGCCATGACACAGCAGATTTCCGTGCCAAAGTTGGAACTGCTGAAACAGATCACCAACTTGCTTGGCTATGCCCGTCGCACATCCAGACTCGACCAAATCATCGAATGGGTGCTGGATTACCTGGTCGACCATCAGCAAATCACTGTCAGCGATGGCACGGTGACGATCGCAGAGAAAGGAAAATGATAAGTCATACCCACAAGAAAGCGGGCGGGGAACAAAACCCCGCCCGCTTTCTTTTTGGGTAATCATCGCTCACAGCTTGCTGATGATGCCGCGCTGCGTTTCACTGAGGAATTTCACGATATGCTGGATCTCCACGCTGTCGGGCACCTGCTGCTTGATCTGGTTGATGGCATCGAAGACGCTTGTCTGGCCATGGAAGACCAGGCGGTAAGCGTTGGCGATGTGCTTCTGCACCTTCTCCGACACGCCGTCCTTCGAAAGCATCACAGTGTTGACACCTCCGTATCTCACAGGACTGGAACCTGCTATAATATAAGGTGGCACGTCTTTCGAGTAGGTTGTGCCGGCCTTGACCATCGCATAACTGCCCACACGTGTACCGGCATTGGCGATGACACTTGTCGATAGCACCACATGATCCTCGATGATGCAGTCTCCGGCGACCTTAGTACCATAACCGAAAACGCAATTGTCTGCCACTTTGGCGTCGTGTGAGATATGCACACCTTCCATGAGGAAGTTGTTGTTGCCGATCACGGTCTTCGCTCCACGGTGCGTAGCCCTGTTGATGACCACATTCTCACGGATGATGTTGTTGTCGCCGATGACGCATTCGCTCTTCTCGCCGGTGAACTCGAAATCCTGGGGCAAGGCTGCGATGACCGCCCCTTGGTGGATCTTGTTGCACTTTCCGATTCTGGAACCGTTGAGGATGCTGGTGAACGGGAAGATCACGCAGTTGTCGCCGATCTCCACATCACCCTCGATATAGACGAAAGGAAATATTTTGCAGTTGTCGCCAATTTTCGCTCTTGGGTCGATTTCTGCTCTTGGACTGATATCACTTGCCATAATGTCAATGTTTTTTAAGGATTACTTACCTCCGCCGCCAAGGGCATTGTAAAGGTTCACCACAGCCTGCATCTTGTAGAAGTCATCAGAGACTTTCGTCAGCTGCGCATTGAGCAATGACTGCTGGGCTGTGATCACCTCGAGATATGAACTACCGGAATTCTTGAAGAGCATCTTGGTGTGCTCCACATTTTTCTGCAAGGTCTCCACCCTCTTGGCTTCCAGTTTTCCTTTCTCATCCGAGGAATTGTAGAGCACCAGGGCATCACTGACCTCGTTGCCTGCCTTGAGCACGACGTTCTGCCATGTGTTGTAGGCCTGCTCATACTGGGCCTCTGCCACACGGAGTCCGGCGGTGAGCTGTCCCTTCATGAAGATGGGCTGAGTGAGGCTTCCCACTGCGGAGAGCAGCCATTTCCCCGGATTGACGATGGCTCCGGCGTTGTTGGTGAACGTGGCCGATGGCGTGATGGTCAGGTTGGGATAGAAACGGCTCTTGGCTGTCTCCACGTCATAGAAGCATTTGGCCAGGTTCATCTCGGCATAGTGCACGTCAGCCCTGTTGGCCAGCAGCTGCAGTCCGATGCCTGTGCTGAACTCTGAGGGCAGGTTCTGATTCTCGAGCTTTCCCCTGGCGATGGTCTGTGCCGGCTGTCCAAGCACCAGTGAGAGGGAATTCTCCACTTCCCTGATCTGGCGCTGCATGTCCACGGCCTGTGCCTTCACCGAGTAGTAATTGGCCTCGGCGCTCTGCACGCTGGTCGAGCGTGCCCTGCCCAGATCCATCTGGAGTTTCATCATGTCCCAGGTGTCCTTGGTGAGTCCGATCATATCGGTGAGGATCTCCATCTGCTTGTCGAGCATGAGGAGCGTGTAGTACATGTTGGCCACACCTGCCACGACACCGGTCTGCACCATCACCTGATAGTCTTTCATCCCCAGGAGCTGCACCTGAGCGCTTTTCTTCTGAGCGAACAGGTTTCCGTAGAGGTCGGTGCTCCAACTGGCTGCCACGGGCAGCTGATAGGTCTTGGTGGCGGCATTGCCGTCCCAAGAGGCGATGGTGCCCTGTGGCGAGAAGGTGAACTGGGGCAGGAAAGCCAGGCGAGCCAGTTTGAGCTGCGTCTCCGCCATCCGCACGTTGAGTGCGGCATTAAGCATGTCGACATTGTTATCGAGGGCCTGCTGGATCAGGGTCTGCAACTGCGGATCAGTAAAGACACTTCGCCAAGGCAGGTTGCCGAAATTGAGCGAGTCGGCATTGGCCACCAAGGTGTCGGTGAGCGACAAGTTGTCGCGGATGAGGCCTGTCGTGTTGACCTCGGGTCTCTCATAGTGATGGAGCGCCCCGCACCCGGTAAGGAGTGCGGTCGCTATCGTCATGGTCAAAATATTCAGTTTCTTCATCTTTTATTCCTCCACGGTGTAGTTGTTAGCATGATTGACGTACTGCTCCAATTCGGCTGCGACAGCATCATTGCCGAGGTCCTCAAACTTCATCGGCCTGAATCTCTCCTGCAGCGACTGGAAAATCACGAAAAGGGTCGGCACCACGAAGATCTGGAGCAGCGTACCGATGAGCATACCACCGACAGCTGCGGCACCGAGGGTCTGGTTGCCGTTCTTGCCCACACCCGAAGCGAACATCATAGGCAGCAGACCGATAACCATGGCCAGCGAGGTCATCAAGATAGGACGCAGACGGGCGGCGGCACCCAGCACGGCCGACCAGGAGATGGCCATACCGATCTCACGGCGCTCCAGGGCGAACTGCACGATGAGGATAGCGTTCTTGGCAAGCAGACCGATCAGCATGATAAGCGAGATCTGCATATAGATGTCGTTGGAATGCCCGAAGAGCATCGTGAAGAGGAAGGCGCCTGCCAGTCCGAACGGTACGGACAGGATAACGGCCAGCGGAAGGATATAGCTCTCATACTGAGCCGACAAGATCAGATAGATGAAGATGAAGCACAGCACGAAGATGATGGCCGTGGAGTTGCTCGAGTTCGCCTCCTGACGAGTCAGACCGGAATAGTCGTAGGTGTAGCCCGTGGGCAGATTGTCTTCGGCGACTTCCTGCACGGCCTTGATGGCCTCACCTGTCGAATAGCCATCGGCCACGGTGGCCGTGACATTGATGGCGGTGAACAGGTTGAAACGGTTGATGTTTGACGGTCCGTACACACGCTCCATCTTGCAGAACTCGGTCACGGGCGACATGCCGCTCGGAGTGCGCACGAAGACGTTGGACAGACTCTCCGGGGTCATACGCGTTTCTGGCGAAGCCTGCACCATCACACGGAACAGTTTTCCGTAAGCATTGAAGTTCGATGCATACAAGCCACCGTAATAGCCCTGGAGGGTGGAGAGCACCAATCTTGGCGAGATACCTGCCTGCTTGCACTTGGCCACATCCATGTGGATCATGTATTGCGGATAGTTGGGGTTGTAGGAGGTCTGGGCGGTCTGGATCTCGGGCCGTTTGTTGAGCTCTTCCAGATAGGACTTCACGATACCGAAGAAGGTATTCAAGTCACCGCCTGTGCGGTCCTGCATGACAAGCGACACACCACTGTTGGCTGAGAAGCCAGGAATCATAGGAGGCGAGAAAGCCAGGATCTGTGCGTCCTTGATCGATGCCGTCTGCTTGTAAATCATACCCAGCACGGAGTTGGCATCATACGGATTGACGAGGAAGCGGTAGAAGCTGTCGCCCTGCCAAAATCCCGACAATTTCCACCAGAATCCCTTCTGTCGCTCATCGAAAGGCTTGAGCTTGATGATGAAGGTGGCCTGGTCGCTGCCTGCACCGGCGATGAAGTTGTAACCCTGGATCTGCTCCCGGCTCTGGATAGCCGGGTTGGCAGCCAGGATGGAGTCTACCTCATTGATGACCTGGCGTGTGCGTGCCACAGATGTTGCCGGAGGCATGGAAATGGTGCAGAAGAGTGTTCCGGTATCCTCACTGGGCACAAGTCCGGTCTTGGTGGTCTTCATCGTCACGGCCAGCACCACAATGCCGATCAAGACGATGGCACCGATAGCCAAGGGCTTGCGCACGATTTTCTCCACCCGGGTCTTGTATTTGTCAAGCATCTTGTCATAAGATGCGTTGAAAGCAGCATGGAAACGATCCACCCTCGACATCTTCACGGGTTTCCCGTCTTTGTCATGGGGCTTGAGGAAGATGGCGCAAAGGGCCGGGGACAGCGTCAGGGCGTTGATGGCCGAAATGAAAATCGACACGGCCATCGTGATACCAAACTCTCGGTAGAATGTACCCGAGGTTCCACCGATGAACGACACGGGGATGAACACCGAGGCCATCACCAGAGTGATGGAGATGATGGCTCCAGAAATCTCGTTCATGGCATCGATGGAGGCTGTCAGAGAACTCTTGTAGCCCATATCCAACTTGGCGTGGACGGCCTCTACCACCACGATGGCGTCGTCCACCACGATGGCGATTGCCAGAAGCAAAGCCGACAGCGTAAGCAAGTTGATGGAAAAGCCGAAAACCTTCAGGAAGAAGAACGTACCGATCAGCGACACCGGCACGGCTATCATCGGGATCAGCGTCGAGCGCATGTCCTGCAAGAACACATACACCACGAGAAGCACCAGGATGAGGGTCATCACGAGGGTGAACACCACCTCCTCGATACTGGCATACAAGAACTCCGTCACATCATAGTTGATCTTGTACATCATGCCCGGAGGGAAGAGCTTCGCCTGCTCCTCCAACTCTTTCTTCACGTTCTTGGCGATCTCATTGGCGTTGGAGCCAGCGATCTGCTGCACCATACCCATCACCGACGGGATGTTGTTGTTCTTCATCGACACGGAGTACTGCAGACCGCCAAGTTCGATCTTGGCCACATCCTTCAGCTTCAAGGTATTGCCATTGGCATCGCTTGAGATGATGATGTTGCCGAATTCCTGCTCGCTCTTCAAGCGGCCTGTATAGCGCATGGCATACTCATACTGCACATCCGACTGCTCACCAAACTGTCCTGGGGCGGCCTCGATGTTCTGCTCGCTGAGCACTGCCGTGATATCGCTTGGCATGAGTCCATGCTGCTTCATCACCTCCGGATTGAGCCAGATACGCATGGAGTAATTCTTCATACCCGGCGACTGAACGTCGCCCACGCCCTCGATACGCTTGATGGCTGGGATGATGTTGATGTTATTGTAGTTGGTGAGGAACTCGTCATCATAACGGCCGTCACTGGTGAGGGTGAACATCATCACCTGCGAGGTCTGGCGCTTCATGACGGTCACACCGATCTGAGTCACCTCGGCCGGCAGCAACGACTGGGCCTGCTGCACTCGGTTCTGCACGTTCACGGCACACATATCGGCGTTCATGCCCTGCCTGAAAAGGATCGAGAGGCTGGCGGAACCAGAAGAAGCCGAAGAGCTGATGTAGTCCATACCTTCCACACCGTTGATACTCTCCTCAAGCGGCACCAGCACGGAGTTTTTCACTGTCTCGGCGTCAGCACCAGGGTAGCTTGTGAACACCACCACCGTAGGCGGTGCGATATCTGGATACTGCTCGATAGGAAGCGTAGCCAGTCCGATGACACCCAGCAGGACGATGAGGATGGAGATCACCGTCGAGAGTACCGGGCGTTTTATGAATGTTGTAAATGTCATAATTTCCTGATGGATTAGAAAGTGTCGTTATTATTTCTTACCTGTCATGGCATCGACAAAGCCTTTGGCTGAGCCATCTGTTCCGATCTTGCTCGACTCGTCGATCTTCTTCTTGTACTGCTCTTGCGTGATGGGGACGATCTCCATGCCGTCGGTGAGCTTGGTAAGGCCGTTGGTCACATATTTGTCACCCATCTTCAGGCCACCGGTCACGATATAGTTGGAGCCGTCGTTCTGCGGGTCGACGGTGATTTCCGTATATTTCACCTTGTTGTCAGCACCCAGGACGAAGACAAACTTCTTGTCCTGCACCTCGAGGACGCAAGATTGTGGCACGAGAATCACAGAATTGTTCTCACGATGCACGACGATGGAGCCGGAACCACCGCTCTTGAGAAGATGCTCCGGATTGGGGAAACGGGCGATCATCGACACCGTACCTGTGGAGGCTTCGATCACGCCGCTCACCTTCACCACCTTGCCATCATAGGGATACATGGAGCCGTCGGCCAGTTTGAGTTTCACAGGGGGATAATTGTTGACAGCGGCATTGAGTCCACCGGCACTTTTCGTCATTTCCAGCACATCTTTCTCTGTCATGGAGAAGAACACCTCCATGGCACTGATGTTAGACACTGTCGTGAGGGCTGGCTGGCTCGAAGCGCTCACCAGAGCTCCCACCTTGTAGGGAAGACTGCCAACCACACCGCTCGCAGGGCTCTTGACATAGCAGAAACTGAGGGCTTCCTTGGCCGAGGCGAGGGCTGCCTGAGACTGAGCGAGGGCTGCTTTGGCCTGATTGACTTGTGCCTGGGCACTGGTATAGGCGTTTTTGGACGACTGGAGCTCAAAGTCTCCAATCACGCCATTGGCATGCAACTGCACACTGTTATCATACTGCAATTTTGCCGTATTCAGTTGGGCTTCAGCGGTGTTGATGGCGGCCTGCGCCTGATTGACAGCAGCCTGTGTCTGCCTCACCTGTGCCTGATAAGTCTCATTGTCGATGACAAAGAGGATTTGACCGGCACCGACCGACTGGCCTTCATGCACATTGATGCGAGTGATGAATCCTGAAGTTTTCGGTCTGATTTCCACATCCTGAACACCTTTGATGGTCGCGGGGTAAGTGACTTGCATGGCTGCACTTTGCGCGCCTACTGTCTGCACGGGGAATTCGTTATCTCCGAAATTCATACCTCCACCACTTTTTCCACCACATGCCACCAAGCATGCAGCAGCTGCTACAAGCAGAAAGAAATTAAGTCTTTTCATACCTATTAATAAATGATTGATCATGATCAATAAAGAAAACTTGAAAAGCCCATTTGGGTTTTTCCGAATGCAAAATTACATATAATTCTTTAGTTATAATGTGTGTTTATTGTATATTTAACAATTATTCACCACCCTACCGACACTCAAGAGGCAGAGACGTCACATTGTGGCATCTCCATCCCGTGGGATTTTGCAACTCGTCACCCAAAAAGGGGTGACGCTTGTTCTGTCCAAGGAGTCAACCACATAGAATAAAATCATTTGCAATGCGCTTTTCGGATTACAAATCCCGATGACCCAATGTAATTCCGATAACCTCAGATATCCTCCGATTATTCCGATTACTCCGATAACTCCGATAACTCCGATAATTCCGATAACCTCCGATTACTCCGATAATTCCGATTACTCCGATAACCTCCGATTACTCCGATAACTCCGACAACCCCGAAAAACAGCTTAATTCAAGCCTGCATTTGTTGGTATTTTTCAATAAGAAGTTGCCGTAGGGTTTCGGGGTTATTCTCCACTTTTCCATCAAGCACGGCATCCTTGATGTATTTCTTGAGGACACCCACCTCCGGCCCCTGTTGGAGTCCGAACATCTGCATGATTTCCGTACCATCGATACAGGGTTGAAAAAGGCGCTTGAAGTCCTTGAGTTTCAGCACTTCCAGTTTCTCTCTCACAATAGTGAAATTATCGAGGAAATGCTGTTTACGGATCTGGTTCTTGCTGGTAATATCGGCCTCGCAAAGCATCATGAGGTCATCGATATCATCTCCGGCATCGTTGAGCAGGCGTCTCACTGCGCTGTCTGTCACCTCCTCGTCGGCTATCACGATAGGTCTCATGTGGAGTTCCACAAGTTTCTGCACATACTTCATTTTCGTGTCCATGGGCAACTTCAGCCTTCTGAACATCTCTGGCACCATCTTGGCTCCGATGATGTTATGGTTATGGAAAGTCCATCCTACGGCCGGATCCCAACGCTTGCTCTTCGGTTTGCCGACATCATGCAGCAAAGCCGCCCATCTCAGCCACAAATTGTCCGTTCTTTTACAAATATTGTCAAGCACCTCCAGCGTATGGTAGAAATTGTTTTTATGAGCCCTTCCGTTTCGTGTGTCCACCACGTCGAGGAGTTCGATTTCAGGCATGATCAGTTGGAGCAATCCGCAACGCTGCAAATCGACGAATCCCTTGCTGGGCGTGGCGGTCATCATGATTTTGTTCAGTTCATCAGCGATTCTCTCACCACTGATGATACGGATGCGCTCCGCATTGCGCTCAAGGGCCTCGAAAGTATCCTCGTCGATGTAGAAATTGAGTTGGGTGGCGAAACGGATGCACCTCATCATCCTCAACGGGTCATCGGAAAAGGTGACATTCGGATCGAGGGGCGTGCGTATACATCCATAGAGCAGGTCTCCGATGCCATCAAAAGGGTCTACCAGTTCTCCGAATCGCCCCTCATTGAGGCAGACGGCCATGGCATTGATGGTGAAATCCCTTCGGTTCTGGTCATCCTCCAAAGTACCGTCTTCGACGATGGGTTTCCGGCTATCGTGCCGGTAACTCTCTTTCCGTGCTCCCACGAACTCCACTTCAGTGTCCCTATACTTCACCTGTGCGGTGCCAAAGTTGCGGAACACAGATAGATGCGCCTTTTTGCCCAACTTTTCCTTCAAGGCCTTAGCCACCTCAATGCCGCTGCCCACGACCACCACATCGATGTCGTTGGATGGCCTTTCGAGGAAGAGGTCACGCACATAACCTCCCACGACGTAGCACTCCACACCGAGTTCGTCAGCAGTCTGTGAAATCAGGTGGAAAATATCTTTGTCGAGGAGTTGCGCCAGTTCGGTGTCCGAGAGTTCTTTCATAATTCCGCTTTTCTTTTTGGACCTGCAAAGTTACGAATAAGCGAGCGAAAAGCCAAATTTATTTGGCCTTTTCCGAGAGGCAGTAACTTCGACGCGATAGCGTCAGACCTATATTATAACACATATTAATGTTTGATTTTTGTATGATTCATCAAAAATGCGTACTTTTGCACCGTGTAAAGCGAAAACAGCACATCAAGAAACCGAGACATGTCACAGCAAGCCAACAAGACAGAGAAGCAATTCCGCGAAGCCCTTGCCGAGTGCAGGACCTTGTTTGAGAAGAAACTTCACGACTATGGTGCCTCATGGCGCATACTCCGCCCATCCTCTCTCACCGACCAGTTGTTCATCAAAGCCATGCGGATCCGCTCCCTGGAGGTGAAGCACACATCGCTGGTAGGCGAAGGCATCCGCCCTGAGTTCATCGCCCTGGTCAACTATGGTCTGGTGGGCCTGATCCAGATCGCCAAGGGCTACAGCGACACCACCGACATCAGTTCTGAGGAGGCCATGGCACTCTACGACCAGTATGCCGACGAGTCGTTGCAACTGATGCTTCGCAAGAACCACGACTATGGAGAGGCTTGGCGCGGCATGCGTGTGAGCAGTTACACTGATTTCATCCTCACCAAAATCCAGCGTGTGAAGGAGATCGAGGACCTGGAAGGCGAGACCCTCGTCTCAGAAGGTATCGACGCCAATTATATGGACATTATCAACTACGCCATCTTCGGCATCATCAAACTCAGTGAGTAAGCTATCCCGCATCATCGTCAATCTGTGCCGCTTCGTGGTAGCACCGACCCTGATCCTTTCGGGGTATGTGAAAGCCATCGACCCGCTGGGCACGCAGTATAAGATACAGGACTACCTCACGGCGCTCTCGATGGACGGCATCTTTCCCGACTGGACGACGCTAGGGGCTTCCGTGGTACTGTCGGCCATCGAGTTCAGCCTGGGCTTGTTTCTGCTGTTTGCCATCCACCGCCGCACAGTGACCAAACTGGTGTTGGCGCTGATGATGGTGATGACGGTCATCTCCGCCTGGCTTTGGATATTCAATCCGATCAGCGATTGTGGCTGTTTTGGCGATGCCATCGTGCTGACCAACGCACAGACGTTCGCCAAGAACGTCGTCCTGCTGGCCGCATCCATCGTGCTGTGCTGGCGCCCGCTGGCCATGGTGAGGTTTGTCTCGAAGACCAACCAATGGATAGTGATCAACTACACCTTGCTGTTTGTGATCCTCTCCAGCGTCTATTGCCTCTACGACCTGCCGCTGTTCGACTTCCGGCCCTACCATGTGGGCAGCGATCTGAGGAAAGGGATGGAGATCCCCGACTCTGCCGCCCAACCGCAGTTTGAGACCACTTTCATCCTGGAGAAAGACGGAGTGCAGCGCGAGTTCACCCTCGCCGACTACCCCGACTCCACCTGGACGTTCGTCGACAGCCGCACGGTGCAGACAAGCGAGGGCTATGTACCCCCCATCCATGATTTCTCGATAGAGACCTCGGAGGGCGACGACATCACCGACGACGTGATAGGCGATTCCGGCTATACCTTCCTGCTGATCTCACCCTATTTGGAGCACGCCGACGACAGTGGCTTCGGCAACATCGATCAAATCTTCGAATACTGCCAGGATAACGACTACCGATTCTATTGCCTCACAGCCAGTGGCGAGAAAGGCATTGAGCGGTGGAGCGACCTCACAGGAGCAGAATACCCCTTCTGCACGACCGATGCCACCACCCTGAAGACCATAATCCGAAGCAATCCTGGACTGCTGCTGCTGCACGACGGTGTGGTCTACCGCAAATGGAGCCACAACTTCCTGCCCGACGCCAGTCAGCTCACCGGACGTCTGGAGCAGATCGAGATAGGACAGATGCCGCCCGACGAGACCGCCAGCAAGATCATCAAGATCCTGTTGTGGTTTGTGCTTCCGCTGTTCGCCCTGACCCTCGTCGACCGCCTATGGGCCGTCTACAAAAGGTTCACGGCCCCGAAGAGCCGCGCACCACAAAAGTAGAGACGTCACACCGGCACGTCTCCCAAAAACAACACAAGAGTAGAGACGTCACATCGGGGCGTCTCCCCCAAAAAACAAAAAAAGTAGAGACGTCACATCGGGGCGTCTCCCAAAAACAAAAATAGTAGAGACGTCACACTGGGGCGTCTCCCAAAAACAACACAAGAGTAGAGACGTCACACTGGGGCGTCTCCCAAAACAAAAAAAGTAGAGACGTCACACCGGCACGTCTCCCAAAAAACAACAAAAGTAGAGACGTCACATCGGGGCGTCTCCCAAAAACAAAAATAGTAGAGACGTCACACTGGGGCGTCTCCCAAAAACAACACAAGAGTAGAGACGTCACATCGGGGCGTCTCCCAAAAACAACAAAAAAAGTAGAGACGTCACACTGGCACGTCTCCCAAAACCACAAAAGTAGAGACGTCACATCGGGGCGTCTCCCAAAAACAACAAAAAAAGTAGAGACGTCACACCGGGGCGTCTCCCGGACAAAAATAATAGCGTCCCCAAGAGAAAGAAAACAGTTATTTTTAACACATCAAATAAAAAAAGTAAAAAATGAGAAAGAAAATTGTAGCAGGCAACTGGAAAATGAACATGAACCTGCAAGACGGTATCGCTCTGGCAAAAGAGCTCAACGAGACCCTCACTGCTGAGAAGCCCAACTGTGGCGTGGTGATCTGCACACCATTCATCCACTTGGCCAGCATCGCACAGTTCCTCAACCAGGACATCATCGGCCTCGGAGCAGAGAACTGCGCCGACAAGGAGAAAGGAGCTTACACGGGCGAGGTGTCCGCAGAGATGGTAAAGAGCACAGGCGCACAATACGTGATCCTGGGCCACTCCGAGCGCCGCGAGTACTATGCCGAGACTCCGGAGATCCTCAAAGAGAAAGTGAAACTCGCCCTGAAGAACGGTCTGAAAGTGATCTTCTGCATCGGTGAGAGCCTGGAGGAGCGCGAGGCCAACAAGCAGAACGAGGTGGTGAAGGCAGAACTCGAGGGCAGCGTCTTCAACCTCACAGCTGAGGAGTTCGCCAATATCGTCATCGCCTACGAGCCCATCTGGGCCATCGGAACCGGCAAGACCGCCACTGCCGAGCAGGCAGAGGAAATCCACGCCTTCATCCGCAGCGTGGTGGCCGACAAATACGGTGCAGAAGTGGCCGACGCCACCTCCATCCTCTATGGTGGCAGCTGCAAGCCCGGCAATGCCCGCGAACTGTTTGCCAAACCCGACATCGACGGTGGCCTGATCGGTGGAGCCTCCCTGAAGGCAGCCGACTTCAAAGGCATCATCGACGCCTGGAAATAAGCCGCATCCCCTGCCGTGCGGACTCAAGGCGTCCGCACGGCGGTTTTTCACCCAACATCAAACCCCACATCATGATGAGAAGAATCATCACCGCCCTGGCTGCGGCAGTATGTATGGCAGCCCCCATCCAAGCCCAGTCGTTCCTGGACCACCTGCAGAACGGCGAGAAGGGCAAAGGCTCTGTCTCCGTGAAACAGAGCGATGACATCAGCAAGCTCGTCAACGGCTCCGGCAAACAGAAGGAAGAGACGGGCAAATCCAACCGTGAAGACAAGTCAAGACAAGATACCAAGTCGGCCGCCCGGCAAGAGTCATCCCGCACCGAAAACCGCTCCGAGTCACGGAGCCAGCGCGACAACGTCAGTTCTCGTGAGGACGAGGAGCGCGACAAGGCCCGCCGCGAGCGGGAGCGCAAGAAGCGCCAGGCGTTCCGCGAGCAGAAGATGAAGGAGTTCGAGGAGAATCCCACCCTGAGCGGCACACAGCTGAAAGTGATGAGCAACAGCAAGAAGGTGTCGGGCTACCGCATCCAGGTGTTCGCCGGCGGCAACACCCGCGACGACCGCGCCAAAGCCAAGGAGTTCGGCGCCAAGATCAAGGTCGACATGCCCGGCCAACCGGTATACGTCCACTTCTATTCACCCCGCTGGTGCTGCCGCTTCGGCAATTTCCGCCGACAGGAAGATGCCAACAACACCCTCAAGAAAGTCAAGAAACTGGGCTATAAGAACGCCAGTGTGATCAAGACTTTCATCACCGTCAACAGATAACCGACCTTCCATCCGCATGAATACAGAACCAGAATACCGAGAGGGGCTCGAAGAACTCTCTCAACACTATCATGACATCCTCCGCCTCCTGGGAGAAGATCCCGGGCGCGAAGGACTCCAGAAAACCCCGCTCCGGGTGGCCAAGGCCATGCAGGTGCTGACACGGGGATACACCCAGGATCCGCACAAAGTGCTGACCGACGCCCTTTTCGAGGAACCCTACAACCAAATGGTGATCGTCAAGGACATCGATTTCTTCTCGATGTGTGAGCACCACATGCTGCCTTTCTACGGCAAAGCCCACGTGGCTTACATCCCCAAGGGGCATATCACCGGCCTGAGCAAGATAGCCCGCGTGGTCGACATCTACAGCCACCGCCTGCAGGTGCAGGAACGCCTCACGCAGCAGATCATGGACTGCATCCAGTCGACACTCCATCCGATGGGCGTGATGGTGGTGGTGGAAGCCCGCCACATGTGCATGCAAATGAGGGGGGTGGAGAAACAGAACTCTATCACCACGACAAGTGCGTTCAGCGGTGCGTTCAACCAAGCCAAAACCCGCGAGGAGTTCATGAACCTGCTCCGGGAGTGAGTTTTTTCGAAAGAAAAACGAAAAAAAGTGGCAGGTGCGATGCAAGATTCCGACACCAGCCACATTTAAGATGATAGAGTGCGGGACAACGATGCCGGCGCACTCCCCCATCAAAAACATCAACCAAATCGAAAGAAATGAAACCAAGAAAACTTTTCACGTTTGTGCTCTGCCTGACAGCAGGCCTCCTGTTCACCTCATGTCTCAACGACGACGACGACAACGACAAGAAGACCATCACTCCCCTGACACCCCAGCAGAGGCTGGCACAGCTCGCCGACATGCAATCCATCTACTCAGGAAAGGTGTTCTTCACCAATGACTCCACCCAACTCATCGACTCCATCAGCGGTATCGACTGGAGCGTCCTCGCATCCGACTCTACCCTGACCCTGAGGAACTTACCAATGAAAGTGCTTGCCCACGGCCTGCCTAACACCGAACTGAAGCAGCAGCTGCTCAAGAGCACCGACACGCAGAGCATCACCGCCGACGTGAAACCCTTTGTCAACGAGAGCAACAGCCAGAACTACTACACCTTCTGGGTACTCCCGAAAGAATACAAGTCGCATTTCACCGTCAATTTCGGCGACACCTCCCATGAGATCGACATCGAATACGACTACCAGATGACCGTCGCCTTGTCATTCTATTACGCCTCGATGACTTATTATTCCACAGGAGAGTACTACAACAGACAGATGGTGGCCTACTTCCTGGTGAAAAACATCACCTGCGACGGAAGCAAGTACTACGTGAACCGCGTCTTCTTCCTCAAAGGCGAGAAAGCATAACCGACGAGGGACGACATCCATCCCCCGCGAAAACAATAAGTATGAAATTCATTTCATGGAACGTGAATGGGCTACGCGCCTGTGCGTCAAAGGGCTTTGAGGATTCCTTCAAAGCCCTTGACGCCGATTTCTTCTGCTTGCAGGAGACCAAGATGCAGGAAGGACAGCTCGACCTGGACTTCGAGGGATACACATCATACTGGAACTACGCAGAGAAGAAAGGCTACTCCGGTACGGCCATCTACACCCGCCACACACCGCTGAGCGTGACCTATGGCATGGGGATCGAGGAGCACGACCACGAGGGCCGGGTAATCACCCTCGAGATGGCGGATTTCTATCTGGTGACGGTCTATGTGCCCAACTCCCAGGACGGCCTGCGCCGCCTCGACTACCGCATGAAGTGGGAGGACGATTTCCGCGCATACTTGCTGCAGCTCGACTCCAAGAAACCCGTCGTCGTGTGCGGCGACCTCAACGTGGCCCATGAGGAGATCGACCTCAAAAACCCCAAGACCAACCGCCGCAACGCTGGCTTCACCGATGAGGAGCGTGCGAAATTCAGCCTTTTGCTCCAATCCGGCTTCACCGACACGTTCCGCAGCCTCTACCCCGACCAAGTGACTTATTCGTGGTGGTCATACCGCTTCAAGGCTCGCGAGAAGAACGCCGGCTGGCGCATCGACTATTTCCTGGTGTCGCAGCGGCTCGCCCCTCAGATCGTCGATGCCAAGATCCATACGGGCATCCTCGGTTCCGACCACTGTCCGGTAGAACTGGAAATAAAATGACATATCGAAAAAAAACAATATGATGAGAAAGATAGTTTATTTGATGACATGCGCTGGCGTGATGCTGTGCGTATCCTGTAAGAAACAGGCCACATTCGAGAAAGACGAAGTGCTGGAGAAAAACGGCCACGAACTGATTGTCAACGACGACAGCACTTTTACGGGCGAGATCTGGGATGAAGCCCATCGCCAGTGTGTGGAGATGAAAGACGGCCGTAAGATGAAGATCATCCTCACACATGAGAACGGACAGGTGGCCGCTGAGCGCACCTATGCCACGAAGGACAAGGCCGAGGAGATCAAACTCTTTGACGAGAGTGGCAATGAGATCACGAAGCAGGAGTTTGCCAAGCGATACCGCAACCTTATCGTGCAGTTTGGCGAGGCTCTTTGACGTCACACTGAATACGGATCACTCGACAGGGAGACGCCACGCTGTGGCGTCTCTTTTTTTGGCGAACGGCTCATTCTGCAGGCTATTTTTTCAGGCGCGTGCGGTAGTCGGTGCTGCGCTTGAGGTAAGCCATGAGCAAGATGACACCGATGAAGGAGAGCGCCACGGCCAGGATGATCGAACTCTGGCAGAAGGTGTCGTAAAGACCATGCAGCGTGGCAGGGATGGCCAGGGCCAGGAAATAGAGCGACCTGCGATAGCGTGGGTAAAGATTGGCGTAAGCCACGAAATAACCAGCTATGGCACACCATATCGCATGGAGGAAAGGCAAGCTGGTGAGCCGCGCGATATTGCTGTAGAACGCCGAGGTGTAATCCAGCTGGGCATTGACCGTGACCTGGTATTGCACCCCTTCGAACACGCCGAAAGCGATACCCGCCATCAGTCCGTAATAAACTAAGGTACGCGGGAGTATCGGTTCCTTGGCCCGGTGGCAGATGATGAGCAGGGGCACCATCTTGCCCAGTTCCTCGGTGACACCCACGCCGAAGACAAAACCGAGCAGGTCTATCGGGAACGGGGCCTGCGTCAGCGCATAGAAGGGATTAAACCTCACCAGCCCGAAGATATCCCATACGATGAAGACGAAGAGCTGGGTGATGAAGAATACCGTCACCGTGGTGCGCAGCGTCACCTGCGGAGTCTTGAAGAAATAATAGAAGAAAAGTCCCCAGATGCAGGAGAAATAGAGTGCCATGAAATAAAACACGCCGATCTCAGGCATGGGCATGAGCAGCATCACCGTGGGAAACAGTCCGACGACGAAGAGCACCAGCAGCCTCTTGTCCTTGAGCCACTCCTTCTGTGCGAAACTCTCCTTGGGGAAAATAAGGTCGCTGCCGATCTTGCCCAGTTGACTCACCAGGCTCCCCTCGTGGGCCACTTTCGGTTTCACGCCGAATCGCTTGAGAAAGGTGCCCACCGTGGCCACTTCACCCGTGAGAGTGTCACGGGCCACGTCGTGCATCACCACCGTACCGTTGCTGACATATTCCAGCACCTTGTCCTCGTCGTAAGGACCATATTCCTTATGGTTTCTGACGATCACCAGCATCGCTTTCCCCCCTCTTATCTCTCCAACTTGAAAATCAAGGGCATCGTGACCTTCACTCTCACTGGCTTCCCATTGTCCATGCCGGGAGTCCATTTCGGCATGGCATTGATCACCCTGACAGCCTCACGGTCGATACCCGGCGACACAGGACTGATCACTGAGGGTTCTGTCACCTGCCCGTCGCGGTCGATCACGAACGACACGATGGTCTTCCCCTCCACACCGATCAACTGCTCATAGGCCGGAAAATTCAGTTGTCCTGAGACAAACTGGGCAAGAGCCTTTTCCCCACCTTGGAACTGGGGCATCTCATCGGCCATCAGATACACTTTCAGTGAGTCGTCGACGGTCTCTTCCGGCTGTGGACTCACCGGTGGCGTGAATTTGTTGTTGGCATTCCTCACGTTGTAAGCCTTGTTCGTCAAAATCCCATCCATGGCTGTATAGGGCACCACCACCAGGTGCTCGATGATATCGCCGTCGGAATTACCCTTCATGTTGAAGGCCACACCCACTTTGCCTTGCAACAGGCAGCACTCATCAGGCAGGTCGATGGCCCTCACCTCGATACCCTGTTTGGGCATATACGTCCAGATCCGGTCGATGAGGGCTTCACTGTAGACGCGGCCTGCCTGGTAGTTTCGCCTGATGATATCCGGTGTACGCATGATTTTGTCTTTGGCGATGTCGTAGGTCAGGAGGATATTCTTCCTTATGTCAGCTTCCACCTCGTCGCTCATGCGGCGCTGCTTGGCCACGACCAGCGACACGAAACGGTCTTTCTCCCAGGCCAGTTCCCTGACCACCATTGTGCGGTATTCCACCTCCAGGCCTTCTTCTTCGGGCATGACATGGATTTCCTTGCCCAGCGTCTTGAAGTATGCCTCCATCCCGCTCCTGAGCGTGGGTGCCTCAGCACCGAAAATCGTTTTGGAGAGAAACGCCTGCAAAGCAGGGAGTCTGGAATAGCCCAGGATCGACGGCCACTCCAGATTGATATGGAGCAACGTGATGTGCTTGCCGTTTCTGAACAGCCGGCTTTCATTCACGTAATCCACTTTGTACTTCATTGTCGGTTCCGACAACTGTGCGGAGGCCGCACAAGGCCAGGACAAGATCAAGGCCAGAATAGCCGCCACAGGCCATTTTCTCAACATCTTCTTCAAAATTTATTTAGTGACCGTGATATGCAGGCACGTCTGCTGGGTCTCATACCTCACGAGGCACCTGCCTTTGCTTCTGAGACGGTCTACCACCTCGCCGAGCAAGTATTTCATCTGGTTGGCGTTGGCTTTCTTCCCGTCCACGTATTCATAGCGGCGGTAGGTGATGTCGAAGGTGGTGGCATGGCAATGTGCCGAATTGGGCACCGCATTGCTGTTCACCTTCATCAGGCTCCTCACATCCGCTTTGGTGCGCAAGACCGAGGTGACGATGATCTTATACTCTCCCATCTTGTGCTTGCGCATCGATTTCTGAAATCCTTTGCCGATGTCCTTGAGCAACTTGGCGGCGTCCTTGGTGAGATACGGTACGGAATGCGTCAGCGGGTCCACCGCATAGTAACGGCAATCCTCGATATGCCTGAGCCTGTTCTTGCGCACCGCCTTACGCAGTTGCGAGCGGTCCTCCAGCGGCTCTATCCCGTATTTCCCTGCCGCGCTGAGCTGATGCGGGTTGTTGTCGGCGAACTTGAAGGAGAAATTCTCCGGCACGGCATCACGGTGCGACGCACATCCCGTCAGACATGCGACGACAGCCACCAGCAGCCCATATCGTATTGACCTCATCGGCAAAGGATTTCAAGTGTATGCTTATTTCGACCGGTGCAGCAGCAGCGTGTCGGTATCGATGAAGAGCGTCAGGTTGTCACCGTCGAGCACATATTTCATCGTCTCCTCCTTGGCCACCTTGCCCAGCATCTCCTTGCCGATCTCCTTGTCGAAATTCTCCTTCATCGACTTGGTGATCTTATCGGCAAACATCTGCATTTCTTCTTTCTCGAAAGTGATCTTCATGCTGTCCACATTCAGCTTGGCGTACGACGTGGAATCCGTGGGATGCCAGGTGAGCTTGTCTTCATTGAGGCTCCAGGTGCCCTTGAATCCGAAGTTGAACGGCATGTGGATCTTGGCCTCCGACTCCTGCGAATCCATCACAGCGTCGACATCGAGAGCGAGGGTGCTGTCCTCATTGAGCTGCATGGTGAACACCATGGTTGCCGTGCTGTCATTGCCGAAATTCTTACTGTCCGACACCCATTTGCCAGCCATCGCCGGACCTTTATCGGTGCAGGAGAACATCAAGGCTGCGCAAACGAATGAGCAGGCCACAAAAATCAGTTTTCTCATTTGATTAACGTTTTAAGTGAATAAAAAAGTAAACAATTCCTCTGATTGGAACATAGTGCAAAAATAAGGAGAAAAGGCATAAAACAAAGCCGCCGGAGCCTTAATTTATGTTAAAACCCCTTACTGCCGGTGATTCACCACGGAAAAAGCCTTATTCCGTGTGGATTTCCGCAAATGGATTTGGGGTTCCTGCTATGAGGCGGCGCCACCCGGGTGGGTGATTCTGGCGAGGAAGTCAGGATCCGGCTGGTGCCACTGATGGTGCCATTTATCACTTTGGGGGATTCAAATGCCGATTCTGGCCACCGACTCGATGAGGTCGTGGTCTTTGTTGAGCTGGGTGATGTAGACCCCGATGCTGTTGGGACTCCTTGCCATCAGACTGGCCAGCGAATTGACGTTGGCTCCCGGCGATGACAGGTATGCCATCGCAAACGAGTGTCTCATGTTGTAGCAGGAGAGACTCGCCACGTCGATGAGCGGCAGGTGCTGCCCTGTCCGCCGGTTGTAATCCTCTGTCACGCTGTTGATTTCCCCGCACACCTGCTTCATTTTCACCGATGTGGCGTGTGCGATGTGCTGCACGGCCCTCTTCTGTCCCTCGTAGGTGGGCTGGTGGCGCAGCGAGTGCTTGTTGTTCTGGATGATCGGGAAGATATACCCGTCGCGCAGGTGGCAAGTCTGCAGGAAAGGCTCGAAGATAGCCCTTGCCAGCCGGTCGCAGACAATCCTTGGCCTTACGTCGATCCCCGTCTTCGCTCTTTTGAAATCGAAGCAATAGTACCTGTCGCTGTGTCCGTTGGCATCGGTGAAATGCCTGATTTCCAGGTTCTCCTCCTTGAGCAGTGCCACGTCGATGGGGGCGCTCCCATTGAGTTTGAACATCGCGAGCCAGAAGCAGACAGCGAACTCCAGGGAGTGCCGGTTGAGCAGCCGCTTCTCTGCCCCTGGCCGGAAAGTCCAGTGCTCCTCGTCGCCAGTGGTCATCAGCCTGAGGTAGTAATCCCTGATACGCAGCATGTTGTCCTTGTCCACATACGCTTTCCGGTTGGCCTTCTTGGCCAGTTTGGCGTATTTCAGTTTGTTGAAGCAATAGTCCTCTGCCGGCAACAGTCCTAACGACACGGCATAGTTGCACACGGCGGCGATTTTGGCGCAGGTGGTGTGCACCGTTCCCTCGCTCACCTCCTCCAGCATCCCTTTGATGAAGCGCAGCATGCGGTGCTCCGTCAGGTCATTGACCAGGAAGTGCTCCGTACCCAGAAAAACCGCCAGCCTGTTGTAGGAGTAGTTGTAGTGTGCGATAGTGCTTTTGTCGAGCTGCTTCTCGCTGATCATCCGCTCCATGATGTCCTTGTAGACATGCGACTGCGCACTGAATTCCAGGCGGTTGTCATCGAGCAGCATCTCCGGGGTGTACTTCTTCCCCATCAGTTCAAACTGAAACCTCCGTGCGATGATTTTGTTTTTGAAGTCCGTGATGATCTTGTTGATCTCCACGGCATGTGGGAACCCGGCTTTCACCAGTTCAGCTTTCTTGTCCCAGTCACTGGCACTGCAGCAGTAGCCAGTCGACCGTTCTTTCATATAACCGAAACTCACCCTCAGCATGATAGGGTGCATTCCATTGGCCAGCGTCTTGTTTGTCCGCAAGACCAATCTGATAACAGCGCTTTGAACTTTCATCATCAATACTCGTAGTTAAATAATTGTATAATTTTTGTTGGTTGGCGGGACAAAAATACCACAAATCTCCGAATGGCGGTGCCATTTATGGTACAATTATTCAAAAAATTCATGACGTCGTAAAGAACATTCTATTTCTCCCGCCAAATTCAAGAAATCACAGGATGCGGCAGTAAAGAATTGAAGCACTGACCGTTATGAATATTTATACAGGAATCTTTCATTTTTCTGCATATTGGCGGCCAATATCAATAATTATTATTGGATAATTCTAATAAGTACAATAAAATTAATTCAAATCAATGATGAAAAAACTATTTACATCACTATTATTGCTGGGGGTGGCCCTATGTGGATGGGCTTCCTACACAGCTAATTATGATTCGGGTACAAAAACCCTCACTGTCAGGTATGAGGATGATGGTAATGCCAATGACCAGAATCAGAACTGGAATGAGCTAATCACGACTAACATGCGTGAGGCAACGAAGATTGTGCTCGATGGCGACTGGTCCAACAAAGACCTGGAAGCAGGCAAGGCGGTTGACAAAATTTTTGAAATATGCGTCACAGAAGAAAAGAAGGTCTACCTCGACCTGAGCGGTTGCGACAAGATGATGTCCTATGTCAAGTACACTGGTGAGGGTAATACCGACTGGACAAGCACCAATTTCATCTATCTGCCAGACCCCAACAATCCTGAACAGGTGACTGTGACGGGTACTGCAACAGGGTCTACAAAATACGAAAATTCCTGGGGCGGTGAATACACAGGAACTGTTCATCAGGTCGGTGATGACTTTTATGCTGATGATGGCAATGGAGGAGTCGCTTCTTGGAACAAACTTGTTGTTTCCTCTGTTTATCTCGACGAGAATGGCAAGGAGCTTCCCAGCAACGCTACTGTGACAGACAATGGTAACAACACCTATTCCTATAGCTACACCTATACTCCTGACACTACGCCCTTCAATCTTGACAAATTCATGGAAAAGATTAACGGCCTTTCATTCCCCAATAATTCCACGTTCACCGCTATTCCTGCGGGAATCTGCGAGGGCTTTACTGCTTTGGAGAATGTGACATTCGGTGACGAGCTGGAGTGGGTTGGCAACAAAGCCTTCAAAGGTTGCAACAAATTGAACAATGTTACCTTCCCGCAGACAGTAAAGGTGATTGGACTTGATGCATTCCACGGATGCCAAAAATTCACCGTGGTAGACCTGCGCATCCGCGACCTCGTCAAGGTGGACGCTGCTGCATTCAACATGGATAATGTGAAAAATAACAGCCTCAATACCGTCTATCTTCCTTTACGTGAAGCCGATGGCAAAAACAATACGCTGAAATTCTTCGCCAATCAGGTGTTCGCCTCTTCCCATATCACAGAACTCGACTTCGGCTATTTCTATGGTATTGATCACTTCGCATACGATGGTGAGGCGCACTTCGGCGAGACCGTGCCCGATGGCATCTCCAACACCAACCGCACCTTCACCTGGCTTGTTGACCTGAAAAAGATCACCCTGCCTCCAAACCTGCGCCATGTAGGTGACGAGTGCTTCTTCAATTGCTATGCCCTCGAGGAGGCCATCTTCACCGGCGAGGCCGTTTACGATGATGACTGCAATCTCACCAACCCGCTGACCATCGGCGAGAAAGCATTCAAGATTGATCCTGTAAATGGTTCGTTATATTCAAATTTGAAATCCGTCACATTCTCCAACAATGTGACCAAGATTGGTGAGCAGGCATTCATGGATGCCCAGCTGACAGAAGTTGTGCTGCCCGCTTCTATCGAGGAAGTTGGAAAACAGGCCTTCGCCTGCTCTGACCCCGGCACCATCCAGAAAGTGGTCTTCGAGGAGATTGACAAGACCAAATATCCTGACTGCAACCATGCCGCCACCGTCGTCAAGACCGAGGCATTCAACCACCAGACCGTCCTTACCGATGTTTACGTGAATACCACGACTGATATCATGTGTGAGAACTGGGCTTTCGACCACAACATCACGTTCTCTCAAGGTAATCCTGACCGAAAAGGAGCTACCCTCCACTTCCCCGAGGGACATGAGAGACACTACACCAACCTCGACCACTATCTGACCAACGAGATTGCAGGAGACCCGGGATTGTTCCAGAAATGGCTGACCGAACACTACCAGAATGCACAGAACCATGAATCCGGCTATGGCTGGTATGAGTTCGTCAACACCGGAGCCACCAGCACTGACCCCAAAGATCCCGATCCCACTTACGAGACCGAGGATCCTGATGAGCTCCCGCTGATCCTCCGCACCTACAGCGATGCTGACTACGCACATATCGTGCCCGACGGACTCCGTGCATACATCGTCAACAAAGTAGAGAAAAAAGGCACCAACTATGAGCTGACCCTCAAGCGCCTCCTCGTGATTCCCGCTCAGACCGGTGTGATCCTCTTCGGACAGCCCAACTCCAAGACCGCTGATGGCAAGTATGTTGTCAGTATGTCTACCACAGCCTTCGCTCCCGGACAGGGACAGCCTCTGCGCCGCGACTACTGGGATATGCTTTCCGAGAACGACCAGGATGAGTTCAAGAACTATCTCATGCCGATTATTGAGAAAGCCAGCATCCGCACCGTGGAAGAGGGTGGTAATCAGACTTTCAAAACGACTAACCTGCTGACTGTCTATCCTTATGAGCCTTATAAGAGCAGCCCTGTGAAATGGCGTAACTTCGGTCTTAGCCGAATGTCTGAAACCACCAACCTGCATAAGAAGTTCGAATTCGATGCCGCTGTCGAGAACTATGCCGGATTCTTCCGCATCCTTCCTGGTACCTACACTGAGGGCTATGCCTATCTTCATCTCTCTGCCAGTGAGTTTGATGCCGCCCAAGGCGCAGAGTGCATCGTGAAGGAAGATCCTGACTATTACAAGGAGTATAAGTCATCAGGCGACCTTTATGATCCCCGTGGCGGCGTCCATGGATGGTGGGATAATCCCAATACTTGGAACAACATGGCCGACGGATGGGGAACCCGCGCTGACAAGTTCAACACACCGGGTGCTATCAGCTATCTTGGCGAACTTGAGGATACCGATGGTATCGTGAAACTTGTGGTTCCTGAGAACAAAGTGGATGATATCTTCAGCCTCTCTGGTATGAAGGTGACCAACCCCACAAAGGGCATCTACATCCAGAACGGAAAGAAAGTGATCATCAAATAATTGAAAAGAAAGTATAGACAATGAAAAAGATGTATCAAGCACCAGAGGTGGAGGTGGTCTTCACTGAGAAGTTCTGCCAGACCATCGTTGAGGGACCATCGGACAATAATGGAGAGGTAACCCCTATGGGCAACGAAAACAAGTTGTTCGATGAGAATGAACCTGTCACGGAAACCCCAACCAGTCTCTGGGATGACTAAACAACTCTTAATGGCATAGATAGGATAAATGATATCCTTTCATATTGTCTGGGGCGCATCGGACCTGAGGGTCAAGGTGCGCCCCACATTATGCCCACTCCTTCTATAAACCGAAAGAACCATAAAGACCACAACTATATTGATATGTACAAAAACATACTTTTGACAATCTTGCTCACCGTCTTTCTTGGCGCACATGCAGGCACTCCATATGCCGTGTTATCCAATGGCACACTCACCTTCTATTGTGACGACAGTCAAGCGTCACACACTGGTACCAAATACTCTCTTGACCGAACGGATGAGTATCCCAAGTGGCACGCTAAGGCTTCTTCGGTGAGAAAAGTGGTCTTTGATTCCTCTTTCGCTGAAGCAAGACCGACAAACGGCAACTACTGGTTTGACAGCATGACCAAGCTCACCTCCATCACAGGCATGGGCCATTTCAACACTTCGGAGATGGACTCGATGGCCTACATGTTCAGCAAATGCAAACTGCTCACCGATATCGATGTCAGCCATCTCAACACCAGCAAGGCAGTCACCATGAGGGGCATGTTCTACAACTGTACCGGGATTACCTCTATCAATCTCAACCATTTCGACACCAGCAATGTGGATGACATGTCCTATATGTTTTATCTCTGCACAGGTCTCGAAAATGCCGCCATCGGTAATTTCAATACTGGCAAGGTGCAGTATCTCACAGGCATGTTCTTTGGATGCAGTGCCCTCACCACGGTGGATGTGAGCCAGTGGGATGTCTCGCAAGTCGGCACGATGTCAATGATGTTCTACAACTGCAAGCTACTTGCCTCTATTGATGTGAGCAAATGGAGGACCAACACCTTAGTGAACATTGGCTATATGTTCTGGTCGTGCACCAGTCTTCCAACTATTGATGTGAGCAACTGGGAAACGTCACATATCAGCGTGGCCAATGATGCTTTCAACAACTGCCGCAGCGTCAGGTCTCTTGACGTGAGTAATTGGAAAACTGACTTGTTCACCAGCACCACCAACATGTTTGCGGATTGCCGATCTGTAACCGAACTTGATGTGAGCGGATGGGACGTGTCTGCCGTGACTAACGCCAAAGCGATGTTTTCCAACTGCTACAAAGTCAGGACACTCGACGTGAAGACGTGGAAAACTAACTCAATGACAGATATGACCAGCATGTTCAGTGGGTGTAGGAGCCTCACAGACCTTAATGTAAGCGACTGGGACGTTTCAGGAGTTGGTAGCATGTACGGCATGTTCAACAACTGTAGTCAACTCACCACCATTGATGTAAGTAAATGGGACGTGTCTCACGTCACCGACATGGGCTATATGTTCAATGGCTGCAAGGGTCTTACATCCCTTGACATGACAAAATGGAACACGTGGCGAGTAACAGATGTGATGTATATGATGAGTGATTGCACAGGACTAACGTCGCTCGACCTCAGCCATTTCAATATGAATGCTGTGACTTATAGCCATTATATGCTCCAAAACTGCTCCAGCTTGACACAACTTTCCGTCGGGAGGTCGATGGAGTTACTTGACATAAAGGCCTGCCCAGGCGTGGGCACCGCCGAGAAACCCTGCTTGCTCGTAGCACCCGACGGATTTGACTTCGGAGAGGATGTCGACCCGTATACCCCGCCGTTCCTCTGGTGCAGCGGCTACTTCACCCTCGGCATCACCGGCAGGATGGGCGACGTGAACGTCGACGGCAAAATCAACGTGACCGACATCATGCTCACCGTGGGCTATATCCTGGGCCAGGAGAATCCTGCCTTCCACATCCAGTTCGCCGACCTGAACAACGACGAGAACATCACCGTCACCGACGTGATGCGGATTGTGAACATCATCTTAGAGATTGAAAATTGATCCCGGCCGGTGGCCGATTGAAAATGAAGTTCGGCTGCGACGATTGAAAAATCTTGCTTAGGCAAGCGTCCATTCGGGGCGAGCGAAAAATACAAGCGCCCCTCCGGTCCGATAAAAAATGTAGAGACGTCACATTGGGGCGTCTCTCGTTGTTATTTCATCCCAAAGCATTATGGCGGAGACGCCTCAATGCGACGTCTCTACATTCTCGGATATCACATAATCAAATAAATGTGGAGACATCGCATTGTCGGGTATCACAAAAATCGATTATTTCTTTGAGAGAACGATATTTTTCACTATCTTAGCGGCGGAAATGGGCCGGGATCCATCGACTCCCGGTGATAAGAGGATATCGTGAACAGACAAAATCAAGGAGTGACCATGAGCCATCTGAACAACCCCTATCCCGACGAACGGCGCTACCCCGTCGGCATACAGACCTTCTCCCGTTTGAGGGAGGAAGGCTACGTATATATTGACAAGACCGACCTGATGTGGCGGATGACCCGCATGAGTCCCTTTGTCTTCCTAAGCCGCCCGAGGCGGTTCGGCAAGTCGCTGCTCACCACCACGCTCTGCTCCTTCTTCGAGGGGCGGCGCGACCTCTTCGAGGGACTCAGAGTGATGGAGCTCGAGAAGGAGTGGAAACTCTATCCCGTGCTCCACATCGACGTGAGCATGGCAAAGGCGCAGGAAAACGAGAATGAGCTACGCGGAGCGTTGATGCTGCAGTTGAAGCCATACATCAGGAATTATGGCGAAGATCCCTCGGAAACGACTCCGGGAAAGGTGTTCAGCGGCCTCATCCGCCGAGCCTTCGAGAAGACCGGCTCGCAGGTGGTCGTCGTCATCGACGAGTACGACGCACCGCTGCTCGAGGTGCTCCATGAGGACGAGCGGCTCGACGGATACCGCCGCGTGATGCAGGAGTTCTACCAGTGCCTCAAGGCCTATGAGGCCATGATCCGGTTCTGCTTCATCACAGGCATCACCAAGTTTCCTCAACCCAGTGCCTTCTCATGCTTCAACAACATCACCAACATCTCGCTCGACCCGCAGTTCGCCACCATCTGCGGCATCACAGGCGAGGAGATCGACACCCAGATGCAGCCCGACGTGGAGCGGTTGGCCAAGGAGTATGAGGTGTCTTCCCGGGAGATGCGCGAGATGCTCCGCGAGACCTACGACGGCTACCGCTTCTCACGCAAGTCGCCCGACATCTACAACCCCTTCAGCCTGATGAAGGCTTTCAACGAGTGCGAACTGCGTAATTTCTGGTTTGAGAGCGGCACGCCGTCCTACCTCATCCGCCAGATGCGCCGGTTCCGCACCGACATCACCAGGCTCGACGGCCTCGAGGCCCCGGCCTCGGCCTTCGACCAGCCCACGGAGAACATGTTCGACGCACTGCCCCTGCTCTATCAGAGCGGGTACATGACCATCAAGGATTATGACCCACTAGGGGAGATATTCACTCTTGGCATCCCCAACAAGGAGGTGCGCGTGGGGTTCACCGAGGGCCTTCTGCCCATCATATCGGGCATTGAGGGCAGCGACGTGCAGATGGGCTTCGCCGCCCGCTTCTGGAAGGCCCTGCGCGCCGACGACACCGACCTGGCCCTGCGTGAGCTGCAGGCCTACCTGGAGGAGCTGCCCTACGTCGAGGGATTCAAGAAGAAGCTCGAGGAGGTCTCCACCGCGGAGGGTTTCTACGAGTGGTCGTTCTACCTCATCTTCTCCATGCTCAACGTCTACGTGCAGACGCAGGTCAAGTGCGCACGGGGCAAGGCCGACATGGTGGTCTTCATGCCCGACACGATCTACGTGATGGAGCTCAAGATCAACGGCACGGCGCAGGACGCCCTCGACCAGATCAACGACAGGGGCTATGCCCTGCGCTACGCCACCGACGGCCGCCGCATCGTGAAGGCCGGCATCGGCTTCTCCGTCGAGAAGCGGGCCATGACGGGGTATATTATTGAAGAATAAATGTAGAGACGTCACATTGGGGCGTCTCCCGCCATAGGGAATATAAAATGCAGGGCAGGCCGAGAATGAGCAAGCTGAGACATTATCCCTACTTGTTTCGCATAGGGCAGCAGCTATCCCTCAAACTCTCCTCTTTTACTAAGGAGAGACGCCCCAATGTGACGTCTCTACATTTAATTGATTTTGTGATATCCGAGAATGTGACGTCTCTACATTTTCGTCAACTGTATTAGCGAAGTCATCCCCTCTCACGGAGAGGCTGGGGGAGGTTTTTTTCTCAAAAATACCGCCGAATTATTTGCAAATCACCGGGAAATCACCTATCTTCGCAGAAAAATCATGTGACCATGGTCGACAGCAGAGAGAGATACATCAACCCCTACACCGATTTCGGTTTCAAGCGGCTCTTCGGCACCGAGATGAACAAGGATCTGCTCATCAGTTTCCTCAACGCCCTTTTCTCCGGTCATGAGGTGATCACCGACATCACTTATAAGAACTGTGAGCAGCTGGGCAGCGGCGTGACCGACCGCAAGGCCGTCTTTGACGTCTACTGCCAGAACACCGAGGGCGAGTATTTCATCGTCGAGATGCAGAAGGCCGAGCAGGACTATTTCAAAGACCGCAGCGTCTACTACTCCACGTTCCCCATCCGCGAACAGGCGAAGCGGGGCGAGTGGGACTACCAGCTCAAGGGAGTCTATACTGTGGGCATCCTCAACTTCGTGTTCCCCGACGACGAATACCCGGACGACTGCATGCACCATGAGATCAAGCTGATGGACACGGTCGACAGGCACGTCTTCTACGACAAGCTCACGTTTGTGTATCTGGAGATGCCGAAGTTTCGCAAGACGGAGGAGGAACTGGAGACCATGTTCGATAAGTGGCTCTTCGCCCTGCGCAATCTCACCCGGCTGATGGAGCGTCCGAAGGCGTTGCAGGAAAGGATTTTCACCCGGCTCTTCGAACAGGCGGAGATCGCCAAGCTCAATCCGCAGGAGTTGCTTGACTACGAGGAAAGCGTGAAGGTCTACCGCGACCTCTTCAACGTCGTCAACACAGCCGAGCGCAAAGGTCGGGAAGAAGGCCGGGCAGAGGAGAAAATGGATATTGCCCGCAAGATGAAGAACATGGGCATGGACGTGGATCTGATCGCCCAGGCTACTGGTTTGACGGCGGAAGACATTGGGGGAATCGAATGAAACAAGCAGGAATCATGTCCCTGCTTGTTCATTCACGGCCAGCTCAACTCTTTATACCCCCTATGTCAGGAGACGCCCCAATGTGACGTCTCTACATTTTCATCAACTGTATTAGCGAAGTCATCCCCTCTCACGGAGAGGCTGGGGGAGGTTTTTTTCTCAAAAATACCGCCGAATTATTTGCAAATCACCGGGAAATCACCTATCTTCGCAGAAAAATCATGTGACCATGGTCGACAGCAGAGAGAGATACATCAACCCCTACACCGATTTCGGTTTCAAGCGGCTCTTCGGCACCGAGATGAACAAGGATCTGCTCATCAGTTTCCTCAACGCCCTTTTCTCCGGTCATGAGGTGATCACCGACATCACTTATAAGAACTGTGAGCAGCTGGGCAGCGGCGTGACCGACCGCAAGGCCGTCTTTGACGTCTACTGCCAGAACACCGAGGGCGAGTATTTCATCGTCGAGATGCAGAAGGCCGAGCAGGACTATTTCAAAGACCGCAGCGTCTACTACTCCACGTTCCCCATCCGCGAACAGGCGAAGCGGGGCGAGTGGGACTACCAGCTCAAGGGAGTCTATACTGTGGGCATCCTCAACTTCGTGTTCCCCGACGACGAATACCCGGACGACTGCATGCACCATGAGATCAAGCTGATGGACACGGTCGACAGGCACGTCTTCTACGACAAGCTCACGTTTGTGTATCTGGAGATGCCGAAGTTTCGCAAGACGGAGGAGGAACTGGAGACCATGTTCGATAAGTGGCTCTTCGCCCTGCGCAATCTCACCCGGCTGATGGAGCGTCCGAAGGCGTTGCAGGAAAGGATTTTCACCCGGCTCTTTGAACAGGCTGAGATCGCCAAGCTCAATCCGCAGGAGTTGCTTGACTACGAGGAAAGTGTGAAGGTGTACCGCGACCTCTTCAACGTCGTCAACACAGCCGAGCGCAAAGGCCGGGAAGAGGGCCGTGCGGAAGGATTGGTAGAAGGCCGTGCTGAGGAGAAAATGGATATTGCCCGAAAGATGAAGAGCATGGGCATGGGCGTGGATCTGATCGCCCAGGCTACTGGCTTGACGGCGGAAGACATCGAGGGAATTGAATGAAACAAGCAGGAATCATGTCCCTGCTTGTTCATTCTCGGCCAGCTCGCTCTTTATATCCTATATGGCAGGAGACGCCCCAATGTGACGTCTCTACATTTTTTATCGGACCGGAGGGGCGCTTGTATTTTCCGCTCGGCCCGAAGGAACGCTTGCCTAAGCAAGGATTTCAAATCGGCGAAGCCGGACTTCATATTCAATCGGCCACCGGCCGGGATCAATTTTCAATCGCTAAGATAATGTTCACAATACGCATGATGTCGGTGACGGTGATGTTGTTGTCACTGTCCTTGCCAGCATATTTGCCGTGGAACTTGGTGGAACTCCACCCCATGTGAAAAGTAACTCGTCTCAGATAATTTTTATAAAATATTTAAAAATGTTATGCCTCGAAATTTTTGTCTTGTTTTTAAGACACAAAACAAGACAAATTTTATATCTTTGTGATAAATTACAAAATTGACAGATTATATGTTACAGTCAAAAGAGGTAGAGGAGGCTGTGAGTTTATTTCGCACCGACTATGTGTTCACGTATCGCGACTTGGGATTGCCTCCAGAGTCCAGTGGTAATGTTATACGCAAACTGAACCGTATGGCAAAAAGTGGTGTCATCAAGCGACTTTCCAAAGGACGTTTCTATAAGCCAAAACGAACAATGTTCGGCGACCTAAAACCCACTCAAGAAGAAATCGTGAAGGATTTATTGGAGAAAGAAGGGCAGGTCGTAGGCTACCTAACTGGCATTTCCATTTTTGGGCAGTTAGGATTAACCACGCAAATATCCAACATCATTGAGATTGGTGTGAATGGGAAAAAGAATAATACCCGCAGGGGCGTTTTTACAATTCGATTTGTACAACAGGCTAATATAATAAATAAAAGCAACATACCTTTGCTCCAACTGCTTGATTCTATCAAAAAAATAAAGCATATCCCAGACTCAACCCCAGACATCTCATACAATAGAATCAAATCTATCGTTAAATCACTTGATGAGAAAAGTATTGACCTAATTATCAAGCTTTCTATGAAATACACTCCTATGACGAGAGCTATCTTAGGAGCAATCATGGAAGACCTTTATGGTGAAGAGAAAGCACTGACGTTGAGAGACTCACTCAACCCTATTACCATATATAAGGTTGGTTTAACAAAAAAGGTATTAAACACTAAAATTTTTAGAATCGTATGACACTCGACAACAATGCACAACAGTTCTCTGATGTCATACGTGCTGCTTCTGAGCACCTTGACATCACCCCCGTTTATATAGAGAAAGATTACTGGATAACCAAAATCCTCCAACAGCTCTCTAGAACACCACTGGCGAAACAAATCCGTATCCATATGTCAAGATGGAGATAGAAAGCTTCATCACGCAGTTTCTTAATGAAACAGGGAATGAACAACTTCTGGAGGAGTGGGATATGGCTCCCTTTGAATTGAATGTCCTCGACATGCGACAGACATTCTGTGAAAAGTTAGTATCGTTGCTACGTTTTTCTTTCACACCTCAACCGTTGGAGGGCTTGAACAAGAAAATACGCCACTTTTACGACCTTCATGCTCTGTTGAGCGACACAAAATGCCAAGAATATCTCAGTAAGAACTTTTTGTCAGACTTGCATGATCTCTGGCGACATGACCAATCTCTATTTGACACCCCAAAAGACTGGCAAGGAAAGGAAATTTACGATGCTCCCTTGCTAAAGTTTTTTCCAAAGATTTGGACAGAATTGCGTACTAATTACGTAAGAGAACTCAGCCAACTTGCTTATCGTCCCATACCTTTACCTGAAGATATAGCTAAAAGCATGACAGAACTGTTCCAAATCGTTCAAACTGTGTAAAGTCACAAATAAAAGGTTACATGATGATCATTTTCCAGAATAGTAAAATGTCTTTTCGGAAATCATCATGATAAAAGCAGGGACGAATCCCTGCTTTTATCATTCCAAATTTTCTATTTCTTCAGGTGTCAGGCCGGTTGCTTGGGAGATTACTTTGATATCTACGCCCATCGTTTTCATCTTGCGAGCTATATCCTTCTTCTCTTCCGTGCGGCCTTCCACTCTGCCTTCCGCTCTGCCTTCTGCTCTGCCTTGCTCCAGTCCTTTCTCCACTCCTTTCCGCTCGGTGGTGCTCATCACTCCGAAGAGATCGCGATAGACTTTCACACTCTCCTCGTAATCGCGGCGCTCGTCATCTGTCAGGCGAGCAATCTCGGCTTGCTCGAGGAGCTTCTTAAAGCCGAAATCGGTGTAGGGGTTGATATATTTTCCCATGTTGAAAGCCTCCTTTCTTGCAATTGGATATTACTGCTATGCTGTGTCGAAAATGACTGGATTCAGCAAATTTCCTACAAATATAAGCAATTTACGATGACATTCCAAAAATTATTGCAATTTTTCATGGAATCCAATTCTGTAAATACGCTGACTTCTCCCCCTCACCTGGCCTCTCCCCAAGAGAGAGGGATAATTGGGGAGGGATGTAGAGACGTCGCATTGCGGCGTCTTATCATGTGGAATATGAGGTGAATGTTGGACATCACAATAAAAATGAATGATTTCATTTTGAATTGTCTCCGGCTTTTGTTATATTTGCAGTGACTCATCAAAAAAAGGATATTACCATCATGGGAACTTACATCAATATCGGGAACGTGGGATTTCAAGTAATCCGCAACAGCGAATATGTTGACAAATCAGGGCTGATACCCGTGGTCAACAAAACGCTTTTCACGGAGCAATGTTTCAGTTGTGTCTCCCGCTGCCGCCGTTTCGGCAAGTCGATGGCGGCTAAGATGCTGTGTGCCTATTACGACCGCTCCTGCGACTCCCGCAGTTTGTTTGCTGACCTGCAGGCCGCCCAAGACCCTTCCTTTGAGAAACACCTCAACAAATACCCCGTCATCTACCTCGACATGACCGCTTTCGTCACCCGTTTCCATGATGACAGTATTGTTGAGAAGATTGATGCGGAGTTGAGAGCCGATGTGCTCAGGTTGTATGCTGATGTTGAAATCAGGCCCGACGATGACCTGATGGGTTGTCTGATACGCATCACGGAGAAGACCGGCGACCGTTTCTTTTTCATCATCGACGAGTGGGACGCCATCTGCCGTGAGTTCAAGCAAGGCACATCGGCCATGGACCGCTACGTCAACTGGCTGCGCCGGATGTTCAAGGAGGTAAATGCAAGCCGTGTATTTGCCGGCGTCTATATGACAGGCATCCTGCCCATCAAGAAATACAAGACGGAGTCGGCACTCAACAATTTCATCGAGTACTCGATGGTGGAACCTGGAAATATGGCTCATTTTTTCGGCTTCACAAAGGATGAGGTGAGGACTTTGGCTGAGAAATATGGCATGGACTTCGACGAACTGGTAAAATGGTATGACGGGTATCAGATTGGCGATGAGCCATCGATGTTCAATCCTAATTCCGTGATGCAGGCTGTAAGTCGCCGACGTTGCAAAAGTTATTGGGGAAGAACGGGGGCCTTCGATGCCGTAACCGATTACATTCAGATGAACTATGAGGGTTTAAAAGATGACATCATCCGCATGCTGGCAGGTGACCACAGTTCTGTTGACCCCACAGGCTTTCAGAACGACATGTCGGTCATCCACAGTCTCGACGATGTTCTGACAGTGCTTATCCATTTAGGTTACCTGTCTTACGATTGGAAAGAAAGCGAGTGCTACATCCCCAACCGTGAGGTGGCAGGAGAGATGGTGAACGCCGTGAAAGCAAACAACTGGCAGCCCGTGGTGGAGGCCATACAACAGTCGAAACAACTCCTTCAAGCCACGCTCGACCGCGACGAGGAGGCCGTGGCACGTTTCATCGATGCGGCACACGATGAAAACACGAGTATCCTCAGCGACAACAACGAGAACTCGCTGGCCTGCGTGCTGAGCCTCGCCTATTACTCCGCCCGGAATGACTACGTCATCCACCGTGAACTGCCTACGGGCAAAGGCTTCGCCGATCTGGTGTTTATCCCCCGCAAGAATGTTGATTCGCCCGCGATAGTGGTGGAACTGAAATACAACCGCGACACCGACTCGGCCATCGCCCAGATCCACCGCCGCCAGTATCCCGACAAAGTGGCGCAGTATGCCGGCAACCTCCTGCTCGTGGGCATCAACTACGACCGTGAGCACAAGACCCACGATTGCCGGATAGAACAGTTGTGAGATGAGAAATGTATCAGTTCATTTTGAATTGTCTTAGAATAAATCATCATAATAAAAGCAGGGACAGATCCCTGCTTTTATTATGATGATTTATTCTGCCGAAATCAATTTTCAATCTTCAATTTTCAATCGATAAGATGATGTTCACGATCCGCATCACGTCGGTGACGGTGATGTTCTCATCGCTGTTCATGTCGGCGTACTGGATGTGGAAGGCAGGATTCTCCTGGCCCAGGATATAGCCCACGGTGAGCATGATGTCGGTCACGTTGATTTTGCCGTCGACGTTCACGTCGCCCATCCTGCCCGTGATGCCAAGGGTGAAATAACCCTTGCACCAGAGGAACGGCGGGGTATACGGGTCAACATCCTCTCCGAAGTCAAATCCGTCGGGTGCTACGAGCAGACAGGGGTTCTCGGCGGTGCCTACGCCAGAGCAGGCAGAGGAATTAAGTTTCTCCATTGTGGGGGAAACGCTTATTTTTGAGAGACCAGTACAGTTTAGCAGCATGTTGTGACTATAATCCACCTTTTTGGTGTCCCATTGGCTTAAATCAAGTTTTTCCAAGGAAGAGCAATTGCTGAATAGATTCATCATGCTTGTAACATTCCAAGTATTCCATTTGCTGACATCAATAGACTTCAGACTACTACAATTATTGAACATATATCCCATATTAGAGACATGGGATACATCCCAATCGCTGACATCCAGGATCTCAAGGCTTGAACAACCATTGAAAAGAGAAGCCATTGTGCTTACTCGGGAAGTTTTGAATTTGCTCACATCGAGTGTTTTCAAATTGGAACATCCATTAAACATCTCTGATAAGTTAGTCAGATTGTCTGTTTGCCAACCACTGATGTCCAAAGATGCAAGATTAGAGCAATAAGGGAACATCTTCTCCGCTGTAACAACCGAAGACATATCCCATTGGCTTAAATCCAGAGATGTCAGACTATTGCAACTGTAAAACATATAGGAAGTATCAACAAAATGACTAGTGGACCAATTGCTTACATCTATAGTCTTTGCATGTTCACAATAGTAGAATGCATAGTGACTATTTGTCACCTTTGACACATCCCACCCCGAAGCATCTATCTCCTGTAATTTAAGACAACGGTAGAAAATATATCCGATATTGACCAAAGCACTTGTTTGCCATTTGCTTACATCAATCGATATAAGGTTGATGCAACTGTGAAACATGGAGTTCATGTTTCCCACTGCCGACACATTCCAATCTTCTACATCCACTGTGGTCAAATTCACGCAATTTCTGAACATGCTGTTCATTCGAACAACTTTTCCTGTTTCGAATTCTCCCACGTTAAGTTGTGTGACTTTCAAGCAATTTTGGAACATTGCCGCCATATCTTCCACATTTCTCGTGTCAAAATGGCTGAGGTCGATAGTTGCCAGACTTGTACAGGAGTAAAACATGCCAGCCATTGTGGTCATCTCAGAAGTGTTAAGGAAAGACATCCCATTGATGCTAGTCAAGTTAGTCATGTTGTGAAACCAAAAAGAACCATCAGTCGGACGTGCATTGGCGAATGAAGAGTCAAAGACCACATTTTTCACCGACGAAGCCTTTCCGTTCCATTTTGGATAACCGTTACTGTAAACCAAGTCATATTTCGTCCCCGTTCGCGCTGAAATCTCATCATCATAATAAAACGTCAATGTGCTGCCGGAAAGAACACAATACATGTTGGCTGCTTGTAAACAGAAAGATGTGAAAACAAAAAAGATGAGGAAAAGAGTCTTTCTCATTGCTTTATATTTCAAAGTAAATAGTATTCTTAAAAAGAAGAAAAGCCTATAGACTCCTGCCTATAGGCTTTCTTCATTCTTTGTGGATATCACGGATATCCTTAGTCCTTGATGGACAGTTTAATCATCCCAGAGACCTGACTTGGACATATCTGTGGAGAGTTCGCCTTCTTCAAAAGACTTGCTCTCATTCGACAACGTATTGTCATCGTTGTTCTCTCCTCCACTAGGATCCATGATGGAATATCTTGATGAAGAAAAAACGATATCAATCTCTGGTACTTGATAAATTCTTTTCATACTATAGTATTTTACATTGAGATTATTTGATGATTACCTTCTTGCCATCGCGGATATAAACTCCCTTACCAGGATTCTTCACTTTCACGCCTTGCAGGGTATAATAGTCGTCAACGGCGGTGGCAGGAATCACAACTTTCATTATACCGTCTACATCTCCGCCGACCTCTCCAAGATACTGAAGAGCACCTAATTGTGGGTTGGAAGGCAAAGTGATAGGACGAACGCCCCAGTTCATACGTGATACCGTACGTTGCTCTCCACCTACAGTGTAGGTAAAGTACTTGTCGGTAATTCCCCAGTCAAATCCCCATTGGTCATCCCACCAGTGCTTGGGATTTTTAGCCTCAGTACGATATTCATCAGATCTGTAGTTAATTGTAGCACCCTCGTTAGAGTTCTTATCATATTCATAATAGTAAGGCACAGCACCCTTGTCTTCTTTTACAAGAATTTCCGCTCCGGTTGGCTGATGATACTCAGTATCAGAGAGACGCAAGTAGGCCTTACCTGTGCTGAAGAATCCTGGATCTACACGGAAGAATGCGGCATAGTCTTGTTTGTCATCATCTTCCAATTTATTTTTGTTGTGCAGGTGCAGAGTGCCATTATAGCGACCAAGAGTAAAGTTACGGAAACCAACATCATCATTACCTGTGGAAGTATTAACCACCATGGGATCATCATTTACCTTATTTTCAAAAGGCTTGAGGTACTTTCCGCCATTCTTCCAGTCGTTAGCATGCTGCTGAATAAGTGTTGTAACCTCAGTCAACAAAGCACGTTCATCATCCAAGTCGTCCTTAATCTGATTCTTTTTTGTCTCATCTGTTTCCTGGTCATATTGAGCTTGGAGCTTAGCAATCCTGGCTGTGATTCTCACAACATCAGCTGCCGTAGGAGTGGATGTCGGTTCGAGAAAGTTCTTGATTTGATTTGCATTGTCAGGATCCCAGTTAGCACGGCAAAGTGGCTGTCCATGGTCGTAACCTGCGGTTGATCCATCATCAAGCTTATCACCTTCTTCAGCAAACTCTATCGGTGTCATCGACAGAATAGGCTCACCGTTCAGGTTCTTGCTGTTAGGATGACCGTAAAGAATCACACCCGTCTTGGCGGGGATAACCAGAATGCGTTGGAGCGAAACCTCATAATTGTCACCGTTCTTTTCAATACCGTTCACCACGTATGCTCTCAGACCATCAGGCACAAGATATGAATAGAAATAGTCACTGAACGTGCGGAGGACAATACCCTGATTATAAACAGGCTCTTCCTCAATAGTAGTGCTCACAGGGCCAGCATTGATAAACTCATACCATCCATTCTTATGAGGCACACCAGCAAGTTGGATATGCTTGTGCAACCACAGGTGGAATTTTGCCGGATCGCTAGCAATTTGATCGGTGAGAGGGTGCTTAAGGTTGACATAGTGGTCGATGAAATCCTTCGGGAAATGAAGGGTTGCGAAAGGAGCTCCTGGATTGGCGTGTCCCCATGTGACACCATAATCGAAAGCATAGTTATCACATATCAATTCCTCTGTCAAATTATTGACATACACATCGGTAATGCCTGCGCAGTTGTAGAATGCGCCACTACCAGAGCCACCTTCAACCACGGTTTGTGCTGAACAAGTATTAGGTGTTTGGACATCGTCGAACACAACAACCTTCAAATTGCGGCATTCGTTAAATGCGTGCTGCTTAATGCGACTTACAGAAGCCGGAATATGAATAGTTTCAATATAAGTCTTATTGAAAGCATATTCATTTATCTGGGAAATTCTGTCAGAAAGAATAACATTTTTCAATTTTCTTAACGTCGATGATCCTCCGTTCTGATTTGTTACCGTAATATTACATGCTCCGTTCGGGTCGCTTTCATTAGTGGAAAATGCAAAAGCATAATCCGGAATTATAAGACCATTTGTCAGATTGCAGTTATCGCCGTATACACCTCTTCCTGTGAACTCAACAGTCTCAAGATTCTTACATTCATGTACAATACTGGCAGTAGAAGTACCACCAGCGAGATATTCCAGATTTGGAGGAAGAACAAGTTTGGTAAGATATGGATGCCAGTAGAATGTATTGGTTCCCACGCCACCAGTGATTGGATTATGATCCATCTCACCCATGGATGAAGTTCCATCGTAAGCAAAATGTTTGATGCCTTCGCAATATCTGAAGTCGAGTGTCTTGACGTGGGAAGAGGAGAACACCTGGTTGCCCCAGAACTTCAGAGACGTATTGGTCTTGCTTGGCATTTGGACGGAGTCAAGATGGTTTTGATCGTCTAGTCTCATATTGAAAGCAGCTGCGTCCACCTTCACGAGTTCGTCGAGGTCGAGGTTTACATATCTGAAATCGGTGCACTCATAGAAAGCGTCCATTCCGATGACTTTAAGGGTGCTCGGGAATTTCACCACACCTTGGTTTACATCCGTCAACGTCCCTCCTTCATTAGGCAATTGGATTGTAGGGAAGGTAACGGTTCCTTGGGCATTCATGGTGCCGATATTCTTCAGTTCGGAAGCGGGAGAATAATGACTATCATCGCCATCATATCCTTTTACACCACCTCTGAAAGCATCCGCACCAATCCATTCAAGTTGGTCGCCCCAAACGACAGTTTCCAGCTTTGGGCACAAAGCTGTACAGCACAGTTTGTCGGGAATAGCGGTAAAATTATCGCCTTTGGGGAAGGTAATACCATTAATGTATTGTCCACAGTAATTCTGCTGAACTTTGCCATTTTGATCAATGATACCGAAGGCGAAAGGAGTGCCATCCTTGGCTATTTCAGCATAATATGTCTGTCCGTTATCATCTGTTTGAGGGTTATTTACGGCAACCCAAGAATTTGGGTTTGGATTATCGGGATAATTCCAATATTCACTGTAATAACCATATTCTGTTATTGCAGTAACATCTACATGGGATTGTCCTTGATAACCCTCTAACCACCAATTCCCATTGCCGTCAGTTTTAAGCATATTTTGGTCAATAGCATACGATGGAACAGGATTCCCATCTGGCAGATAGTATGATTCCTTTTTAATGAGATCTTTTCTCTCCTTCTCAGTAGAATAAACATACTGAGGATTTGCGACAGGATTTTTGTCTGTAGAGGTATATGTCACCTGAGAAACAAGTCCAGATGCATTGGTCAGATCAAGATAGAGGGTTTTGTAGGTACCGGCGTCGGTACCGGCGCATTTTTGGATGAATTCACCCATCTTGCCGCCATTGAAGTCAGCATTAGTGAAGTCATCCCCAATAAGTACGAGCCTATTCACTTGGCCTTTCCAAGTTGAATTCGAAAGATCGTCTTGAGAACCGACGAAATTGCTGAAGCTGACACCATTAGATTCAAGGGTAAGAACTCCGCCAGAAAAACTTTTGACAGAGACACCCCAGCTGCAGAGAGCCACGCTCAGCATCAGGATTGATGTAAATAGTTTTTTCATCATTGATTTAAATTAATAATTATTTATTTATCAGATTATTCCAATAATTTTGTATTTTTGCCTTTTGAACAAACCGCACTGAACTTCTCTGGCGCTTGACTGTCACCCTCCTCATTCAGGTATTTGTCTTGAAAGGCGGCTTCTTGCATGTTGGCCGCCAACATGCAGTTTTTGGGGCTGCTTGATTGGACAGCTTTTGCCATCTGAGATGGCTTCATGCAGAGTTCTGTTTGAGAGATATTGACGAAGTCGGGTGGTAAAGATTTACGCAGGGACTTGCCGTGAGATTCAATGCTAATCAGCGACATGACAGTTCTGAACTGCCGTCAGCGTTCCGGTTTGTTGAATTTAAATCTTTCCTTTTTCTCTTCTGTTTTTTATAAGTCTTTTAGTAATTATATGTTATTAAATAAGAAAAATCAATGACATAATCGATTTACTATCAGCGGTTTATAGAGCCTTCACGTTGGCTCGGGACCACAATTGTTTGCGCATAGTTACAATAATCACTATACAATTTTGCGACAAAGATAGTTTTTTTTTCACTAACCTGCAAGTTTTTTTATCAAAAAATAAAGAATTTGTTACGTAAACGTTTCAGTGTCACGTTTGGGATAAGTATTTTTCTTTTTCAGACAAAAATCTTGAATATCTACTGGAGACGCCTCGATGCGACGTCTCTACTTTTTTATGCAATTCATCCGACGTTTTGAAGTGGAATCAATGTCACTTCATCTAAATTTGGAGGTCTGTTCATCGGAAGAGGTCGTCGAGGGTGACTTGACTCTGTATCATATCGGTGTATTGGCCTTTCGTCATTCCCTCTGTGGTGATGACGGTGATCCAGGGCGTGTGGTTGAGCCGGGTTTCATCGACAAATGCCCTGCAACGGTGGATTATCCTGTCATATTCATCTTTGCTGAGCGTATAAAGTCCTTGGCAATACTTCACCTCACAGATATTGACAATCTGGTCAGCACGTTCGATGATGATATCGATCTGGGCTGCTGGCACAGAGGTTTTGCTCCTCCAAGAATAGCAGATCGTAGAAATGCCATCGATACGAAGGGCCTGCTTGATTTGAGAGATATGAGCCATGCAAATGCGCTCATAAGCCAACCCCATCCATGCATTTACTTCAGGCGTGTTGATGTGATGCGACCAATACGCCAATTCTCTTTCTGCCCTATCTACGAAAGCAAGATAGAAAAGGCAGAAAAAGTCACAAAGCTGGTAGATCGCATCCTTCTTCTTAATGTTCTTCTCACGCACGACATTCTTTCTGACCAAGTCGCAGCATACCAAGTCTTCAAGTTTGTTGCCCAAATGCCCATTGTTGGCGCATTTCAAGACAGAAGAGAGCTGCTCACGTGTCATACCCCCCCGGCTTTTGCCCAAGGCCTGAATGATATCGATGTAAGAGTTGGGATTCTTGTACAGTGTAGAGAACAGCCTTCGGAATTCCCGGCGCATACTCATGTCACGGGAGAAGAACAGGCGGTCGACATTCTGCACAAGGCTGCCATCTTTGTCCAACAGACTGAGATAATAGGGAATGCCGCCGAAAACCATGTACGCCTGAAGGATCATTTGCCGGTTCCATAGGAAATGGTGCTCGCTGAAATACTGTTCTGTCTCGCCAAGTGTAAATGGATGGATAGGCATTTCATAAGTCAGCCGGTCGTGAAGTCCGCCTTTACTGTCAATAACGTTGGATATCATCCAACTGGTAGCACTTCCGCAAATGATCAGCAGCATATTCTCCTGCAAACTCGCCCAATGATTCCAAAAATACCCCACGGCACTGGCCACATGGGAGTTTTCGGCATCCATAGCAGGCAGTTCGTCAATGAATATGACACAGCGTCGGTTCGTCACCGTGGATTTGCGGAGAGCATTCTTAAGCATGATGAATGCCGACATCCAATCAGCAGGACGACTGGGGGCTTGAAGACCATATTCATCCATGGCATCCATGAATGCAGTGAACTGGTCTTGAAGTGAGCCTTCGATAACACCTGTCATCTTGAACGTGAACTGGTCGCCAAAAACCGTATTGACAAGAAAGGTCTTGCCAACACGTCGCCGTCCATATAAAGCCAAGAACTCAGCACGAGAATTTTGTACGATCTCGTTCAACTTCTTGATCTCTGTTTTTCTACCTATCAATTTTTCCATGATTCATCAGTGATTAACGGTTAGCCATTACTGTTGTTGGCACAAAACTACAAAAAAGAAAGCAAAAAAACAAATCATTCGGGCGAAATCGATGCAAAAACGGGGGGATTTCGCCCGAGAGACCTCCCTTTCGGGCGAAATCGATGTAAAAACAGGTAGATTTCGCCCGAGATACCACTTTTTCGGGTACTGATGGGAAGCACGGCGAACGGCCGGGGCACCTGACGGCTCCGCAAAATGAGGAGAAAATGAAGAAGTTTTGCGTTTCTTTGCAATATTTTGGTGAAAATGCGGTTATTATAGTTGGAAGACCTATGAATCCTCCGAAGAAAAAACCTTGTTTTGGCCAGAATATACGATGAGCAGGCGGTGTGCCTGACCTATAGTCACGATGCGATGCGGCCTTGGCAGCGTTGCGTGAAGCGGGTGACAGACTTTGTCTGTGCCCTTTTCGGCATTGTAGTGCTCTCACCTGTCTTCCTCGCCATCGCCATCGTCATGAAATTCCAGAAAAACGGTCCGGTGATCTTCTCACAAAAGCGCATCGGCTATGGCGGCAAGCCCTTCACCATCTATAAGTTCCGCACACTGAGCACAGTGGTGGAAGACGAGGGACCGCAGCTGATCGCCAAGAGCGACAGCGTGAAATCCACCCGCTTCGAGCGCTTCCTCCGCGAGCATCATCTGGACGAGCTGCCTCAGCTCTGGAACGTGCTCATCGGCGACATGTCGCTCGTGGGACCGCGACCCGAGCGGAAATACTATATCGACAAGATCATGCAGCACAACCACGACTACATGCTGATCTACGAGATGCGGCCGGGGCTGACCTCCGAAGCGACGCTCTACAACGGCTACACCGACACGATGGAGAAGATGCTGAAGCGCCTCGACATGGACCTGCGGTATCTGAACAACCGGTCGCTGGGGCTCGACACGAAGATCATACTGAGTACGGTGTATGGAATGCTGAGCGGGAAGAAGTTTTAGGCCGAAGGCTGGGGGCCTTTGGCCGTTAATTTATTATATATAATTAAGGTATGAGGAAATACTTGCTTTTGCTGTTGGTGGCGGTGCTGATGCCGATCGGCGCCGCGGCACAGTCGTCGATGACCGACGAACAGGTGTTCAGGTTTATTCTCAAAGAGCATGAGAGCGGCACATCGCAACAGCAGATCGTGGTGCAACTGATGCAGCGCGGCGTGGATATCAACCAGATACGGCGCGTGAGAAAGAAATATGAGCGCCTGTCGAAAGAGGAGGGACTCGGTGCCGTGAGCAACAACACCGTGGCCTCTGACGACCGCACACGCAACAAGAAGAGCCAGATGCTCGACTCGCAATATGATGACCGCACGGCTGATTACTCCGCTGACCCCAACCGCTACAATTCGGGCATGAGGCTGCAGGATGACGCCGTGACCCGACGCACCTTCGACGAGGACGACGAGGACTTCATGGAGTTTCAGGACGAGCTCAATGAGTGGTTGCCCGCCGACACCATCACGATGTATGAGAACCTCATGGAACGGCTCAAAAGGCAGAAGAAAAAGATCTACGGACACGACCTCTTCAATAACAAGAACCTCACCTTCGAGCCCAATATGAATATCGCCACGCCAGAGAACTACCGGCTCGGTCCGGGCGATGCCGTATACATCGATATCTACGGGGCTTCGCAGAAGAGCATCGAGAGCACCGTGTCGCCCGACGGACGTGTGGTGATCGAAGGCTATGGGCCTGTGTATGTGGCGGGTATGACGGTGAGTCAGGCCAACGCCACCATCCGGCAGAAACTCGGGGCACGCTACCAGAGTTCAAAACTCCGCCTGACCGTCGGCGAGACCCGCTCGATCATGGTCAATGTGGTGGGCGATGTCAAGGCCCCTGGCACCTACACCCTGTCGGCCTTCGCCAGCGTGTTCCACGCTCTCTACATGGCTGGTGGCGTGAGCGACCTCGGTACGCTGCGCAACATCCGCATCTACCGCAACAGCCAGTTGCTCTCCGTGGTCGACATCTACGACTACCTGCAGAACGGCCGCATGACCGGCAATGTCAGGTTGCAGGACAACGACATGATCATGGTGGGTCCTTACGACTGCCTCGTGTATATCGACGGCAAGGTGAAACGGCCTATGTACTACGAGATGAAGCGCAACGAAAGCCTCGCCGCCCTGCTCAAATACGCCGGGGGATTCACCGGCGACGCCTACAAGAAATCCGTGCGCGTGATCCGAAAGTCAGGACGCGAGAAGTCGGTCTACAATGTGGATGAGTTTGACATGCCGTCATTCATCATGGTCGACGGCGACTCCATCACCGTCGACTCCATCATCGACCGCTACAGCAACATGGCTGAGATCAAGGGCGCCGTGTTCCGTCCCGGCATGTATCAGGTGGGGGGCGAGATCAACAGCGTGCGCACCCTCATCGAACATGCCGAGGGACTGCGTGAGGAGGCCTTCACCGCCCATGCCGTGATGCACCGCATGAAGCCCGACCGCACCCTGGAGGTGCTGCGCCTCGACATCGACGGCATCCTCGACGGTACCAAAGCCGACATCGACCTGAAACCCAACGACGTGCTCTTCATCCCCACCCGGCAGGACATGATGGAGGAGCAGACCATCACCATCCACGGCGAGGTGCACTTCCCCGGCATATACCGCTATGCCTCCAACGAGACCATTGAGGACTTCATCCTGCAGGCCGGCGGACTGACCGAGACGGCCTCGACGGTGAAAATCGATGTCTCGCGCCGCATCACCAATCCCGGTGCCATGACCACCGACTCGCTGCTCAGCCGCACCTACAGTTTCCAACTCAAGGACGGCTTCGTGATCGAGGGCGAACCGGGCTTCACCCTCATGCCCTACGACGAAGTGTATGTGCGCAAGAGCCCTGGTACCAACAAGTTGCAGAACGTGCAGATCGAGGGTGAGGTGATGTTTGCCGGCACCTATACCATCTCATCGAAAAACATGCGCCTGAGCGACCTTGTGAATGCCGCCGGCGGAGTCAACGACCGTGCCTACGTGAGGGGTGCCCGCCTGGAGCGCCGATACACCCAGGAGGAGCGTATGAACGCCGTGGAGGCACTGAGGAAAGCACGCGAGCAGGCTGAGATGAACTTGCAGGAGCAGATCGCCAAGAGCGGCAATGCCAACCTGGCCAACCTCAACCAGAGTCAGGCGCTCCAGAAATACGAGGTGGGCGAGACTTACCCCGTGGGCATCTCGCTCGACCTGGCCTTGAGCAATCCCGGCAGCGACGAGGACATCGTGCTGCGCGAGGGCGACCGCATCATCGTGCCACAATACACCGGCACGGTGAAGATCAGCGGCGAGGTGATGCATCCCAACTCCGTGGCCTACGAGGCGGGACGCAAAGTCAGCTACTACATCGACCAGGCGGGTGGCTATGGCACGAAGGCCCGCAAGCGCCAGGCTTATATCATCTACATGAGCGGCAAGGTGGCCAAGGTCAACCATGGTGCCAAACCGCAGCCTGGATGCGAGATCGTGGTGCCCTCGAAGCCCATCAGCAAGACCTCGCTGCAAGAGACACTGAGCATCGCCACCTCGGTGGGTTCATTCGCCGCCATCATCGCCACTATCGCTAATATCTTGAAATAATGCATTATAGGAGTATCATACTGACGCTGGCTTCCAGTTTCCTGCTGTCGACGAACATGATGGCTGGCGGGATGCTTTTCTCCGGTGGCAAATCGGCTTACACCATCGTCGTCGACGCCAATGCCCCGGCATCCGAGAAAACCGCCGCCACACAGTTGCAGACCTACCTGAAACAGGTGAGCGGGGCCAACCTGCGCATCAGCCACCAGCTCAACAACCCGGGGAAATGCATTTTTGTGGGGTTCAACGACAGGGTGAGGAAACTGACCGGCCGTACCCAGCCGCAGGACGGCGACGAGGGCTTCTCGTGGATCACCACCAGCGACGGCCATCTCGTCATCTACGGCGGATCACGACGGGGTACGCTCTACGGGGTGTTCTCATTCCTGGAACGCCAACTGGGCATCCACTGGTATGCCTCTGACTGCACCAAAGTGCCCAAGATGAGCCAGTATGAGTTGCCCGACCTCAACCACTCCGAACAACCGGCTTTTAAATACCGCGAACTCTTCTACTACCAGAACCTGCGCGACAAGCAATGGGCCGTGCACAACCTGCAGAACTGCAGTCAGGCGCACAGCGACGACTGGGGAGGGGCGGAATACTACTGGGGGGCGCACTCCATGTCGGAATTCGTGAGTGCCAAAGACTATTTCAAAACCCATCCTGAGTATTTCAGCCAGAGAAACGGCAAGCGGGTGAACAACGGGCAACTGTGCCTGTCAAACCCGCAGGTTATCCGCATTCTCACCGACAAACTGCTGCAGAAAATCAAGGAGAACCCCAATTTCTGGTGCTACGACCTCTCACAATACGACAACAACCTCTTCTGTGAGTGCAGAAACTGCTCGGCACTGGAGAAACGCTACGGAGGGCACTCCGGACTGATGATCTGGGCTGTCAACACCGTGGCCGAACAGGTGGAGAAGGCCTTCCCGGGAAAATGCGTGGGCACCTTCGCCTATCAATACACACGCAAACCGCCGATGAGCATCAAACCGCGACGCAACGTGGTGATCAGGCTGAGCGACATCGAATGCTGCCTCGGACACCCCATCGACGCGGCCGAGAACGCGTCCTTCAGGGATGACCTCAGGGCCTGGGGGCGCATCTCCGACAATATCTACATCTGGGACTATGTGGTGGGATTCTACCAATACCTGGCTCCCTTCCCCAACTTCAAGGTGCTGGCCACCAACCTGCGCACTTTCAAGCGCAACCACGTCATCGGAGTGCTGGAGGAAGGACAATACCAGACGCGGGGAAGCGAGTTCGCCGAACTGCGCCAGTGGGTGCTCGCCAAACTGATGTGGGACCCCAGCCAGGACACTGACTCGCTGGTCAGGATCTTTATCAAAGACTATTATGGCGCCGCCGCTCCTTCCATCCAGAGCTATTTCGACCTCGCACAGTCGCAGGTGAAGGCGGACACCCACTTCCGGTTCGATATCAGGCACACCGACCCGATCTATAGCAGCCGGTTCATCAACAAGAGCAAGAAACTGCTCAAAAAGGCGCTGAAAGCCGCCAGGAACGACGAAGCGCTCACCAAGCGCGTGGAACTGGTGCAGGCGCAGGTACTCTTCCTGCAATACATGCGCAACAAACCGGCGGCGATGGGCAACGGCACCTATAACGACCTCATGCGCATCGTGAAAAGGGAGAAAATGAACATCGACGAGAACCAGACCGCCGACCAGTTTCTCAAAAAGGAGAAATATATATGACTGGCTATCTTAGCAGCAGCCGCAGTGGCCACAGCCGGATGCAGCACCTGGCTGCGACGCAACAAGAAGAAAAGAGCCCAACCATGAAGGTATCCATCATCACCGTCGCCTACAACAGCGCCAGCACCATCGCCGACACCATCGAGTCGGTGCTCAGGCAGGACTACAGCGACATCGAATACGTCATCGTCAACGGTGCTTCCACCGACAACACCATCGACATCATCAAGCACTATGAACCTCTCTTCCAGGGGAGGATGAAATGGGTGTCGGAGAAAGACAACGGCATCTACGATGCGATGAACAAGGGTATCGGCTTGTGTACGGGCGACATCGTCGGTATACTCAATTCTGACGACTATTTCACCAGCGACGACGTCATCACGCGCATCGTGCCTTATTTCCTCGACCCGGAGCGGCGCATCGACGCGGTCTACGGCGATATCCATTTCATCAGCAGCGACCGGCCGGAGAAGACGGTGCGCTATTATTCCTCCCGCTTCTTCCACCCCCGCTGGCTGCGCTTCGGTTTCATGCCCGCCCACCCTTCTTTCTATCTCCGGCGGGAATGCTACGAGCGATACGGCGGCTACCGCACCGACTATCAGATAGGATCGGACTACGAGATGATGGTCAGGCTTTTCCACAAGCACAAGATCAAGGCGGAATATGTGAAAATGGATTTCGTGACGATGCGGACAGGAGGACTCAGCACCCGCAACGTCAACAGCCGCATCACGCTGGTGAAAGAAGACGTGAGGGCCTGCCGCGAAAACGGCATCTACACCAATCAGTTTCTTGTGGTACTGAAATTCCTGTTCAAGATCTTTGAGATCAGATTCTGATCCGGGCTGCCAGATGTCGCAGCAGATACAGACGGTAGGCGATCTTGAACCATGCACTCGTGGTCTTCTTCAGTCCACCGGCGGAGGTGTTGGCGCCATGCCGCCGATAACCGATCAGTTTGTCGTCGATGACCCGGGCCGTATAAAAGGTCATCGCCACGATGCCAAGCCAGTTGTCGTGGGTGCAGTAGCGGTGATTGGCGGGGAACGGTAAGGCCCTGTCGAGCACCCGGCGGCGGAATGCCATGAAACAGCCCAGATAGGAGAACCTGACCAGATTGGCCAACAGGCCTGGACGGGAACCGCGTATCGCATGGTAGGACCCGCCGATCTCCTTCCCTTCCCCATCGATCAGCGAGGCATCGGCGATCACCATGTCGACGTCACGCAGATGTCTGAGGCAGACGTCAACCTTGTCGGCACGCCACACGTCATCCTGGTCTGAGAGGAAGATGTAATCACCTGAGGCATGGCGCAGCGCATTCTCGAAATTGGGCGTATAGCCGTGGTCTCCCTGGTTAACCACCACCTTGATCAACGGGCTTTCCATTGCGGCCACCACGTCGAGGGTACCGTCGGTCGACCCATCATCGGAGATGATGATCTCGTCGCCCTCCGAAAGTTGGGGAATGATGCTTTCCAATTGCTGGCGGATATACGCCGCACCATTGTAGGAAGCCAAGCATACTGATATCATAGTTGGTAGTGTCTTTTTTTGATTCACGATGTTTTTCCGAGCATGGCTCACGATTGGCAGAACAAGCCTTTTATTCCGTCGCGCACGCCACGGGCCATCTGCCACCAACAAGTCCTGCCACCGCTCACCAACAAGGGGAAGTAGACAAACCTGAGGGCCATCTTGACACCCTTGGCCACCTTGAAACGCCACGGCACATAGCTGCGGGCCGAGAGCCAGATGAGGTTGCGGTATTGGTAATAATATCTGAAGGGAGCCGAGATGATGACCACATGGCTGCCGATATGGATCTCGCGCTGTCCCACTTTGTGGGCGATGGTGACGAGCGAGGTCGTGCCACAGAGGAAGCCCTTGCTGCGGGCCCTCCAGCACCATTCACAGTCGACGAAATCGATAAACAGCCGGTCGTCGTTGAGTCCTACCTCGTTGAGGGCCTCACGGCTCATGCAACTGCCCGAGGAGATGATCTCGGTCAGCGAAGTGAAGCCGTCGTCCTCTTTCGGCGTGCGGTGGATCACCGAGCGGTAGGCATCACCGCTGCCAAGGCGCACGACGGTCGGACCGAGAGCTGCCAGGCGTACCGGCCGCTGGCGGATGCGCTCAAACTCGCCCACGATGACATCGGGATAATCGTCGTCGAAACGGCTGTCCTGGTCGAAGAAGACGACATGGGTGATTTCTTCATCCGCCAGCAACCGCTCTATACCGACGTTCTGGGCATGGGCGATGCCCATGTTGCGGCCCAATGCGACATAGTCCATGTGTGCGATGCGGGCTTCAGTGAGTGAGGGCACGGCTGAGTTGTCGACCACGCATCCACGGTAGCGACTGGCCACGCGCCGCACGTTGTCCAAATCTTCCGGCTTGGGATTGAACAGCACCATCACCACGCCGATCACATTCTTCTTTGTCTGGCTCATCTTCTGAATATCCATGCAAAAATAGGGAAAAAAAACGAATCCATGAAATTATGTGTGAAATCTTTCGTAACTTTGCGCCTGACACATAGGGAAATCTTTTTTAGGTGGGTTCTACCATGAGAGTGCTTTTCGATCACCAGATATTCGATTTCGTCTATGGCGGAGCACCGAAATACTTCGTCATGATGATCAGCCGGCTTCCGCAGGATGTCTGGCGGACGACTTGTCTGTGCTCCAACAACGAATACGCAAGGGCCAAAGGACTGCTGCGCACCTGCGGCAACCACTTCCGGGGACAGTCGGTGCTGATGGAGCGCCTCAACCGTCCCTACTCCAGGTGGATGGTCAGAAAAGGCGACTACGATGTGTTCCACCAAACCAATTTCGGCACTTATTGCCTCGAGGACCTTGGACGGAAACCCATGGTGACGACTTACCACGACGCCAACCTCTCGACCTTCGACCCTCACCCCGAAATAGTAGAGAAGCAACGGCGGTCGATAGAAAGGGCGGATGCCGTGATCTGTGTGAGCGAGAATACCAGAAACGATCTGTTGCGCCTTTTCGACGTGGATGAGCGTAAGACGCATGTCATCTACCATGGCATAGAGATGCCCGACCTTCAGGCTCTGCCAGCTGACCGCTTGACTCCCCTACCCTATGTGCTGTTCGTCGGCCGCAGGTCGGCCTACAAGAACTTCAGTCGTTTCATCGATGCCTTCTCGCTGCTCCATGCCCGTCATCCTGACATCATGGCCGTGTGCACGTCTGCACCGTTCTCGTCCGAGGAGAGGGAGTTGATCGGCAAGCGGGGGTTGCAGGATGCCTTCCTGCATGTCGCCGCCGATGAACCGACGATGCTGCGTCTCTACCGCGACGCGCTTTGTTTCGTTTTCCCGAGCATCTACGAGGGGTTCGGCATGCCCATTCTGGAAGCCTGGAGCTGTCGGTGCCCGGTAGTGCTGTCGAATGCGAGTTGTTTCCCTGAAATCGCAGGGGATGCCGGACTGTTCTTCGATGTCAACTCAGCCGATGACATGGCGGAGAAAATGCAGATGATGGTTGAGGATCAGCAGACGCGTGAGGAATACATACGCCGCGGGCAGCACCGTGTGAGGCAGTTTTCTTGGGAGAAATGCGCCGCCGAGCACATCAGGGTCTACGAGTCGCTGATGTAGTTTCAGGCAAATCTTAGCTCTGGCGGATTCTTTTGTTCAACAGTTCGGGGCAACAGTTCGGGCGGATTTGCCGCTCGGCACCCGATAGGGTGACGCTTGGCTTGTCCAAGAATCCACAGTTCGGGCGGATTTGTAATCCGCCCGCATTGAGTATAAGCATTTGCAATGCGATTTCAGCGTAAAAATGATGAACAAAGTATAAGCATTTGTAATGCGATTTCAGCGTAAATAATGAGGAACAATCTTAGTTCGGGCGGATTTGTAATCCGCCCGCATTGAGTATAAGCATTTGTAATGCGATTTCAGCGTAAATAATGATGAACAAATCATAAGCATTTGCAATGCAATTAGCGGATTAAAAATCCTTATACTCATTGCATCGGGATTGCAAATCCCGATGAACCAAGACACCCCTTTAAATGCCGAGCGACAAATCCCGATGAACCAAGCCACCCCAAAACAACGACCACATCATAATATTAGCCCCTCTTAGTTCGGGCGGATTTGTAATCCGCCCGCATTGAGTATAAGCATTTGCAATGCGATTTCAGCGTAAAAATGATGAACAAAGTATAAGCATTTGCAATGCTATTTCCGCATAAAATGATGAACAATGCATAAGTTTTTGCAATGCAAGTAGCGGATTAAAAATCCTTATACTCATTGCATCGGGATTGCAAATCCCGATGAACCAAGACACCCCTTTAAATGCCGAGCGACAAACTCCGATGAACCAAGCCACCCCAAAACAACGACCATATCAAGATATTAGCGCCTTTGCTCACGGAGCTCAGTCGTTCGTGGTCTTGTTGTGGATGACAAGGCGCTCCTGATAGGATTTCATGCCCGTGAGCACGTTGTCGTATTGCATGTCGGGCAGTTGGGTCATGCTCCAGGTTTTCAGCAGGCAGTAGAACATGACAAATGAGACGAAAAGCTTCCGGTTGTTGGCGATGGCGAAGCATTTCATCAGGTCTATCCAAATCACCCAGTAGGAGAAAACGAAAAGATAACCCGACCGCTGGCTCAGGGTCTCAAACTCACTGAAGAGGAAGAAGGCCATGAAATAGAGCAACAGGGCATTGATGATCACCGAATTACGGGGATTGATCTCACGGAGCCTGTCGTAGTAGCAGAAGACGAGGAGTCCGGTGGCCAGTCGTTCGAGATATCCGATGGAGAGGACGGAAGCATTTGAGAAGAGTTCGGTGTAAACCCTCACTTTCTCCGACATCTGCTCATCGAGGCCGGAATACGACACCAAGGCCATCACCAGCGAGATTTTACCCAGGAACACCACATTACAGGCGATGAAGACGCCCAAATAGATCCATTTGCTGAAACTGCGATGCAGGATGAAGTAGAGCGGCATATAAACCAATGCCGTCATGTGGAATGTGGCAGCCAACAGACACATCAGGAAATAAGGCAGCGGCCTGCGCTCCTCGAGATAAGGCAGGGCATTGAGGAAAAGGAGGATGGCAATGAAATTGCGCATCAGGTTGCAGATGATGCTCAAGCCGCTGAACACCACGAACAGTGTCAAGGCAAGCGGTATGTTGTCGACCCGCTGGCGGAGGAACCGCAGCAGGAGCACCGTGTCGATCAGGCAAACCACGAACTGGAAGAAGAAATAGTCGTCGAAAACCGAACGGCACACGAGGTTGAGTATCGTATAGCCCGGTTCGAACGCTACGACCGACCCGATGGTGTAGGTATAGATGTCACTCCACGAGCAATGGACGAAATAGGGGTAGTAAACGATCCAGTCGCTCATGATGAACCCCCTGAAAGCGAAGAACAGGAAAAACGAGGCCACCGCCACGACCGTGCTCAGGAGCCTTGTCCTGCCACTCGCCGACGGAGCTGCGACAATCAATGCGCACACCTCCAATAAAGCAACGAGAATGAGGTATGGGACAGGGTAAGTCATCGCTTCCTTGCCGACATCATTTTCCTACCCAGGATCACCCAGAAAGCATCTGCCATCACACCGAGAATGATGAAGAAGAAGACAATGAGCGACCTCGGTGTGCTCGATGCCTTGTAAGGCATGGTGGGACGCTGGATGATGGTGAAAGCGGGCGTAGACTCCTGCACCTTGGCCCTGGCCGTCTGGTATTGCGAGGCCATCTGCGTATACAGGTTGTATTTGAGCTGCATCTCATTCTCCAACTCATCCCGCTTGGCACGGTAGCGCTCAAGCACCAGGTCTTGGTTGTTGTCGGAATAAGAGGCATAGACCAGTTGGGCTTGCTTATACTGCTCATGGCTCTCGAGATAGAGCTTTGTGTAGTATTCCAGGTCTTTGCGCGCCTTCTTCGTGCGGTAATCGGTGATATACGACTGGAGCCGGTTCTGAAGCGTGTCGGTCATGATGGCAGCCACCAGAGGATCCTGGTCGGAGAAACCGATGGTGATGACGCTGGTCTTCTTGTCGACAAGGCAGGTGATGGCGCCTCTGATCATGTCGCAGAGATCATTCTGCCGCTTGGTGAGCCGGAAGGGGTCGGCCTCTCCTCCCTTCTGCTGCGGGGCGGGCTCTTTCTTGAAGAGGCCGATCAGCCACATCTTCATCTTGTCCCAGAATGGCGATTTCGTATCGGTCATGAGGTGATCGGTGAACGACTTGCTCTCATTGGTCTCCATCAGTCTCACCTTGACATCAAACAACTTGAGGATGAAGTCATTGGAGGCGAGCACCGTGGGATAGATCTCAGGATAAATGGCATCCACGGATTTGGTGCCGCTGAAATCTATGCCGAAAGAGGAGGCCATGTCGCCAAGACTACCGCTCAATCCTCCCCCACTGTTCATCTCTGGGGCCAGGGTCATTTCCGCGGTATAGACCTTGGGCTTGGAAAGGGCCACAATGACTCCCAAGATCATGAATACCAGGACGTAGATGCACAGCAGGCGTTTCTCTGCCATCACCTTGCGGAATAGTTCTATGACATCTATCTCACCGAATCTGTTTTTATCGTTCATCTTCTTTTGCTTTGTGAGTTTCTCCTGACGGTTGCCCAGCTTTGCTGAAGGGCATGTCATGACAGATGCAAAAATACAACAATTTTTGATTAACCACAAATAATTCCCCATCTAAATACCTCTTCCCTGTGTTTTCAAGAGTCCCCAAGCCCTCGGAAAAAGTGGATGAATCCATTCGCAAGTGTATGTAGAGACGTCGCATTGAGGCGTCTCCCTTCTGATATTTCATTTCATGACATTATGCAGGAGACGCCGCAATGCGACGTCTCGGGATAAAAAAAGAAAGGATTCTCTTTGTTCTCCGCTCGACTTTCCGTAACTTTGCCTCTGCGAGGCGAAGTTACTCCGTCTCGGGATAAAAAAAGAAAGGATTCTTTTTGTTCTCCGCTCGACTTTCCGTAACTTTGCCCCCCAAAACATCAATACAGGAATATGAGGCTTATCACTGCTAAAACTGCGCTCTGCCTGCTGGTCTGCCTTTTGGGCCTGACCAGTTGCCATGACGATGACTCTTCCGGAGAAGCGGCCCTCAAAATAGAAGAGCACAGGGATTCCCTTTCCCAACTGCTGAAGGACTATGCCGTATTGGGCTACGAAAAGGTGGAGGGACGCTATCAGATTCAACTGAGCAACGGACAGAACTACTTGGAGCCCAAGGGGATGCAACTCATCTCCTTCATCTCCTCGCCCGAATCGCTGCCCGCAGAAGACGACCACACTTCCTATATCGAAATCACCTTTTACGACGGGGTGACGCAAAAAGCCACAATGATCGACAAGACCGACCTGAGCTGGTCGGACCTCTATGGCAAGCGGATGGTGGTGGCAGGGGGCTCGTTCGCCTGTTCAGAAGAGGCGAAAACGGCCATTGACTACTGGACTTCCAAACTCTCGATCACTTATAAGAACGTAGGAGTGAGCGGTGCCGGGTTCTCCAAGAAATCCGGGTTCCAGAACATGCAGAACCAGGTGAAGAACATCCTCAACGACCCGGAGGCTGATTTCGATATCTTCGTGCTGTGGACCTCTACCAATGATTTCTCGCAGGGAACAGAATACCTGGGTGAAGTGAATGACTACACCGCTGCCGACGGGTATGACACCGCCAAACTCCAGAATCAATGCGGCGGCATCAACTACTGCATCGATGCGATCAGGAAAGCCAATCCCGAGGCCAGGATCTTCTTCTTCACCAGTCTGCCGGTGAAAAAATGGGGTGCGAGGAGCTGGGATGCCAATTACAAGGGCATAGACGGCATGAACAGGTTTGTGGACCGCCAACGTGAAATTTGCAAGCAATGGGGTATACCATTTCTCGATTTATTCCGTTATGTAGACAGGGAACAGCTGTCGAGATGTTTCAAGAAAGACAATCTCCACCTGAATGAGGAGGGTTACCGTGTCATCAGGGAACAGCAACTGAACTTCCTCATCTGCCATTGATGGGAGCAAAGAACAAATGGGAGACAACCTGAAGCAAAAAACCGTGACTGGAGTGATGTGGAGCGCAGCGGAGCGTTTCTCCGCCCTCTTCATACAGGCCATCGTGGGACTGGTCATCGCTCATTATGTGGCTCCTGAGGAGTTTGGACTGATGGGCATCATCCTCATCTTCATCGCCATCTGCCAAGTGGTCGTCGACTCGGGATTCTGCACGGCGCTCATCCAGAAGAAACAGGTGCATGACCTCGACTATTCGTCGGTTTTCTACATCAATCTCACCATCTCGCTGCTGCTCTATGCGCTGGCTTTCGCCTGTGCTCCGCTGCTTGGCGAGATCTATGATCTCCCGCGACTCGGCGAAGTGGCCAGGGTGACATTCCTCATCCTGCCCCTAAGTGCCTTGTCGCTGGTGCAGAACGTCAAACTGCAGCGTGAGTTGCATTTCAACAAGCTCTCGCTCATCGGCATCGTCTCCACCCTGGTCTCCGCGGCCATAGGCCTTTACCTCGCCCTCATCTGGCAAAACGTGTGGGCCCTGGTGTTCCAGAACCTCACCTACCACACCACCAAGATGGCACTGCTCTGGATCTACGGCCACTGGCATCCCTTGCGCAAGTTCTCCAGGGCGTCGGTGGAAAGCGTGCTGCCTCTGGCCATGAGCATGCTGGGCTCGTCGATGATCGGATCCATCTGCGACAACATTTACGGACTGATTATCGGGAAAATGAACGTACGTGAACTTGGGCTTTACACGCAAGCCGACAAACTGCGCAAGATTCCCAGCAGCAGTATCACGGAAATCGTCTCCAAAGTGGCCTTCCCGGCGATGAGCAAGATACAGGACGATGACAACAGGCTCCGCGAGGCTTACTCGAGAATCATACAGATCACGTTCTACGTGCTCGCTCCCATCATGATCTACCTCGCCGTGGAGTCGCGCGACATCTTCACGCTGCTGCTGCCTCCGAAGTGGAGCGGATGCATCCTCTATTTCTCGCTGCTGTGCATCGTGGGACTGTTCTACCCGCTTCACAACATCAATCTCAACATCATCATCGTCAAGAAAAGGGGCAAGCTCTATCTCAACCTGGAAATCGCCAGGAAGACCACACTGCTCCTCATCCTGATCATCTCCGCACACTACGGGGTGATCGGCATCATCATCGGACAGATGGTATACAACGTCATCGTGCTTTTCCTCAACATGCACTTCAGCGGCTCACTCATCGGCTATTCCGTAGGCCGTCAGCTCTCCGACCTCATGCCTGTCGTCTTATGCGCTGCCCTGATCATACCCATCTCATGGTGGGTGCAGAGCATGGGGATGTGGGAACTCTACTCGCTATTAGCCGCTGGAGCACTCAGCGCCATCGCTTATCTGGGCGCTTCGGCTCTCCTGCACCTGCGGCCCTACCAAGAACTCTCACTGATCATCAATCATCTCATCCATGGCAACAAGTCTTAGACAACGACTGAAAAAGATAGAACTCATCCAGGCGCTGCACTTCATCGCCTGCCATTTCTGGGGTATCAATTATATAAAGACCCTCTATCTCAACTTCAAATGGCTCCCTGTGCGCCAGGCCCTCCACTTCCCCATCATCGTCGGACGGCATGTGCTGCTCAGAGACACTTCCGGCAAAATGGAGATCAACGGGAAAGCGCATTTCGGACAATTCTGCCTCTCTTTCTACCACACCCCCGTAGACTATGCAAGCAACCGCTCCGTGGTGTTCAACCAAGGCAAGATCGTGATACACGGCAACGTATACCTGCGATCAGGAGTGAAACTGTGGGTGGGCGATCATGGCGTACTGACTTTCCACGGAGAAAACGCCGTGGGTGCCAACTCGATCATCGCTTGTTTCAAGAAAGTGGAATTCGGCTATTTCAGCGTTTTGTCCTGGGGGTGCCAAGTGTATGACACCAATTTCCATTTCTTCCGCGACATGGAGACCGGCACCGTGACCAAGCGGTCGTCGTTCGTGAAAATCGGCGACCACGTCTGGGTGGGCAACAGTGTGCACATCACCCGTGGGGCACGCCTGCCCAAGGGATGCCTGGTCTCCAACCGCTCTGTGGTGAGCAGGTCGTATATGAAGGAGGGGGAGCATATCATGATCGCAGGACATCCGGCCGTGAAAGTGCTCGACAACATCGAGAAGGTGAAGGGGGAGCATTTCCTGGACCTCACTGCCGAGGCACAGTTGGCTGCCATCTACGACTCGATGTGACGGCGGCCGGCTGGTTCATCACATGATGGACTGCAAGCGACAAGCACAACAGCATTTCGACATAAAAACAACAATAGAATGGAAAAAGAAGCTTTCATCGAGAAAATGGCCGATATCCTCGAGATCGAGGACTATGACGATTTCGGCATCGACACCCGTTTCCGCGACCTGGACGAATGGTCCTCGCTGAGCGGGCTGGAAATGATCACTTTCTTCAAGAATGAACTGGGGAAAGAGGTGTCGGAGTCGGATTTCAGACGGCAGCAGACCATCGGCGACCTGTATGAGCTGGTGCGCTGACTTCCGTCAGGTGAAAGGCATGTCCCAGATGCAATGGTAGCGCAGGTCGCGGTTGCGCTCTGAGATCTTGCGCGCCGGCACACCTGCCACCACAGCATATTCTTCCACATCCTTGGTGACGACGGCGCCGGCACACACCACGGCGCCCCGGCCGATGGTCACGCCCTGGAGAATCGTCGCCCCCACCCCGATCCACACATAATCGCTGATGACGATGGGCAGATAACGGCCCGAGAACGTCGGCGACTGCATGTCGTGGCCTCCGGTCATGATGCTCACATTGTGCGAGACCGACACGTTGTCACCGATGGTGATGATGCCACGGGCATCGAGCAGGCATCCGCGGTTGATATGGCTGTAGTCACCGATCCGGAGCCGGTTGGGACTGATGAAGTAGTTGGATTTCATGATGAAAGACTGCTTCCCGATCTGCAGCTTCAATTTGCGGAGCACATAGCGGCGGATGGTCCAGAAAGGAATATGGGGAAGGATGTCATTGGGCAGGTATTCGAGGGCGAAGGCTCTCATCCATTTCACCATCGAAGTGCCTTGCAGCGCCACCATGAGCCTGGTCTTCTGATAGAAAACGTATTTGCGGAGGTTGAATTTCCCCTGTGAGGTGATGAGGTAGTTGTAGCGCATGCTGAGGCGGGCCTCGTTCGATGTTCCCTCACGCTGATAGGCCTGGATGTAGGCATCGGCCTTGGCGAAGCGGAAACCTTCCTTGAAGAGGCGGTAGATCATCTCCCAGTCAAGGGCGAAGCCCAACCGACCGGAGAGGCTTGTGTCGAAGGGATGGGATTTCTGCACAGAGGCCCTGACGAGGGAAGAACCATGACGGTAGATGGGGCGCATCTCCATCGCAGTGGGATCAGCGGGAGCCTCCACGCTCACCTCGAAGCCATCGTTGACCTCTATGCTGTTGCCATACACCACGTCGGCGGTTTCGGCAGCGGGCGAGGTGACGGCAAGTCTCAGGGCGTCGTCGCTGGCAAATGAGTCTCCGGAATTGAGGAAGCACACCCAGTCGCCTGTGACATGCGAGATGCCCTTGTTCATCGCATCGTAAATGCCGCCATCGGGCTCTGAGCACCAGAACGCGAGTCTGTCGCCGAATGCGCTCACAATGTCCTTGGTGCCATCGGTGCTGCCTCCATCGATGACGATATACTCTTTTTCCTCCCACGTCTGGGCGAAAAAGCTCTCCATGGTCTCGCGGATATGGCCCGCATCGTTGTATACGACTGTGATGACACTGATTTTGCTGCTCATGACATTGTCAAGTAATTCAAGAAATGGCTGCCGCCATACCACATGATGATGGATGCAAAATTAGCAAATAATCCTCAGACTCACAAAAAAAAACCGACAAACCCCCAAAAAGTCGCTTGGCACCTCTATTATATCTGCGGCCAAAGACAATAATATCGCCGCAAAAGGGTTATTATATATAGCAAGAGACATCAAAGACATGGGTTACATACATTACCTGTTAATCTTCCTGACTTTCGTCATCAGCATTTTCGCCGGCTTCTTCATGATCCCGCAGATCATGAATTTCTGTCAGGCGAAGAAACTCTATGACATCCCCAACGAGCGCAAGATGCACAAAAACGCCATCCCGAGGCTCGGAGGCATCAGTTTCATGCCCAGCATGCTGCTTTCCTTCCTGTTGGCCCTCGTCGTGATGGACAAGATGACGGGTGAGGAGCATGTCACGATCAGTCTCTGGACTTGCACGTTCTTCATCAGCCTGGTCCTCATCTATGGCGTGGGACTGGTCGACGATATCATCGGACTGGGTGCCAAGACCAAATTCGTCGTGCAGATCGCAGCAGCGACACTGATGCCACTCTCGGGATTATACATCAACAACCTGTATGGGTTTATGGGCATTCACAACATACCTTTCCTGGCGGGGGCGGTACTGACGGTTTTCATCATCGTGTTCATCGACAATGCCATCAACCTCATCGACGGCATCGACGGTCTGGCGGGTGGATTGTCGCTGTTGGCTCTTGCCGGATTTCTCCTTTGCTTCATGCGCGAGGGGATATTGACCTACTCCATCCTAATCGCAGGATTGATGGGCGTGCTCGTCCCTTATTTGTATTTCAACATCCTGGGCGACCCCGCCAAAAACCGGAAGATCTTCATGGGCGACTCGGGAAGTCTCACCTTGGGCTTCATCCTGGGCTTCCTGTTCGTGAAATTCTCCATGGTCAACCAGAATGTGATGGCCTTCCATAAAGACGGACTGATCCTCTCCATCACCATGCTCATCGTGCCCACTTTTGATGTCGTCAGGGTGGTGATCCTCCGCATCCTCCACCGCAGGCATCTTTTCCAGGCTGACAAAAACCACATCCATCATAAACTGATGCGAATGGGATTGAGCCAGCATCAGGCTCTTGGCATCATCATTGCGGTGGCCATAGGATTTACCGTCCTCAACGCATTGATCACCCTCGCATTCGACCTCAACCTGACTTATACCTTGATCATCGATATTATTCTTTTCATTCTCTTCAACCAAATCATCGATGCGAAGATCCGGCGTCGCGGCAGCGTGATCTTCGAATAGGAAGCGGCTTGTCCTTCTTACTTTTCCTTCACCATCTGCTATAGCTTGCGGTTTTCCTTCACCATCTGCTATAGCTTGCGGAAATGCAAGCTCAGAGTATCGGCCGACAACGACATCCTATCGCTGTTGAGGGTTTCGATATGATAGCGTGAGGACACGGGGAGAAGCCCGTAGAATCTCAGGATCTCAGGATCGGTGATTTCGGGGTCGCCGTGGTTGCGGTCGTCAATATAAGGATGCTCCAGGATGAGGGAGTCACCCTGACGGACATACCTTGAGACAAGGAAGGCATGCTGATAGTCGCGGTCGGTCAACTGGATCAGATGACCCTGAATGGCCCAGAACACTCTTTTGTCTTGATAATCAGCAGCATGGCCTTGGGTGGTTTCGATACGCTGCAAATGCCAGTAGCCATCGAGGTCGCCGCCATGCGAGGATTCCATCTCGCATGAGCTGATGAAGGCGAGGACCGTCATGGTCAGAAGAATGTGGAAAACAGTTCTCATGTCTTATCGATTGATCACGTCGTGATAGGGAAAACTTGCGCCTTGCGTCAATATTGGAAACTCGACCCGCCGACAAACTCCCTCATGATGCTGGTGGGGGGTATCTCCTTGTCGCTCACCGGTATGAAATAGTGGATGAACTTCAGCAACCGATGGGCCTCGGAATACTCCGGACAGTTTTTCGGCACAGATGCCAGAATGATCTCGGCGTGCGTGCGGAGCACGGCAAACTCAATGTTGAGGGCGGAGTTGAACATCACATCGGCTGTCTCTTGGAACGGCAGGATCCACTGTTCCTCGGCCTCACACACGTTGGGCCACATCCGGATGGTTTCCACAGCAGTGTAGGCGCCCTTGTTGTAGTCGCGGATGATGCGGCGGAGCAGACGGTTGTCGTGGGTGGGAATCCAGTTGTGGTCGTCGAGGGAGATGCTGGTGAGAGCGGAGATGAAGATCTTGAATTTGGCTTTGTCGGGGATGTTGGCAGTCAACAGGGGATTGAGGGCGTGGATGCCTTCGATGATGAGCACACTGTCGTTCTGCAACTTCAGTTTCTTTCCGTTGTATTCGCGCTTGCCCGTGACGAAATTGTATTCCGGCACCTCCACGCGCTCACCATGCATGAGCCGCTGCAGGTGGTCTTCCAACAAGGCGCAGTCCACCGTCTTGATGTTGTCGAAGTCATACTGTCCGTTGGGGAGTTTGGGGGTGTCGACTCGGTTGACGAAATAGTCGTCGGTGGAGAAGGAGATGGGGTGCAGGCCGCAAGCCAGGAGCTGGATCGACAACCGTTTGCAGAAGGTGGTCTTGCCCGAACTCGACGGACCGGTGATGAGCACCAGGCGGATGGGGTCTTTCTCGGCCCGGAAGCGGGCGTCGATCTCCTCGGCGATCTTCACGATCTTCTTCTCCTGCAGGGCCTCACTCACCTGGATCAGTTGCGAGGCACGACCCTTCAGCACGGCTTTGTTCACATCGCCGGCATTCGACAGGCGCATGATGATGTCCCAGTGCACTTTCTCGGCAAACATCTCGTAGGTCTTGGGCTGGTCGATCTTCTCGGCGAGTTGGAGCGGATTCTTCTTGTCGGGTACGCGCAGCAGGAGTCCGTCGCCGTAGGGTTCCAGGCCCCACACTTTCAGATAACCGGCCGAGGGCACCAGCGGACCGTAGTAATAATCCACGGTGTCGCCGAGCATATAATAATCGGTATAGATCTGGCCACTGGTCTCGGTGAGTTTCACCTTATCCGAGAAGCCACGGTCGGCGAAGATGCGCACGGCCTCCTCCGTCGTGGCCTCGAAACGGCGGAACGGCATGTCGAGGTTGATAATCTGCTGCATGCGCTCCTTGATGCGGTCCACATCCTCTGCCGTGAAGGGTTCATTGCCCCGCCGCTTGAGGTTGCAGTAATAGCCGCGCGACAGTGGGTGCTCGATAAAAAGCTTGCTGCCGGGGAAAACGTCGCATACGGCCTTGTAGAGCACAAAGCAGAGGGAGCGCACATAGACGCGGTGCCCGGAGCCTTCTCTGGCATCGAGAAACTCCACGTCACGGTTCTGGAAGAGGCGGAATTTCAGCCCTTGCGAGGCATTGTTCACCTTGGCTGACACCACGGGATAAGGAAGGTGTATCTCCTGAGCGAACTCTTGATAGACATCCAAGAGGGAGCATCCCTCAGGAAAGCTTTTCGTCACGTTGTTGTTCTTGCATCGAATCTGGAGCATAGCGGATCGGTATATGTTGGGGTACAAAAATACAAAAAAACAAGCGTTTCACGAAATCTTTCCGATAGTTTTTGTTGTCAGCGCCGTTCTCCACAAGCTGAATCCTCTTCGAAACGTGGAATCACAGGTTTGTCACATAGGAGCAACTCAGAGAATGGATGCGTCATCCCAGGCGGACACCTTCGCCCACCGTTCATCACCATTCATCACCGCTCATCACCGCTCATCACCGTTCATCTCCGTTCATCTCCGTTCATCTCCGTTCATCGGGATTTGTAATCCCGATGCTGTGAGTATCAGGATTTTTAATCCGATAAAAGCGCATTAAAAATGCTTACACTCAATGCGGGCGGATTCTTGGACAAGCCAAGCGTCACCCTTCGGGTGCCGAGCGACAAATCCACCCGAACAAAGCAATCCACCCCAACAAAGCCGAGCAGCAAATCCGCCCCGAACAATTATTTGCAATCTCATTATCAGATAAATGCACGTTCACCATTCAGACGATTTATTAGTGCTTTTCTTGGCTTTAACGAAGTATACGGCTTAACTTCTTAGGCCGAAAGGCCAATCTTCTTTAACTTCCGACACTTCCGACACTTCCGACTATTCCGACACTTCCGACTATTCCGACTATTCCAATACATGAAAAAACGGTTTTCCACCCCTGTCGTAGGGCACTGTTTCAGCTTTAGGGATTTTCCCCTCCCAAAGTAGGGAAAATCCTTTTCGGGGGTAAGAAAAAGTTCGTTTCTTTGCATCGTGAGAATGAGACAAAAGTAAAAAAACAACTAAAACTATACGACGATGAAAAGAATTCTGATAGCCATGATCGCACTGCTGAGCATCAACATCTCGGCAAGCGCAATGAGTTACGAGCAGGCCCGGCAGCAGGCATTGTTCCTCACCGACAAGATGGCTTACGAGCTCAACCTGACCGAAGAGCAGTACGAAGCCGCCTATGAGGTGAACCTCGACTACCTGATGAGCGTGAACACCCAGGCCGACCTCTACGGTGTGTACTGGACTCAGCGCAACATGGACCTGAGCTATATCCTACTCGACTGGCAGTATGAGGCCTATCTGGCAGCAAGATATTTCTACCGCCCCCTCTATTGGGACGCAGGCTACTGGCACTTCGGCATCTATGCCCGCTACCCCTACCGTGACTTCTTCTACTTCGGACGCCCCCACTTCTGGACGGTATACCGCGGTGGACACAGTTGGAGAATGAACGGCGGACGCAGCTGGTACCACGGACGTGACTTCGGTCATCGCGGAGGTGGCGGTCATCACAACCACGGCATGCGCGACCGTTATGATCGCGGCGACTACGGACACGGTGGACACGGCAACGGCGGTGGGCACTATGGCAACAGCGGAAGCCGCAGCGGTGGCATCAACGGCGGACACTTCGGCAACAACAACGGCAACCGCAATGGCAATCATGACAATAGCAACGGCGGTCGCTTCGGCAACGGCAACGGAAGTCGCTTCGGCAACGGCAACACTCCCACAACCGTACGTGGAAACTCGGGTGTGCGCCATGAGAATGTCGGCAACCAAGGCACAAGGACCTTCCGTGGCAATGCCAACCGTGAGAGCAGCACACGCATGACTCCGGGTGCAAGCAGCAACAGCGGTGAGCGCACAAGGATCGGCAGCGCTCCGAGCAGCAGCTCCAGCGTGGGCAGCAGGTCTTCCAGCTCTCACTCCTCCGTGGGCACCTTCAGCAACCCCTCACGCAACTTCTCGTCGAGCCGCAACAACAGCAGTTCTGCCTCACGCAGCTTCTCTCCGAGCAGCTCGCGCTCATCCAGCATGGGCAGCCGGTCTTCATCGACCCCCAGCCGCTCGTTCAGCAGCTCAAGCAGCTCAAGCAGCCGTGGCAGTTCGTTCAGCGGTGGTAGTCGCAGCAGCGGCAGTTCGTTCAGCGGTGGCAGCCGTGGCGGCGGATCGTTCAGCGGCGGACACAGCGGAGGTGGCCACAGCGGTGGCGGACGCAGCGGTGGCGGCTTCGGTGGAAGAAGATAATCCCCTAACACAAGTATACATACTACAATCTGATTATGCGATGTAGGTATTGGAAATTTTTTGGTAAAAGATTGTTTTTCAGGAATGGTTATTAATGAATGTTAGTTATCATGACGCAGAGGGAGCAGGCGTGAAGCCCGCTCCCTCTTATTTTGTTCTCACAGCATCAAGGTCCTCACTTCGGCATTGGCCATGCGTGGCACCTCGTGCATCGGTTTGTCGTAGTGCACCGACTGGATGGCCTTGTTGATGATGCCATGCCCCACGGCGAGCACCGTCTGGTCGGGAAACTCTTGACGGATGAAGGCGAGAAACCGCCTGGCCCGCTCTTTCAGCCGGGGCATCGACTCCACATTCGGCGGCCATTCCTTGTCCTTGAGATCGGGGATGAACATGCCGGTGAAGTCACCCCAGTCGCGCTCCCGCAGGAGCGGCGTGGTGACGATGTCCTTGCCGTGGGTTTCGGCGATGATGGCGCACGTGTCGACCGACCGTTTCAGGTCTGACGACACAAAGGCGTCGATGGCAGTGCCGGCCAACTGCTCGGCCAGTGCATGAGCCTGGGCGATGCCGTTGGCCGTGAGCTGGCCTTGCGTCTGTCCCTGCATGATCTGACCGACATTGTCGACCGTCTCGCCATGCCGTGCCAGGAGAAGCGTGGTCATGGAGCGGTCTCTATTCCTTGGGAGGGGACAAGGCCCTCGATGTATTTGCAGAGGATGCCGATGCCTTTCAGGTTCTCACCTCCCTGCGGAATGATGAGGTCGGCATATTTCTTGGTCGGTTCGATAAACTGCTCGTGCATCGGCTTGAGCACCGACAGGTAGCGGCTGAGCACCATGTCGACCGTACGTCCGCGCTCCACGACATCACGCTGTATGTTGCGGATCAACCGCTCGTCGCTGTCGGTGTCGACGAAGATCTTGAGGTCCATCAGATCGCGCAGTTTCTTGTTGATCAGCGTCATGATTCCCTCGATGATGATCACGGGTTTGGGATTGACATGCACGGTCTCCTTCAGACGGTTGCTCAGGATATAGGAGTAGGTGGGCTGTTCGATGGCCTCTCCGTTGCGCAGCATATTGATCTGCTTGATGAGCAGTTTCCAGTCGAAGGCATCGGGGTGGTCGAAATTGATGTTACGGCGCTCCTCGTCAGTCATATGCGAGGTGTCGTTATAGTAAGAGTCGAGCGGTACTACGGCCACATAGTGGGGAGGCAATGCGTTGACGATTTTCTTCACCACGGTGGTCTTTCCCGATCCCGTACCTCCTGCTATACCAATGATTGTCATAATTGATGATGGTTATTGTTGATGATTTGTTTTCAAGAACTCGTCGAAGAGCGGTTGGTAGAACTCCGCCTTGCGCTCCACTTTCATGGGATAGGCCCGGCTGCTGCTTGGCATGCGGTAGAGTCTGATCGTGCGCGCTCCGAAGGTGAACTCCACGAAGGCTCCCACCCGGGGCGGTGCGATGCCGAAATGCCCGGTGAAAAGGTCGGTGGCCTTCTGCCCGGTGGTCACCACGGCCACGCAGCAGGGGGCCATGGTGAGCAGTTGGTCGAGATCCGTGGCCTCCACCACCTCCAAGTCTTTGTCGGAGGCCGTGTTGCGGGTGCGCCTCACTGCCACTGCGGTGTCATACAGTCCCACCCCCAACTGCCTCAGGGTCGATACGATGCGCTCGTAGCGGTAGGTGCGGTGCGCCACGTCGACGAACCAGTCGCGGTCGTGGTGCAGGCAGAGCCCGAAAATCCGCCACATGTCGTTGTTGAAGTTGGGATAGAAAAAATCCATGCACCAGCGATGCGGGGCAGGCGGGAAACTCCCCAGCATGATGACCCTTGTGCCCTCGGGCAGGAAGGGTTCCCAGGGATGCCGCTCCACGGGTGCGCTGCCGGTTGCCATCACGGTTTCTCCTTGATCAGGTAGATGACGGTAGGCAGGTGATCTGAATAGCCGTTGAGCCACACACCGCCGGCCGTCGTACGCTTCGGGGTGCCCTTGTATTGGCCTTCTTCCTGCAAGAGGTAAGGCCTGTTCTGAATCTGGCATTTCAGGTAAGTGAGTTTGCTGTAGTCTCTCGACCCCTCACGGTCGAGCAAGTTGGGCGAGACGACGATCTGGTCGAAGAGGTTCCAGTTGCCCTGATAGCTCAGGGTGCCCTTTCCCCCGTCGAGCACTTTCCACCACGGATTGAACATATCCTCGGGTCCCACATCCTTGATCGCGCCTTTCGCGCCCAATGCGGTCTTCATGCTCGCATTCTGCGGATCGTCGTTCATATCACCCATGATGATCACCTTGCGGCTGGGGTCGGCGCGCATGAGCGAGTCCTTGACAGCGCGCACCTGCCTGCCTGCCGTCTCGCGGTAGAACGAGCCGGAGAAGCGGCTGGGCCAGTGGCACACGATGATAGACACCGTCTCGTCGGCCAGGGTGCCGGTCACGGTGAGGTAGCCACGCGTCATGAATGTGCTGTCGGCCTCCAGTTCTGGCACATAGGGCACCAGCACGGCATCCCTCAGTGTGAAGAGGGAGGGATTGTAGAGCATGGCACAGTCGATGCCACGGCGGTCAGGACCCTCGATATGCACATACTTGTAGCCCCTCTTGGCCAGTTCGGGCTGGGCCACGAGGTCGTCGAGCGCACGGCTGTTTTCCACCTCTGCCAGTCCGATGACGGCGCATCCGATGGGCAGCATGTCGGTGCCCAAGTCGGCCAGCGCATAAGCCATGTTGTGCAACTTGTTCTTGTAGCGAAGCCCGTTCCATTTGTAGGAACCGTCGGGCAGGAAGTCATAATCGTTCTTGCCCACGTCGTGGCAAGTGTCAAACAGGTTCTCTTGGTTGTAGAATCCTACGCCATAGACATTGTATTTCTTCTGTGCCGACGCATGGAGAGCCAGCAGAAGGAAAAAGGCGAGTAACAGAATCGGTCTTTTCATATATCATGGATTTTAGTTAGCAGTCGAGCCGTGCCTGCGAAGTGCGGACAAGTGGCAAATCTTTGATTTTGCAAATATCGGAAAATAAATCGATAAAAACGCACAATTCATCAAAAAATAAAGCGTCAAGTCTTTTTTTTTTCAAAATATTTTTGTTACTTTGCATCCAAACACTAATACAACAATTGTCTTATGCAAAAAATGCTCAGAATAGCAGTGTTTGCGCTCTGCTACACCCCTCTTGCCTTCGCGCAAGAGGTTGACTCATTGGAGCAGACCGGTGCGTTGGACGATGCCGCCTTCACATTCACCGAGGCGCAGTTGGGCGAAGATGACGACATGTCGCAGAACGTGACCATCCTCAGTTCCAACACCAACGTATACGCCAATGAAGTGGGATACCTCTTCTCGCCTGTAAGGTTCCGCTACCGCGCCTTGGGACAGAAGTACAACGACATCTACGTCAACGGCGCCCCGATGAACGACCTCGAGTCAGGACAGTTCAGGTACTCCAATGTGGGTGGTATCAACAACCTGACCCGCAACATCGACGCCACGCTGCCTTTCGAGGACAACAACTTCTCCATGACGGGGTTAGGGGGCAGCAACAACTACAACTTCCGGCCGTCGCAGGTGGCCGCAGGCAACAAGCTCTCGCTGAGCGGGGCCAACCGCAACTACACGCTGCGCGGCATGTATACCTACGGCTCGGGCATCAGCAAGGACGGATGGGCCTTCGCCGGAAGCATCGCCTATCGCTGGGCGCACAGAGGATACGTGGAGGGAACTTTCTACAACTCCCTCTCCTACTACTTCGGTGTGCAGAAGCTGTTGGGCGACCACTCCCTCTCTCTCATGACCTGGGGCAACCCGACGGAACGGGCCTCGCAGGGGGCGGCTACCGACGAGAGCTACTGGATAGCCAACAACAACCAGTACAACCCCTATTGGGGCTACCAGAACGGCAAGGTGCGCAACTCACGCGTAGTCAATGACTTCGCCCCTACGGTCTTGTTCACCTGGGACTGGAACATCAACCACGACACACGTCTGGTGACCTCGCTCCTGGGCAAATACAGCATGTATAAGAGCACCCGCCTCAACTACAACAATGCCGAGAACCCGCAGCCGGACTACTGGAAAAACCTGCCCAGCAGCAGTTTCGACGTCTGGGACACCGACGACGATCAATACCGCACGGCACAGTGCCTGATCGACTACAACACCGCCTACAACTTCCTGAAAGAGTGCAGGGCCAACAGGCAGATCAATTGGGACCGCCTCTACTGGTCGAACCGCAATGCCAACGCTCAGGGCAGCGACGCACTTTATTTCGTGGAGGCCAAGCACAACGACAACCTCTACCTCACCCTGGCGTCCACACTCCAGAAACAGATCACCAACAAGTCGCGCTTCAACCTGGGCGTGAAGCTCGGGTCCAACAAGGGCATGCACTACAAGACGATGGACGACTTGCTCGGAGCCAACAGCTACCATAACATCAACACTTATGCGCTGGGCAACTACGCCGCCACCTCAGACATCGTGCAGTATGACCTCAACCACCGCAACGCGCTCATCGGCGAGGACGACCGCTTCGGCTACGACTACAACCTGCTGGCTCGCCGCGCTGTGCTGTGGGGCAACTACACACAAGACTACAGCATCTTCCACTACAGCGTCTCCGGCAAAGTCAACTACGACGGCATGCAGCGTGAAGGACGCATGCGCAACGGTATGTTCGCCGACTTCTCCTACGGCAAGAGCGAAAGCGCGCACTTCCTGAGTGGCGGTGGCAAGTTCAATGCTACTGCCAACCTGGGTGGCGGACATGCCTTCATGGTCGGTGCAGGCTTCGAACTCCGGGCTCCGCAGATCACCACGGCTTTCGTCTCGCCTGAGATGAACAACGATTTCGTCACCAACCTCAAGAACGAGCAACTCTTCAGCAGCGAGATTGGCTATCAGTACCAGAACTCCAGGGTACACATCAATATCAGCGGATACTATAATATGATGAATAAGGTGACGGAGTGGCAGAACTTCTATTTCGACGACATCAACTCCTTCTCCTACGTCTCGATGACCGACATCAAGAAGAGTTACTACGGCGTGGAGGCTGGCATCGACTTCAAGGTGAACTCCGCTTTCAACATCAAGGCGCTCGGCACCATCAGCGAGGCTGAAAACACCAATAACGCCAAAGTGCGCTACATGAACTCGACGAAAGCCACCTATCATGACGACATCGTCATGAACAAAGGAATGCGCGAGGCAGGCACCCCGCTGACCGCCGCCAGCCTCATCCTCAGCTATCACTCCGGTGGATGGTTCATCGACCTCAACGGCAACTACTACGACCGCATCTACTTGAGCTACTCGCCCAGTTACCGCTACCAGGGCACACTGACCACCATGGGACGCGTCAACAACGACGGGACCTACGACGTGCCCGAGCAAGCCAAGGGCAAGGGGGGATTCATGCTCGACGGGTCAATCGGAAAAACACTCCGACTGCGCCACGGCAGACAGCTCTCCATCAACCTGATGCTGACCAACATCCTCAACAACGCCAAACTGTGCACCGGTGGCTACGAGCAGAGCCGCAGCGACTACACCGTGAAAACCGACGGCGACAACATCCTGATGAACAACCAGCGCGCCTACAAGTTCTCTCGAAACCCCAAGAAGTACTACGCATTCGGCATCAACGGCATGCTCAACCTGACATTCAGATTCTAAAAACACCATCGACATGAAAACCATCAGCAATATACTCATGCTCATGACCGTGGCCGTCCTGGCCTCGTGCATGGCCGACAGCTATGACGCACCCGACCTGAGCGAGTCGCCCTACGGCAACTCAAGCATCAGCGAGAGCAATGTCATCACCATCGCACAATTGAAGGAGACCTTCAAATCCACCATCGCCAACAATGGTATGAAAGAGGTGACCGATGACATCAAAATCAAAGGTAAGGTGGTCGGCAACGACATCGAAGGCAATATCTACAACGAAGTCATCATCGACGACGGCACAGCGGCCTTCATCATCTGTATCAACCAAGGCGGATTGTTCGGATACCTGCCCGTCGGACAGGAAATCCTCGTCGACCTCAAGGGGCTCTACATCGGAGCCTACGGACAACAGGGAGAGATCGGCGTGCCTTATACAAGCGCCAGCGGGTCGACCTACGTGAGCCGCATGAGCCGCTTTATATGGAACGCTCATTTCAAACTCATCGGCACCGCCAACCCAAGCAGCGTCACCCCCATCGAGTTTGACTTGAACAGGCTCTCCGATGCCAACTACATGACAGAGAACTGCGGACGACTGATGACCGTGAAAGGCGTCCAGCTCTCAGCCGCCGACGGCAAGGCAGTCTATGCACCCACCGACGGAAGCGTGACCCTCACCGCCAACTGCGCCAACCGCAACTTCAAGGGAATCAGCAGCAGCCGGCTGGTACTCCGCACAAGCAGTTATGCCGACTTCGCCGGCAACGTGATGCCCCAGGGACTTGTCGACGTGACGGGCATCTTCACCCGTTACCGCGACACTTGGCAGATCCTGATGCGCACCACCGGCGACATCCAGCCTGCTCAATAACCGACATCCTTCAGTATAAAAACAAAAAAACGAGATAAACATGAAAAAGTTATTTTATTCTTTATTCATCTTGGCTACGACAGCCATGACATTGACGAGCTGCGAGGATGTCCCGGCACCATTCGACATCCCCACCGACAGCAACGACAAACCGACTGAGATGGGCGACCCGAAGGGCAGCGGCACCGTGGCTGACCCCTACAACGTGGCAGCCGCCATCGCCTACGCACAGCAGTTGGAGAGCGGCGAGAAGAGTCCCTCGAATATCTACATCAAAGGTAAGATCGCATCCATCAGGGAAGAGTTTACCAGCCAGTACGGAAACGGCACTTTCAGCATCTCCGACGATGGCAGCGAGAAAAACTCGTTCCTCATCTACCGCGCCTATTTCCTCGGCAACAAGAAATGGACCGAGAACGACAAGCAGATCCAGGTGGGCGACGAGGTCGTCATCTGCGGTATCGTGACCAATTACAACGGCACGCTGGAGACCGACCAAAACAAGGCCTATATCTACTCCCTTAATGGCGAGGGTGGAGGCAGCGACACGCCCGGTGGAGAAACGGGCACGCCGAAGGGCAGCGGCACACTCGAGGATCCCTATAACCCCGCAGGTGTCATCGCCTACATCAACACGCTGGGAGCCGACGTGGAAAGTCCGAAGGACGTTTACATCAAAGGTAAGGTAGCCACCATCACCGAAAATTACGGTGCCCAATTTGGCAATGCCACCTTCGACATCGTCGAGGAAGGCGCTGAAGGCACCACGTTCACCGTCTACCGTGCGCTCTATCTGGGCAACAAAAAATACACCAGCGGCGACCTACTGAAAGAGAAGGACGAGGTGATTGTCTGTGGCAAAGTCATCAACTTCAGAGGCAACAAGCCGGAGACCCAGCAGAACGAGGCATATCTCTACTCCCTCAACGGAAAGTCGGAAGGCGGCGAAACGCCACAACCCTCAGGCGATGCCAAGGGTAGCGGAACACTGGAAGATCCGTATAATCCATTAGGCGCAGCAGCTGCTGTGAAAAATCTTACTTGGACGAGCAATGAGGTCTACGAAACCACAGGTAATGTCTATGTAAAAGGTAAGATTTCCCGTATTGCAGATAAAGGCACTTTCACTGATGGAGGCACCTATGGGAATGCGTCCTTCTATATCTCTGAAGATGGCAAAGAGAATGGCGAATTCTACTGCTACCGCATACTATATCTAGGTAATAAAAAATACGAGTCTGGAAAGACTGACATCAAAGTCGGCGACGAGGTCATCATACATGGCCAGCTGATGAATTACCGTGGTAACACACCAGAGACCGTTGCCGGAAAGGCATATCTCTACTCCCTCAACGGAAAAACCTCGGACGATGGGTCTGGCGACGACCCCAAACCAAGTGACATGGGCACTTACGACAAACCGTATGACGTGCCCTCCGCCATCGCTGCCGGAACCGTAAATGGTGTCTATGTGAAAGCCTATATCGTGGGGTACGTGAACGGACAGGCCTATGAGGAGGATGCCCGTTTCACCGCCGACGGTTGCGAGGTGCTTACAAATCTCCTGATCGCCGCTTCAAAATCAGAGACTAAAGCCAGCAACTGCATGCCCGTGCAATTGCCTGTAGGCGATATACGTACAGGCCTCAACCTGAAGGACAATCCTGGAAACCTGGGCCAGGAGGTGTTGCTCTACGGCAATATCGACACCTATTTCAAGGTGCCCGGCGTGAAGAGCGTGACCTACGCTGAAATCGGCGGAAAGTCGATTGGCAAAAAACCATAAATATCATTTCACAGCTCTCCTCCCCTTCGAGGGGAGGGGAGTAAAATGCAAATTTTCAAGCGAAAATTTTGTGGAATGCGGGAAAATGTGTAATTTTGCACCCCAAACGTGAAAACAGATACAGTAAACATAACACAACAATTTTAAAAATGAAAAAAGGCATCCATCCAGACAACTATCGCCCCGTCGTATTCAAGGATATGTCCAACGGCGATATG
>CAMNIN010000007.1 GCA_946540735.1 uncultured Prevotellaceae bacterium | reverse complement strand
GATTGCCCCAGTACATATAGGCTTGTCCGTCGTCGTCGGTGAAGACGGTGGGGTCTATGTCATCCCAATGCTCCTTTTGCCACACCAGAGGTTTGCCCAGTGGATCCTTGAAGGGGCCGTAAGGGGAATCGGACACCAAAACTCCGATGCCATGTCCGTGAAGAGGTGCATACAAGTAGTATTTACCATTGCGCTCCACACACTGGATGGCCCAACCGCCGTTCTCACGGCTGCGCCATGCGAAGTCTTTCAGCGATGCCACGGCGCCGTGCTCTGTCCAGTTGACCATGTCAGTGGTCGACCACAGCAGCCAGTCGTACATGAAGAAACCGGCACTGCTCTTCTCGTTCGGGTCGGGGATGTCCTCGGGCGAGGCATCGTGAGAGGTGTAGAGGAACAGGGTGTCGCCTACCAACAGGGGTGAGGGGTCTGCGGTGTATTTCGTTTGGAAGAGGGGCATGTTGCATTGTTCCATACCACGGATTTCCCACCAGTCGAGATTGAAGAGTTTGGGGCCTTTCCTGCCTGTGAAGACGAGATAGAGGTCGTGTACTCCGGTTGTGTAGGTGGTGAGGTCGGCTGTCAATGTGGTCCACTGTTCCCAACCTCCTGTGCCGGGAACGTCAAGTCTCACCAACTGCTGTCCGGCGACGCTGTCGATATGAAGTTCTATGGCTCCACCACGGAGGGCACTGGCCACTCTTGCCGTGAAAGTGCGGGGAATCCGTTGGCCGAAATCCACTGCCTGAAGTTTGATGTAGTCTCCATTGTGGATATCCGATACATAGACTCCGGTCTCTGCATTCTGCTCGGTTTTTACTCCTTTGGAGAAGGCCATGGTCTCAGCCTCTACCTTGCGGAAGGGAGAGAATGTGGCAATGGGGCTCACTCCTTTGTCTGTCGGGAGAATGGTGGGGATGGAGCCGTCGGGGTTGTATTTGAACTCCTCCACTGCCACGCTTCTGCCGAATCCACCGCCGCCGGGCAATTTCCCTGTGTGGTAGAAGAAATAGCTGTGTCCTTTGTAGTCAGCTACACCGCAGTGATTGGTAAAGGAACCTGTATCGGAGAGAGGCATGATCTGCCCCGCATAGGTCCAAGGGCCGGTGGGGGCGGGGGCTGTGCTGTAGGAGATGTGCTCTGGCACGCCGCCAGCGGCATAGAGCAACTGGTATTTGCCGTTGCGCTTGGTGAGCCAAGGACCTTCTACATAACTGTCCTTGTAGGACTTGCCTTGCTCACGTTCGTTCATGGCCGGCGATCCGAAGGCTTCCTCGGTCATGGGTAGCATACCCACTTCTCCTTCATACGACACCATGTCACGGTTGAGCTTCAGATAGTATACCCGGGGATTACCCCACATCAACCAGGCTTGACCGTCATCGTCGATGAACACGGTGGGGTCGATGTGATCCCAACTGCCATTCTCAAACAATGGCTTTCCCAAAGCGTCGCGGAAAGGTCCTGTGGGGGAATCGCCTACCGCCACACCGATGGCCATGCCTTTGGAGCGCTTGGAGTGGGCGCAGATGTACCAATAGAAATGGCCGTCACGCTCGATGCATTGACTGGCCCATGCACGGTCGTCGGCCCAGGAGAAATCTTCCAAGGCGAGGGGGGAACCGTGGTCGGTCCAGTTGACCATGTCGTCGGTGGAGTAGACACGCCACTCCTGCATCCAGAAAAAGTCGGCACCGTCCTCGTCGTGTCCCGTATAGACATACATCCGTCCGTCGTGCACCATGGGAGCAGGGTCGCTGGTGCACCAGGTCTGTACGAATGGATTTTGGGCTTTCGCAGACAATAGAGCGAAAGACATCAGGCTGAGTGTGAAAAGACGAAGGGTCGTCTGTTGCAATGTTTGGCGTTTCATAATGTAGGGTTACAGTGATTGTTCGTGCAAATTTACAAAGAAAACACCAAGTCTTCCTCTTATGATGTTTCCGTTTCCTTTTGATTTGTATCACAACATGGTTTTTCGTCAAACAACAAAGTTGAAATGTGAAAATGAAAAGTGCACGTCCAAAATAAATTCATGAAAAAATTTGGAAATGGGGGATTCTTTTGCTATATTTGCAAAAACATCTTATTATTTTAATCTTTTAACACACACAACACTATGAAGAAAAAATTTATTTGTACAGTTTGCGGTTATATCCATGAAGGTACTGAAGCTCCTGAGAAATGTCCGATTTGCAAGGCTCCTGCATCAAAGTTCAATGAGATCGTAGAGGGCGAGGAACAGCCTTTCGCTACGGTTCACGAACTTGGTGCTGCTCGCAAAGAGGGTGCTGACGAGGAGATGATCAAAGACTTGATCAATCACTTCAATGGAGAGTGTGGCGAAGTGGGCATGTATCTTGCCATGAGCCGTCAGGCCGACCGTGAAGGGTATCCTGAGGTGGCTGAGGCTTTCAAACGTTATGCCTTTGAGGAGGCAGACCATGCTTCGAGATTTGCCGAACTGCTGGGGGATGTCCTGGGTGACACCAAGAGCAATCTTGAGGCGCGTATCGCCGCTGAGCGCGGTGCTTGCGAGGACAAGTTCCGTATTGCACGTAATGCCAAGAAAGCAGGTATGGATGCCACACATGACACTGTGCATGAAATGGCAAAGGACGAGGCCCGTCACTGTGCCGGATTCGAGGGACTCTACAAACGGCTGTTCAAGAAGTAATTCTTCTGAATCTCTGCAAGTCAAAATGCGAGGGCGTTCTTCCGAAGAGAAGAACGCCCTCGTCAGTTGAAAAATATAGGCAGATCAAGTGGATCAAGCCTCGATGGCTGCCACACCGGGGAGCACCTTGCCCTCGATAGCCTCGAGAAGAGCACCACCACCTGTGGAGATATAGCTCACTTGGTCGGCCATGCCAAACTTGTTGATGCAAGCCACGGAGTCACCACCACCAATCAGTGAGAAAGCTCCCTTGGCTGTAGCTTCAGCGATGGCGTCGGCAATGGCTTTCGAACCGCCGATGAAATTGTCAAACTCAAATACGCCGGCGGGACCGTTCCACAGAATGGTCTTGGCATCCTTGATGGCTTCGGCGAATGCCTTGCGGGTCTCAGGACCTGCATCCAGACCTTCCCATCCATCGGGGATGTTGTTGGCAGCGCAGACCTGTGTGTTGGCATCGTTGGCGAAAGCATCTGCTGCGATGCAGTCGGTGCCGAGGACGAGATTCACTCCATTCTCCTTGGCTTTCTTGATGACATCGAGAGCGACATCCAGCTTGTCATCCTCGCAGATGGAGTTGCCGATCTTGCCACCCTGAGCCTTGGCGAAGGTGTAAGTCATACCACCACAGAGAATCAGGTTGTCGACCTTGCCCAGAAGGTTCTCGATGATTCCGATCTTGGTAGATACCTTGGAACCACCCATAATAGCGGTAAACGGGCGCTTGATGTTGCCCAGAACATTGTCTACGGCGTTGACCTCTTTCTCCATCAGGTAGCCCAGCATCTTGTGGTCTTTGTCGAAGTACTCATCGATCACAGCTGTGGAGGCGTGCTTGCGGTGGGCAGTGCCAAAAGCGTCCATCACATAGCAGTCGGCATAGCTGGCAAGTGTCTTGGCGAATTCCTTCTGGCTGGCCTTCATGGCTTTCTTGGCCTCGTCGTAGGCAGGATCTGCCTTGTCGATACCCACGGGTTTGCCTTCCTCCTCAGGATAGAAGCGGAGGTTCTCCAGCAGCAGCACCTCGCCTGCCTTCAATGCGTCGGCGGCTTCCTTTGCTTTGGCGCAGTCAGGGGCGAATTTCACTTCTGTACCCAGAGCGGCTGACACTGCGTCAACAATCTGTCCGAGGGAGAACTTGGGATTGACCTTGCCTTTGGGTTTACCCATGTGTGACATGATGATGAGTGCGCCACCATCAGCAAGTATCTTCTTCAGAGTAGGGAGAGCACCGCGGATGCGGGTGTCGTCGGTTATCTTACCATTTTCATCCAGGGGAACATTGAAGTCCACGCGTACGATTGCCTTCTTGCCGGCAAAGTTGAATTGATCAATTTTCATATTAATAAATGTATTACGAATGTGGTTGATTTTTCTTTGTGCAAAATTACTAATTTTCACGAAATTACCCGACTCTTGTCTTCTATTTTTTATGTTTTTTCACAGGCACTGCTGCATTATGCAAACTCTACTTTGCAAATTGTGAGAGGATATACTTGATCTTTACGGCCTTCCGTCTCGACAATTCGCTGGGATTGCTTCCTCCGACACCTTCAGGCACATCAAGGCCACGCCGGGAGTAGTAGTCTTTCCAATATGCGGTGATCTCTCCTTTATCGTTATGAAAGGACATCGGAACCGGACCGAAAACAGCCTTTCCCTTTTTGTCGACATACGACAGCGTGACCAGCTCGCTGCAATATACAGCGTCGCTGGAGGGCATGTAGATGAAATCGTAGGGTTTGCCGAGATGCTGATGGGCATTGTGCAGGGTCTTGAGAATGTCGGGCTGAGGCTTGACTCTTCCTACGAGGATTTTTCCTGCGCTTTTTGTGAATTGCTCTAATGTGGTCTCGACCACTCCGGCATAATTGGCTTCGATGACCATGGGCTTGCCATCATGAAGGTGATAGATGCCGACATGATCGATTCGCAGTTGGGTACCCTGACGGGTTACCTCCGTGATGGGGGTCTCCTGTTCCACGGTCACGAAAAGCAGGTCGCCGTCGTGCAGGTGGCGATGACTGGTGATGATCCTCTGAGCGGGACATGAGAATGCGCAGGTCATCAGAAAGACTGCCAGTGAGAGAAACGTCTTCATTTCACGACTTTTTTGCCGTTGATGATATAGATACCATGGGGAAGTGCTCCATTGGCTCTGGCTTTCAGGCCGGTGATGTGGTAGATGGTGCCGTCGGATTGTTGGTGCCGCTGTGGAGAAACAATGCCATCCGGGTTACCTGCAGGCATGAAAAACACCTCTCCAAGGGCTTCGTTATCGTGCTTGTGGAAAATGACTTCCTCGATGTGCTCCTCGTCCTGGATATCGACATTCCAGATATTTCCTTGTGCGAAGATGGGGTTGGTGGAATTGTTGTAAAGGTCGTAGAGCGCACCTTCAAAACCATTGTCCTTGAAGACGTTGTTGCCGGGACTGTAATCAGTGTCAGCATCCCAGGCGGTGAGTGTTCCAAGGTCCACATATCCGCAACCGATAACCGTGATGCCCCAGAGGTTTTTTTCGATGTGGTTGCCTGCGATATAAGCCCTTTGTTTCATGTAGGGGTCATAGAGGCTGATGCCGCTGCCGCCGTTGTTGGGGTTGGTCTCGAAATGATTGTTGATGATCATGTTGTCGGTGATCCTCACATCCATCACGCCAAGTGTGGTGATGCCGTATCGGTTGTCACGAATGGTGCATCCGCTGATTTTCACATGTTGACCGTCGTAGCCGTAGAAATTGGAGATGGCGATGCCGCCGACCATGTTGAGGGTGCTGTCTCCTTCCACGGTGCAGTTGCTGATCGTGATGTCGGAAGCTGAGGTCAGATTGAGCTGCGGTATGTTGCCGTTGGCTTGGGAATTTTTGACGAATGAGCAGTTGTTGATGGTGACTGGACAGAAATAGTTGGCTGCGCCTCCAATGGCGGCTTTCTGACAGAATTCAAAATGGCACCCTTCGACTTGGAAGACGGCACCGCTGCCTCCAAGAAACAGGGCACCTGAGGCATTGCCGTTGTGACGGGTGAATGAGCAATTGCGCACATTCATGCCTACTGAGGTGTTGCCTCGCAGCCCCACATATTCGAAATCGAGGTTGGCTACTTCGATCATGGCTGGCGACTGCACGTTTATGCCATAGCAGTATGAGATATCGTCATGGCGGGTCAGACGTGTACGGGAATTCATCGCGCGCAGGTCGGCCGGGCCTTGCAGGATCAGTTCGGCACCGTCGCAGAATTCCACAATGACACCTTCGTCGATCTTGAACGAATCGGTGCCGGCGATTGTGATGGTGCCGTCGATCACATACTGATCGCCGTTCTTACTCACGCCACTTCTTTCGATAAGGGATAGCTTTTCGAGATTATACGTGTTTCCTTCACCCGATGTGGTGAAATCTATTGCTATTGCATTCATGCAGGTCAACAAAAGACCTAAAGATAATAGTGCTTTTTTTTGAAGTTTGATCATGTTATGGTTTGTGTTTTGAATGATGCTTGATTTCTATCCAAACAACTCTCGCAGTGCTTCCTCTACCTTCCTTACGGGATGGATTTGAATGGCATATTTGCCTCGGTTCAGACCGTTGAGGTTGTATTTGGGGATGATGATATGGCTGAATCCAAGTTTCTCGGCTTCAGCGATACGTTGCTCTATCCGGCTGACGGGGCGCACCTCACCGCTCAAGCCCACCTCGCCGGCCATGCACCAGCCGGGTTCGATGGCTGTGTCGACATTGCTTGACAAAACCGCGGCGATGATGCTGAGATCCATGGCCATGTCTGTGACTCGAAGTCCACCGGCGATGTTGACAAACACATCCTTCTGGATGAGCTTGAAACCTACCCGCTTCTCCAATACGGCAAGCAGCATGTTGAGTCGGCGGTGGTCAAAACCTGTGGCCGAACGTTGAGGGGTGCCGTAAGCTGCCGTCGATACCAGCGCTTGTGTCTCGAGGAGGAACGGCCGGATGCCTTCTATCGCGGCGGTGATGGCTATGCCGGAGAGTCCTTCGTGGTCTTGGGTCAGCAGCAGTTCAGAAGGATTGCTGACAGCTCTCAGACCATTTTGCTGCATCTCGTAGATGCCCAGTTCGCTGGTGTTTCCAAAACGGTTCTTGATGGAGCGGAGAATTCGGTACATGTAGTGCTGGTCGCCCTCAAACTGGATCACCGTGTCGACGATATGCTCAAGGATCTTGGGACCAGCCAGGGTACCTTCCTTGGTGATGTGGCCGATCAGGATGACGGGAATGCCGCTCGACTTGGAGAACCGCAGGAGGGCAGCGGCGCATTCACGTACTTGTGAAAGACTGCCGGGTGAACTCTCCACTTCCTCGGTCGAGATGGTTTGGATGGAGTCGATGATCACGAGTTCTGGCTTGGTCTCCTTGATTTGGGCGAAAATGTTCTCCAAGGAGGTCTCGCAGAGGATCATGACATGTTCGATGTCGCCTTTCCCGATGCGGTCGGCGCGCATCTTGAGCTGCTGGGCACTCTCCTCACCACTGACATAGAGAATGCGACGCCCGGGCATGTTGAGGATGGTCTGAAGAGTCAGTGTGCTCTTGCCGATTCCTGGTTCGCCGCCAAGGAGGATGATGGAGCCGGGTACCAAACCGCCACCCAGCACACGGTTGAGCTCGCTGTCGTTCATGTCCATGCGGGGTGCCTCTTGTGTGGAGATCTGGCGGAGGGGGAGAGGACGGGCTTTGCCTTCAAGGGACGATCGGAGTGACGTGGCTGCCGATCTGGCGGCCATGCTGCCAGTGTCGTTGCTCACACGTATTTCCTTGAAGGTGTTCCATTGTCCACATGCAGGACATTTGCCGATCCATTTTGGTGATTCCTGTCCGCAGTTGGAGCAAACGTATGCGATTTTGTCTTTTGCCATGTTCTTGGGGGATGATAACCTGTTATCCTCACGTTGGGATATGCAAAGGTAATGATTTTTTGGATTACCGGGAAAAGAAATATACGTCTTTTCCTCCCGTTGTGTCGAAAAATTGCACTAACTTTGCAAGCATGATTGATAATGTGATTACCAGCGTCAGGAACCCGAGGGTGAAATTTGTGCTCGAATTGCAGCAGAAATCTTCAGAACGTCGTAAGTCCGGACTATTTGTGGTGGAGGGGCGAAGGGAAATCCTCCATTGTCTGCATGCAGGTTTTACAGCTGATACCTTGTTTGTATGCAGTAGCTTGATTCTTGAGCGCGGGCAGGCGGAATGGAGGGAAATTTGCAACTTGTCTGAAACGGCGCAAATACTGGAAGTTTCTCCTGAAGTCTACGATAAAATGGCTTATCGTGGCGGAACGGAGGGCGTCATGGCTGTCATGAAGTCCAGGTATTTGAGACTCAAGGATCTGCAATTGAAAAACGATCCGTTGATCATTGTCTTGGAGAGGGTGGAGAAACCCGGAAATCTTGGCGCTGTGTTGCGGAGTGCTGATGCTGCAGCGGCAGATGCCGTGATGGTGTGCGACCCGCTCACCGACTTGTATAACCCCAATCTCATCCGTAGCAGCATCGGGGCTGTGTTTACCGTTCCTTGCGTAGCTTGTACGTCAGAGGCTTGCATCGAGTTCCTGAAAAAAAGGTCTGTCAGGATCCTGACGGCCCAGTTGCAGGACTCCAAACCTTATTACGACACCGACATGCGTGTGGGCACAGCCATTGTCATGGGGACGGAGTCTACCGGACTTACACAGATTTGGAGGGATGCAGCTGATGCGCATATCCGTATACCGATGCAGGGACAGTTGGATTCGCTCAATGTCTCGGTGAGCGCAGCGATCCTCCTTTTTGAGGCTGTGCGTCAGAGGATGACTTAGTTTCCTTTTATATTCAATGAGAGATCGGCCATGTCTGAACCTTCAGACATGGCCGATCAGCAGTTGTTATAGGAAGACTATTGGGGGATCACACCTTAATTCATTCCTGTCCATTTCAGGAACCAGTTGTCCTGGTTGGTGAGGTCGAGCTTGATCTCACTCTTCATGATATCACGGTTCTCCTCACCACGTCGGGCATAAATCAGATTGGCGAATGTCTGACCAGGGTTGGGCTGGCGCAGGGCATATCGCATCAAATCATAATAACGGGTTCCCTCAAAAGCAAACTCCAAGGCACTCTCGTCGATGATGAGCTTGTCAACGTAGGATTGGAAAATCGGGGTCATCTCAGCCTCAGTCTTGGTCGTGTCGACGGGCAGCTGATAGAACTCGTTCAACGGAGTGAATCCTGAACCATGAGTATGGAGACCGATTGTGTTGTAGTTGCTGCGGCCCTGTTCAGATGCGGCATCCTCGGCATTCATGACGATATACCTCGACTCGGGGAAGTCAAACTGGCTGATGAACAGGGAATCGCTCTGGCTGTAATAAGGATATACCTCGTCCCGGAGCACCACATTGTTCAGACCTTGTGACAGAATCTGGAAGGCCATGCGTGGGTATCCTGCCATGTTGAGGGCCTCGGCCATGCGCAAATACACCATCTGGCGACGGTAAATATGCACGTTGCGGCTGGAGTATTTCTCAATAGACTGGTATTCCACACGCTCACGGGTGTTGCGGTTGATGGTGTATCCCTGATACCAGACTGCACTCAATCGAAGGTCGCCCGACATGTGGTCTTCCAGTCCCTTGGGGGCGTAAGTCACTGTCGAACCGCTACCACTCACGTTGCAATAGTCCTGGGCCGTGGAGATCTCTTCGACCCTGACAGACGGGTTGAGGCTGACTTTGTAGTCATTGTCATAACGGGAGTTGAAGATGTTGATCAGCTCACTGTAGTTACCCTCGGCTCGGATGGAGTCGCAGGGAATCATGGTGATCAGCTCCTCATCCCGATAATCCTCGGAGAGCATCAGCCTTGTCCACGCAGCGGTGGAGGCGGAAGTCCAGGTCGTGCTGTTGGATGGCCAATAGCAGCGTGCACTACCCGTGGGGTAGGTGGAGTTGTCGCCATTACGCTCGGAGATGTATTTGTAATAGCGCAAGGCCGACTGCTTGTAGTACTCCACATTGCCCGATGCACTTCCTGCCCATAGGTACAAATCACCCAGGACAATGTTGATCGGGAAGTAGAAGAAGCGGGAGTCGGTGCTGCGGATGGTGCCGTATCCCGGATACTGCCGGCCATACTTCTCTGCCAATGGCAACAGGTCGTTGATGAAATACTCGCAGATGGCTTGGATGTCATAACGGGGATAGTCGAGCTCTGATTGCTCCTTGGTCAGGATAGGATCAACCACAAAGGGCACCTTGCCGTAATTGGTGACCAACTGAAGATAAGTCCATGCACGGATAGCCTTGATCGCGGCATACTCCTTCATGAAGATATACTCATTGCGGTTGTTCTTCTTGGCCGTATCAGCATGTGCGATGAAGAAGTTGCAGTTGTTGATCACAGCGTAATAGTCACGGGGAGCATTATACATGTTGTTATCACCCACACTGAACAACGACAAGTCGCGGAGGTCGCTGCTGGCAGTGTTGGTGATGTCGACCAGGTCTCCTCTTACCTCACCGAGCAGGATGGTGCGGTCGGCGAGGGCTTGGAGCTTGTGGAGGATACCGGTCATGCTGTATATCGTGTCGGAGGCATTGTTGAGATCATGGTTCTCAGAGTAGATCACATGGTCGGACTCCTGATCAAAGAAATCTGAACAGCCGCAGAATCCGGATGCCACGATGACAGCACTGATGAATATACTGATTTTTTTCATAATCTTTTTCTTTTTAATCTTTAACTTAGAGGTTGATCTTCATACCTGCCACGATGGAACGGCTCTGAGGGAGACGGCCTAGGTCGATGCCTTGGCCAATCACAGATGATGTCATGGTGAACTCGGGGTCTGAACCCAGATACTTGGTCAGGGTAAACAGGTTGTTGCCCTGGATCCAGAATTCCAGACCTTGGATGTACTGGTTCTTCAACGGCAGTTCATAGCTCAGGGTCACCGTCTTCAGGCGCAGGTAGCTGCCATCCTCTATCCAGCGGTCGCTGAACCGTGAGTTGCCCATCGGATCCTGGAACGTGACCTTGGGGATATCAGTCTGCTGACCTTCCACCTGCCAGCGGCGGGTGAGGGCTGTCGTCTGATTCATGAAGCGGGTTCCGCTCTCCAATTGCTGGCGCATGTAGTTGTAGACATCATTGCCCACGCAGTAGTTGAATCTCACGTCGAGCCTCAGGCGCTTCCAGTTGAGCGTCGTGAAGAGGTTGCCGTAGAAATCGGGATTGGGATCACCGATGATATCCTGGTCTTTCTCGTTGATGATACCATTGTTGTCGATGTCGACAAACTTCATGTCACCTGCGGTGAAGTAGTTATGGTCCACACCATTGCTGCCCAAGATATAAAGGTTGGCGGCTTTGGCTGCATCCGTGGTGGCAAGCACTCCGTCGGTCTTGTAGCCATAGAACAGGTTGGCTGCGTTGCCCACCTGGGTCCTGATGGTGGCTCCGTAGACATTGTTGTCGATGTAGGATGCGTTGTCTGCCAGTTGGGTGATCTTGTTCTTGTAATGGCCGATGCTTGCACCCAACTGCCATTGCCAGTCTTTCAGGGCAAGGAGCTTGAAGTTGGCGCTCACGTCGAAACCTTGGTTCTCGAGCTTGCCGCTGTTGTTCCAGTTCTGATCAAGGCCGGAGAGGTAGCCCAGCGACTGTTGCATCAGAAGGTTGGAGGTGTGGCTGTTGAAGTAGTTGACCGAGAAACTGACACGGTTGTTGAGCAGGCTGCCCTCCAGTCCGACATTGAAACGACCGGTGCTCTCCCACTGGATCTTGGTGTTGCCAATGCCTTCCAGAGAGAGTCCTGAGATGGAGTGCATGTATTGTTGGGCACGGAAGAAACTGCGGGCCACATAGTAGTCGATGTCATCGTTTCCGGTGATGTCGTATCCGGCAGTGAGTTTCAGGTAGTTGATGCCTCTCACATTGGCCATCCATGACTCGTTGCTCAGCACCCATGATGCCTGCACACCCGGGAACAATCCCCATGCTGAGTCAAACATGTTGATGTCGCCGCCTTCCTGTCCGAAGCGGGACGACCCCTCCAAAGCGAGGTTCCCCTGCACGAAATAGCGGTTGCGGTAATTGTAGACGGCCTGTGCATACCATGCCAGTGAGTTCCAGTTGTCGTTGGTTCCCACATCTTTCGTGTTGCTGAGCGAGCTGCTCATAAACGGAGTCTTGTCGTTACCGGTGTTGTAGCCCAACTGAGAGTTCATGGTGTAGCTCTCCCAGTTGATGCGGACGCCGCCGAAGAAACTGACCTCGTGGGCACCGAAACGGTTGTTCCAGTTGAGACGGGTGTCACTCATCACGCTGTTCTGCTTGGAAGCGAGGGAGCGCACCTCGTTCTGACGGGTGTCGCCGATGCTGCTGACGTAGTAGTTCGGGGTACCATTGATGGGGATGTAGAACATCTCATTGGTGTTGACCAGGTTGTAGCTGAAGTGCTCTTGCAGCGAGAGATGCGAGTTGAAGGTCCACTTCGGCGTGACGGTGAGGTTCAGCATCGAGTTCTCGAAATGGTTCTTGTTCTCTGCATCCGAATACTCATTGATGGCGGCAGGGTTGCCAAGACGCCAGTTGTAGTCGGTGTAGTTGGCAAGGGCCTCAGAGAGGTAGTCCTCCTGCACGATATCGTAGTGGGTCTTGCTCAGCACGCCACGGCCGTAACTGTAGGGACTGAGGAACGGGCTCTTCACGTAGGCCAGGAATGACGGACTGGTCGGTGTTCCTTCGTCGTAACTCTCTGGGGCACCATCGTTACGGATGTTGCGGGTGGTGTTGGCAAAGGAGGCGTCGAAACGGATGTCCAGTCGCTTGAGCAGGCGGATATCTGTGTTGAAGCGGATGTTGATGCGTCCCATGTCATTGTATTTCAGGTTGCTGGCCTGATTGACATAACCCACAGAGAGGTTGTAGTTGGCGATATTGTCACCTCCCGACACATTGATGCCGTAGTTCTGGGTCATGGCGGTGTGGTACACCAAGTCCTTCCAGTCGGTGTTCTGATGATACTGCGTGTAATAGTAGTAATCAGGATCCTCGTTGAGGAACTTGAAGTCGCGGCGGGTAGTGCTGGTGGTCTTCAGAAGTTCAGAAGCATAGCTCCTGTACTGGCCGGCATCCATCACGGAGATGTATTTCGGCTCGAAGGTGACGCCTGCCGATACGTTGGCCGTAATACGGGTGGCCATCGACTTGTTGCGCTTGGTGTTGATCAGCACTACGCCATTGGCTCCCTTGGCTCCATAGAGGGCGGTACCGTTGCGCACAATAGTGACACTCTCGATGTCCGACGGGTTGATGTTGGAGAGTATGTCGTTGTAGAAACCGTCATGGAGAAGCACACGGTTGTATTGCTGGTCAATGATGACGTCATCGACGATGACCAGAGGCTGTGCGTTCACGTTAAGGGAGTTGAGGCCTTGCACAAACATCACGCTGCCAATGCCCGGCATACCGCTTCTGCTGACGGTATAGGCCTGACCGCTTAATTGTTTCTGCACCTCTTCTTTAATGTTGACGGCATTCGTATATTTGAAGTCCTTGGCGGTCTTGTCGTTACGCACATTGGTCTCCTTGGCATACTCTGCCTCAAAAGTGGTGGGGTAGAGGCAGACATCGTTCTGCACCTCGTCACTCATCAAACCGGCCCTGATGGGGTTGTGGTCGGGTGAGACGACATAGATGGAGGTGGAGAAGACGGGAACCTTCAACTCGTAGGTTCCATCATCAGAAGTCAGGGTACTATAGCCTTCCACACCGTCAGCTGCGACGATGCTGCCGCTGATGGGATTGTGGGTGGTGGCATCGAGCACACGGCCTTTGATGACTCGGGTCTCGTATTGCTTCTTTTTCTGCACGATGGCTTTGACCGTGTTCTCCTTGCCTTCCGTCTCTTCGTCATACTGTGCCGACGCTTGGTTCGGAATGGCCATCATAAAGCCCATAGCAATCAACAATTGGCAATTGACCATCGACTGCAGGCGTGGCCATCTGCTTGCGGATGTGATATTCTTGATTTTCATCTTCGTCATTGTTAATTTTTAATGATAGGTTATTCCTGATGTGGCTTCAGGAGAATACAGTCTATTCGCATGGTTCGCGTGTGGGTGTTGTTTCTCAGCTGTGAACTGGAAACACGGGTCTCCACGGTCAGCGTCACCTGTGGCATGTCCTCTATCAGTCCATACGAGCAGACAGGGAATTTGAAATCCTCTGCCAGCAGGATGTGATCGACAGTGTCTGGTTGGGTTGTCACCATCGACACCACTTCTGAACTCTGATCCGAACCGTCTTGGGCATGATAGCCGAGGGTACATCTCAGGTTGGTGGGCAGACGCTGTATTTCCGTGGCATTGCTGTCATTAGCCAAGGCTGGGGCGGTGACCAGGTAAATGTCATAGCCGATGTTGGACAGCACATTGGTGATGTTGAAAACCACCGTGTGGTTGGAGGTGCTGCGCTGGGGCTCAAACTCTACGAAACCGTTGCCCGAGACTTTGTTGTAGAAGACGTTGTCGGGGAGCACATCCCTGAATCTGGGCAGAATGGTCTCTTCCTTGTCACCCTTGGTGTTGGTAAAGGTACTGACCTCACGGATGACTCCAGCGTCCTCTGCCTCGATGATACGCGTCTGGAAGAAGGTCTCTTTCTTGTCGAATTTCCAGTTGTCTGCCTTCATCATCGTACCGTTACTGCAGGTGATGTTGGTGGTCCCTGTCAAAACGCCGTTGGGTGCTGAGAGGGGATTGAAATACTCAAAGTAATGGAGGCTGTCGGCTCCCCAAACAAGTCTACGTAAGTTTCCTGAGTAGGCGAGGGTGGAGATGGCTGAGTCGCGTAACGACACGTCGCTGTTGAATGTGCGGCTGAACGTCGTTCCCATGGTGATGGCAAGACGGGGGAGCGTGTAAATCAGCGAGTCACGGTCGTTGACGGTGTTGTCGTAGTTGAAATAGGGCTCATACTCTTCTATCAACTCCTTCCAGACCTTGTTGGTCGGGGCTACCATCAGATAGGTGCTGTCCTCTGAGTTGATGCGGGCGCTCAGCAAGCTGAAAAGCTCATTCTGAAGCCTGAAAACGGAGTCGAGGTATACAGTCTTTCCATCCTCGATACCACCGGCGACACTCTCGCTTGGCGAGAATTCCGAACGGTAGAACATCGGGTTGTAGAAGAAACTGCGGATGCTGTCGAGGTCGTTGTCCTTACGCATGTACTCAAAGAGATTGGAGAAGAACGCCACTTTGTCGCCCACAGTGAAGAGAATACCGTTGTTGTAATGCTGATTGGTCGACAAAAACTTGCTCCCGCTGATGTTGTCGGGGGAGAGAAGGGCGTATTTGCCGTTCATCATCACGATGGAGTCCTGGCTCGAACTCGATACGGAATAGTTATAAAGGGCGATATGGTTCTGCAAGAACTCCTTGATGGTGGTGTTCTCATCATCGTCCACCTTGCCTTTCTCTGCGTTGTAGGCTTGGATCAGTTGCTGGGCCTCCTCGGCGGAGAAACAGGAGTTGGTCGGGGCGAACACCGTGAAAACCTGACTTCCGCCCAGCGAACGGTCATAGCCGCAGGCTTTGACCACACTGGCGAAGTTGCTCAGGTTAGGATCTTTCTGGATGGCATCCCACAGCGAACCGTTGATCACACCAGCGCCGGCGTCTGATGAGCCGTTGTAATGGTCGTCCCATTCGTCGCTGCACGACATCTGGGTCAGGGCTGCTATGGCAAGCCCCAACACCATGTTGAATATATGAGATCGTTTCATAAATGTCATAGTCTTTTTTTCCTACAGTTTTCTGTATGTTAGAGATCGTCCTCCATCTCGCCGTCACTGTCTACACCGTAGACGCTCTTGGGCACAAGTTCGAGATAGTCGAGCATGAACTCATTGTTGTTTCCTTGTTTACCGTCAGAAGCCACACGGAAACGGATGTAATGGTCTTTGGTCGCATCCATGTAGGTCTGGCACAATATACGGCGGTAGGTGCGCTCGTTACCCACGAAATAGCTCTTGCTTGAAGGGCTGAAATGGAAGGTGGAGCGGGGGGCGCGGTAGGCTCCGAGGTTCTTGAGGAGTTTCTGCTCCTCTGCCTTTTCTTCTTCTGTCATCTTGTCGTAAGTGGCAGGTGACTCGTCGGTCACGAAACGGTCGCCGATGTAAAGGTCGGAGTTGAGGTATTTCGTCATGTCAAGAGGAATGCCTTGAGGCACACCGTCGAAGTACACCTGCATGACACCACGGGTCTCAATGGCGCAGAAGCCCAGTCGCACCTGCCAGTCGCCGCTGTATGGGATCGGCGGGAGACGGAAAGTGAAGTCATAGTCGCCGAAAAGGTTCCACTCGTCGCCTTGCCATGACCAGAAGTTGATGTGCGGACGACGGAGCACCACGCTGCAGTTGGAGAAGCTCACACCATCAAGATATCCCAGCGGGAAATAGAAGTTGCGGCCGTTCTTCGGAGTCGCTGAGTCGTCGGGGGTTCCTTGTGCGTCGTCCTGAGTAGGATCGCCCTCGAATCTCAGTCCGTTGGTCATCACTTCGGGGAATACCGACGAGAAGTCCATGCGGATACGGGTGTTCTGAACGATGTTCTGCACGTCGTAGGAGAAAGCGACGATGTCATCCACATAATAATAATGGCCGTTGAGTCCGTCATGAATCACATCACTTTCGATGGTCGGGTCGATATGCGAGCCTTCTATCCGGTAAGTGTCGTCATAGCGGCGGTTGATGTATCGCTCGCCCTTTGTTCCTCTGCCCACGTAGTCTGTCACGGTGAGTTTCTCTACCTTGATCATGGTATGCGGAAGCAGGGTGTGGAACCAGTCGCTTGGGTTGATGAGCGTCTCTTCGAAACCAAAGGCTCCCTTCACCACACCGATGTTCACATCCATCGGGGTGAGGTCGGAGGTGCCGGCGGTGTAGCGCGTGAGGATATGATACTGCATGAACCTGCGGAGCGGGTTGATGCTGTCGGTCAGATTGTCAAAACTATGGCCTGCCTTGTTGACATCCTCCGGATAGACCGGGTCATAGAGCGTGCAGGCCAGGTCGTAGAGGGCCTTCATGTCGCCCTTAGCGATACCGTACTTGGATTCAAGCACGTCATCGGGCTCCACGAAGACGGTGTAGCCATATTTCTTCGTGTCGGGCACCCAGGCCACTTCGCTCCAGATATGGGAGCGGTAATAGTATTTCGAATACTTGGTGCGGTCGTAGCTCTCATCCTCCACTTTCATCATATCCTCCACCACGTCGGTGGCCACAAGGGCTTTGTAGAACGTGCTGATCTTGGGGTTGTCGCGGAGCAGGTCTGAGATGTAGTTGTTGGATTTCTCGATCACTTTGTCAATCGGTTGCATGATGCCGTTCTCCACGGAGTCATCCTGCTGCTCGAAATAGATCTTGGAGAGTCCTTCCAGGATGATCACTGCATTCTCGTTCTCGTCCATGCCTGCTGAAGTGGCGATGAAACGGCCCAGCATGTTGGCGGTGGGCAGACGGTCCTGGTTCATCTCCGATGTGGTGTACATGTTGTTCACCAGATGGGTGCGGGCGATGGTGTCGCAGTCGGCATCGGTGAGGTCGTTGACACTGCCTATGCCACGGTTCTTGAGATACTCGTTGACCGCATCGTTGGAGGGCACGAAACAGGTGTAGTGACCATAAGTGGAGAGCAAGTCCATCAAGCCAGCACGCTGCACAATCTCTGTGAACTCACTGTATTGAGTGCGGTTTTTCAGATAGTCGCTGGCCATCTCGCCTGTGAAAGTGTAGTAATTCTCACTGCTGGGCTCATCCGTGCATGATGATAGCGACAGGATGCCCGACAGGGAGAGGCACAACAGGCCAAGAATGTTGTATTTCAACTTATTCATTTTCTTTCTATTGTTAAGGTTATTCATAACTGTCGTTCTCACCACTGCCGAATGCGGGGTTCTGCACAAGATTCTTGTTCACCTTCAGCTCGGTGTAATAGTAGGGCCAGTACATCGCATCCATCTTCGACAATTTGTTGGCAATCAGCGACCCGCCTGTGGTCACTTTCTGCATGGCTGCTTGTGAGAGTACTGTCGTGCGGCCTTCCCTGCGGGCGCGGCGCACAAGGTCATACCAGCGTTTGCCCTCGAACATCAGCTCGCGCTGGCGCTCACGCATCACCAGGTCTTCCATCTGGCTCTTGGTAGTATAGTCTGCGGCTACCAGCGTGTCGGCCAATACGTTCTGGCATACCGCGCGTTTGTTGACTGCGTTCACAAGCGAGAAAGCTTGGGCCAGGTAGGGCTCGTTGTATTTGATGACATCTTCTTCGCTGCCTTCACGCAGCTTCTGGGCGATGGCTTCGGCTTTCAGCAGCATGATGTCGGCCAGACGGTAGATGATCCAGTTGCTTCCGTTGAGGCCATCAGGCCATTTGGTCGTATAGATAATGTCCGGATTCTGGGCATTGCTCGTGCTGATGGTCACACCTCTGTTGACATATTTCGCAATGGCTTTGTTCTCGCTGTTGCAGTTGAAATACAGACGGGAATCGAGCTTCTTGTTCTTGTCCTCAAACACGGTGCGTCCAGAGGTCTTCGCAATGTCTTCCAGCAGATAGTCCGAGGGGGCAAGGTAACCGATGCTCACTTTGCCGTTGCCATAAAACAGGTTGACTGCCGAATTGGCGGCCATGCTCTCTCTCTCTGGATCGTCGCTGAACACCAGTTGGAAGATGATCTCCTGCTGAGCCATGTTGTATTCCCTGGAGAAGAGATAGTCGTAGGCATCACCAAACTGGTTGTTCATCGTCATGTTGTTGAGCAAAGGATAGCCATTGGTGCGGGTGAAATTCTCATCTTGGCTGCTGCTGCTGGTCGTCTGGCGGCTGTCAAGAAATTCCTTGGCCAACTTCTTCTTCGACTCGATGACGAGGTCGGCATACTGGATGCAACGGTCGTAATCCTGTTTCCACAGATACATCTCGCAGAGCATGGAGTGGATGGCGTCCTGGGTGATGCGGCCCGTCTGATAGATGGGGGTCGTGGTCGGATAACGCTTCACGGCCATGTCCTTCACACCCTCGAGGTCCTCTATCAGCGAGTCAAGCACATTCTCGAAACTCGTGGCGGGCAGGTCCATCGTCTGGTCATCGTCGATGTATGCCTCACGGGAGAAAGGTACGTCGCGGAAGGTGCGGATCAGATAGAAGTAACTCAACGAGCGGAGGGCAACCATCTCGGCAATGGTGGCCTGAAGCTCACTCTGGGTGTATCCAGGATCCATGGCTGCCACTTCAGGTGCATATTTCAGCACGGTGTTGCAGCGGTTGATCACATTGTAGAAACTCACCCATTCCGTATAGTTGTTCTTGGCGGTGATGTTCTCGTTGAGGATGTTGAGCAGATTGGCATCGTTGGTGACGTTGGTGCCGGGAGCCATGTTGTCGCTTCTCACTTCGCCCCAGATCATCATCCGGCGGATGCAGGCGTCCGACTGCAATGCGGAGTAGCAACCTGTGACGATTCCGTCGACATCGGCCTTCTCATTCCAGAATTTCTCCAGCACAATCTCGTTCCTGGGCTCGATCTCAAGGAAGTCGCCGCAGCTTGAGAGCAAAAGGCTGGTGGCAGGAGCTAAGGCCATTATGACAGCCAAGCCCTTTAATGTATGGTATATATGATGTTGTCTCTTCATAATCGTATCTTCTTGATGTATTCTACTTAGAAGTCAACAGTTGCCCCCAGGGTGTATGAACGTGAGCGGGGGGTCTGCGCAGTGTCCATCGCCGGATTGTAACCGTAGGCGGAGATATCCGGGTCCACGCCCGAGTACTTGGAAATCACGAAGGGGTTGTTGGCACTTGCATAGAGCGAAAGCTTGTTGATGCCCACGAATTTCAAGAACTTGGCTTTCAACTGATAGGAAAGCTGGATGTAGCCCATACGCAGGTAACTGCCATCCTCCACGAAACGGTCGCTCACCAGCGTGTTGTAGCTGCTGTTCTTGCCGTACATGGCTCTCGGGATCGAGGTCACGTCGCCTTCCTTGCGCCAACGGTAGTTGACGGCCTGGCTCTGGTTGTCATTGCCGATCATGGCCTCTGCGTCGAGACGGGCGAGGTTGATGATCTTGTTGCCATAACGGTAGGTGAACTGGGTGGTCAGACGCCAGTCGCCGTACATCAGGGTGAAACCGAAACCACCGGTCAACTTCGGAAGAGAACTGCCGAGGTAGACAATATCAAGGGCGTTGATCTGACCGTCATGGTTGACATCCTCATACATGGCATCACCACCGGCGAAACGGTAGTTCTTGCCAGTGCCGTCATTGGTGTAGTTGAACATCATCCTTACAGGGTTGCCTTGGGCGTCGCGGATGATCTGGCCGTCGGCACTCAGGGCGATCGGCGCGGTCTTACCGCTGGCCAGGAACTCATTCTGCTCCTCTGGAGTCAACTTGGAGAATGTGCTGTAGTTGTATTGGTATACACCTTTATAGCGGAATCCGTAGATGGCTCCAAGTGGGTTGTTGAGCTGCACACGGTTCAGGGTCTCACGGTTTTCGTGGCCAAACTCTGAGTTGTAGTTCTTGAGCACAAACTCATCCATCTCAAGTATCTCGTTGCGGTTGTTGCCGAAGTTGACATTCAGGTCCAAGGTGAACTTGCCCGACCTGATGAGACGGTTGGTGTTGACATGGAACTCCCAACCGGTGTTCCTCATCTTGCCGCTGTTGCGGTAGGGGACTGTCGTGTAACCGGTGTTGGAAGGGATGCGGTAACCGCCCACCAGCATGTCGGAGGTGGTACTGCGGTAACCCTCTATGCTCATGGTCAGACGGCCATCCAGGAAACCGAGGTCAACACCCAGGTTGTAGCTGGATACGATCTCCCAGCGCAGGTCGGTCAGGCGAATGTTCTGAGGCTCCATGGCTGCCATGTCGAGATAGCGCGGAGCACTGCCGTATTTCGAGGTGTAGAGGTAGTTCTGGCCTGGCTGGTTACCTACGCGTCCCCAACTGGGGCGGATGGCAAACATCGAGAGCCACTTGTTGCTCCAGTCCATCCAAGGCTCATCACTGATGATCCACTTGGCGGAGACTGAGGGGAAGTAGCCCCATCGGTTGCTGGGACCGAATTTCGTCGTTCCGTCGGCACGGATGGTGAAGTCGGCGATGTAGCGCTCCTTGTAGGCGTAGTGGGTCGACCAGGTGTAGTATAGCGAGCGCCACTCGCTGAATCCTGACGAAAGACCGCTGATCAGACCGCCGGCATCCGGACTGGTGATGCCGCCGGAGGGGTTGCCCTTGGCCGTGGAGCCTTGGTTGTTCGAGGAGCCGGAGGTAAGTTCCATTCTCACCAGCGACATCAGGGAGTGGTTCTTGTTCTTGAACGCGGGTATGAAGGTCAGCGTCTGCTTGGTGTTGAACGAGACGCTTTTGGATGATCCGGAATAGCTGTTGTTATAACCGCTGGTCCAGGGCGTTGTCACCAGTTCCTGAGGATAGAACCGGTCGTCATACTGGTTGAAGATGTTCATGTAGATCGAACCGCGCCAGTTGAGTTGGGTGTGGTCGTAGTCTGTGCCCAGAAGTTGGTAGTTGAGCACCAGCTCCGGCGACATGTCATAAGTCCTGCGCTGGTTCTTGGCCAGGTAGGCTGAGGCCACGGGGTTGACGTAGTTCTTCTGATTGCCGTCGAAGATGCTTGAGGCTGACTGCAGCATGCTGTAGTATTGGTCGGTATCAGCGCCGGTGACCGGATCCTGCTCGTAGATGCTCATGTTGGGCATCTTCCTCAGTGCGATGGAGAGCAGGTCGTCGTAGTTCATGTTGTTCTTCGTATAGGTGAGGGCGAAGTTGGTGCTCACCATGATGCGGCGGCTGATGTTGTAGTCGAGGGCCACACGGGTGGAGAAACGGTTCAGCTTCTGCTTGATGATCGTACCAGTCTCGTGGTCGAAACCGCCACCGATGCGGAATGAGGCTTTCTCACCACCACCACTCACGGTGAGGTAGTGGTTCTGGCGGAGACCCCACTGGGTCACGGCCTTGCGCCAGTCGGTGTTGTTGTTGTATTGCTCATATTCCGAGAAAGTGGGGTCGTAGTTGATCTCTCTCACATTGGCAGAGGCACCGTCATTCTGCTGGGGATTGAAGTATGACTCTTTGAGCAGCATGGTGTAGTCATCACCATTGAGCAGCTTGTAGCCTTCAGGCAGATAGGTGCCTGTCATCTTCAGAGAGTAGGTGAGTTTCGGAGGACCGGGAATACCACGCTTGGTGGTGAGCTCGATCACACCGTTACCACCTAATGAACCATAGAGGGCGGTAGCGGCGGCGTCTTTCAGCACGTTGATGCTGGCGATGTCCTCCGGGTTGATGTTGAGGAGCTCGGCGAATTTCTCGTTGTTGGCCGACGCCAGGTCGAAGTTGTCGAGGTTCACCTCGCGGATGTTGCTGTCGACCACAATCAGGGGGTTGGAGTTGGTCAGGGTGGAGAGAGAGGTGGCACCGCGCAGGCGCATGGTGGAACCAGAGCCCAGGTCACCGGAGTTGCTGATCACATCAAGACCGGCAACCGAACCCTGGAGAATCTCGTCGACTGAGGTGATGCCCAAACCTTCGAAGTCTTTCATCGACAGGCTCTGGGTGGCTGTCGACAACTCACGCTCGGGGATGGGGAGGGAGTTGCCGCGGGCACGGCGCTTCGACACGACGGTCACTTCCTGAAGTGAGGTGGCCGACTCCATCTTGATGTCGTAGGTGGTCCTGTCAATAGGCAGGGTCACGGTCTTCAATCCCACATAGGAGAAACGGATCTTGTCTTTGGGATTCTGGATCTTCATGGTGAAGTTACCGTTAAGGTCGGTGACGGCGCTCTCTATGATACGGCCGTTGGCATCGATCTCGCACACGGTGGCACCGATCAGCGGCTCAACGTCGTCGCTGATCGTACCGTGCACCGAACTGATCTGTGCACTGACGGTCAGGGCTACCGCTTGCATCAGGAAGACCAAAAGGATTGATTTCAGTTGTCTCATATATTATTTCCTCCTTATCTTTTTAAGTTGTTGTCTCCAGGGGGTCATTTTCTTGGCCATCAGACACCCGTCGATTTGATGAACAACAGCATCCGAGGCCATGAAGATGATGGCGGTATTGCTGCCAACAGAACCTCTGAACCAATAGTCTCGGCAGATCTGGTTGTACAGACCCTCGGTCTTCACTACATGACGGGTATTGCCCATCTCATCAGTGACAGTCAGACTGTTGGCGGATGCGTTTGATGAAAGAGGATAGAAACGACCGGTCTCGGGGTTTCGGAGCATGCTCTCATAGACATTGGCTTCACTGCCGTTCTCCGGTGCCATGTTGATGGCTACGGAGTGGTCTTGCACGTGATAGCGAACGAAGTCGACAATGATGTTCTTGATGACTCTCTGTGCGCTGTCGGCCAGCTCCTCAGATCCCCACACCTGCTCGGTCTGTGCCTCATAGTCGTCCCAGGTGGGGAGAAGGCCCTCGTCGATCAACTGCTGGATGGCTCTGTTGGTCGGGATGTAGACGGTGTAGTTGTAATTGTCGAAGAGCTTGAAGTTCTTGCTTCCCTGGTCGGTCAAGCCGGCATTGTAGGACTGAAGTTTGGTGACCATCAGCTCACTGCCGTCGTGGTCGACGAGGTCAAGGAATGAGGAGAACTCCTCATGGTTCTTCATGGTCATATAGAAGGAGTTCTGTGCGCTCAAAGGCATGCGGTCATTGACTTGGTATGACTTACCATTGGTCTTGGTGTAGATCTCGCCGCTGTTGACGGGCAACTGCACGTTGTTGTGCTCGATGTCCCAGCCGCCCGAGAAGGCGATGCGGCCGTCGGAGGTCTTCGACACGCGGAGCAGCGTGCCGCCCTTCGACTTGTAATACTCATGACCGTCTTCCACGTCGCCGACGATGATCAACTGATCCATCAGTCTGGACAGACGGTCTCTGATGACATCGTTGGATACGATGGCCTGGGTACGGGCACCGACGGTGATCACACCGTTCTCGTCGACAGTACAACTGTAACGGCGGGCCTGCACACGCTCTCCTTGGCTCTTGGTGGGGTCATAGTAGAACTGCAGGAGTGAGGGCGATTCCATACCGGTGCTGTTCTCCACCTTGCCATAGAATGCGGGGTCAAGATACCAGAGCATGGCATCGTTGGTCGGGAGGAGCAGACTATAGCGGGAGTCCATGGAGAGCAGGTAGGGGAGGAAGTTGAGTTGGTCGATGGCCCAGTAAATCACGTTCATGGTGGAGGCATGAGCCAGGGCAGGGTAGGCCACAGAGGCGTACTCTGCCGGTGAGAATACCTTGTTGACCAGATATACCACGCCATTGCAACCCATGAAGCAGGAGTCCACGTTCTCTATCTTGATGCCGAGGGGCTCCTTGGCGTCGTTGAGCACGTTGTCGAATTTCGATGGGAGTGCATTGGTGAATGTCGGAAGCATGTTCACGTTGATCAGCTTGGCCAGTGTGGCGTCGGGGATGCTGTCCCATGAACCATACTCGGTCTGGAGGTCACGACCTTCGTTGTTCCACCAGTAGGTCAGGGCTTCGTTGGTCGGCACGATCATGGCTCCTGCGTCGTAGTGCAGGTCATAGTTCATCGTGTTGGCATACATATACTGGTTCCAACCCGGATCGAAGGACAACTGTGCTGTCACTGCCTCGTTGTTGGGATCCACGGCGTTGGGATTGCCACCTGCAGAGCGCTTGCTGTAATAGCGGAGGGTGTAGACAGAGTCCTGGTTGTTGTAGAGGCGGTTGTACTCCTTGGTGCCCGCATCATTATAATAAGGTGCCGAGAAACGGTCTACCAGCGATGACCACATCGACATGTTGGAGTGCTGGCGCAGGATATCTGCCATGTTGGGCGAAGATTCGATCACACCGTCCACTTTCTGGATGTATCCGTTCTTGCAGGTGATGTCCTTCTCGCCCACGCGCTTGCCATTCACCCACGACTCGGAAGTAGAGGTGGCTTGGTGGTTGGTCAGGATGCTCAGGTCTTCATTGGTCATGTTGTAATAACTCATGAAAGCTGGCAAGAAATGAATCATCGGCGCGGAAGTGGCATCCTTGAAAATGGGGATGGAACGCCCGCTCTCCTTGAACTTGGCCCATGCGGGGGTGTTGGGCATCTCCGTCGGCTTCATGATGTAGACGGAGTCGTAGATGGATGAAGCTGTCTCACGGCGCATGCACATGCCTTCCATCGGGGGATTGCCGCTCACGTTGGAGAGCAGCTCGATGAGGTAGGCATTGTTGATCATGGAGTTGTTGAGCAGCATCTTCTTCTGTGCTGTCGTCAACTGCGCATAACTTCTCACACCCCAGTTGTTTTGTGAGAACCACTGGTCAAAAGCTTCGTCGTTGGCGGCGAACAAGGTCTTTGAACCGGTGTGGCTCAACACCTCTTTCTGATCCAAGTCGTCGATCAATCTGAGCAGGGTGGTGAAGTGCCCGTCGTCCTGCAGCTGCTCATAGATGGAGTTTCCCAGCCACGAAGGCTGGCCGGTCAGCACAAAATCGTTTTCGCACGATTGTGTCGACCACATCCCAAGCAACAGCCCACAGCACGTCAGCATGGCTTTCGCCAACCGCTTGAACGACTTGTGTTCTTGCTTTTTACGTTTCATAGTTATTTGTTAGTTATAGGTTTGATAATAATATCACAAGGGTCAGCTTTATAATAGGCTGATATATTGTTATTTCGGTGTTACTCAGGGGATAAGGTTAGGCAATCCCCCACATCAAAAAGAATGTTAGTGTCTGATTATTTTCATTATTTTGGCAAAGTTAATAAAAATTTAGATTAAACTAACATTTTTTATGGAAAAAAATATTTAGACGTGTATTTTTTACACTTTTACCCTATAAAAAAGCAACCGGCAAGCGAAATTGACTTCGTTGCCGGTTGCTGTTGGATGCGACGGTTCCTTAAAGGATTACACGTCGGGAGAGGGTGTCATCACTTGATGCTGACTTTCCTCACGCGGATGGTGCCGTCGGTCAGGGTCTCACGCACGATGGTGATACCTCTCTGCAGACCGTTCACACGGGCTCCGTCGACGGTGTAGAACTCTGCGCTCATCACGCCGTTGCCATTGATCTCGTCGATGCTCAATGGGTTGTCACTCGGCTGGAGCGAGCTGTTCTTGCCGTAGTAGGAGAGTTGCCAGTTGGTCCAGATGCACCAGTCGTCGGTCGAGTTGATGTTCTTCTTCAGACCGATGGTCAGGTTGCCGTCCTCGCCGACCTTCACAATCACGTTGTTGTTGGCGAACATCGGGGCACCGTCGCTACCCGGCGACTGGAAGGCGTCGGCTGCGGTGGCCATCGAGTTGGGCACTGCCAACTGATTCTCCTCGGATGCATAGACCCATCCGTCGGGCAGTGACTCCATCACAACTGCCTGTGATGCCAGGCGGTGCATCGGAGCGCTCACGGTGTCGTTGTCGACAGCTGCATAGAGGAATGCGTTGTTGTTGGCAGAAGGATCTGCGGTGTAAGTGGTGTAGTCGTTGACATAGCCACCATAGCGGAAGAAGCCCTGTACGGACACTTTGTAAGTACCTGCGGGAAGACCCTGGAGGAGCTGGAAGTAGTCGAATGTGGTGTTGAACTTCTCGGCATCGTTGGCCTCTGCGTTCACAGATGCGCCACCGGTCCAACCGTTGTCGTTGCCTTCAACGTATGCCGGGTTCACAATCACTGTCGTGCACTCCACGGGGCTGGCGTCGCTGGCACTCTCCATGTTCTGCGGGATGCCAAGACGGTTGATCATCTTCTTGATCTGATTCATCAGGTCTTCCACCTCGCTGTCTTTGTAGCTGTGGTTGTCAAGACCGTCGGTGATGGCCTGGTTGAGGGCTTTGGCCTCGTTGATGGTGGCCACACTGGCCACGGAGTTGTTGATGGCCTGGGCGAGTTGCTCATTGGCTGCCTCAAGACGTGAGAACAGGGCCTTTGACTCACTTACGGCCTCCTGGAGGTCGAACAGCTTGGACAGAGCATCAAACATGGCGTCACCGTCATCACCGTTGACTACAGCCTTGGCCTCGTCGATGGCGGCTTGCAGTGCCTCTGCCACGTCTTTGCCGATAGCGCTGTTGAGGTTGGCCTCTGCATCAATAATAGCCTGCTCAAGTACGGGTTTCACCACGTCGGCTCTGAATGCGCGGTAGGTGATCTTGAAGTTGTCCCAGATACTCCAGCTGTCGCCAAGTTGGTTGGAGGAGCCCTTCACACCAATGCGGATAGGATCGCCGTCCTGAGCCACAAGGCCGAAGGCCGACTGGGTGTACATGCCGTTTTCGAAGGCAATGGCAGAGCTGGCCATACCGTTGGGGAAGAAGAGCACGGTGCCGTCCTCAAGGGTCTCAGAAGTGTAGTCAGTGCTGTTGCCACTGTAGAATGCTTCGTCGGTGATTTGCATCGGGTCTCCATACACGTTGGTGAACGGAGTGATGTTCGAGTTCATATAGACGAACACGGGGCAAGTCTCCTTCGTGGTATACTCCTCGTGGTTGAGATAAGCCTGATAAGCGGTGCGGCCATAACGGTAGAAGCCCTGGACCGAAATCTCATACACACCCTTGGGGGCATTTTCCACAATCTGGTAGATATCAAACTTGGCGTTGTTCCAGGCCTCGTAGCATGTGTTGGTGCTTGTTCCACCTGTTCCTACGTTTCCACCGCTGGCAGCCTCTCTGGTCCAGCCTGTAGCTCCCTGCTCGAAGTCGGGGTTCACCATGAGCAAGGTCATGTCAGCGTCCTCTTTCGGATGCAGATATACCTCTTTGATCATGGCCTTCACGTTGGCTAACATTTCCTCTAACTCCTCATTGGTCAGGTCGCGCTTCTTGATAGCATCGTCATAGTCGAAATCAATCCACTCGCCAAGTACCTCTCTGTATTCTTCCTCATATTTATCATTATTGGCTGCGTTGAATGCCTCATCTCGAATAGCCACAAGTTGCTTCCAAAGCTCGATGTTCTTGTCAAGGTCTTCAGTAGCTTGCTGGATGCCCTTGATGGCTGACATGATGGCGTCTTTCGTGGTGGCGCTGTTCAGAGCTGCCACAGCTGCGTTGTAAGCGTCGGCGTAAGCCTGGGTGTAGATCACATTGGTGAGGTCGAATTCCTTTATGTTCTCCTTGGCAGATTCCAGAATCAACTGGTAGGCGTCATCTCCGTTGCCGTAGTAGGTCAGGGCGAAGTCGTCGAAGATGCTCCAGTCGCCTGAGATGGTCACGTCCTTGCGGACACCGATCTTCAGCTCACCGTCTTCACCCACGTTGATGAACACGTGGTTGTCGTTGCAATAGCCGGCCTTGAAGAACTCGTCAGAAGCAACCATGTCGTTGGGGATCACCCATGCCTCGCCGGTCTCGGCGTCAGTTGCGGTGCTCCAGCTGCCAGTGGTCATGTTCTCGGTCAACTTGGCGGTGAAGGGAGAGGCAATGCTGCTCACCAGACTGTCGGTGGCGGTGGCGGCATAGAGTTTCGAGTATTTCGACGCATCGTTCTGTGCTTTGTAGTTGTCATAAGCGGGCTGAGCGTTGCCGGCGCGGTAGAAAGCGTTGACACTCAGTTTGTAGACACCTTCCTTCAAGCCGGAGAGCTGCTGGTAGGTGTCGAAGGTCATGTTGTAGCGCTCTGCATTCTCCTTCGGGTTGTAGCCGCCGAAGCCAGAACCTGCCCAACCGTCGTACTTGTTGCCTACAAAGGTGGGGTTGGTGATGAACAGCGAGGTCACGTCGACAGGATTGTTGACAGTGGCGTTCTCGTAGTTCTCACGGGCCAACTCTTCCTCGCGGGCGGTGATGGCGGCCTTGGTCTCCTCAATGGCTTTCTTGAGCTCATCCAGTGTGCTGTTGGTGTTGTTGTAAACAGCAATCTGGGCTGCTACGTCAGCACCAATCGACTCTGCCTTGTTGAGCAGGTCTTTCAGCTCCATGGCTGCGTCATAGAGCAGCTCTGCTGCCTCATACTGCTCATAAGCGGCCTCGGGCACGAGCTTCCAGTCGATGAAGGCTCCACCGTCAGCGGTCAGGTCGGAGTTCAGCACGGTGTTCTCTGCATTCGTGGTGCGGTCCAGTCCCACAAACTTGGTGTTGTCATTCCAGTTAGGGTTCTGGGCGGATGGAGAGAGGCGGTACACTTGGCCACCCATGTCTGTGATCTCCCACAGGTAGTCGGGCTGGTTGTTGTAGTCCACGTACATGATGTTGGCATCCTGCACGAACCACCACATCTTCCAGGCACTCTGGGTCTGCACGTAATCCGTGAGCGTCCAGATACCCTCGCTTTGCTGCTCGGCTCTAACTTTCAGTCCGGTGGTGCCTGCGCTGGCCTGTGTGCCATAGGCATTACCTTGTGTGAAGAAAAGCTGGCAACCGGTGAGGTAGAAGTAGTATACTTCTCCATCCACCAAACTTGCGAACTCCGTAACCGACGGTTTTTGCCAAACGTTGTCGTCTACGGCTTTAGCCACATTACTGCCCAAAAGGAGCAATGCGCTTAAAACAAGTAGTTTTGCAATTTTCATAAAGGTTAAATTTAAAAAGTTAATAAAATCCCGCAAGTGCATTAGCAGGTGCATTGAAAAATTAGGTCTTCTGATACGAATTTACGGCTTTAGTGAATGATTTGTCACTTAGCTTCAGGTAGGTTGGTTGTAGATTATGTACAATTTGTGGCAAAGATAATAAAAAATCTGATACGACCACCTTTTTTTCTAAAAAAAATGGTATAAACGTGTATTTTTTACACTTTTTGTTGTCGTTGGGCTCTTCCTCCTCATTTGACCATGATTTTCCGGCTGTTTTTGCCTTCCCGCTGGATATACAGTCCGCGGTGATGGGGATGCTGGGTTCTCATGCCACTGATGGTGTAGTAGCCGTTGTCGGTGGAAGCCTCTTCGGCCGTCACTTGGCGGATGCCGTTGGTGGCGTCATCCATCACTTGTCTCACCTCTTCGGCGTTGAGGGCGTGGTTATAGATCCTCACGTCATCCACGTAGCCTTTCAGCATGGGGGCTGTCGAAGCCTGCCCACGTCCGATGTAGTTGAGTGCTGGATGAATGTCGGCCGGTGTGAGGGTGATGGCTGTCGAACTGGCCACTTCCTCACCGTCGAGATAGAGCGTGGTCTTGCCTTCGGCAGTCGTCAGGGCTACGTGTTGCCACCTCAGTCCGGTGAGCTTCTTGTCGCTGTCCAGTGTTTGTTCCTGTTGACCGTCGCTGATCACATAGCTCAGGCCGGTGCCGTCAGAGGGGGTGAGATAGAGTTGCTTGCCTGGTCCGTTACCGAAGTCGAAGAGCCTTTGGTGTGGCACACTGGTGTTCCTCAGGTATATCCAGGCTGCGAAGGTCAGTTCCTTGGTCGATGCCACCTCATAGGGCAATTGTATCCATTGGCTGGTGCCGTTCAGACTGAGGGCATGGCTGCCCTCTGCGTGGGTTGTCGTGTATTGTGTCGTGGCATAGTCGGCGGCGTCCAGCTGGTTTATGGTTCTGTCGAGAAGGTTGCTTTCCATGTCCCAGCGGGCGATCATCGCAGGCGTGGCAAGGGGGGCTGCTTCCACCGCCTCGCTTGCCGCCGAGAGGTTCTCACTGCGGTCAATGGCTTTCACTCGGTAGAGATATGCTTCACCCTGGCGGCACGTGTTGTCGATATATCGTGTGCCTTTCACTTTCCGGGCGATAGTGTTCCATTGGTTGGATTCCTTGTCGGCTCTCAGGAGCATGTATCCATCGAGGTCACTTTCAGTATTGGCGGTCCATTCCAACAGCACACTGGCGGTTTGTGGCGTTGCCGTGAGTCCTCCTGGGATGGCGGGGGCCACCGTCTCGCATTCGGCATCCAGCGGCAGGAATTTCCACAGTTGCCGGGTGGGATCTGGCAGCAGGGTCTGCTGGTTGATATTGATGCCTTGGATGGCGTTGCCGGTCACCAGGGTGAGGTAGAGGGCGCTCTCGCGGTTGCGGATGTAGTAGTAGCCGTCGCCGGCGTAGACGAGATACCACTGCTGGTTCGACGATGGCGTGCCACTTCCGTAGGCGATTACATTGCCGCCGCTCTCAGTCGAGAAGTTGAGCACGTCGAGATGCTTGCCGTCGTTGACCGACTTGATGTCGATGAAACTGTAGTCGCCGTCGACGGTGTTGCCCACAGGGTAGACTTCCCACTGCTGTACGGCTGTGCCGTTGTCCTTCATTTGGCTGATGTTGGTGTTGCCTCCAGAACTGCCGTATTCGGCCAGTACGTAGGAGGTGGCCTTGTTCATGATCTTGTATTTTCCGTTGATGACACTTGGCTGCACGTCGTCACCCCAGGTGATGTCGATCACGCGCTCGGCGTTCTTCTGACCTTTCTGGTAACCTGTGCCGCCGTGGATCCTCATCTGGTATTCGCGCGTGGGACCGACCCCGTCATAATACACCTCATGGTCGGTCGAGAGAAACTGGTAGGTGGTGGTCACGGCTTGGCGCTCGCTCGAACCGAGGAAGGCCTTCACCCGACCGTCGTCATGGCGGTAGACGGAGGCTGCGGTCCAGTTGGCGGCATGATCGCCGTAGCCCAGGCGTGTTCCATGGCGGCTGATGTCGCAGAATTCTCCCCTGGCACGGCTGTCATATCCCCACCAGATGCCGACGGTCATGCCGCACTCAAGGCCGATCATTGCTTCTGCCACATTGTGCATTTCATCGTTGTAGCCCACTTTCCCGTGTGAGGAAAGGTGCTGGTGGAAGGCCTTGTAGTTCTGCATCGAACCGGCCAGTTGATGGGTGTTGCCCCAGTCATAGTATTCTTGCCCTGGTGTGAACCATGAGAGGGCTTTGTCGTCGTTGAGGGTGTTGGCACCCACAAGGGCGATTTCTGTGAAGCGGGGGTAGTCTTCTTTTAGTTTCCTGGCGATGTCGCGGCTGTTGTTTACCGTGGCACCCTCCTCCGTCCAATAGTCGGGCTCATTGAAGGGCGACACGCCGGCCACACGGTGGTTGCTGTTGGCTTGCAACCACTCCACATGGGCATTGATCATGGCCGACCAGCGGTCAACATTGGCCGTGCTGCCGTTGCGGTAGTAGGCATCCACTCCCGCCTCTTGGTCGGCGGTCAGCACCAGCGGCAGCGTGTCACTCACAATGTTGAATATGTTGTTGCGACGGCGTAGGTAACTGATTGGGTCGTTGGCGAGCGACTGGTCGTCGACCAAGGGCTTGGTCATCCTGAAGCAGGTCCTGCCGATGCCGATGTTCTCCTTGCCCATATGGTTGATGCCCTTGCGCAGGTTCTGCTCGTTGATCCACGCTTGGTCCAGCCCCCAGATGGGATGGAAACGCTGACCCTCTCCCTGGATGGAGAATGCCACGCTCACCTGGCTCGGAGCTGTGGGGGTGAGGTTGTCGCTTGATGAGGGGATGCGGTCGCTTTCCTGAGACCAACCGCAAAGGGTGAATGCAGCCGACAGGCTTAGGGTCGTGAGTAGACGGTAATGCATAGTATGATTTTTGTCGGGTTGAATGGATTTTGCAAAAATAGCAAAAAATGATGAAATATTATCCTATCTTACATTTTTTTTACGTAGAATATCTTTTTTTGCTAAAGTTGTGTGCTGCATGTGTGCCCTATATCGTTTTTTTTCACTAAATTTGCCGCACTATATATAAAAAGGTGTAAAATTACACCATCAATCTAACTTAAATAACTAACCTTTTTTGATATGCGACCTGTCATTCATTTTCTCTTAACTTGTCTGTTGGTGTGTGCTTCGCTCTCCACTGTGGCCAACACAATCACCACGGTAACACAAGTCAGTGTACCGGTCAGCCTGACCGACGACGTGGACTATGTCATCACTTCCGAGACTCCTTTCACCGATGAAGGCGTCGTCGACATTGTCAACACCGAACATGCTGTCCTCATCCTTGATGCCTTGAAACCCTCACAAGGCATACAGCAGCTCTCTCATGTGAGGATCAATGGGGAAAGGGCATCCAACAATGTCAACTGCCAAGTGAAGATACACAACAGGGGATGTATCATCATGCCTTATGCGAAGGATCTCAAACCACTCACTGTTTTCTCAGAGAAGAATTTCGGGGGTGAGGCGGTCAATGATTTCGGATTGGAGAACTCTGGCGGATACATGAACACCCTCACGGCGGCCAAACTGAATAACCGTATACAGAGTTTCAAACTGAAACGTGGCTATATGGTCACCTTCTCCACCTTGCCCAGGGGAAAAGGATATAGCCGGTGCTTCATCGCCGACACCAGTGACCTCGAAGTGGCCGAACTTCCCAATATCCTTTCGGGGCGCATCTCCTCTTACCGCGTGTTCAAATGGAACGATACCAGCAAAGCGGGACTCGCCAACGATACTCGCTCCGATCCTTGCAACAAACTGAATGTCACCGGTTGCTATTCTTTCGGACTGGGAGAGGATAGGGGCAACAACACAGAGTGCGTGCCTCATCACATCTACGAGGATTGGCCCACTTCGAGCGCATGTGGCAGCGTCACGTATTCTCCCCACATGAAGACCAACAACGAGCCCGGAAACTCCGCTGATGACCATCCGCAGACCGTAGACCAAATTCTCGACAATTGGGAGAACCTCATGGCCACGGGCATGAGACTATGCTCACCATCCTCTCATGACGGAAGCATCAATCACCTCCGCGCATTCATGGACTCCATCGATGCTCGTGGATGGAGGTGCGACATTATCGACCTGCACTGCTACTGGGTGGAGAGCAGCTTCAACAGCATCAAGAACAACTGGGTCGACCGCTATCACCGGCCTATCTGGATCTCGGAATGGGTGTGGGGTGCCTCGTGGAACAACAATGGCATCTTCGGCATTGCCACAGGTAGCAACCGTGACAATCCGACGCAAAGCCAGCTCAACCAGAACAAGACAGCAGTGCAGAGCATCTGTACCAAACTCAACTCATGGGACTACATCGAACGCTATTACTATTGGAACAGCGAGGCCAATTGCTCCAAGCTCTATCTGAGCAACGGCTCGCTGACACCTGCCGGCGAATACTATGCGGGCATGAATACGGGGGTGGGCTACAATGGTCACTATGAGTTCGTGCCCACTACGCCGAGGCAGTACAATATCTCCGATTTCCAAGTCGCCGTCAACAACGGACAGGCCACCATCTCGTGGTATGACCGCAATGGCGAGTACAACCAGGTGATGGAGGTGCAGCGCAAGACAAGGGGAGGACAATGGGAGACCATCTCCGTCGTTGAGCAGCGCGAGACGGCGGCCAAATACACCTATGTCGATGAGAATGCGCCCGAAGGGGCTATCTACCGCATCCATATCACAGACCTCGAGGGCATCGACCGCTACACCAATGATGACACCAGCGTGGGCGATGCCGTGAGATACGAAGGACAGACGTTCTTCGCTGGTGGAAACCTTATCCCCAATGGTGACTTCGAGATGGGCATGACGGATTGGTCGACGGGCAATGGCAAGGCCCTGGGGCAGCCTTATTTCGAAGTTGTCCCGCAGGGCGGACACGACGGCGGTGCCTATCTTCAAGCTTATGGCTCGGGAGGCATCGATCATCAGGCGTCAATCAAGAAGGTCATTCCGCTCGTCCCACATACGACTTACCAGTTCAGCGTGGCTACACGCAACGCCGGCAATTACCTCAAGCTGAGTCTCTCGGCCGATGGCACCGCAGAGACGGTCAATGTGGCGAGCGTCAATTCGGGCAACGAATGGCGTAAGGAATCCTTTGTGTTTGATTCGGGTGACTACAATCAGGCCTTGCTGGCTTTCAGATGGCTCAATGCCACCGGACAGATTGATAAGGTGGAACTGCGGCCGCTCTTCACCGACCGTGCAGGGGCTGTCGCCGATGGCATCGCACAGGCTCTCCGCTACGCAGATGTCGTGAGGCAGTACAATGTGTCGGAGCCTGACCTCAATTCCGAACTGTACGCTATCCTCGACGGCATTTCGGGCAACGACGACCAAGCTCTGGCACAGGCTGACCAAGCCTTGGAAAATGTCGTCAGGGCCTTGGCTGACAAAGCGGCCATCGACTCCCTCTTGGCCTTGGCCGACAAGGTGGTGATGATGGGCTTCCCCGGAAAAAGCGAACTCGCTGCTGCGATGGAGAAGGCACGTGACAGTCGTGGGGCGCAGGAGATCATCGATGCCCGAAGTCAGCTCCAGACGGCCTACGACAACTTCCTTCCGCTTTCTGCTGCACAGGTGCAACCCGTCCAGCCAAGTTTCACAACGGCTAATGGATGGACGGTGAAGGCGGGCACCTACAAGGGCGGCGACCAGCGTGTCAACACCGTCAAGGGCAAAACTTGCTGGAATGCCTGGTGGAGCGGTATCAATGCTTCGCAAGGCACTGCTCAGACCATGGAAGTCAACCAGACCATCAGCGACTTGCCTGAGGGACTCTATGCCTTGGAGTGCAAGGCCACCACGGAGCATTATTGCCTCAGCGACCAGCATGGATTCCTCGTTCACGACGGCGAACGGGTGGTCACTCCGCCACTCAAAGCTGATTTCTTCGACCTGCCCACCATCGGCAATATCTGGCAGACCCTGACATCCCCCGTGGTATACGTCGAGGAGGGCGGGTCAGTCAACATTGGTTTCGTAGGTTCGAAAGAGGGGGCTACCGACAACGCCTGGCACTCCTTCGGAAATGCCAGCAGCACGGGCGACAAGCGCGAGGGATGGTGGTGCGCTACTGATTTCAACCTCCTCTATCATCCTTTGTACAAGAAAAACACTGGTGGCAAACGCTGGATGACGGTCTGTCTGCCTTACGCTTTCCAGACACCTGAGCACGCCAAAATCTACCGCATCGCTGGTATCCTGCCCAATATGTCACAGATAGGTATTGAGGAGATCGACCATGCCAATGCTGGACAGCCCTGTATTCTTTATACTGAGACCGACGAACTGACGTTCTATGAATATGGCGAAGCCGCCGACTCTCCCGTCTCCTATGAGGAGGAAAACAACCTGAGGGGATTCTTCCGGACGACATCCAAGGCTCCCAAGGGCAGTTATGTGCTCTTGGGCGACTCCTGGTACATCGTCGGCGATGACCGTCCGTCCATGGAGAACTATTCCGCCATCATCTACAAACTCGACGGCATGACCCAACTCGATGCCTGGGAAGGAATGACAATGGAACTCTTCCATACCAAAGAGGGAGTGAGTGATATCAGGGTTGATTCCAACGCACCCACTCAGACCTTCACTATCGATGGCCGACGTACTTCGAAGCCCCAGGGCTTGTATATCGAGGTGAAAGACCACCGTGCGACGAAAAAAATCAGATCACAATACACACGATAAGCAATGAAATGGCTGAATAAGAAAAACGGCTGGCTGACACTCCTGTTGTTGGCTTCTATCAGTGGAAGGGCAGAATGGAGGGATGTGACTTCTTACTACTTCCCCAACCCTTCTTTCGACAACAACTCCACCAACCACTGGCTGTGGAACAGCAATGCCTCCTCCCAGCGGTCGGATTTCGGTTGCATGGAGTTCTGGAACGGTATGTTCAACTTCTACACCCAGGACCGGGTCTCCCTGCCCAAAGGACGGTACAGACTTTCGGTGCAGGGCTATTACCGGTGTGGGGATTATGAACCCAGCTATGCCGATTACGTCAATGGCAGCGAGCTGATCACGGCGCATCTTTATGCTTTGCATGTCGATGAAGACAGGAGAGACATGACTCCCATGGCCAGCGCCTTCTCCTTCTCGTTCAACAGGCGCACCAACGGATGCTGGACCAACGACAACATCCATTATTACCCCAACCAGATGTCATCGGCCGCACTGGCCTTTGAGCAGGGCGCCTACCAGAACGTGTTGTATTTCGAGTCGGAGGGGGAGGACTTTCTCCTTGGTATCATCAACGGGACGGTGAATTATTCTAACTGGTGCATCTTCGATAACTTCAAACTGGAGTTTGATGGGGATGTGGTCATGGCCACCGGCATCTCGGTGACTGCCGAGAAGACGTCTATCCTCGAAGGCGAGGCCGTCTTTTGCACAGCCAGCATCACACCCGACGATGCGATGTCGAAACAGGTCTCCTGGTCGTCCAGCAATCCGTCTGTAGCCACCGTCGACCAAACCGGTACTGTAAGGGGCGTGTCTCCGGGGTCCGTACGTATCACGGCCACTACAACCGATGGCAGCAACCTCTCGTCGGCGGTGACGGTCTCCGTGAGGTCGGCCAGTGAGGTAAGATGGGTGGATGTCACGGATGTCTTTCTCCAGAATCCCGGGTTCGACAACAACTCGACGGAGCATTGGAACTGGTCGAGCAACGCTTCCTCGCAGCAGTCCAATTTCGGTTGCATGGAGTTCTGGAACGGCACATTCTCCTTCTACCAGCTCCTCTCGGGCTTGCCCAAGGGATTGTTCCGCCTGTCGATGCAGGGCTTCTACAGGGTGGGCGAAAACAACATCGCGTATCAGAGCCATGAGAATGGAACAGAGAATCTCACGGCTGTCCTGGAGGCGGGTGGAAGGACCATGCCGCTCCACAGCGTCTACGACTTCTCCATGAACGACTATTTCAATGGTTGCTGGTCCTACAACTGGGTGGACTTCTACCCTGATGGCATGGAGGCGGCCAGCGAGGCGTTCTCGCGCGGGGCTTACCTCAACCAACTCGTATTCGAGAACCAAGAGGAGAATGGCGAAACCTACATTGGCGTGTCGAATGAAGCATACACTAATTCCAACTGGTGCATCTTCGACAACTTCAAACTGGAGTTCTCTGGCGATATCATCCTGGCACAACAACTGGAGGTCAGTATCGACAAACCGAACATTATCATCAGCGAGACCGCACAGTGCTCTTATACCATCAAGCCAGAGAATACTTTGGTCAAGACTGTGGCCTGGACCTCCAGTGATGAACGGGTGGCCATTGTCGACCAGTATGGTCTGGTGCAAGGCGTGGGCAACGGCGTGGCGCGGATCACGGCCATGACGACCGATGGCTCCAACCTCAGCGCTTCGGTAGAGGTGTCGGTCAGCAACGGGGGCTTCACCGATGGCTCCATTGTCGTCAATGAAATCATGGTCTCCAATGTCGATGAGTTCGTCAGTCCTGCCAACAATTTCGATGGATGGGTGGAACTCTATAACCCTACTGACCAAACCGTCAGGCTCTCCGGGCTGTACCTCAGCGATGACCCGGGCAACCTCCAACTCTGGCGCATGCCGTATGGCATCGGGGTTATACCCGCCCACGGCTATCAGGTGCTGTGGTTTGACAGCAACGACCTGGCGCCCACCAACGCACCCATCAAACTCGATGTCGATGGGGGCACGCTCTATATCAGCGACAATGGGGGCAGGCTGATCACCAGCCAGACTTACCCAGAGGGTATAGAACGGGTGAGCTACGCCCGTAAGGCCGACGGCTCTTGGGGCTACAATTCCGTGGCCACGCCAGGAGAGGCCAATGATCCCTCACATTTCGCCACTGCCCAACTGGACGATCCGGTCGTCGACTGTCCCTCTCAGCTCTTCACCCATCCGCTCAGTGTACATGTCGGCATACCCGCAGGATGCACCTTGCGCTACACCATGGATGGGACGCTGCCCACTCTCGAAAATGGCAATACCAGCACCACTGGGCAGTTTGAGGTCTCATCCACGTCCAACTACCGATTCAGGCTCTTCGCCGACGGGATGCTGCCCTCGAGGGTGACCACCCGATCCTATATCGCCTCCGACCAGGATTACTCGTTGCCGGTGCTTTCGGTGGTTGCCGACCCCAGATTCCTCTACGACGATTACCTTGGGGTGCTGGTAAAGGGTGTCAACGGACGGCCTGGCAACGGACAACAGACGGCGTGCAACTGGAACATGAGTTGGGATCGCCCGGTGAACTTCTCTTACCTTTCCACCGATGGCGAGATGGTTTTCAACCAGGATGCCAACCTCGAGATGTGCGGCGGATGGAGCCGCGCCTGGTTGCCCCACGCTTTCAAGTTGAAGGGCAATAAGGAATTGGGCGGAAACAAAAACCTTGATTATCCCTTCTTCGATGAGAAACTCTATATCCGCAACCGTACCCTGCAGGTCCGGAATGGCGGCAACGACAATGTGTGCCGTTTCAAGGACCCGGCTTTGCAGACCATTGTCAGCTCCTCGGGCATCGATATCGACTACCAGAGCTATCAGCCAGTGCATGAGTTCATCAATGGCGAGTACATAGGGGTGCTCAATGTGAGGGAACCCAACAACAAGCATTTCGTCTACGCCAACTACGGTTGGGATGAGGATGAGATCGATCAGTTTGAGATGTCACCCGACTCGGGATATGTGCAGAAATGCGGTTCTGAGGAATCCTTTATCGAGTTGGTTGATTACCTATCGGCCGATGCCGCCAATTCGAGTACCTATGCCGAGATTTGCAAGCGCCTCGATATCGATGAGTATATCTACTATATGGCTGCACAACTTTATATGGGCAACTGGGACTGGCCGCAGAACAATGTCAAAGGATTTACTAAGGCGGGCGACGGAAGATACCGCTTCGTGCTCTTCGACTTGGATGGGGCTTTCAGCACCAAAGACCCATTCAATGTGTTCATGGGCAAGGAACTGTACACGTTCGACCAACTCTATCCCATGTCGCTGGGACGAATCACCCAGCAGATCCGTTTTGTGACGCTCTTCCGCAACTTGTTGGGCAATGCGCAGTTCCGCAGGAAGTTCATCGATGCTTACTGCATCATGGGTGGAAGCGTGTTCGAGGCTAACCGCGCGATCGGCATCATCGACAGCTTGGCCGAGCGGGTGAATCCTGCCATGAGCCTCGAGGGCCTGTCGGTCAACAATACGGCAAACAGTCTACGTGGCAACTTGTCGGAATGGCTGGAGCCTGCCACTTGGGCACTGCGCAACTATGAGTTGTTCGACTTGGCGGGTAGTGATTATTATCGCTACAACCTGACCAGTGACACGGAGGACGCCCAACTGCTTATTAATGATATCCCTGTGCCCACCGGTGAGTTCAATGGCTATCTATTCCCGCCTGTGCGTCTCAAGGCTGTCGCACCTGCTGGCTTTGCTTTCCAGGGATGGAGCCTCAGTAGTGGCGAGGAAACCACACTGCTGTCTTATAACGCTGGTTGGAGCTATTACGACCAAGGCTCTCTCGACGGAACCAACTGGACCTCCCCGTCCTATCCAGAATATGGGTGGAAGATGGGCTACGCTCCTTTGGGATATGGGAAGAACGACATCGCCACCACTCTCGACTATGGCCCCGACGGGGCTAACAAGCGGCCTACTGCCTATTTCCGTGCCAGGGTGCATGTGCAGAACAAACCTGCCGGCAACGACAGGTTCTCGCTACACTACACTGCCGATGATGGGTTCATTGTCTATGTCAACGGGACTGAGGCGGGACGATACAACATACCTTCAGGAAACGTGGACTACAACAGCTACTCCACGACCTACGCCAACGGCAATCCTGACAGGGGGATGTTGACGCTTCCGGCCAACCTGTTCCACGAGGGCGACAATGTCATCGCTGTCGAATTGCACAACAACAGTGCCGGTTCGACTGATCTCTATTGGGATGCTTCGGTCACCACGACGGTCTCTGCCACGTCCACTAGTTTCTACTCCACGCAGGAAGAGATTAACCTTCCTTATAATAATGTCTCGCTCAGGGCTTGTTACAGGCCGCTTACTGTGGCAGAGATGGATGAAGCCGGACAGCACCGAATCAGTGTGAATGAGGTGAGTGGCTCCAACGATTGCTTCGTGAATGAGTATGGCAAGAAAGCCGACTGGGTGGAACTGTACAACGCTTCCGACCAAGAGGTGGACCTGGAGGGCTACTACCTGACTGATGACCTGTCAAAACCGCAGAAATACCAGATCAGCAGGGAGGGCACCTCGGTCAGCACCAAAATCGCAGCTCACGGACATCTCATCATCTGGTGCGACAAGCAGCCGACTACCAATCGCACACTTCACGCGTCGTTCAAAATCGCAGGCGAGGGTGGACTCGTAGCCCTGACTACTCCTGATGGGAAGACTACCGATATCCTCCGTTATGATATGCACGACGGCAACTCCACGGTGGGTCGTTATCCCGATGGCTCTGAAAAAGTTTATCTCATGAATGTGCCGACTATCAGTAAGCCCAACATCCTTACCAGCTACATGACCATGGTGGATCAGACCGTGGGCATCCGTCAGGTGACAGGTGAAGTGTCGTCGGCCAACGGCTTCCGTATGGTCTATGGATCGCAGCATCTTATCTTGAAGAGCGAGGAGGGCAGCATGGCCTCCATCGAGATCTTCACGACGGATGGTCGTATGGTCGACCGCCTGTCAGTGGCTCTCCACCATGGCTCGGCCCGAGTGGATGTCTCGCACCTGGCTCCTGGCTTCTACATCGCCCGAGCCTCAGACGATAGCGGCACCATGGTGGCTTGCAAGTTCTTGAAATAAGCTGTCCTCAATAAAACATGGACGGCTCTTAGATGACTGGCCCCGTTGCCTGTGTTCCAAGGGCCATTTATGAAAAATCCCCTCCCTTTTCATCAGGGAGGGGATTTTTCATAAATGGGCGGATTTGCTGAGCATAATCCGCTGTCTTTCAGTTTTTTCGTGTATGATCACAACTGGTCGAGTGCCTGGCGGATATCATCGAGGATGTCATCGACATCCTCAATACCGACAGAGAGGCGGATGAGGTCGGGGGCTATGCCCGCCTCGCGTAGTTGATCGTCGGAAAGTTGGCGGTGGGTGTGGCTTGCGGGATGGAGAACGCAGGAGCGGGCATCCGCCACATGGGTGACGATACAGATGAGTTTGAGGGAGTCCATGAAGCGGATAGCGGTCTCGCGGTCACCCTTCAGACCGAATGCCAACACGCCACACGAACCGTTGGGGAGGTATTTCCGGGCCAGCTCATAGTCGGCATGGCCCTCCAGTCCACTGTAGTTGACCCAGGCCACACGATCGTCGCCCTCGAGAAACTTCGCCACTTTCAGCGCATTCTCACAGTGGCGGGGCACACGCAGGTGCAGGGTCTCCAGTCCGAGGTTGAGCAGGAAGGCGTTGTGGGGCGAGGGTATGCTGCCCAGGTCGCGCATCAGCTGGGCCACCAGTTTGGTGATATAGGCCATCTTTCCGAAAGCCTTGGTGTAGGTCAGTCCATGATAGGAGTCATCGGGAGAGGTCAGGCCTGGATATTTGGCGGCATGCGCTTCCCAGTCGAAATTCCCACTGTCGACGATGCATCCGCCCACTTGGGTGGCATGACCATCCATGTATTTTGTCGTAGAGTGGGTCACGATGTCGGCACCCCACTCGAAGGGGCGGCAGTTGATGGGGGTGGGGAAGGTGTTGTCGACAATCAGGGGAACGCCATGGGTATGGGCAATACGAGCGAACTTCTCGATGTCGAGCACTTTGCATCCCGGATTGGAGATGGTCTCACCAAAGAGGGCTTTGGTGTTGGGTTGAAAGGCCTTGCTGATCTCTTCCTCCGAAGCGTCCTGGTTGACGAAAGTGCATGAGATGCCCAACTTCTTGAGCGTTACTCCGAAGAGGTTGTACGTTCCTCCGTAGATCTCGTTGGAGGTGACGATATGGTCGCCTGCCTCGCAGATGTTGAAGATGGCATAGAAATTGGCGGCCTGTCCGCTGGAGGTCAGCATCGCACCTATACCTCCTTCAAGGGCGGCGATCTTCTTGGCTACAGCATCATTGGTGGGATTCTGGAGCCTGGTATAGAAATAACCTTCTTTCTTTAGGTCGAAAAGATCGGCCATCTCCTCGGTGTTGTCATACTTGAATGTGGTGCTCTGGACGATGGGGAGCACACGGGGGTCGCCATTCTTGGGCTCCCAACCTGCTTGCACGCACAAAGTGGCTCGCTTGAGATCTTTTTTCATATAGTGTTAGGATTTGGATTTCAACAATTGGATTGCGAAGAGCACTATGACCATGTAACCGGCCAATGGGATGATGAAGGGGAGGGTCATGCTGCCGGTGGTGTCGGCCATCAGACCCATCAGCACGAAACCACAACCACCCACGGGTGTCATCATCAACAGCGAGGAGGCACTCTTGGTGAGAGGACCAAGCCGTCTGAGAGACAGCGAGAAGATGGTGGGGAACATCATGGCCTCAAACAGGTAGTTGAGCATCAGGAAAATCAGTCCCGCACGTCCCAGGTCGATCATCACCATCACCATGCAGAACACCGTGCCGATGGCACAGTACAGCAGCATCTTCTCAGCAGGGATGTAGCGCATGGCCATGCTGCACAGAAAACGGCCGGCCATGAAGATGACCAGGGCCAGGGAGATGATGACGGAGGCCGTGTTCTTGTCCATCCAACCCTCACCGGTGACGAAATTGACGAAGTAGCTGTTGATGGAGATCTCGGCTACCTCATACGATAGCAGGGCAATGAGGCCGATGACAAATAATTTGTGCCGGAACAACTTCGACAGTCTGACCGACAGCGGATCATTCGATTCTGGCGTAACGCCTTCCGCTTGTATCTCGGGCAACTTGACAAACGAGAACACAACGGCCACAAGGAGAACGACGATGCCCATCACGATGTAGGGCACGGTGACATCACCACTTGTGCCGTCGGTGCGGAAGAGGTATTGCCCGACAATAAACGTGGCCATGAAGCAACCCATGCCGTTGAAGGTCTGAGAGAGATTCAGACGGCTCGAAGCCGTGGCTTCAGGACCCAGTTCGGTGGCGTAGGGGTTGGCGGCTGTCTCCAGGAATACCAGGCCGCAGCCGATGATGAAGAGGGAAACCAGGAAGGCATTGAACGTGCCGACCTGCATGCTGGGGATAAACGACAGGGCTCCAAGGCCAAACAGCAGCAGTCCGAACACCACTCCTTTGCGGTAACCCAGGCGGTTGATGAACATACCGGCGGGGATGGCCATGAGGAAATAGCCTAAGTAGGTGGTCACCTGGATCAGCGACGACTGTGTGATGGTGATGTGCAGTTCGTCCTGGAAATGCTTGTTGAGCACATCAAGGATAGCCCTTGCGAATCCCCAGAGGAAAAACAAGGTCGTGATCAGGATGAACGGAAGCAGGTACTGCTTGTCGATCAGTTTGTTTCTCTGATTTCCCATCTTCGGCGACGGCTATTAGGAGAAGAAGCCGAGCAACGTACCTGCTGCCACTGCCGAACCGATCACACCGGCCACATTGGGACCCATGGCATGCATCAGCAGGAAGTTGTGGCGGTCATATTCCAGTCCGAGGTTGTTGGAGATGCGTGCACTCATAGGTACAGCACTCACACCGGCATTACCAATCAGCGGGTTGATCTTCTTGTCTTGGGGCAAGAACAGGTTCATCAGTTTCACAAACAGCACACCACTGGCACTGGCGATGATGAATGCCATGGCACCAAGGAAGAAAATCTTGATGGTGTTGAGGGTGAGAAACTCGCTGGCCTGTGTCGAGCAGCCGACGGTAAGACCGAGAAGGATCACCACGACATCATTCAATGCACTACCGGCGGTCTTGGCCAGACGAGTGGTCTTGCCGCTCTCTTTCAGCAAGTTGCCGAAGAACAGCATACCGAGCAGGGGAAGACCAGACGGTACCAGGAAGGTGGTGAGGAGCAGACCGATAATAGGGAAGAGGATACGCTCGGTCTGGCTGACATTGCGAGATGGCTTCATGTGGATGACACGCTCTTTCTTGGTGGTCAGCAGGCGCATCAATGGCGGTTGGATCACAGGCACAAGAGCCATATAAGAGTAGGCACATACGGCAATGGCACCCATCAGGTTGGGGCATAACTTCGACGACAGGAAGATGGCGGTAGGACCGTCAGCACCACCGATGATGGCGATACCTGCTGCCTGATTAGGCTCAAATCCAAGGGCAAGCGCCACCATGTAGGCACCGAAAATACCAAACTGCGCTGCTGCGCCGATCAAGACCAACTTCGGGTTGCTGATGAGCGACGAGAAATCGGTCATAGCACCGATGCCCAGGAAAACAAGCGGGGGATACCATCCTTGCCTTACTCCTTGATAGAAAATGTTGAGCACGGAGTTATCCTCGTAAAGGCCGATTTCCAGACCGGCATCTGCACGGAACGGGATGTTGCCCAGAATGATTCCCAGTCCGATGGGAACCAGCAGCAGTGGCTCAAAATCTTTCTTGATGGCAAGCCAGATGAAGATGCCACCCACGATAATCATGATCAGGTTGGGTATCGTGGCATTTGCAAATCCTGTATACGACAGGAAATCAAAAAACTTGGTAGATATGAATTCTATAAATCCCATGGTGTTATCCGATTGTTACGAGTGCGGCACCTTCCATCACGGTATCTCCTCGGGTTACTAATACTGACGTGATCTTTCCTTCATAGTCGGCCTCAATGTTGTTCTGCATCTTCATGGCTTCGAGAATGACGACGGTATCGCCGATCTTGACGGTGTCGCCTACGTTCACTTTCACTTCTGTGATGGTTCCTGGCAGAGGGGCGAGCACTTTGTTGCCTGAGCCTGCGGCTGCCTTGGGCTTGATGGCCGGGGCTTTCTCGGCTGATGAGGTGGTGGACGAGGCTGATGCCTTCACTTCCACTTTCTTTGGACGTACAGGAACCTTGACGGGTTGAGCCAGTTCCACCTCAAATGGTTTGCCGTTGACGGATACTTTGGCGATGGTGCCTTCAAAATCTTCAATCTCTACGTCGTAATCGACGCCGTTGACTTTATATTTATAATTGCTCATAATAGTTTTATGGATTAGGTTAGGATGATTAAATGCGGGTCCATTTGGTGATTTTGGGGATGAGCGTGATGATGCCGCTCTCATTGTCGTGGATATTCTCGAGATGCTGTTTGAGGGCCATGGAAATCACGGCGATGTAAACGTCGTCTTCAGCATCCGCTGCCTTGTTACTCTTGACTACGACACCCGGGAAAGCGCGCTCGTCTTCATCTTCGTCATGAACGGCTTCCAGACGGCTCTTATGGGCTTGCTTGGCGGTGTCGCGCTTCTGCTGCTGCTTCCGGTTCATGATCTTTCCGAAAAGCGTGAAGAAAATCCACAGAAGGGCAAGGCAGCAAAAAACGATTCCCATGGAGAGGATCGTTATACCGAAACCATGAGGGTCGTCGCGCTTGATTTGGGCTACTTTGGTCTCTGTGACCTGGATGTAATTCTCTATTCCCGGAGTGACGGCATCGGCAGCTTTGATTTCCCACTCCTCTGAACCGTCTTTCACACGGGCGTAAGAGGTGTTCTCATGCAGTACGACGGGAATCGACACGGAGTCGACCAGGTCCACGCCATTGCCCTCAAAAAGACCTATCCACAAGGGCTTCTCGGAATCAATGGACGAAGGCAGGTGGGAGAATCCTTTTGCAGGCGAACTGTTCAGGAAAAAGATCACGTGCTGCCGCCCACTCATGTTGGTCTGGGCACTGTTGGGAATGACACTCATCATGGCTACCCTCTCGGGAACGGTGAGCTTGTCGTTCAGCACTGCGGTGTCGGTGGCAATATACATGCCCCGGATGTTGAAGGTGGTGAACGAAGAATTGGCCAGCTCTATCCATGGCAGATGGTGGTCGTACTCATCCACGATGCTGGCCGTATTGTTCGTCATCACCTCGTTGATCTTGATGTTCTTCGCGCCTTGGCCGAACACCGTGAGACAGGAACAAACGAAAAAGACTGTTAGTAATTTGATTTTTTTCATCGAAATGTAATATATGTTTCTTGAATTTGCATCGTGTTGGACTATCCGCAGAAGAACAAAACCAGTATCTGCGCTGTCAGGATTCTCAGAAACATGCTCAGGGGGTAGACTGTGGAGTAACCCACACCAGGGGCCTCGTGACTGCAGACCTGGTTGGCGTAGGCCAAAGCCGGTGGGTCAGTATAAGTGCCAGCAATCATACCCATGATCATGAAATAATTGAATTTGTAGACTATTTTGGCGATTGGGCCTACGATGAGAATGGGAAGAATGGTCATCAGGAAGCCCGTGCCGACATAAATCAGGCCGTCGCCTGAGGCGACAGTCTCCCAGAAACCAGCACCGGCCTTGATTCCCACGCTTGCAAGGAACAACACCAGACCAATCTCGCGCAGCATCATGTTGGCGCTCGTCGTCGTATAGGTGACCAGCTTCACACGGTACCCATATCGGCCGATCAGAATGGCGATGATGAGGGGACCGCCAGCCAGACCAAGTTTCATGGGTACAGGCATACCTGGAATGGCTATGGGAAGACTGCCGAAAATGATTCCTACCATGATACCAATGAAAATGGTGGCGATGTTGGGGGCGTTCAGACGCTTCACGGAGTTGCCCATCATATCCGCGACACGGTTGACGTTGTCTTCAGGACCAACGACCATCACGCGGTCGCCGATGTGGAAATGGTGATTGCGGCCGGCGAAAAGGTCTATGCCGTGACGGGTGATGCGCGTCACGTTGACTCCGTAAACACTGGAGAAATGCATCTTGCCCAACGTCTTGCCGTTCATCGAGGGGTTGGTGACCACAATACGACGCGACACCATGGGCTGCTTCTCCAACTCCACATTCCATTCTGCGTCGATTTCAGGGCCGATGAATGCTTTGATGGGCTCACAGTCGGCCTCAGCACAGACAATGAGCAGCTCATCGTCCACATCGAAGATCGTATTGCGGTTGGGAATGCTTACTTGGCCGTCATGCAGGTATCTCGAACAGACAAAATCCCTGTTCAGAAACTCACTGATCTGCATCAATGTGCGCCCTGCCAGATAGGAGTTGCTCACCTTGAGGTGCATCATGTGGGGTTTCTCATGAGGATTCTCTGCCTCCTCAGCGGAAAGTTTCTTTTCTTCTTCCTGCAACTTGGTGCGGCTGAGAAACCTCACTGCAATCGTGGCGAGGATAATGCCGGTGACTCCCAAAGGATAGGCGCAAGCGTATCCAGAAGCTATCTGGGGCAGTTCCACGTCACTGAAAACCGAACTGAGAGCCTCGGTGGCTGCGCCCAAGCCTGGGGTGTTGGTGACAGCTCCGTAGAGTGTGCCGATCATCATGGGCAGGTTGCTCTTGTCACTGGTGTCGAGAAAGAGGTAGTAGCAACCGAACATCACTGCGATGTTGAGCAGGATGATCCCTACTGCGAGACCGTTGAGCGTGATGCCGTCTTTCTTGAAACTCTCAAAAAAACCAGGTCCCACCTGCATGCCAATCATGAAGACAAACAAGATGAGTCCGAAATCCTGGCAAAAATTCAATATGGTCGTTGGGGCAGTGAAATGAATGTGTCCTGCCACAATTCCTGCGAACAGTACAAAAGTCACCCCCAATGATATACCAAACACCTTCACCTTTCCCAAGTAGACCCCAATTGCGATGACCACTGCATACAGCAAAACGACGTGAGCCACGGAATCTGTCTGTGAGAACAGGTCTATTAACCAATCCATTTATGCAAATTATTAAAAATTGATGCAAAATTACTCAAAATATCGTTCAGAAAATAATTTTTCATCAGTTTTTTGCCTCTGTAAAAGTGGGATTTTGAATTTTTCACGTTTGCATTATAATTTATTCGATTTTTTTTCATTAAATCAAGAAAATACACTATCTTTGCATGTCATTTGAGGGCATATACTTGTACCTTAAATTTTCGTAAAACTTATCATAATAACATTTCACTATGTCAAACAACAAGGAAAAACTCTTTGCCGAGTTTCAAGCCCCCACAACACAGGAATGGCTGGATAAAATCCAAGTTGACCTGAAAGGTGCGGATTTCAACAAGAGACTCGTCTGGAGAACCAACGAGGGTTTCAATGTCCAACCTTTCTATCGTAGAGAGGACGTCCTGAAACTCAAGACACCCGAGTCTCTCCCCGGCGAATATCCGTTTGTCAGGGGAAACAAGAAAGACAACAATGTCTGGTATGTGCGCCAGAACATCATGGCTGATGACGCACAGGCCGCCAATGCCAAAGCCCTCGATATCCTCAACAAGGGTGTCGACTCTCTGGGCTTCCGCATCCCGGGTAATAAGGTGAGCAAAGAATTCATTGCTACCTTATTAAATAATATCGAATGCGAGTGCATCGAAGTGAACTTCCGTACCTGCCAGCGCTATACTTTGGAACTGGCCGAGATCCTCAAGGCTTATTTCGAGTCGAAGGGATACGATAAGGAGAAACTTGTAGGAAGCATCGATTTCGATCCGCTGGAGAAAATCGTCATGAAGGGTAAGGATGCCGCCCCGATGCTCAGTGTAGCACCCCAACTGGTGGAGGTATTCAAAGACTACCCGCAGTTCAGGTGCGTCGCTGTCAATTCTCTCGCACTCAACAATGCCGGTGCCTATATCGTACAGGAACTGGGTTACGCCCTGGCTTGGGGTAACGAGTATATGCAGCAGCTCACCGATGCCGGCATCGACGCCGACTTGGCCGCCAAGAACATCAAGTTCAACATGGGCATCAGCGAGAACTATTTCATGGAGCTGGCTAAGTTCCGTGCAGCCCGTATGCTGTGGGCACAGATCGTGAAACAATATGAGCCCAAGTGCGACTGCGCATGCCAGATGATTGTCAATGCCACGACTTCAAGCTACAACCAGACTCTCTTCGACAGCTATGTCAACCTCCTTCGCTCGCAGACCGAGGCCATGAGTGCCGCCCTCGCAGGTATCCACTCCATGGTGGTCACTCCGTTTGACACTCCTTACGAGCAGCCCAACGATTTCTCAGAGCGCATCGCCCGCAACCAGCAGCTCCTCCTCAAGGAAGAGAGCCACTTCGACAAAGTCGTTGACCCGGGAGCTGGTTCTTACTATATCGAGCACCTCACCGACAGCCTTGCTGTTGAAGCTTGGAAGATTTTCCTTCAGGTGGAGGAAGATGGTGGCTTCCTGGCCGCAGCCAAAGAAGGAAAGGTGCAGGATGTTATCAACTCAACCAATGAGAAACGTCATGCCGACGCTGCCAAGCGCAAGGAATTCCTCCTCGGCACCAACCAGTTCCCCAACTTCACCGAGAAGTCGGAGGGCAAGAAACCCATCGAGGCTTGCCAAAATTGCTGTGGTGAGGAGAGTGAGTTCAAAGCCGTCAAGACGACACGTCTGGCTGCTGATTTCGAGGACCTGCGCATCCATACCGAGAATACCAAGGTGCCTGTGGCTTTCATGCTGACAATCGGCAATCTGGCCATGCGTCAGGCTCGTGCCCAGTTCTCATGCAACTTCCTGGCCTGCGCCGGATACAAGGTCGTCGACAACCTCGGCTTCAAGACCGTCGAAGAAGGCGTGGATGCTGCATTGGAGGCAGGTGCCGACATCGTGGTCATCTGCTCAAGCGACGACGAGTATGCTGAGTATGCCATTCCCGCATTCCAGTACCTTAACGGACGGGCCATGTTCGTCGTGGCAGGCGCCCCCGCTTGCATGGACGACCTCAAAGCCGCCGGCATAGAGAATTTCATCCATGTGCGCTGCAATGTGCTGGAGACACTCAAGGAGTACAATGCCAAGTTGGGAATCTAATTAAAAACCGAAAGTCATGAGAAAGAATTTTAAAGACATCGATATATATGCTGGCATTCAGCCGCAGAATGGTGCTGAGTGGCAGGCTGCCAACGGCATTGACTACAATTGGAAGACCCCCGAGCACATCGAGGTGAAACCCGTCTATACCAAAGAGGACCTGGAAGGTATGGAGCATCTTGATTTCACGGCAGGTATTCCCCCTTATCTCCGTGGTCCTTACTCCATGATGTATCCTTTCCGCCCGTGGACTATCCGCCAGTATGCTGGTTTCTCCACTGCTGAGGAGTCAAATGCTTTCTATCGCCGTAACCTGGCTTCTGGTCAGAAGGGCCTCTCCGTGGCCTTTGACCTCCCCACACATCGTGGCTATGACCCAGACAACGCTCGTGTGGTGGGCGACGTGGGTAAAGCCGGCGTGTCGATTTGCAATGAGGAAAACATGAAGGTGCTGTTCTCTGGTATTCCTTTGAACAAGATGTCGGTGTCGATGACCATGAATGGTGCCGTGCTGCCCATCCTCGCCTTCTATATCGTGGCCGGACTGGAGCAGGGTGCACAGCTCGAGGAGATGGCCGGAACCATCCAGAACGATATCCTCAAGGAGTTCATGGTGCGCAACACCTATATCTATCCGCCTGCATTCTCGATGAAGATCATTGCCGACATCTTTGAGTTCACTTCACAGAAGATGCCGAAGTTCAACTCCATCTCCATCTCTGGCTATCACATGCAGGAAGCTGGCGCAACGGCTGATATCGAATTGGCTTATACGCTCGCCGACGGTATGGACTATATCCGTACGGGCGTCAACGCTGGTATTGATGTCGATGCCTTCGCACCACGTCTGTCATTCTTCTGGGCCATCGGTATGAACCATTTCATGGAGATCGCCAAGATGCGTGCCGGACGTCTGCTGTGGGCAAAGATCGTCAAGAGTTTCGGTGCGAAGAATCCGAAATCTCTGGCTCTCCGTACTCACTCACAGACTTCTGGTTGGTCGCTCACCGAGCAGGATCCTTTCAACAATGTGGGTCGTACTTGTATCGAGGCCATGGCCGCCGTGCTCGGGCATACCCAGTCGCTGCACACCAACGCACTCGATGAAGCTATTGCCCTGCCTACCGACTTCTCGGCCCGTATCGCCCGTAACACACAGATCTATATCCAGAATGAAACTAAAGTCTGCAAGCAGATCGACCCATGGGCTGGTTCATACTATGTGGAGACTCTGACCAACGAACTGGTGCATAAGGCTTGGGAGCATATCCAGGAAATCGAGAAACTCGGCGGTATGGCCAAGGCTATCGAGACCGGACTTCCCAAAATGCGCATCGAAGAGGCCGCCGCACGTACACAGGCTCGTATCGACTCTGGTGTACAGACCATCGTGGGTACCAACAAATACCGTCTTGACCATGAGGATCCCATCGATATCCTCGAGGTGGACAATACCGCCGTGCGTAAGCAGCAGGAGGAGTCTCTCGCTCAGGTGCGTGCCTCACGTGATGAGGCTGCATGCCAGGCGGCTCTCAAGGCCATTACGGAGTGTGTGCGTGATTTCAAGGAAGGACGCAAGAGCAAAGACAACTTGCTCGACCTGGCTGTGAAAGCTGCCAAGTTGCGTTGTACTCTCGGTGAGATCAGTGATGCTTGCGAGGAAATCGTGGGCCGTTATAAAGCAATCATTAGAACTATTTCAGGCGTGTATTCAGCAGAAAGCAAGAATGACTCCGACTTCGAGAAAGCTTGTGAGTTGACAGAGGAGTTCGCAAAGAAAGAGGGCCGTCGTCCGCGTATCTTTGTGGCTAAGATGGGTCAGGATGGCCATGACCGTGGTGCTAAAGTGGTCGCTACAGGTTATGCCGACTGTGGATTCGATGTGGATATGGGACCCTTGTTCCAAACTCCCGCCGAGGCAGCTCGTGAGGCTGTGGAGAACGATGTGCACATTGTCGGTGCATCGTCGCTCGCTGCAGGTCATAAGACGCTTATCCCGCAGCTGATCGAGGAACTCAAGAAACTGGGTCGCGAGGACATCATGGTCATCGCGGGTGGCGTGATTCCCGCTCAGGATTATGACTTCCTCTACAAAGCAGGCGTGGCTGCTATCTTTGGTCCTGGAACGTCAGTTGCCAAAGCAGCTGTTGAGATGATGAACATCTTGCTCGACAAGTAACGTTCTTGCAACAGACCATAACATTCAAGAGCCGGAAGAATATCATTTCCTTCCGGCTCTTGTTTTAGTTTTCATTCGGCGCAATACTTCATTCGCGTGTATCCAAAACATCCCCAAAATCTAAGGTGATTGCAAGATGCTGCCATGGTATGCCTGCGTCTATTCGATGCTCTCGATGCGGACACCATTCAGTTCATCCATGATATCGAGCAAATGTCCCTCATATCTTTTACGCTTCACATTGACTTCTACCGAGACGTAATAGTTGGGCTTTCCTGATTCAATGGTCTCTCGCATATTGTAGGAATCCACAGTCATTCCGTCTTCTTTCATCCTGTTCAGGATGTCGCGCACCTCATCTGTGCTGGGGGCGGAAAAGGTGATGTTGATGTTGCGTGTACCGAATTTCTGCAAGAGCAGGTTCAAGGTCTCCAGGCAAATCAGCACCATGACGGTGGATGCTATGGCCAATGCATACATTCCGGCTCCACAGGTCATGCCGATGGCAGATGTCACCCAAAGACCTGCGGCTGTGGTCAAGCCTCTGACCACGTGTTTCTGGAAGATAATGGTGCCGGCACCGATGAAACCGATGCCGCTCACTACCTGCGCTGCGATGCGTGAGGGGTCAAGCCTGATGTTCAACCCTGATTCTCTCGACATGGTCAGCAGTTCCTCAAAACCATATTGGGAGAGGATCATGAAAATCGCACTGCCCAGGGCTACCAGGAAATGGGTGCGGAAACCTGCTTCTTTGGCACGGTAGCCCCGCTCCAGGCCGATAACGCCTCCCATGACCGACGCCACCAGCAGTCTCAATATGAATTCGTAGGTGAATCCGTTCATTTGAAGGTCAGCTCTTCTTTTTCTGTGGATTTGTCAATCTGAATCGTGGCACCTGTGACGATCTCACCACTCAAGATGCGCTCGCAGACTCCATCCTCGATGTAATTCTGGATGGCTCGTTTGAGGGGGCGGGCACCGAATTGCACGTCATAGCCCTTGATGGCCACAAACTCTTTGGCGGTGTCGCTGATTTGGAGATGGTAGCCGAGTGCTTCCACTCGTTTCAGCAGTCCTGACAGTTCGATATCGACGATCTTCTTGATGGCTTCAAGATCCAACTGGTCAAAAGTGATGATCTCATCGAGACGGTTGAGAAACTCGGGCGCGAACTGCTTGCTCAGACTCTTCTGGATGATAGAACGGGCATGCTGTTTGTCATTGTCGTCAATGCTCAGGCCGATTGTTCCTCCTGCGTTGAATCCGACACCACGTCCGAATTCTTTCAACTGCCGGGTGCCGGCGTTGGAGGTCATGATGATCACCGTGTTGCGGAAGTCAATCAATCTGCCGTTGCCGTCGGTCAAACGGCCTTCGTCAAGCACCTGAAGCAACAAGTTGAAGACGTTGCCATGGGCTTTCTCAATCTCGTCGAGCAAGACGATGGAGTAGGGGTGTCGTCTCACTTTCTCAGTGAGCTGTCCACCTTCCTCGTAACCGACGTATCCCGGAGGCGCTCCCACGAGACGTGAGACGTTGAAACTCTCGGTATACTCACTCATGTCAATGCGGATCAGATCGTCGGCGCTGCCAAACATGTATTCGGCCAGTTTCTTGGCAAGGTAAGTCTTTCCCACACCAGTGGGGCCCAGGAACATGAAGACGCCGATGGGGTGGTTGGGATCTTTCAGACCGACTCTGTTGCGTTGGATGGCTTTCACCATCTTCTCGATCGCTGCATCCTGGGCAATCACCGCTTTCTTCAGTTCATCACCCATGTGCCGCAGCCGGGCTCCTTCTGCCTCGGCCATTCGCTGGACGGGAATGCCTGTCATGGTGGAGACAACGTCGGCAACATCCATGTCGGTGATGGTCTCTCGCTGCCCGCTGTCGCCGTTGGTCCACGACTCATTCATCCGCTTCAACTCTTCCTCCAGTGTGGTCTGCTGGTCACGGTAGCCGGCTGCCAACTCATAGTTCTGGTTGGCTACGGCATTCTTTTTCTTGACCTTGATCAGCTCGATTTCCTTTTCCTTGGCGATGATTTCAGGGGGAATCTGAGCATGCTGTAAATGCACGCGTGCACCCACTTCGTCCATAGCATCGATGGCTTTGTCGGGGAAAGAGCGGTCGGTGACATACCTTTCGGTCAGTCTGACACAACTTGAGAGAGCTTCGTCAGTGTAGTCCACATGGTGATGTTGCTCGTAGCGGTCCTTGATGTTCTGGAGAATTTGCAGCGTCTCCTCACTGCTGGTAGGCTCCACCATCACTTTCTGGAAACGACGCTCAAGGGCTCCGTCTTTCTCGATGCTGTTGCGATATTCGTCCAGCGTGGTTGCTCCAATGCATTGTATAGTTCCTCTCGCCAAAGCGGGTTTCAGGATGTTGGCGGCATCCATCGATCCCGGAGTTGACCCGGCGCCTATGATAGTGTGCACCTCGTCGATGAAGACGATGATGTCGGGGCTTTGCTCCAATTCTTTGATAAGGGCTTTGATGCGCTCCTCGAATTGTCCACGGTATTTGGTACCTGCCACCACTGAGGTGAGGTCCAGGCTCAACAGCCGTTTGTTGAAGAGGATAGGTGAGGTGCGGTGCTTCACAATCATCTGTGCGAGTCCTTCCACGATGGCACTTTTGCCTACGCCGGGCTCACCAATGAGGATCGGGTTGTTCTTCTTGCGACGGCACAGGATTTCCATCACCCGCTGCATCTCTTTCTCACGTCCTACCACAGGATCCAGTTTGCTTTCTGAGGCTGCCTGGGTGAGATCGGTGGAGAAGTTGTCCAACACAGGGGTCTTGCTGGTGGTTTTTCGGGCCTGGGCCGTAGTGCCTTGTGACTTCGGGGAACTGGAACTTATACCCAATCCCATATCGTCGTCTTCTTCCGCATCATCAGGCAGGTCAATGCCGTCCTGCGGCTTCTTGGCGGTTTGCTGGTAATATTTCAATACGTCTTGGTAACTCATGTCATTGCTTTCTAAAATCTCTTTTGCTCCGTTGCTGGTTCTGTCGTGAAGTATGGCCAGAATCAAGTGCTGGACATCCACGGTCTCTGTGTGCTGCAGCCTTGCCTCGAGAACAGCAAGCTTCAGGATGTTGCTGGCTTGATCGTCGAGCAGCAGCTCCTGTGGACTGGCCACATGGCCGATATGACCGTTTCTGACCTTCTCCTCGAGATCGTGCTTGACCGATATGACATCAATCAGGAAATGATCAAACAGGACTTTGATCTCATTGGAACTTTCCCTGATGATTCCCATTAATAGATGTTCTGGTCCAACCTTCAGACTGGACAAGCGTATAGCCTCCTCACGACTGTAGGATAAGATTTCTGATACCCGGGGTGAAAATTGGCTTGTCATAACTAATACCTTTGTTTATAATCAATCATCGTCTTTGATATCAAAGATTGTGCCAAACTCTAAGCTATCCGAAGATTTTGATGTATTCGTCTTCAAAGTTGGGGGTGAAATAGTGGGTCCCGATGCGGCTGAGAATTTCCTGGCGTGTGAAGAAACGGCCGCCTGACAGCTCTTCTGTGCTGGGTGACAGTGGCTTGTCATAGACGGTCTTGAATACATAGACCAGTTCCCGCTCACGTGGACCTTCGAAGATATATCGCTGTATGAATTCTCCGACGAAGTCGTTGATGCCGAGCTCTTCCTCGACTTCTCTACGCAGGGCTGCTGGCACTTCCTCGCCATAGGCCACATGTCCTCCCACGGCAGTGTCCCATTTGCCAGGTTGGATATCTTTCCAGTCGGGACGCTTCTGTAGAAAGAGTTCTCCTTTGCTATTAAACAGGTGGAGGTGCACCACGGGATGAAGGATCTTAGTCCCGTCATGGGCTTGTCCACGATTGATGCAGCCTGTCACGCGTCCCTCTTCATCGACGATGGGGAAAAGTTCTTGTTGGTTATCCATATCTTTTTACCTTAATTAATGTTTTATAGGGCCAGGGTGGCGGTGAAGCAATCCGGGAACAGGGCGCTCATGCCATGGGGCCTGGTTTTGAAAATTCCGTACACACTGCTGCCGCTTCCTGTCATCAGGGCGAAGGAGGCTCCAGCATCGTAGAGTTTCTGCTTGATCATGCCTATTTCTGGATATAGTGAGAAGATGGATTCCTCGAAGTCATTGGTCAGCAGTCCTTTCCATGTGTCGATAGGTTGTTGGACAATATCCCTGCAACACCGTGCTGGTTTTTGCGGACTGATTTTAGAGAAAGCTTCTCTTGTCGAAACAGCTATGTCGGGCTTGACAATGACCAAGTGATAACCTTCCAAATGGCGACAGGCATGATCAATCGGTTCGAGTATCTCACCGATGCCTTCGGCGTAGGCTGCCTCGGAGGTGATGAAGAAAGCACAGTCGGCACCCAACTGGGCTGCGTAACGTTCCATTTCAGCGATACCCATGTTGAGGTGGAATTCTTGGTCAAGCATCCGGATCATATAGGCGGCGTCGCTTGATCCTCCGCCCAGACCTGCTTGTGAGGGTATCCGTTTGCATAGGTGGGCATGAAGCCGGGGAAGGCAGAAATCCTTGGCGATGAGATGGTAGGCCTTCACGACAAGGTTGGATTCGTCATCGCCTTGGATATCGAGTCCCGACATTTTGATGTCGCATGGCTTATCGCTGGGGAAATCCTCATTCATGACATGCAGTTCGAGGGCATCGAAGATGGGAATGGGATAAAATACGGTCTCAAGGTTATGATAACCGTCATTTCTGCGGGAAACGATGTTCAAACCGAGGTTTATTTTGGCACAGGGAAATGAGATCATGTCGAGTAGTTTTATGTTACGTTTTACGGTTTACAAAATTAGGAAGTTTTAGACAAATCTCAAAAGGTAGTTGGAGAATTAACAAAAATATTGATTTTGCCAATTATTCTCACCGAAAATTTAACTTTTTTAGCAAATCTCTTTGCCTTAGAAATATTTTTTAGTAATTTTGCGGAAATATTTGAATTAATCGTGAGGGTCAAGTTTTCATTTTCCACCATTTTCTGCTTGATTTTCATCCTGTTGTTGACGGGATGCGATTTTAAGTTGAAACCTTTCAGCGAGGTGGAGGAAGACACGCTCGAGGTGAGAATCCAGCGCTACGACCGTATGGAGAGCTTGTTCCTCACAACGGGTGATTTCTCTGCCCTTCAGCAGATGAGCACGGATTACCCCAACGAGACCCGCACGCTGATTGAGACCATCCTGGGATTAGGTTCGGTGGATGATCCGGAGATCAACAGCAAGCTGTTGCGCTTTTATCAGGATTCCACGTTGCAGGCCATCATTTCGGATGCGGAACTGCAATATGCCAATATGGATGACCTCAACAAATTGCTGACGGAGTCGTTCCACAAACTGAAAGTTTGGATTCCAGGCATCAAGGTGCCTTTGGTCTATGCGCAAATCTGTGCTTTGGACCAAAGTATTATTGTCGGCAACGAGTCTGTGGGTATTTGTCTGGATAAGTATCTGGGCAAGGATTACCCGCTCTACAAGAGATACTACGACGAGGAGCAACGCAAGACGATGCAGCGCGACTACATCGTTCCCGATTTCCTCAGCTTTTATTTGCTGAGTATCTACCAACTACCCAATTTCAGGGAAGCCAAACAGGAAGAATTGGATTTGCATGTGGCAAAGATCCAGTGGGTGGTCAATAAGGTGTTGGGCAACAAATTCTTCCATTCGTCTTTCCTGAACATCATCGACCAATACATGGCCAGGAACCCAGGTGTTACTATTGAGGAATTGCTCACCGATAATGACGTCCGCAAACTTCGCAAATGACAGCATGGCTGTTGGGAAGTGAAGGAAAACTATTTGATTTTCAGTACCTCTTGACCGATTTTCACAATAAGCATTCTTCGTTGTCCCACTTGGGCTTGCAGGGTTCCGCCATCTGCGTAGAATGTCTTTAGCAGGATGCCGTTGGCATCATATATCCTTACTGCCATACCTGCGGCGACGCCTTCCAGTGTCAGTTGACCGCCATCCTTATGCCATTTGAAGGTCGGAGAGCTGAGATCTTCGATGCCGGTTTCGTCCTCAAACTGGGCCATGAAAATGACTTTTTGACATGAGGGCATCTCAAAATCGATTGAAGATCCTGCCACATCGTCGGTTGTCGTCCCGTTGCTGTATATGCTGATGATTTTCCAGCCCTTCACCTGTCTCCCGTTTCTGGGAGCGGAAGTGATATGCAGCATCCTGTTGGCAAAGTATTTCCCGTCAAAACGGGATTTGGACAGCTTGATCCCGTTCATGCTGATGGTCACGGCTTGAAGATCTTCGGGGGCAGCTTCGAGGTTCATTTGCAGGGGGACAGGGGTGCCGAGCTTATAATAATTGGCCAGGTGGGTGTAGAAATAGTTGGGACGTGTTTTGAGCCAGTTACGGGCGTTGTTCAGTTCCTCGGTGTAATTGGGCCACCATTGGTTGATGAGTTTGCGGTGATAGGGGTACTCGGCTTGTATTTCAGCGACCATCGGATCCCATAGCTCGCTCGTCCCTTCCAGATTCATGAAGTCTCCCATGTAGATCGCTGCACGGTCGATGAATTCCTGTTTGAATTCCTCGATTTCCATCATTCTGCGGAAAAGCCGTGTGTGCTCATATTGATTGGCCCAGTTCCTGTCGTAATCATAGTTCGGGTCATAGAGCCATTCTATGGAGTTGTAGCTGGATGACGAACCATAAAGGCCAAGTCCGAAGTCGGTGTCTTTAGCTACAAATCTCCACACGCCATTATCGACTCGGGGGCGCCACATCACAATGTTGTTTCCCGGAAAGTCCTGATTATTGTAGAAGAGGTTCATCACCATCAGGTTGATGAACTCCCGCCAGTCGATCCATCGCTCATATTCCTCAAGGGTATGGCCATGCTCCGCATAGAATTGCTTGAAGGCTTCCCAGTTGTTGGTGTCGCCTTCCTTGAGTTGATTCCAGTTCTCTATCATGTCGATATCCTCCATTCCGTCGTAGTTGGAGTAGATGTTGTCGCCGGTGCTTCTCTCCCGGATATTCAGCATCCCCATGTACGTGCCATTGAGATAGATGATGCATGGCCTCCATGCCTGCCAGTCGAGATCCGTATGCTTGGCCATCGTCCGTTGGATGATGGCATCGCGCATGTAGAGGTAGTCGAAATCGTTTCCTGCATTGCGCAGGATGACGGACTTGAAATCAGTCATCCCTGGTTTCTGATCGGGGAAAAACTCATATTTCAGCCTTTTTTTGCCAAACCGTTTGTTGGCATACATCACGAGTGACTTGTATTTGCTGTCGCGGGAGGCTCCTCCTTGGATCCTGGTCTCACACAACTGGTTGATTTCACTCTCGGTGTTCTTTCCTGCAAAATACTCAATGTTGACCGGACGTCGCCAGTCAAACTGGTAGTTCTTCTTCCCGCTTTGATAGGAACCATTCACGTAAATTCCTATCTTGTTGTCGTAAAAGTATTTGTGGTCGGTGACGATGGAGATCACAGGCAGAGTCAGCGCTCGTGGATGGAAGATATAGGAGTGGGTAGTGGCTCTGTTCGACAGATATCCTTCGCAGAAGAGTTTCGCCCTCACCGTCGTGGTCTTGTTGATCGTGAGCGGGGTGGTGTAGGTTGTACTCGTCTCCTTGGGTTCACTGCCGTCGGTTGTGATTTTGATCACGGTATTCGCCGGACAGTCGTCTGGCAATGTGATCGCCAGCTGGAAGGAAGCGTTGTCGGTTTTCACCAACCCTTTCTGATTGAATACGGGATCTCCGAGTATCTCTTGGCACACCTTTCCGCAGTTGGCGGAATTGGGGGTGGGGATCTCTTGATAGCCCCATTCATTACCTCCGTCTGTCTTTCGTCCGTATGCGACATTGGGAGCGGGTTGCTTGGCAAGCCCTTCCACCTTGTCGACGAGTCCTCCTTTGAAGAATAGATACACGCTGCAATCATTTCCTGACTCTAATTTGAAGTCGGCGTGCTTGCTTTGTGCCTCTTTGTCGCAAAACACCAGCACTCGCTGGCCAGGTCCTATCTGCTGATTGGGCAACTTCCATGAGGATGCGGCATCCGCAGTCGGTCCGATACTGTAGTTGCTGAGACTCTCTGCTGTTTGTCCGTTGTTATAGAGTTCCACCCATGAATCTGGAAACTCATTCAGATCGTCCATGATGCAATCGATATTCGACTGCATCAACTCGTTGATAACCAACTGGCTTGATGCTGGGAGGGGGAAAACCAGAACGAGTAGCAATAACAATAGGTAGGACCTGTTCATAGGCTCAATCAGTCAATCAGGCATTGATCCAATGCCTCGGCGATTTCTTTCTTGTTCAGTTTCTGCCCGATAAAGACGATCTTCTGCATCCTGTCACCATATTTCTCGTCCCAGTCACGCCTCAGTCCGGGTTCACGTTCCATCAATTGCTCCAACTCGTCCTTGGGCATGGTGGCATACCAGCGTCCGGCATTCTTGATGCTGACTTGTTTGCCGGCCTGTTCAAAAAGGTAGCAGGTCTCTTTTTCGTCATAAAAATAGCAGATACCTTTGGCTCTGATGATGTTCTTGGGCCATTTCCTGGCGACGAATTCGTCAAAGAGTCCAAGGTCCATCGGCTTCCGGCGATAATAGACGTAAGTGCCGATTCCATATTCCTCTACTTCCCCTCCATCATGGTGATGATGGTGGTGATGATGGTGCCCGTGCTCTTCGTGCTCTTCATGCTCATGATGATGGTGCTCCTCATGATGGTCGTGCTCCTCATGATGGTCGTGCTCCTCGTCTTCATCCTCATCTTCATCCTCATCCATTTCATGGTGAGATTCGAGCTCTTGTATCCAGGTGGCGGAAGTAGCCACTTCGTCAAAGTTGAAAATGTGGGTGTTGAGAATCAAGTCCAAGTCCACCTCACCATAGTCGCAGTCGATGATTTTGGCCTTGGGCTGCAAGGTGTGGATGATTTGGCGAAGCCTTTCCAGTTCTTCAGGTGCCACTTCGGATGCCTTGTTGAGCAGTACGATATTGCAGAACTCTATCTGCTGGATCACAAGGTTCTCGATGTCTTCTTCGTCAATGTCTTGGTTCAGCAGATCCAGTCCACCCCCGAAATCGCTTTGCATCCTGAGGGCATCTACCACAGTCACAATGGCATCCAGCCTGGCCATTCCGTCTTTCACATATTCTATGCCCATGGTGGGGATGGAGCAAATCGTCTGCGCGATGGGTGCGGGCTCGCATATTCCACTTGCTTCGATCACGATATAGTCAAATCGATGCTGGCTGGTGATATCCCTCAGTTGTTCCACCAAATCCATCTTGAGTGTGCAGCAGATACATCCGTTTTGCAAGGCGACGAGGCTCTCGTCTTTTTTCCCGACGATTCCGCCTTTCTCGATGAGGTCCGCATCGATGTTCACTTCACCGATATCGTTGACGATGACAGCGAATTTGATGCCACGGGTGTTGGAGAGAATTCTGTTCACCAAGGTAGTCTTCCCGCTACCTAAATAACCAGTCAGAAGCAATACAGGTATTTCTTGAATCATAATCGTACTTTTAAAAAATGGTGTGCAAAATTACTGCTTTTTTGGCGAAAACATGCATGTTCTTCCGATTTTAACTTGCTTTGCAAGGCATAGCTGACGTTATCTCACACAGATTCCTATTAAAGTGGACTCGGCCATTATGATTATATACTGTCATGTGTCTTAACGTATTCCCTTTTTTTGCTGAATACATACTCTTCTACCCTTTGAAAAAGGATAAACAGGACGGGGACAATGAAAAGAAGTGCGATGGTGCCGATCAGCATGCCACCAATGGTGCCGACACCGAGAGAGCGGTTGCCGTTGGCACCAACGCCAGTGGCAAAAGCCATGGGGAGCAGTCCGAACACCATGGTCATAGAGGTCATCAGAATCGGACGAAGACGCACACCCGCAGCATCAAGTGCGGACTCCATGATGCCCATGCCCTGGCGCCTGCGCTCAGAGGCGTATTCTGTCAGTAGGATGGCCGTTTTGGAGAGCAGGCCTATGAGCATGATCAGACCGGTCTGCATGTAGATGTTGTTCTCCAATCCCCATATCATGGCGAAAATAAACGATCCTGCCAGTCCGAAGGGGACGCTGAGTATCACAGCCAACGGAATGAAGATGCTCTCGTAGAGTGCACACAGGATGAGATAGATAAACACCACGCAAATCACGAATAACATCGCCGCCGTATTTTGTGTCGATGCTTCTTCACGTGTCATTCCGCCGAAATCATAGCCATAGCCTTCAGGCAACTGTTCGGCTGCCACTTCACGGATGGCGGCAATGGCCTGACCGCTGCTGTAGCCCTCTGCTTGTGTGCCGCTTACAGAAATGCTCGGAAAGAGGTTGAAGCGTGATAATGTTTCCGAACCGTAGATTCTGGTCAATTTCAGATATTGGCTCACTGGTGCCATCTCTCCCTGTCCGGTTTTTACAAAAATGTGATTCAGCGACTCGGTGTCGAGCCGGTATTCGGGTGACGCTTGCACCATGACACGGTAGAGTTTGGTGAACCTGACGAAATTGGAGGAGTAGGTGCCACCGATATACCCTTGGAGGGCACTGAGCACTTCGCTTGGTGATACGCCGTGTCGTTTGCAGAGGACAGCATCGATATCGACCCTGTATTGGGGGTATTTGAGTGAGAAGTTGGTGAAAGCACGGCTGATCTCTTCACGCTTGTTGAGTGCTGAAATCAATTGGTTGGTGTAATGGAGCAGTTCCTCCACCGTTCCGCCTTTCTTGTCTTGCACATAGAGTTCAAAACCATTGGTCCGTCCGAATCCGGGTATCATGGCTTGTGTATTGACCTGGATTTTTGCATTCGATATGTCTGATGTCCTGCGGTAGATGTCCTCCATCACCGCTTCCACTTTGTCTTCTTTGTCGGTCCGCTCATCCCATTTTTTCAGCTTTAGTGTGAAATTACCGTTTGAGGCTGACTGTTCAAATCCCATGCTTGTGCCGGCTACCAATGAATAAGAGCGCAACTGTGGCAGGTCCTTGATGCGTTTTTCCACTTCCTTCATGATGGCGTAGGTCTGCTTCAGGGTGCTTCCAGGGGATGCCTGGACGTTGATGAACACCGTACCCATGTCTTCGCTGGGTACGAGACCGGTTTTGGTGGTCTTCATCAAACCCGTCAGTGCCGCAAGGGCAACAACCACAAGCGTGGCGGGCAACCATTTGTGCTTTGCCAATACGTTCACCCCATTTTTATAATGACTTACCAGATGGTGGAATGTTGTGTCAAAAGCCATGTGGAATTTCGACGAGAAACTCATTTTCTCGCCATTTCCCGTGTCGGCATGTGGGGTCATCAGGAGCGCACATAGAGCAGGCGAGAGGGTCAGTGCATTGAAGAGGGAAATGGCTACGGCTATGGCCATGGTGAGACCGAATTGGGTATAGAAAGTGCCTGTCACTCCTCCTATGAAGCATACGGGGATGAAGACGGCCATGAACACCAGCGTGGTCGTCACCAGTGCTGATGTGATGCCATGCATGGCTTTCACCGTGGCCTCATACGAAGAACGGCAACCAGAGTCGAATTGTGCCTGTACGGCCTCTACCACCACGATGGCATCATCGACCACCGTGCCGATCACCAGAACGAGAGCGAACAGGGTGAGCATGTTCAGCGAGAAGCCGATGAAATAGAGTACGGCCAGGGTGCCCACAAGTGATACGATGATGGCGATCGTGGGAATCAGGGTCGAGCGGAAACTCTGCAAAAACAAGTATACCACAAGGATAACCAGCAACATGGCTTCCATGAGTGTTCTCAGCACGCTCTTGATCGAGGCATCGAGAAAGTCCTTCTTGGATTCCAAGTCTTCGATGATGACTCCCGGTGGTAAGTCCTTTCGGATCTGCTCCACCTCTCGGTCTATCTCTTCTATGATCTCATTGGCGTTCGACCCGGCCACCTGGTTGATCATGATGTTCACTCCAGGATGGCCGTTGGTCTCGCCGATGAAGTTATAGCTCTGCGCACCAAGTTCCACCTTGGCCACGTCGCCTATTCTCAACACATCGCCATTGGGCAATGAGCGGATCACCATTTGTTCATAGCCTTGTTCTTCCTCATAACGTCCTCGGTATTTCAGCACGTATTGGAAAGTGTTCTCTGAGTCTGCACCCAGAGTTCCGGTTGCCGCTTCGATATTCTGCTCGTCAAGAACCTTGTTGACTTCTGCGGGAGTGATACCGTAACTGGCCATCTTCTGTGGATCGAGCCAGATGCGCATGGAGTAATCGGCTCCGATCACATTCACGTCTCCCACGCCTGCGATTCGAGAAAGACGGGGCTCGATGTTGATTTTCGTGTAATTGGCCAGAAATGTCCGGTCGAAAGTTCCGTCAGCACTGTATACCGTCAGTTGCTTGATGTTGCTCGTCTGTCGTTTACGTACGGTCAGCCCGCCTTTCACGACATCACTTGGCAGACGGCCCTGAACGGTGGCAGCCCGGTTTTGCACGTTCACCATGGCCATATCGGGATCTGTGCCTTGACGGAAAAACACCGAGATGGAGGCGCTGCCTGTATTCGAAGCCGTCGACGACATATACATCATGCCCTCGACACCGTTGATGGCTTCCTCAAGCGGCACGACCACGCTCTTCTGCACGGTCTCGGCATTGGCTCCAGTGTAATTGGCGTTGATGCGGACGGTGGGAGGAGCGATTTCCGGAAATTGCTCCAGGGCAAGATGGGTCAGGCCGATGATGCCCAACAGTACCATCAGCACGGAGATCACTCCCGAGAGGATAGGGCGGTCGATAAATGTCCTTACTTGCATACAGTCATCCCTTCTTTGATCAAACCTGCTCCTTCTGCCACGATGGTATCACCCTCGTCGAGTCCTTCTTCCACGATGTAGGCTTGACCGTCATTCTGCGGGAATAGTGTCACTGCGGCGGCCTTGGTCTTTCCTCCTACTACCTTATAAACGAAAGTCCTGTTCTGCAACTCATAGGTAGCCTCCTGGGGAATCGTAATACAGTTATTGCGGCGGGTGGGCATGAGGATGGTGCCGCTGCCGCCGTCGTGCAACAGGTGCTGAGAGTTGGGGAATGTGGCGCGGAGTGTCACCGTCCCGGTCGTAGCTCTTACCGTTCCGCTCATGGCACTGATTCGACCTTCGTTCTTATAAGTCTCTCCGTTGCTCAGCCTCAATGTCACCGACGGGGAGTGGGTGAGAAACTGCTCCATCGATCCGTATTTGTTGATCAGATTCATGGCCTCATTGTCGGAGATGGAGAAATAAGCATAGACCTCATGATCATCAGCCACGGTCACCAATGGTTCGCTGATGTTGCTGCTAACCAGTGATCCGACATGCCAAGGTATCATGGATGCCACACCGTTGAGTGGACTCCTTACGACGGTGTAGGTGAGATTGTTGCTGGCTTCAGCTTCCCTGGCTTGTGCCTGTGATAGGGCGGCTTCGGCTTCACGGAGAGCGTTGAGCATTGTTTCCACAGAATAGTCCGAAACGACGTTGCTCTCTTTCAGCTTCACTTCATTCTTATAATTCATCCGTGCCGTGGCCAATTTTGCCTCACACATCTTCCGGGCAGAGGTGGCCTCGCGGACAGCAGCCTGATAGGGTGCCTGGTCGATGACGAAGAGCACCTGCCCTTTTCTCACTTTGTCGCCTTCGTTGATAAGGATATGGGTGATTTTCCCTGTCACCTGCGGACGGATCTCCACTATCTGACAGCCGGTGAAACGCGCACTGTATTCTTGGAAGAGTGTCATATCATGTTTGCCCACCACCAGGGTCTTGTTTCTGATACTTTCTTTCTCTTGGGGTTTCTTCGCGTCTTCAGTGCAGGATTGCAGTGCGGAACAAACCATCGCACCAATGACAATCGGATAAAGATATTTCATATCTTTTGGACGTTTTTTACAGCCAAAAGTTTAATGATGAGGCTTTCATTAGTTCTTTGTGAAGCAGGTACAAGATGTAGAGACGTCACATTGCGGCATCTCCAGCATCATGCCCAGTGTGTGACGATTTTGTATGATTGGATCATTGCGGGTCAGGGTTCTCCAATAATGGTTATCACAAGTCTTCTGTACCCCCCATGATTGCGGTACTCACAGAAGTAAATTCCTTGCCATGTCCCCATATTCAGACGGCCATTGGTGATCGGTATGGTCAGACTGACACCGCTCAGGGTCGATTTCGCATGTGCCGGCATGTCGTCTGCACCCTCCAGGGTATGCTCATACTCCGGACGGTTTTCTGGAACAAGGCGATTGAAAATGGTTTCCATATCTATTCGCACGTCAGGATCCGCATTCTCATTGATGCTCAGTCCGCAACTGGTGTGCTTGCAGAATATATGGATGATTCCTGTCTTTGGCAGCTTTGGCAGCTGCCGCTCGATCTCTCCTGTCACAAGGTGAAACCCTCTCGACTTAGGACTTAGTGCTATTTCGATTTGCTGAATCATTTTACTTTTTTTTATCCTGTTCCTCGTCTTTGTTTTGCAAGAAATGACCACAATGGTGTCATTTCAGTATTCTTTGGATTTGTTTCTCCGAGGCATAGGGTAGTAGCCTTCGGATATGGTCTGCCATGCGTTGATAGGATTCTTCGGGTGTGTGTTCACAACAGCATCCTTCTTGGCCCAGCAGGTGCTCTGGAGTGGTCAGCAGCGACCAACCGAAACCATATTCACGGCCGTGCTTGTCGGTGGGGTAGACGAAGTCTTCCGTCACGATGTAACATCCCATTTGTAGTCGATTGACATATCCGTCAAACTTGCCGCGCATTTTAGGACCTGTGAAGTCGCAGGCCGCTCGCAGTTCACGGGCTATCATACTCTCGTTCACACGTAGGGTGGAAAGAATGACATCCTCGATGCTGCCTTCTTCGATAACTGGCCTCTGACTGCGTCTCCATTGGTAGAAGTCGGGCCACCAGTCGTTGCTGATAAACCCGGCTTTTCCTGCAAAAAACTTGCCATAGACACATCTGCCTTCTTTGATGACTGGACCTTTCCATTGCCATAATGGCCACTCCCATGAACCATCAGGAAATTCGGTGAAGCGGCATTCCTCAGCCATCAGTGCTTCGGCACTGAACCCTGGAATACCGCTCTCCAACAGCGGAAGGAATCCCACCTGTTGGATACATTCCATGAGTTCTGGGCAAGAATGGATCTCCAGTTTGCCGCTTATCATCCCATTCTTCTTGTGATTTTCCTTGAAGAAGTCTGTAAATGTGTTCATCTGCTCACAATGTAGTCATTGGTGATGCAAATATACCTACATTTTATGTTTTTTACAACTTTTCGGGTGGTTTTTGATGCTTTGTTGAGATTTTTCTGATATTTTTGCAGCACCTTTCAAACAATGGCCAAAATGGCTTGCCGACGTTTCATGTCAGATGAGGATTTGATAAAGTGGATGTTGACCATTACGGCCTATGTGAGGAAGCAAAAATAGGAGATTGGCTGCATGAAAAGAGAAAATGAGATCTATACGACTACTTTGTTGGGCAGTGCCGTGAATGTGGCTCTGATGACATTCAAGTTCATTGCTGGCATCATGGGCAACAGTGCTGCCATGGTGGCTGATGCTGTGCATTCCTTGTCTGATTTTGTCACCGACATGGTGGTGATAGTCTTTGTGAGGATCAGTGCCAAACCTCAAGACCAATCCCATGATTATGGTCATGGGAAGTTTGAGACGATTGCTTCTTTTGTCATAGGACTGGCATTGGTGGCTGCTGCCACTGGCATTGTGGCTTCCGGCTCCCTGAAACTCATTGCCTGGATGAGGGGGGAACAGCTGCAACAACCGGGACAGTTGGCTTTATGGGCCGCTTTGGCCTCCATTCTGGCCAAAGAAATCCTTTATAGGTATACCTACCACCAGGGCAAGGCACTTCAGTCCAGAGCACTGCTCGCCAATGCCTGGCATCACCGGAGCGATGCTCTGTCGTCCATTGCGGCAGCGATTGGCATCGGTGGCGCTCTGATGATGGGACAGCGGTGGGCTGTACTTGATCCCTTGGCTTCCATTGTTGTTGGTTTCATGCTGGTGAAGGTCTCGTGGGGACTGCTCAAATCGAGCATAGGTGAACTGTCGGAGGGATCTTTGCCCGAAAAGACCGAGCGTGAGATCATGAATATCATCAGTTCCTCACCCGGTGTTTTCGAACCGCATCACTTGCGCACCAGGCAGATCGGCAACCGAATTGCCATAGAAATGCATATCCGTTTGGATGGAGACCTCTCCTTGAAAGACGCTCACGACATCGCCACTGCCCTTGAGCGGAATTTGAAAACGCACTTTGGCGAAGACTCTTTCATCACCATCCACATGGAACCCACCAAACCTGTCCAATAGTATACAAAAAAGCTGCGCACTGATTGATATCAATGCGCAGCCATGATGGAGCCTACGTTCTTTGGAATGTCCTTCTTATTTCTTTTGATGGTGCTTGGGGTGAATTTTCATGTCAAGCTTAAAGCCTGTGCGGAGTTGCTTGATCACTTGTTTGGTGAGGTAGGCATGAGCGGTATGCTTGCCCATGGGGAATACAAATTCCAGGCGTTTGCCTCCAAGCAACTTTTTATTTACCGTACATGTGGTGTTGATGGGAGTGCCGAGACGCTCGCCTTTGGTCACCTCGCGGCCATAAAAATCGGCTGTGGTGCCGTAGTCTTTGTCAAGAAGATCGAGAAGCGTTTCGAGTGTGGCAAGAGCGTCCTCGCAGGTTGTGCCAAGGCAAATGGTTACCTCGCTGCTGTTCTTGATGTTCATTCCGAGAATTTCGTCAGCAAGGAGGAGATTTCTCAAACGGCCCACGCTAAGATAGTAGGCGAAGGGGTCTACGTCGTCAGTATAGGTGAATATACTGTACTCTCCATGGTCTGTTTCGGCTTCAGCAATTTCCAATCTCAAGCCAGCAGGCTGACTTTTTTGTGCGTAGGTTGTGCTCAGTGTCATTGTGCAGAGCAACATCAAGGTAAAGATCTTTTTCATTTTCTTCTGGTTTTTATTGTTATTATTTTGTTTTGTTTCTGATCACGATGCAAAGATAGTCCAAGTCTTGATGAGCTGCAAAAAAAATTCTTTTTTTTTGTATGAGGATATGCGACACGTTGCCCACTTTGCGCCAAATTGGCCAAATCGGTGTCGTAACTGTCGCAATCAGCCCAAAAACCGATCAAAAAACAGCGGAAACACGCAAGATGATACGTGCTTCCGCTGTTTGGGTCAGGTGTGAAAGGCAGCGAGGTCTTATTTCAGTTGATCATAGATCCCGTCCGTCACAGGTTCCAACCACTCGTTGGAGGCTCCTTCCTGCACGTCTTTGTGGTAGGTTAGATGTTGGAACCATGAGTCTTTGGCTGCGCCATGCCAATGCTTCACTTCCGCAGGGATGGCAATGATGGTTCCTGGAGTCATCTCAATGGCTTCTTTGCCCCACTCCTGATACCAGCCGCGCCCTGATACGCAGATCAGCACTTGCACCTGCTTGTGGTGGATGTGCCAGTTGTTGCGGCAGCGGGGCTCAAAAGTGACGTTGGCGACGGCTTCCATTTGGGCGAGATAGCTGTTGCCCGTGAAATATTGTGCATAGGCGGTGTTGGGATCTCCTTTTGGCCAGACATTGAAGTCTACAGGTTTGCCTTCGGTGAATGGCTCTCCGAAAAACTGTGCCAGCATCTTGCGCAGGCGCCATGCTTCCTCCGCACCTGCTTTTTGTTCCAAGACACTCGGGATGGCTCTCAACTGCTGGTCGGAAACTCCCATGTTTCTTGCTCCGTTTATATGGGCAAGTAGCTGCGGCTCGCATCCGGGCAGCGACGAGATGGCGGATACGGTGACAATCTCCCTGTCTTGAAACGACAGGTTATCGCGGGCGAAAATGTCACCGAAAAGATGGGCTTTCAGATAATAGTCCGACTGTGGGGCGAATTCATAGGTGAATGGCTTCCCTGTGAGTTTCGTTTGCACTTCAGTGCCTTGCTTCAGTGCATTGTAGCTTGAGGGCAGGGGTGTGGCGTCTTTGCCTGCTGACGTGCTTTTTTTTGCTGCCTCTCGCTCTTTGATCACTTGCTGCAAGGCTCCCAGCGCATTGAGTGAGCGTGGAAATCCTGTGTAGGCATAGAGCTGGGAGAGTGCTTCTTTCGCTTCGCTGACGGTCAGTCCGTTGTCAAGCCCTTCATCCAAGGCTCTCTTCAGTCCGTCGATGTCGCCTTTCGCCTCGTTGGCTGCGATGGCAACGAGGGCTTGTTGTCTTTCTGTTAGTTTCATGTTTTTACTAATTTCATCAGTCTGTTGTTTTTGTATGTTCTGCTTGCCTTGCTGTGCACTGATTGGATGTGACAAGAGCAAGACTGTCATGATCGTCAGTATTTTCATCATTTTAGTTGTTTGCCATCAGAAAATGCTTTGCCAACGGTCTTTCCCAGTTGGATATAAGTATGATGCACGGGGTCGTAGGTGATGAGGCCCATTTTCTCCACATCTGGTTTGCCGTCATCTGCGAGGTATTTCTCGTCGCACAATACATTGACGATCTCAGCCACAAGGTAATAGCCGGAGTCCGACTCGTCGATTTTTTGTTTCACTCGGCATTCGAGGGTCATGGGGAAATCTTTGAATACAGGGGCATTCACGTTGGGCGCTTTCTCAACCGTCCATCTGGTTCTCGCGATTTTGTCCGGAGTCTTCCTGCCGCTTTCGATGCCTACGTAATCAGCGGCTACCAATGTTTGGGCAGTGGCGAAACTCACGGTGAACTCAGGGTTGGCTGCCAGGTTGTCGGTTGTGGCATGAGATGCCAATGAAATGATGATCTCATGCATGTCCCACTGTCCACCCCATGCGGCATTCATAGCGTTGGGGTATCCGTTTTTGTCAAATGTGCCGATGATCAGCACGGGTTGGGGTAGAACCCAAGGGTTGGATTTGAAACTTTTCATTTGCTTTTGTCTTGAGGTTAGGGTTTGCTTGTTGTTATTTATAATATGGTTATCTCTTATTATTTTTCTACGGTTTAGGGATTGACGGTTTTGCCAAGGATCTTATTGAGGTGGGTTTCGAGGATATGGAAACTGGGGTCCACCATACCGCCATGTCCATGGCCGCCGATTTCATAGAGGTAGGTCTCCGTGTGGCCAGCCAGTTTCATCATGCGGGCCAGGTATTGATTCTCGTCGTAGCGGCCGTAGAGCTCAAGTTCACGGTCTCCGCAGATAAGTATAAGTGGTGGACAGTCTTTCCTAACCCAGTATATAGGAGCGAACTCGTCGATCGTGGCTTGCAGTGGGGGTATGCCTTGCATTTTGCGTACATTGTAGTGGGTGATGGCCTGACCGCTGAAGGGCACATACAGCATCACGTCGTCAGCATCCACGCCATAGGTTCCCAGCCAGGCTTTGTTGAGGCATAGCATCATGGTGATATAGCCTCCGGCGGAATGCCCTGTGACGACGACCTTTTTCGGGTCGCCGCCATACTCGCTGATATGCTTGAATACCCATGCCACGGCTTCTGCGGAGTCATCGAGGGTTTCCTTGACGGTCACTTTGGGCAGAAGGCGGTAATTGACCCCTACGACGACATATCCTTTTTCTTTGAGCTTCCAGGGTATTTCCTTGCTCCCTGCCTCCAAGCCTCCGCCGTGAAACCAGATAATGACAGGGCAGTCCTTCATGCCTTCGGGGTAATAGACGTCCAGTTTCAGACGCTCCTTGGAGTAGGTGTCGGTCTTCTTCGTGTAAGTGATGTCGTTCAACTGCCTGTAGGTTTGGGCCATGGCGCCAGATACCATCAGGCAGAACAGCAATAGCATTTGGGTGATCTTGCTCATACCGCTCATTAGAAATATCGATAATTCAAGCTTTGCATTCGCTCAACTTCTTTGTAGTTAAATAGTTAAAGTAGTTGTTGCTTCGCTCGTCCTGCGGACAGAAGTTAAGCCAATACCTTGTTGGTAGAATTGTGTGCCACTTTGGATATGGCTTAACTCCCTTAACTACTGACTTCTTAACAACTTCAGAAAGTTGAATAAAAATAATTAATCCATTCTGACGCTTTGCGCTGCCCCGTTGTAAGTCACTGATTTTTGACGTCCGTCGGGTAATACGATGTTGAATCGGCGGGTTTGCAGCATGCCTGGGAAATGGCCTTGACGATCTCCTATCGTGAGAGTGTGGGTGCGGTTGTCCCAGTGAAAGGATATGGTGGAGTAGACGCCTTTCTCGTAGTTGTAGTTGTCGCCTTCATCTTCGTAGAGCAGGAAATCACCGTCGGCTCCTGGATAGACACGCAGTTCAAGGTTGTCCCAGGGTTTCTCTCCCACATATTGCATCTCCGGACCGAGGGGTAGTATGCTGCCTGCCTTGACAAACATGGGAACGCGGTCGAACACCGTCTGTATCGCGATGTCTTGTCCACCCTTGTAGGCTTTTCCCGTCCAGAAATCATACCATTGTGTGCCTTTGGGCAAGTATTTCCTCGCTTGACGGGGCTGGGTGAAATCTGCACTGCCCGTGGCTTCGGCTTGGGCTTCTTTTTTGTCCCATCCTGTCATGGCGTCTTCCTTGATGATCTGTTCCTGGGTATACTGTGCCTCGACAATGGGCGTGGCAAGGATGCTCTTGCCAAACATGAATTCGTCGGTCATGTTCCATAAGCGCTTGTCTGTGGCGAAATCGCTGAACAAAGGACGGAGGTAACTGCCATTGTTGGCAGTTACTTGCCAAGCCGTACTGTAAAGATAAGGCAAGAGCCGGTAGCGCAATCGGATGGCTTTCTCTATCGCATCATAGACAGGCTCCCCTTTTTGGCCAAACTGCCAGATTTCACGGGGTGCGTCAGCTCCATGGCTGCGGAAGACCGGACAGAACAGCGCATATTGCATCCACCGCACGTAGAGTTCTTGGAATTGGGGATTGCGTGGAGCGGAACCTGCCCCACGGGTGTTGTACGAGCCACAGAAGAAACCGCCGATGTCGGTGTTGAAATTCGGATTGCCGGTGAGCGAGAAACTCAGTCCGGCGGGCACTTGCTTGCGGAGCATGTCCCATGATGAGGCCACGTCACCACTCCACATGTTGGAGCCATAATGCTGCTGTCCGGCAAATGACGAGCGGGTCATGATAAAGACACGCTTGCCGGATGGCTCCTTGCGCTGGGCTTGGTAGATGCCTCTCACTGTTTCCAGTGGGAAAGCATTGCGCAGTGAGCGCCATGTGCCGCCATAGACAGGATGTGCGTAGTCACTCTCTTTCGGATTGAAGAAATCTGGGTCGGTGGAGTCCATCCACCAGGCGTCGGTGCCGTAGTCGAAGAGCCGTTTCAAGTGCTTCCAGTAGATGGCGCGGGCTTCCGGACTGAATGCGTCATAGACCTTGACGCCGGAGGGATAATCCATGCGTGGTGGCCAGATATGCGACAGACCGCTTTGTGGCCATGTCTCAATCGGCAGTAAAAGGCCCTTCTGGTCAAGTTCACGGAATTGCTGGGTCTGGGGTCCGAAACTGGCCCAGATGCTGATCATGAAATGGGCATGCTTCTGATGCACGTTCTTGATCATCTGCCGACCGTTCTGGAATTCCTCGGAGAGGAAGTCCATCGCATTCCACAGGTAGTTTGAACCCCAGTATTGCCAGTCTTGGATGATGCCGTCGAGCGGAACTTGCAATGCACGGTATTGGTCGACTACGCTCTCGGTCTCCGAGGCACTTTTGTAGCGTTCCTTCGATTGCCAGAATCCGTACGTCCACAGTGGAAACATCGGGACGTCGCCGGTGAGATGACGCATTTGGGCGATGACACCATCGGCCGAGCCGCCATACATGAAATAATAGTCGATGCCATTGCCGGCTTCTGAGGTCAATGTCATTCCGCTGGCATCATCGTCAAACTGTGTGGGGGCGTAGTTCTCCCAGTAGATGCCCCAACCCTTGATGGATTGTATCACGTTCTGAAAATCTTCGAGGTTGGATTGCTCCATCCGCTTGTGCTCACCTCTGCGGTTCATCTTCCCGTTCTGGAAAGTTCCCAGACCATAAATAGCCTCGTCCTTGTCCAGAACAAAACTTTGCCTCACTTTGCTGATGTCACAGCTTTTCTCCCGCAACAGCAACTTGCCTTTGGCGGTGAGGAAAGTCAGGTTCCCCTGCGCATCCTTTCTGACGGTCAACTCGCTGCTTGAGACCGCATTGCCTTTCCGGGTGACACCGACGTTTCCTGGCTGAGCTGTCACCACCAGAGTCTTGGTGGCCTGCCCTTTCACAATATGAACAATACTTGGCGTGATGAATTCTATTTTCACGTCCTGAGACCAAACTGCTATCGCAGACAGCATGGCTACGAAAATCAACCAGAGTTTCTTCATAGAGGTAGTGATTTGAGAGTAGTAACGACTGCAAATATAGCAAAAAAACTGCTTACAGCCATGAGACATCTCAAAAAACTTGGATTCAGTCTGGACTTTTCCCCTCTGCCTATTCTCAGACTGATTCGTGCTTGTCAGAAGTGGAGGTTGATTCCTGCCATGAATGTGGCGTGAGGCATCGGATAACCAAGGTTGAACTCGTAGTCCTGGGCCAGAAGGTTCTCCCCACGCACCCAGAGCGACAAGGCTCTTGATACCGAATAGCTCAAGCTGGCATTCAGCAGACAGAAATTTTCTTGGGTCTCGTTGTCGCCGACTTCTGTATACAAACCGCTGATGTATTGCAATCCTGCCACAGCCCGGAAACGGCTTCTCTGATAGTCGACACCGAGGAATCCCTTGTATTCAGGGGCGGCAATGATCTTGTTCTCCATGTGAAGCATCGAATGATTGGTGCTCAGGCTCCAGTGGCTGTCAATGCGCAACGAGGCTTCCAATTCTACACCATAGTTCTTGATCTCGCCGGTATTCACGTTTTTCCTGTTGATGGTCTGGATCATATTGTCGCCCTTGATATAAAAGAGGTTGGCCCCATAGTCGAAGTTGCCCATCCTGTGGCGCCAGGAGATCTCGTAGTTCCATATCCGCTCTGCTTCCAGTTCCTCGTTGGATGGGGGGTAAAGGTACATCTCACGCATGGTGGGATTGCGAAAACCCTTGCTGGCCATCACTTTCACTTCACCGGTATGGAGTGGACGAACGACAATGCCGGCTTGGGGTATCCACTCTGTGCCTGTCACTGAGTGGTGGTTAAGGCGGACACCCGCATCAAGGGTCAGCCAATCTAATAGATCCTGACGGAAATCGATGTAACCGGCTATCTCGTTGCGGTAGCTCCGGCCGCTTTGCTTGTTGGAAGTTTCCAACACTTCACCTGTTTGTTTTGAGGTGTAATAAGCATTTCCGTAAATGTTTTGGTAGTCCACGCCGAGTGTCAGGCGGTTGCCTTCAAACAGCTGGGCTGTCTGAAACCATGAGATGCCGGTTAAGGCGTCTTTTGATCGGAAAAAGCGCTGCGTTGGCTTGGAGGGGTCTGCTGTTCCGTCATCAATCTTGTGCCTTCCGAAATTTGAATAGACGCTCAGTGACCCGCTGACCTTATCGAAGTGATTCTCAAGAGCGGCCGAGACCATGCCGCGGGTGATCCATTGGTCGGCATCATAAAGTGGACTGCTGATAGCACCGGGATAACTGCTGTTGAAACGGGTGATGTCGGCATCGACATACGCTTTCCAGTGAGGAGCGAGGTCATAACCCAGTTTGAGATATCCGCCATATTGCTCGAAACCCATACGCGGACGGTGATTGTCCGTCCTGTTGTATTGGGCGGATACGGTGCTGCTGAACTTCCCGCTACGTATTTGATTGGAGGCCTCCGTCTGTATCGTACCATAGCTTCCGGCGCCGAGGTGGAGGTCGGTTTTTACGCCATCCTCATGCATCGATCGGGTAATGATATTCATAACACCGCCCATGGCATTGCTGCCATACAGCACGGATGCAGGCCCTCGCAAGACCTCCACCTGTTCTGCCATCAGCGTCTGGTAGCTGTCGGATATGGGATGCCCATAGATGCCTTGGTATTGAGGATGGCCGTCAATCAGCACAAGGAATTGCCCGGCACCGCCAGAGATGCCACGAAGGTTGATGCCTCCTGCAGCTCCGTTGGATACACCATATCCCATCATCGAACGGCTGGTGATCAATAATCCTGGCACGTGTTGCATCGCAGTCGGTAGTATAGATGGCTGATTCTGCTCTACCAGTTTCTCGCGTCCGATCACGGTCACGCTCATGGGCAGGTAACGCACGTCGACAGCATTTCGGGTTCCTGTCACTACGACCTCTTCCAACGAGAGGGAATCATCCACTTCCTCCGCGGACAATGATGCTTGTGTGGGTAATACGACCATCCCTACCATGGAGGCTGCGATGATTGAGGCAATTCTTTTCATTTGACTTTTTTGTCTAAAGACGTTTTGATTTTGCAAATTTAGGAATAATACTTAAGGCGTCCAAATGTTTTCTTCGTTTTTGACTTTTCTTTTTATCCTAATGCTTCAGGCACTTGAAAATGTCCACAGGCATAATTGGAGGGCTCTACTTCAAAATAGTTGAGCTTGTCTTTTGCAAAAGAGATGAGTTGGGAGAAGATGGTGTCTTTTGATAGAAGTTCAGGGTTGCCGACCAGGATGAGATGCTCTTGGGCCCTGGTCATGGCCACATTCAGTTTGCGGTCGATGATGGTTCCGTCGTCTTCCTCAAAAACATTGTTGGTGAGAAATCGAAGCTGGTCATATTTCTGGACTGTAAAGCCATAGACAATGTAGCGTCTTTGCGACCCTTGGAAACGCTCCACGGTATCAATGGTGATATCGTGTAGGATGTCTATGCCATAGCGGGCGATCGTATTTCGGATAGTGGCGATCTGATTGCGGTAGGGTACGATGACGCCGACCGTGTCTTCCACATCGAAACTCCCTTTCTCAAGTTGATAGATGCTCACGATCGTGGCGGCGATGATGTCGGCCTCCACTTGGTTCACTTTGTCTGAGGGGCTGTGTGTCGGCGAGGTAGCGGCGATGAATGCGACACGGCGGGTTGTTAGAATGTCCATGATACCGTTATGGCCGTTGCCTCTTCTTGGTAATTGTTTTTCCTGATGGGGCAGGGGGACTGCTTGCAGAAGTCCGTGGTAAAACATTTGGTTGGGGAAGAGGGCGATGTCGGGATGCATGCGTCCTTGGTGATCTAACATATAGGTGACATGCTCGTCGTGAGCATATTTCCGCAAAAGACGCTCGAATAAGGATATACGGCAGTCATAGAGAAATATACTCTGTAGTTGTGGATCACGGACTTGTGATACCGAGGGGTGTTGTTGCACGACAGCAGGCAATTGCTTGTGGTCTCCAATCAGTACGAATTTTTCTATGGCCGGATGTCCTTGACTTTGCGCGCTCAGCAGACCTATCAGGTGGGGCTCGAGGATCTGTGAGGCTTCATCCACCACGGCCAGGTTGAATCGTTTCAGTTGGAAGAGTTGGGGGGTGCTGTTGATGGCGGTCGTGTTGCCGACGAAAACACGTGCAGACATCAGTTTGGATTTCACTTCATCCAGAGATTGGCAGTTTTGAACAATCTGGCTCAACATGAAGGGCTGGTATTCTGGTGGACAGCTTGTTGAGGTGCCGATGCGGATGAAATTGATGTTTGATTCTACCAATTTTGAGCAAATCTCATCAATAGCCCTGTTGGTGAATGAAAGAAGGAGAATGGATGATCCAGGTTCCTCAAGTTCTTCTTTCACTGTGTTGAGCATTCCGTAGGAGGTTTTTCCAGTGCCTGGAGGACCGATGATGAGAAACAGGTCTTTTGCCCTTTTCACGCGTAAGGCCAGGTTATTGAATGCGCCATAGTCTCCCCGTAACTGAATGCTGTCGTCATGACGGGGAGGACGTTGGAACATCAGGAGGTCACGGCGTTGTTGGGGGGCGGAAAGGAAAGCATGCATGCCTCGGTAGAGACTGCTGTATGACGACTCCATGAAATCGTGCTCAATGGCCCATAGCTTTCCCTGTTCCTTGACGAACACACGGTTATCGGATTGAGGTGCTCTAAGTGTCAGTCGTATGTCGGAACTGGTGATGTCGGCGATGGAACATCGGAACACCATCGTCTTGCGTACATCCGGTTCCCTGCCGGGTAAATAGGGATAGAGGATGACGATGTCGCTCTTGCGGAAATTCGACATGTCGTTGTCTGCTGTCTCTGCAAACCGGAGAGTGACAGTCGTTACTTTCCCTTCGCTTTGAGGTGTTGGCGAAACCAATGTCAGTTTGTCGTAGATGTTGCCTGCATGCAATTTCTCGTCCAGGGTGTCATGCCAGGTGGAGGCAAAACCTGAGTTCTCTTTGTTCTTGTTCCCTAATTTCGAGAGAAGATGTTCGTTGGCTATGAAAGTGAGGAAGCGGAAATAGTAGGCTTGCTCCAGTGGGGTCGCTTGTCTGATGGGGGATAGCAAGTCGGCTATCTGTTTGGACTGATGGTTGGTCCACAATGTGTTTCTCACTTGCTTGATGTTCATCTTGTCTGGCGTCAGGGTCTCCAGAATGCGGAATCCCTCAGGTTGTGCGAAACGGAATTCCCACCATGCGAGTTGGTTGCGTATTTTGATAGCCCTGAAAATCAGTTCAGGAGCAAATCCCAGTCCCAAAAGACTTTCATCGTATTTTGAATAGAGAAGAAAGGCATGAAGTTCCTTGCCGTTTTTGTCGTATATCTCATGAAAATTATACCGGATAAGCAACATATACAGCAAAAGTTGCACATAATGCTCTTCTTTGTGCCTCGGTTTATGATAGTCATAGGTGGGATAAGCTCCCTTGCCGGATTTCTGTTCCATGAGCACCTTGAAATCCATTTGCAAGTAGTCCATACGGCCTTGAAGACCCAGCATCTCTGAGAAGAAAGAGGGTTCCACAATGCCTTCTCTGGAGTCGAAGCGCTTCAGGTCTGCAGGCAATGCGGTATGGATGGCACGATGGATATTCCATTGCTGCTTTTTCGCCTCCTCGTGAAAATGCTGGTCTATGCCGGCGGTGATCAAGCTCAGGGCATTGCCCTTGAAGAAATCCAAGGTGCTCTGGCGATAAGTATGTGAGGGGGGTAATTGGTGTATCGACTCATCGAGGAGCTGACCTGCGAAATTTCCCAGGACAAGGGGAACTCCCTGAGGCTGTGGCTCGATTTTCTTGAGCAAGTCTACCAATGGGGATTCCGCGTAGTTCTCGAAGCAATGGGCCACAGTGGAAATATTGATGAGGCAGTCTGGCTCATAGATGATTAGTTCCGGATACACGATCTGGTCATCCTCGCGTGGGCGGACAAGGTTTAGCTGGGTACCGGGGTGAAACAATTCCCTGAGGTAGGTCCAGTCAAAAGCATAAGCCTTGTTGCCTTTGGTGTAGCATACCTTGACCAATGCCCCGTCTGTCGATTCTTCTGGCTTTCCATACAAATAGTCATCGTCCCAGTGGTCGATGATGATCCTCATGCATTCGCCTACGAGATGGTGGGAGGAGGTGTGTGGCTTCTCTGTGGGGAAAAGGTCGACAAGTTTGTCGGGGATCCTTGTGCCATAAAGGAATGAGATAAATGAACACAGGTTGCGCAAGTCTGCAAGACAATGCGTTTCCAATTCACGAGTGTCCAACTGGTGATGCCGCCTTAATCTGACACGGGTGTCATTGATCATCCTGGCTATGTGAGCGGGTGCTTCATGCTCCTTCAAGAGATAGTCGGTCTTGGCAAAGGCACCGCACAAGGTGGCCTTTGTCGAAGCAGTGGCTTGGTTGAGGCATTGTTGGAAGATATGGTCGTATATCCGATATACCTTGGCATAATCCGGTACATACAGAAGCGCCTTGTCAAGTTCTTCAAAGAAGGCTTGGGCGTATAGTGCCTTTTCGGATGTCTCGTTTAGCATAGGTCATTCTTCTGCCACGATCTTGGGGCCTCTGACAAGATCGTTTGTCGTGATTCCGCTCTTGATCTCGATTTTGATGCCGTCACTCAATCCGGTTTTCACGGCACGGCGCTCGTAGGTCTTCTCCTCGCCTTGGCCTTTCACCAGATAGACGAAGGTCTCGCCATTCTCAAACTCAATGGCACTCTCGGGGAGTGTGATGACGTGTGTGGCACTCGACAGCACGATCTCTGCGTTGGCACTGTAACCCGAGCGGATGCGGTTGCCGCCAGGCACATGGACTGCCGCTTTGATCTCAAACTGGTTGGCACCGTTGCTCTCTACGGCCTTGGGTGAGATGTATTCCAACTGGGCGTTGAACGAGAGATTCTGGAGTGCACCGATGGTGATGCTCATGGGCATGCCCGTGCTCAACTGTCCCACTTCTGTCTCGTCGATGTTGCCTCTGAAAATCAAGTCGTTCATATTGGCCACGGTGGCGATGGTCGTACCGTCATTGAAGGTGTTGCTCAGGATGACGGAGTTGCCTACTTTCACGGGAATATCGAGAATCAATCCGCTGATGGTGCTTCTGATCAAGGTGCTGCTGGCACTGGCATTGCTCCGCGACACTCCGTCGCGCACCACTTCCAGGTTGTCTTCAGCGGCTTTCACCTCTTCGGCACTTTGGTTGTAGCTCTGAAGGGATTTCTCATATTCCTCGCGACTGACCAGACCTTTGTCGTAAAGGATCTTCTCTCGGTCGAAGTCGGTCTTGGCCTGCCCCACATTGATACGTGCGAGACGCAGGCGGGCTTCTGCCGAACTGAGTTGGTTCATGTCGGGGATGACTTTCACCTTGGCGATGACTTCTCCTTGGACTACCTGGTCGCCTGCTTCCTTCAGGATCTCTGTGATGATGCCTGAGATCTGAGGCTTCACGCTGACCTCATTGCGGGGCTCTATCTTGCCGGTGACGATGGAGGTCTTGCTGATGTCGCCCATCTCTGGCTTGAACTCCTCAAAGACTTCAGGTTGAGGTTGCGATTTCTGCCAAAGGAAAACGAAGATGCCCACGAATAGGAGCAGGACCATCAGGGCCAAGAATAACTTGAAATATTTTTTCATAACTTCAGTGGTTGGGTTTCTATTATTTGATTATCATGTCTATTCCTCACGCATCGCGTCGACGGGCTTGATGGCCATGGCTCGGGCTGCCGGGGCAAGGCCTGCCAGTACACCGAGCACGCTGAGCATGGCGATTGCTCCCACAGCAGGCCAGAACCCCACTTGGAAATGGGCTTCCAGAATACCGTCTGTGGTATTGGCCAGTTCGAGCATTTGCAGGATGACGACAGCAAAAAGGATGCCGCTCATGCCTGCCACAGCGGTGAGGACCACACTCTCGGTGATGATTTGCGACAAGATGTCGGTGGGAGTCGCGCCGATGGCGCGCCGGATACCGATTTCCGTGGTCCTCTCCTTCACGGTGACCATCATGATGTTAGACACACCGATGGCTCCGGCCAGCACTGTTCCGATACCCACCAGCCATATCAGGAAATTCACACCGGAAAACAGGTTGTCGAGCATGCCGAACATCACCTCAGTGTTGAAGATCATCACTCCTTTCTCATCGGTAGGGTCGATCTTGTGGGCTCTGGCAATCACCTCTCGCATCTTGGGCGTGATGCTGCTGATGGTCACGCCGGGCTTTGCTGTCAGGCAGATCAGGTGCACGCTGTCGCCCAGGTTGTAGGTCTGCTGGGCAAGGGTGAGGGGGATGCTCACAGCGTCCTCTGCATTCCCGTTGATGCTCATGCTGCCTCCATTGTAGTCCACGCCGATGACACTGTAGTAGTTCTGATCGATGCGGATGCGCTCGCCACAGGGGTCGCCTCCTTGTGGGAAAAGGTCTTTATACACATGCTTGCCGATCACGCACACCTTGCGGCGCAGACTGACATCCATGTCGTTGATATAGCGCCCGTAGCGGAGTTTGGGAGCTTCGACGAGTGCGTAGTTGGGCATCATGCCTTTCAGCGAGCAGGAGAATTTCTTGTCGCCATGCACAGCTGTGTTTCCCCATCGTGAGACCATCGGGGTGACCACGTCGAGTTCTGGCACTTGCTCTTTCAACCGCTCCACGTCTTTGTAGTTCATGCACCAGTTGCGCCCTTTCCGGAATCCGGCATAGGGCTTCGTGGTGGGTTGTTCCCAGATGATGGCGGAGTTGGTGGCGAAGCCTTCGAAATTGTTGCTGAGCAGTTCTTTCAGCCCCTGGCCACCGCCCATCAGAGCCACGAGCATGAAGACACCCCAGAACACGCCGAAGCCTGTAAGAAGTGTCCGGCTTTTGTTTCTCGAAAGGGTGTCAAGTATCTCGCGGTATCTGTCTATGTCTATTCTCATAATGTTCTCTTATTCTGCGCGTAAGGCTTCGATCGGACGGATATGGGCGGCTTTGCGCGCCGGTATCAGTCCGGCTATGGTACCTGCTATGATCATCACAAGGGTGGCTTCTATGCACACGTCGAAACCCACCGTGGAGTCGACGAACATGGTGGCTTCAAACAGTCCGGAGTTAACCTTCGTGTGCCCGATCGTGGCATCCATGTAGAGGTTGGCTCCGATGCCAAGCAACATGCCGATATAACCGAAGAAAGTGGTGATCAGCACACTCTCGATGATGATCAGCCGGAGGATGGAGAATGGGGTGGCTCCGATGGCTTTGCGGATGCCAAACTCACGAGTGCGTTCCTTCACGGTGATCAGCATGATGTTGCTTACACCCACGATGCCGCTCAGGAGCGTGAAGATGCCAATAATCCACAGGGCGATGTGGATAATAGATATGCCGCGGTTCATCTGCATGTTCTGGGTGAAACGGTTCCAGATCCAAATCGAACTCTCGTCATCGGGGGCGGCGCGGTGGTTGGAGTTGATGCGCTTCTGGTAGGATTTCTCGAAGTCTTCGTTCTCCTGCTCGGTGTCCAGTCCGTGGAAGGTGAAGATGATGTTGTCGGCTTTGTCGCCGAGGTTATACATCGTGCGGAGCGTGGTGAATGGCACGTATACCGAACTGCGGAAGCGGCTTTTGTCGCCTTTGAAAATACCTACGACCCTGAATGCCATGTCGCCCACTTTCACATACTGTCCGATGATAGACTCATAGTCGTGGGGATTCAGTTCGCGGGCTTGGGCGTCGTCGAGCACCAGACTCTTGCGCTGCATGTCGAGGTCGGTCTGGTTAATGAACCGCCCGTGAAGTATCTCGATCTTCGATATCCGCTGTTCGTTGGGATAGACTCCTTGAAGACCTCCACTGAAATAGTTCTCTCCGAAACTGATGTTGACGCCTTGCACTTCACTCTGTGCCCCGATCTCATCCACATTGCGGGTAAACTCCTGCTGGGTCGTGGTGATGTCGGGGTCGTTGAGCTGGATGCGGCGCCCTTCCGACAGCCCGTCGTAGGCTTTGGAGGTCATGCCGCCGCCCACCATCATCGAGTTGTCGAGAAACCGGTTCATGTTCACCATCTGCGCATTGATCAGCCCGTTGCCACACCCTAAGAGAAAAATGAGCATGAAAATGCCCCAGGCTACGGCAAATCCTGTGAGGGCTGTGCGCAACTTGTTGCGCCGGGCGGTGCTCCATATTTCGTTGAGTACGTCTCGCATGCTTATTTCATCATTCCGTTGATGCCGAATGGCGACGACTGGTGGTCGAGATTCTCTTCGATCTTGCCGATCAGACCGTCTTTGATGTGGATGATCTTGTTGGTCTCGTTGGCGACACCGCTCTCATGGGTCACCACCACGATGGTCATCCCCTCGTCTTCATTCAGGTGCTTGAGCAGTTGCATCACCTCCACACTGGTTTTGGAGTCCAACGCTCCTGTGGGTTCGTCGGCCAGGATGATGTCGGGATGGGTGATCAGGGCTCGGGCGATGGCCACTCGCTGTTTCTGACCGCCCGACAGCTCGTTGGGGTAATGACCTGCCCATTGGGCCAACCCCAGGCGGTCGAGGTATTCCATGGCCATTTGATGACGCTTCCGGCGCCTCACGCCTTGGTAAAACAATGGTAACTCCACATTCTCCACTGCTGTCTTGAAACCGATGAGGTTGAACGACTGGAAAATGAAGCCGATCATGCGGTTGCGGTATTCCGCAGCCCGCTTCTCAGAAAGGTTCTTGATCAGCGTGCCGTTGAGCATGTATTCCCCGGTGTCATAGTTGTCGAGGATACCGAGGATATTGAGTAGGGTGGATTTGCCGGAACCGGAGGCGCCCATGATCGACACAAACTCTCCCTTGCCGATGTCAAGGTCGATGCCTTTGAGCACATGCAGGGGTTGCGCGCCTTGATAGGTCTTGTGGATGTTCTTCAGATGAATCACAGGGCGGGGTTTAGAATGAGGATGAGGGCAGAAAACCTTGGCGTTTCAGGGCTTCCAGCAGACCGGTCGACATGGCCTCATTGTCACGTCGGGTGTAGCGGCAGTCGGTAAACACTTGGGCAAGGGTCTCCTTGCCGTTTTCCTTCACGAAACCGATGTTGGCCTCAAGGGCCTCCTTGGTTTTGTAAAAATCGTCGATCCGGTCAGGAGTGTAGGCTTTGTAGGTCTCTTGGTGCACGAATGCCTCCACACTGAGGCGGTCGCTCATCGGGGGGACCTCGTCAGGCCAGCCCAGTGTGATAGTGGCCACGGGCATGACAAGCCGGGGCAATTCCAGGGTGTCGATGATACTTTGTGGCATGTAGACCGTCGTTCCCAGAAAACAACAGCCGAGCCCTTCCTCTTCGGCGAGATTGCAGAAAGTCTGGGTGAAGAGCAGTGCGTCGCTGGCTGCGTTGATGAAAGAGAGGAAATTGTCATACCCGGGATCTGCCTGGCGGTTGAGACACCAGTCGGTGGTGCGCCTGAAGTCCGCGCAGATGGTCAGCACCACGGGGGCTTCCGTCACCATCGGCTGATTGAAATGTGCTGGAGCGAGACGGGCTTTCATTTCCTTGTCACGGGTCACGACCACGCTGTAAAGTTGTAGGTTGCCCATGGTTTGCGTGTGTGAGGCCTCCTCCAGCAACCGGTGAAGCAAGTCTTCCGCGATGTCTTCCTGGCGATATTTCCTGATGGTTCGCCGTGTAAGGATATGTTGCATCTTGTTTTTTCCTGAGTGTATAAGGTTTGTAAAATCGCAATCTGTCGTTCTGTCTTGGCAGATGCTGGTCATTGTGCTTCCAGAGTCTCCACGACTTCCTCCAGGAGACTGATGATGGGGAGATGCTGCGGACAGGCCTCCTCGCACTGGCCGCACTGCACGCATTCCGAGGCTTTTGCTCCTCCTGGCCGCCAGCCATAGTCATTGCGGGCTGCTTTCAAATCGCCATATCTCTTGTAGACGTTCATCACAGAGAAAATCTCGGGGATATGGATCTCCATCGGACAGCCGGGGGTGCAATAGTGGCAGGCCGTACAGGCGATGCCTCCTGTGTGCAGCAATGCCTCACGGGCTTTTGTCACGACGAGTCGTTCCTCGTCGCTCAACGGCTTGAAGTCGCGCATATAGGATAGGTTGTCTTCCATCTGGGTCATGTCCGACATGCCGCTGAGCACCATCATCACATTGGGCAGCGAGGCTGCGAAACGGATGGCCCATGAGGAGGGTGAGGCATCGGGAGCGGAAGCTTGCAGGATCTCTTTCACTTGCTTGGGCGGATCTGCCAATGTGCCGCCTTTCACGGGCTCCATCACAATGACGGGCACACCGTGACGGGTGGCCACCTCATAACAGTTTTTCGAGGCGATGAGATGGTCTTCCCAGTCTGAATAGTTGATCTGGAGCTGCACGAACTCTGCGTCGGGGTGCTCAGTGAGCAGCTCGTCGAGCATTTCAGGTGAGTCGTGGAAGGAAAAACCGTAATGGCGGATGAGACCTTCCTCTTTCAATTTCCTCACGTAGTCCCAGATACCATAATCAATATACTTTTGGTTGTTGCCGGCATCGATGCCATGAAGCAGGTAGAAATCGAAATATCCGGCACCGGTGCGCTCCAAGCTGACGTGAATCTCGTTCTTGGCTTCTTCCTCGCTCTTGCTGGCAAACTCAGCTGCATTAAGCTTGTCGGCCAGATAATAGCTTTCACGGGGATATCTGTCGCAGAGCGCGGCTTTGGTGGCTGCTTCTGATCCTACATAGACATAGGCTGTGTCGAAATATTTGCCGCCGGCTTCGATGAAAGCGTCCACCATCCGCTTGGTGTGCTCCACATCTATCTCTTGTGTGCCTTCTTTCTTGGGCAGGCGCATCATGCCGAAGCCCAGTTTCATGCAATTGTCTATTAATTGGTTTTCCATCATGATTGAATAGTCCGTATGTCTTGAAGATGATCCTCAAGGTTGTCGATGTTATTTGTCGAAGCCAAAAATACGAAAAAAACTTTTTCCTCGCAAATTTTCAATTCCAAAATGGTGTAATTTGTTGCAAAAAAGTTTTCGAGCATCCACGTCAGGCCTTTTTGAAAGAATATCGGAAGGATTTGCAACGTTACGAAAATGATTTTTCTTGGGTATTCGCTACCTTTGTCACGTAATTTTTGGGCATTTGGTATTAGATCTATTATTTATATGAGACGTTTGTTTATTCTTGGGGCATTCCTGATGACATTGTCATCCTCTGTGAATGCCGAGGTGGATCCCCATTTCCACATTTATCTGTGTTTTGGACAGTCTAACATGGAGGGTAATGCACAATGGGAAAGTATCGACAACCAGTATGTGGATCCGCGCTTCCAGATGTTGGCGACGACCAATTTCGATAACCCCAAGCGCACGATGGGCAACTGGTACACGGCCTTTTGTCCTATCGTGAGTCCGATGGGTAAACTGGGGGTGACGGATTATTTCGGACGTACGATGGTGGCGGCAATGCCTTCGGAAGTGAGCATCGGGGTTGTGGCCGTGGCCATGGGCGGCGCTCCGATCGAGATGTTCGACAAGGATCTTTATCAGGCCAAGATCGCAGAGGACCCTTCGGCTTGGCATGTCACGCTGGCCAACTGGTATTATGGTGGTAATCCTTATGGCCGTCTCATTCAGATGGCAAAGAAAGCACAGGAGAAAGGTGTCATCAAGGGCATCCTGCTGCATCAAGGCGAATCGAACAACACGCAGCAGGACTGGCCGCAAAAAGTGAAGAAGATCTACCAGGATATTCTCGCCGACCTCGGCCTCAACGCAGAGGATGTGCCTCTGTTTGCTGGTGAGACTGAGTATCAGGAGGAGGGTGGAGCCTGTTGGGGGCATAATGCCGTGATAGCCAAGTTGCCACAGGTCATCCCCACGGCACATGTCGTCAGTGCCAAGGGTTGTCCTGGAAATGGCCAGGATGCTTTCCACTTCAGTCCGACAGGTTACCGCATGTTGGGAAAACGCTATGCTTACAAGGCGTTGGAAGTGATGGGCCTTGCGAAAAGGGTCGATCCTGAATATACACTTCCCGATAACCTGAGCAAGTTTCTCATGGTCGACCGGCTTGAAGACGTGGCTGACATGGTAATGAGAAAGGGCAGTTCCAAGAGCATCAGCATCAATGCGGTCTTCGCTGATGGCCACCGGGAGGATGTCTCCAGCGAAGTCGTGTTCCAGTTGCCGGATTTCTTGACAGCCGAGGATGGGCGGATCACTGCTGTGGAAGAAGGTTCTGGCCTGGTGACGGCTTCTTTTACCGATTTCACGGGTAGCGAGCGTAGTGTCTCTTTCATGGTGGAGAGTTCCTTGCAGGGAAACAACCATATCTTGATGGTCAATAATGGAAATGCAGGCCAGAATGCCTGGGACAAGCAGTGCAACACCACGCTCAATGCGTCCATGACGGTCGGTAAGACGTATGTCGTGAAAGCCCTCATCAGGGCGGATCGGGGTGGAGACTGTGCCTTGTGGCCTATCTGGACTTCCAGTCCAAACAAGAATCAGTGGGGGGGGAGTACCGACGTGCAATACCTGGCATCCTATCGGCTTACGTCCTCATTTCAGGAATACACATGGGAATTTACTGCACAATACCCTAATGACAAAATCCAGTTTGCTTTTGGACTGATTGGTGGCAAAGTCTATTTCGACGATGTGTCATGCAAGGAGAAGAACACCGACACGGAGATGGTCGTGAATGGCAATTTCGAGTCGGATGACCTCTCGAAATGGGAAATCATCAGTTGGGCTGGGCAGACCATGACAATCATCGAGGAAGAGACATCGGGGATACACGCAGCGACTCTTGGGGTCAAATACGCCAAAGGCCTTTATGATCTTTCCGGCCGGAAGGTCTTATCCGGTCACCCGAAACCTGGTGTTTACGTCTCTGATGGGAGAAAGGTTGTCTTGAGATAGCTACTCGTCTATTTCACGGGTTGACGTACTTCCTTCCATTCTCGATATAGATACCTCGGCTTGGCACTATGGCACGACGTCCCTGGATGTCGTGGTAAGTGCTGTTGGCTCCTTTGGTGTTGCGGATGTCATCTACATGCGTATCGCCGCCGTCAATGAATCTTCTTTCGTATTCTGTGGCGGCAAGGATAAAACCGCCAAGTACCTTGCCCTCGGTATAGAAACTCGATGACGACGGGTCATCGACGGTAGGCTGTGTGTCACGCCCCATCAGATAGTAGGCTGCTGAGCCGTCGCGGTAGTTGCTGCCGCCCAAACCGGCAGACTTGCAACAGCCGATGAGATGGACTCCTCCGTTGCCGTCGCCTACCATGAATTGTTCCACGAATCCCTGGTAGGCCCGTCGTGCTGTGTCTGTATAGTCGCTGTCAAACAGTCCCAGTCGCATGCCCTTGAGGTAGGCTGCCGTGAAAATGGCAGTGCACGAGGACTCCAGATAATTGGTCACTGGCACGTCTGTGTAGCGGTAGCTGCTGTTGTAGTTTGTCGCTACAAAACTGCCGTCGTGGTTCAGCAACTGATACCAGCATCCTGATGACGCATCTTGCTTGGCGGCAATTCCGGCTCCCAGCTGTTGCAGCATCCCGTGCAAGGTCACATAGTCATTGGTACCTGTACGTCCGGCTTTCTGCATCTGTTCCAGCACATCCACCAGCCCTAAGAAATACCATGCCTCGGCACGCCCCCAGAACTCTTGCGAATGATAGACCTCCGCACCTTCTACGGCTGAGAGTCCTGCCCAGCCATAGGTATTGGCAGGATCGGCTGTAAAGGCATGGTAGAGCAGATGGACGTTGTCGTCCCATAAATAGTTCCAAGCGATGGTGAACTGTCGGGTCACGAGTGCCCAGTCATCGTCGCTGATGGATGTGTAATCACTGTATTCGTTGAGCAACTGGGCCAATAGCGCTGGTCCCATATACTGGCCATCGCACCACATCTGGTTGACATAACCCGCCTTGTGCCACCATCCACCGGCGGCACCCTCCAGTGTCGATGCTTTGATGACGTATGTGTTGTTGGCTTTGCTGATGCCTTTCAGGGCTGTCTCGAAACGGACTTGGGCTGTCTCTGCAGTCGTGGCATTGGTATGCAACTCTCCATCTGGAAAGACATTGGCGGCGGCCAACTCCTGCAGCTTGAAATAGAGTTTGACGGCGTTCAGGTCGTCAAAACTCTTTCCATCTTTTCCGTTGGAGGAGATGTCCAGACGGTTGCCATAGTGCTGCACGGCATAAAACCATGGCCTGACATCCATGACTTCAGTATCTCTGTAATAGTCCACGGCCTCAATGATGGCCTTGGCCACCAGCCCTGGCACATAGTCCAGATTGTTCTTGGTGCCTGTAGGGGCTGCTGATAGGTGCCCCGTGGCATCAAACACACCAAAGCCGGCGGCGGTCGTATTGGCTTTGAAGTCATTCAGGCGGGCGTTGATGACCAACTCTGAATACCGCACTCCGTCGGTGAAAGTGCAGTGTGCGCCTTTGGTCAGAGGCACGACTTCAATGTCTGAGGTCTTGCTCCCGACGGTCAATACTAAAAAGGTAAAAGCGATGGTTAGCAGTAGTCTTGTATTCATTCCTCATCGTCCAACATATTTCTCCATCTTCACTAGGGTGCTGCCAGAGGGATCATGGCTCTTTTGGAGCCAGTTGCTGATGCGCCATTTACCTCTTTCGTAGTCAAGGGTGAGAATGGCTTTCTGGCTGAGACCATGTCTTTTGTCCACAAGTGTGAAAACAGCTTCTGCCATATCGCCTGTCAGAAGTTCCACCTTGATGCCTTTCACTTCGACGGGTGTCTCCATGCCTGCTGTCCAATGGTTGTCATCAATGAAGAAACGCTGCTCTGCCGACGTGACGTTGCTTTCTTTCTCGTTCACGTCTTCATAGATCTCGTTCCAATAGGCTGAATAGAACTGCTTGTCCAAGTCGAAGGGATTCAGGCCCGACCCTTCTTCGAAAGTCTTGTTGACGACATCGAAATATGTACGTATCTGGCTGGCGACAGCTGCTTCCGACCAGTCGTTCTCAGGTGCTGCCATCACACCGGCTGGTTGTGCTTCCTGGTCTTCTGCTCTGGCGGCCTCCTCGCTCTTGATGAGTTGGAGGTTGGTCTGCTCCATGATGTTCAGTTTGATGGCATTGTTGTCGTTGCCTGGCTTGTACCAGCTTATCTTGCCGAAATATTCCTGCAGGTCTTCTGATTGGAAACGGTAACCGTGGTAAGCCAGAATCTTATTCCGCAGAATGCGCAACTCCTTCTTGCTGTCCACACGGCTGTCCAGATAGGCATGGTTGAGCAGAATGCTGTTGACTGCATTCCAAGGCTCTTCTTGCAACATCATCTTCTGCTGTAACTCACACTGCTCCTCGTTATCGGTCGTCAGCGTCATGGTCCACATCGCATCGCCGTTAGGCTTGCGGATGGCCAGAAAATTCAAACCATCTTGACGGATATGCTGCACTCTCCAACCAAATTGGGCTCCAAAAGGACAATCCTCTGCCTGACGGCTGGGAATGATCTTATACTCACCTTGCTCGCCGGCGACTTTCTCTAAAGTTAGCTCGCCGCCCTGCTTGGTGGTCATATAGATGATTTTCCCCATCCTAACCTCCTGAACAGTGTAAAGACTTGCACCGTCCCAGAACTTATTGTTTACATGGATGGTCTGTGCTTGTGTCATCATCACGGTGCAGCACATCATCAGCGAGAATACGATTCTATTCTTCATAAATGTGATTTTAAGTTCTTCCTGGAGTTTCGTCAACAGGACGATCATTTCACCAGTTCCATGCTGGCTTCGAAGATGCCTTGCCAGTCAATGCCATAGTGATGGAACACCTCTTGAGGACTGGCGTGGATGACATTCTCGTCGGGAATGCCGAGGATTTTCATCCTCACCGGGCACTCCTGGGCGGTGATCTCTGCCACGGAGGCACCCAAACCACCAAAAATGCTGTGCTCCTCAACGGTCAGGATGCGGCCAGTCTCACGGGCGGCCTTCAACACGGCTTCCTTGTCAAAGGGCTTGAGGGTATGCATGTCGAGCACACGGGCGTGAATACCTTTGGCTTCGAGCATCCTGGAGGCTTCCAGACAGTGGGCGACAGTCTCGCCGGTACCGATCAGAGTGAGGTCATTGCCTTCTTTGAGTTGGGTGGCTTTGCCTAATTCGAAATCAAAGTCATCGCTTTCATACACGTCTGGCACTGCATTGCGGCCCACGCGGATATAGGCGGGGTGGGGGTGGTCGACGAGGCGTTCCACCAATTTACGGGTCTGACGCACGTCACAGGGCAGGTAGATTTCCATGCCGGGGAACGTACGGAGCACGGCGATGTCGTGCAGGGAGTGGTGGGTGGCACCCAATTGACTGTAGGCCACTCCTCCGCTCACGCCGAGGATCTTGACGGGCATCTGTGAATAGGCCATGTCGACTTTGACTTGTTCCAAAGCACGGGCTACGTAAAAACACGCAGGACCGAAAATGAATACCTTCTTGCCTGTAGAGGCCATGCCGGCTGCGATGCCGACGGCGTTTTGCTCGGCGATACCGACCTCTACAAACTGCTCGGGAAGTGTTTTGCCGAAATCAGTGAGGGTGGCAGAACCGCTGGCGTCGGAAGTGACGGCGATGATTTCCTTGTCGGTCTGGGCAAGGCGCAACAGGGTGTCGGTAAAACTCTTGCGGCATGGTATTTTATTGGCTTCTTTCATCATTTCTGTTCCTCCTTTGCTTCTTTTTCCAACAATGCGATTCTTTCCTTGATCTCTGCTACAGCGGTGAGATACTGTTGCTCACTGGGTACACCATGATGCCATTTGGCCACGTTTTCCATAAACGAGACTCCCAGTCCTTTCGTGGTGTGCGAGATAATCAGGTGGGGTTTCTGGTTGTTAAAGTCAATGTCTTCGATGGTAGCGATGATGTCGGCGATGTCGTCGCCGTTCATCTCTTTGACATCCCAGCCAAAAGCGGTCCAGCGCTCTCGGATGCTCTCAAGGGGCATCACATCCTCTGTGCTGCCGGAAATCTGAAGTCCGTTGCGGTCGATGACGGCGACAAGATGGTCGAGATGAAACTTGTTGGCGGCCATGGCGGCTTCGTAGATAGATCCTTCGGCTTGTTCTCCGTCGCCCATCACCACAAAAGTCTTGTAGGATTCGGCCGACAACTTGCCCGAGAGGGCCATACCGACACCGACCGACAATCCGTGCCCCAAAGCTCCAGAGCAGATTTCCACTCCGGGGATGGTCACATCGGGATGCCCGCCCAGATGGGCGTGATAGCTGCCATAAGCGTCCAATTCCTCTTTGGGGATGAATCCCTTGTCACACAATACACAATAGAGGGCTTCGGCACAATGGCCTTTGCTGAGCACAAAACGGTCGCGGTCTTTCTTTTTGGGTTGCGTGGGGTCCACGTTCAGAATGCGGTTGTAAAGCACGCTGAGCAGATTGAGCACCGAGAGGTCGCCACCTGTATGACCTGTCCTGCCCGAATAGATGAGATTGATCAGATTCAGTCGCAGTTGCTCTGTTTTTTGTCTTAGTTCGAAGTAGTTCATGGGATAAATTTCAAAATCTTTTGCAAAAATAGACAATATATTGGAATTTTTATCTAAATTTGCACAATATTGTTCATCAAACTACTTTTTATGAGAAAACTTTTTACATTATGTCTGATGCTCATGATGACTGTGGGCATCGATGCGCAAGTCAAGAAAACATGGGATTTTTCGGAAGGCTTGAGTTATGAGACCATTGAGAATCTCAATGCAGATGCGACGCACTGGGCAAGCAACGGCACTGATGCTGATGGCAACACCAACAACTGGAAAAATGTGGGCAAGCCCGATGTCAACTCTTATTTGATGGCCAATGGCGTGGTTATCCCTGAGACCATGGGACTGCTGTTCGATATCGGCAGCAACAAGGACAACAGTATCCATCTTGCTACCACCAAGATGCGTCTTACCCGCAAAAACACAACCATCACCTTCCCCAAACTGGCCAATGGACAAAAAATCACCATTGTGGGACGTTCGGCTAATGGTACGGCTACCAACCGTGGTATCGCTCCCGTGCAGGATTACATCAAACTGATCTCCGGCACGACAACCAACGGCGCTTGTATCTTCTTGGGCAACCAAGTGGATGGTTCTGAGGGCACTTACACGTTCACATGGGAAGTGCAGACCGACAGTCCTGACTCTGTCGACGTGCAGTTTAAACTTACGCCTGACGGTGGTATCGATTTCACTCTCTTTATGATTGATGATGGAGACGCACCTTCCGTACAGGAAGCACAGAAGGTGGCCTATCTCTATAATTCGTCTGTCGGAAGCCTGGATGATGATTATGCTTATCTCTACCTGCTGGGCGACAGCCGCTTTGAGGTGATTGCTGTGAATATGGATGTTACTCCTGACAGCGAAGGCTCTTTCGACGTGAACAGCTACATCGCAGCGCTCCGGGAGTATGCCGCCGTGGTGCTGAGCCCGACGCTCACTACAGAAACTCCTTATCTTAAAGATTGCCTCAACGGATTGGTCGCTTATGTTCCGGTGCTCAATCTCAACCCAGGTCTTTATGACTGGATGGGATGGGGAAATGCTTCTGTCTCTGACTCCAGAGTGCTCAACGTGCTCGATCCTGAGTACGGTGCCTTCGAAGGCCTTGATGTCACTGAAGGTGTCGAACTCCTGCTCGACGGTGCTGTCACCGGCGTGACCTTGGGTGACTATTTCAGCAATGACAAAGTGGTGGCTACTGCTGGCAACCTCACTGCAATGCACACCCACAAACCTGGCCGCAATACTTACCTCTTGCTGCCGCTCACGATGGAGAATATGGCTGTGGCCAATCATGATGTGATCTCACAGCTGATTCCACAGGCTCTCCAGTCTGTTATCGACACCAAACAGGAGGTGAAACCGGTCAGTAAACCGGTGATCAGTGTCACTTCCGAGGATGGCTTCTCTACGGTGAGCATTTCGGCCAACCATAGTACGGCTATCTATTATACCCTGGATGGTTCTGATACCACCACTTCCAGCACGCTCTACGAGGGACCGTTCACGCTGACGCAGAACACCACCGTGAAGGCCATGGGTGTGGGTGATGGATACACCGACAGCGAGATTGTCTCGAAGGATGTGGTCATCATGACCCAGGCTGCCGCTCCGCTCTTCTCCGTGGCACGTGAGGCTGGCAAGTCAGTCGTCACGCTCTCTTCCTCCAACGAGGGCACTACCGTATACTACAATTTCAATAAGAGCAATGTCATCACCGAGTCGGTGGCTTACACCGAGCCCTTCGAGGTGACTTCTCCCGCCACGGTCTATGCTTTCGTGGCAGGCGGCGACTTCCTCCCCTCAGAGGTGATCGGCAAGTTCGTGGGTGTCGACGGACTCGACAACTCCAACATCCGCTGGGATGTGATGGCTCACTTCGACGCCAATGCCGACGACTGGAAGGGCAAGGGTCAGCAGACCGATGACGCTGGCAACATCGTCAACGCCAACTACTTCTTCACCTGGGGTAAGAACTCGGGCGAATACTATGATCACACTCAGCCCATCGGCACAGTGCCGGGCAGCGACGGACAGGACTCCACACTCTACGCTGTGGCAGCCCCGCAGACCTACGAGGCCGCTGGTTGGGTGATCAAGTCACGCGGCCAGGTGATGGTTTGGGAAAACCTTAACGTGGGCTACAACATCGGCGACACCAGCATGCGTAACCCCGACTCCGCTGACGACGTGGTAGGTGCCAACGACACACAGGGCATCACCGCCAATGCCGTGACCTTCGGCAAGCAGC
>CAMNIN010000006.1 GCA_946540735.1 uncultured Prevotellaceae bacterium | reverse complement strand
TGCAAAGGTAGGAATTACATCCATACCTACCAAACTTTTCAAGGAAAAAATGAAGAAAAACATGAAAATTTTCGGATTATTTGACAAAATAGTAAAAAATCTCCCCTTATACACTCCTTTTCTGCTTCATTTTCGGGATATCATGGCCCCAAAAACCATTTTGAAGCTACCCCAAGCTCCTCAAAAGTCCGAAACCCGCATTCCAATGGCTTATTATAATATATAATGTGTACTTTTTTCTATCTTTTATTTTGTTATGCCCTCGATTTGCACTAACTTTGCACCGCTATTTGAAAATAGACTCAACCGACAGTAACGAAATGGACAATTATATCATCTTATCTCCCAAAAACAAGGGACGATTCGAAAGCAGACTTGGTGAACTTTATCTTACCCTCAGCAACTATCTTGAGGCGGAGCAAGCCGTGGGAAGGCATCTGCAATACACAAAAGTTTTTCTCAGCGACGCTCAAAACCAATACGACACCCTGACCATCTCAACCCTTTATGTGGCTGTGCTCTCCAAGGCAGCATGCTCCGTGATTGAGCAACCACCACTCGACGGCTCAAAAATCACCATTCTGGTGAAGACCACCGATGAGGACGACGATTTCGTACTCCATAGCATCCGGCTGAGCGAGGAAGAGACACGTGGAGCCAACTCCTACATACAGACCATGATGATCTTCAACAAATACCTCGACAGCATCAAGTCGATGGGGCTGACGCTCAAGCAGCACTGCCTGAGGACATGGATCTATGTGGCCGACATCGATGTCAACTACGAGGGAATGGTGAGAGCACGCAACGACATCTTCCGCAACCAAGGTCTCACCCCCGACACCCACTTCATCGCAAGCACGGGCATCGGAGGATTCTCGCAGACCCGCAGTGCCTCTGTGGCCATCGATTTCCTCACCTTCCCCGATGTGCAGGAAAATGACAAGACCTACCTCGAAGCCCTGGATAACCTCAACCCCACTCACGAATACGGGGTGTCGTTTGAGCGTGGCACTCGACTGACGCGTGGCAAGAAACAGACTTTCTTCATCTCTGGAACTGCCAGCATCGACAAATTCGGCAAGGCCATGTATGTCGGCGACATCCAACTTCAAACCGCTCGCCTGTTGGAAAACATCGGAGCCTTGCTCCACAATGGAGGTGCCACAATGAATGATGTGCGCTACTTCTATGTCTACCTGCGCGACGCCTCCGACCGTGAGATCGTGGAGGAATTCTTGCAGAGGACCTATCCTCAGATTCCTCATGTGCTGCTCTCAGGCAAGGTATGCCGCCCCGAATGGCTGGTGGAGATGGAATGTGTGGCCACCAAAGAGGTTTAAGCATCATAATCAGATGAGAGAGAACAAAATCAGCAAATACTACCCTTATGTCCTCATCCTGACATGGGGCATCGCATGTTTTGTCTTTTTCCAGTGCTTCTATCACTATCACTTCTTCTATCAGGAGCAGAACCAGATATTTCTCTTCACCTCAGGATACCTGGCCTCTTATTTCCAGAAACCTGCTTGGCTGGCTTGTCTGACCGGTGATTTCCTCACACAATTCTATTATTACCTCTATCTCGGACCTGCCATCCTCACCGTCACCCTGCTCATCGCTGGCGACCTGACCCGGAGAGCATTCCAGTCTGCCGGACTCCACAAGCACGGGGCGTTCGCCATCGCTTTCATCGTGATGACCATCGAGGCTATCTTTTGCCTGAACACCAGCTACCGCCTGTCGTCTGTCATCGCTCTCTGCGGCGGTCTGGCTGCCTTCATCCTGACAAACAGCTTGCCAGCTACCAAGCCCTGGCTGAAAGCCGCTGCCATCACCATCGCATCAGTGCTCACCTATTGGATGTTCGGCTACGGTATCTGGATCCTTCAGATCCTTCTTTTCACCGACCTGGCTTGCCATTGGAGGAAAAGGCCACTGCACCCTTCGGCACTCTTCGGGCTCATGCCACTCATCCTGCTCTTCCCCATCATCAAGACAGCACATCATGGCTACTACCTCCAAACTGCCAAAGCGATCGCCTATCCCGGCATCGGGAAGTTCAGCCAGCCCGATTTTCTCCTGGAAGATGCCTTCGCCGTCGACAATGAATATCACTTCGGCAACTACAGCAAAGTGGAACGGATCGTGGAGAATGCAAAGCCTGAGGAGCGCACCGACATGATGCTGTTTTTCTACAACATCATCCAGGCACAGAAAGGTGAACTGCCCGATAAACTCATGCGATTCACCCCCAACCAACTCGGCACCTTCTATGCCATCGGACCTGAGACGCCGAAACTCGTCATCATCAACATGAACGAACTTTACTGGGCCTTGGGCGATATGACACTCACCGAGCGCGCCGCCATGATGACCCATGTCTTCTCACCGCACAACCGCAACGTGAGGATGATCAAGCGCCTGGCAGAGTGCAACATCGTGAGCGGCGACACACTCGCTGCCAAGAAATACCTGAATATACTGAAGAAGACTCTTGTCTACCGCAAATGGGCCAACAAAACCCTGGCTGGCGACATCGACCCCGAACTTCTCCAGAAGCAGTCGACCGTCAATAACGCCGACACCATCCGGTTGACTGACAACCTCCACCTGGTGATGATGCAACTGCTCGACTCCAATCCCAACAACACCACAGCACTCGACTATATCCTCTGCAGCACACTGCTGCTCAAGGACATGGAGAATTTCAAGCGCGACTACGACCGCTATTGCTACAACATCGGGAATGAGCGCATCAAACCGCTTTACCAACAGGCTCTGATGATCTACCTCGCCGGAACTGAGGCTCCTAAGGAGGAATGGGAGAAATACATCCACGACCCCGCTCAGATGCAGCGGTTTCAAGAATACAGCCAGCAACGGGGCAACCCCAGATTCCGCGACACCTATTGGTATTATTTCGACACTGCCAAAACGCCACAGCCATGACATCCAGACATCACATACACGTCCTCTCCGCACTCATCGCCGTCCTGCTGCTGGCGGCATGCACACCGACACCTTCTGATGTCAGGACCTCTAACCAGTTGCCACCGATTTATCCCGATTACACCGACATCACCATCCCCTGCAACATCGCACCCCTCAATTTCCTGCTCCGCAGCGATGCTGAAGCCGTGGAGGTGAGCGTCGAATGCGACGGAGAGGGAATGAAAATCAATGCCAAAGGCCATGAGATCACTTTTGGAGCGAGCGAGTGGAAGGCAATGCTGGAGAAAGCCAAAGGCAAGCAGATGAAAGTGACGGTCACGGCACTGGAGCATGGGCAATGGACGGCATACAAGTCTTTTGCCTGGCACGTGAGCGAGGATCCTGTTGACCCCTATCTCACCTACCGGCTCATCGAACCCGACTATGAGATCTACCAGAACCTGTCGCTGCGGGAACGATGTGTGGAGAATTTCGACGAACGGCCGATTGCCGACTACGGACTGGTGGGCAACCGCTGCATGAACTGCCACACCTATGGCAGCCAGTCGCCCGATCTCTCCATGCTGTATGTGAGAGGAGAGGGAGGAGGAGCCATCCTCAACCGCGGAGGAAAACTCAGCAAACTGAATATCAAGACCAAGGATATGGTGTCGGGGAGTGTCTATTTCGGATTCAGTCCTGGAGGACGATACATCGTGTTCTCCACCAATGTCATCATCCCGGCTTTCCATGCCCGTCCACGGAAACGGCTGGAGGTCTTCGACTCAGCTTCCGATGTCTATGTGGCAGATTTGGAGAGCCACACCATCATCAACAGCAGTTTGCTTTGCGACAGCACTGTTTTCGAGACCTTCCCCACTTTCTCCCCAGACGGGAAATACATCTATTACTGTGCCTCTCCCAAGGTGCAGCTGCCCATGGACCTGAAGGAGATGCGCTATAGCCTGTGCCGTATCGCCTTCGACGAGAAAACCGGAAAAATCGGTGATACCGTCGACACGCTGTTCTCTGGCAGCCGCCAACAGTTGTCGGTCTGTCACCCGCGCATCAGTCCCGACGGCCGACAGATCGTCTATTCCGTGGCCGATTACGGCACATTCCCGATATGGCATCAGGAGTCCGACCTGCAGATGATGAATCTCGCCACAGGCGAGATCAATGAGATGACGATCGTCAACAGCAAGAAGAGCGACACCTACCACAGTTGGTCGTCCAACAGCCGTTGGCTGGTCTTCGCCTCCAAACGCGACGACGGACTATACGGCAAACCCTACTTCTGCTATATCGACCGCCAGGGCAAGCCACACAAACCTTTTGTCTTGCCACAACGCGACCCGTCGTTCTACGACGAATGCCTCAAGTCATTCAATGCACCCGAACTGGGCCGTGGCCGCCTGCCTTTCGAGGCGGTCGACGTGATGCATGCCGTCGATGGACAAGCCATCGACTTCAAATGATCCCATTCAAGGCTTTCCTGCCCTGTTTATCTTACCTTCGTCTCCGTCCTCTTGTCGGAGGTGATGGCATAGGCCGCGGTCTGTGCGTCAAAGTTCACTGGTGAACTGGTGAAATCAGGCGTATTGAAAGAGAAAAGCGTCTCATCATAATAATTCCACGGACAACGTTGCGGAAGTAGGAAGGGTTTGGTCATTCTCCCATCTTTACCCACATGAGTCAGGTAAAGATTCGTATAATAACCATTTCCCCGTCGTGATGTAAACACCACCCACCGTGAGTTCTCACTCCAATTGTGATAACTATCCGTATCGCTGCTGTTGATCTCATCCAAAGCCCGTGTCTCCCCTGTTTTCAAGTCAAGCAACCACTGGTCTGCCTCCTTGTGCCAGATGGGGAAGCAGCCATAGTCCGACATAGTAAACAACAGGAAACGGCCATCGTAAGATGGACGTGGATGATTGGCACTCTTACCCAGTTGCCGTGCGTTGAAGATAGTATCCACTTCGCCCACGAACACGCCTTGGTCAGGATCAAAGCCTATCTTGCAGATATTATATTGGATTTCCTTGTAAGCAGCCGGTATTTCACGTTTCTCTGCAGCACAAAAATACAATGTCCTGCCATCCGGAGAGAAAACAGGATAATTCTCATAGTGATCCTCTGTGGCTACGATGGAGTCGAGATATATCTCATGCGAGTCTGGAGAATAAAGCAATACATCGGAAGCATGGTCGAACACCTCGATACGCTCTTTTGCGACTGTATGAAAAGACTGATTGGTTTTGTTGGTGGAGTAAGCCACGAAACGGCCGGATGGATGCCAGTAAGGATAAACCATGGAACCACCTATACTATCGTTTTTGGCTTTCAGCAATTCCATTCCTCCCTCTCGTTGGATGAGCGTAGCACCATGCTGGCCTCGAATATGAAACGTGAAATGGTCGGGATGGGTACGGTTTGACACATGGCAATTGAGACAAGCACCCGGCACCGCCGTATTTTCCAGAATCGGCCGTTCACTGAACGTTGAGAGTTCACGTTGATAGAGTCCCATCTTCCCATAAACCTCATAGCCGGGGGGAATACGCCGGTAAGTGAGTCCCCACTCCTCCAGTCCGTCTTTGCTCACATGCACCACAAAGTCCTGGTATTGCACCCATGAGCCGTCCTTTCTCAAACATACCGTGAAAGTAAGGTCAGTCCCCTTATTCTCCATAGTCAGCTTATGCCAATCATCTATGTCAAAGTCAGCATAGTCTCCATTGACATGCAATTCTCCCCCTTTGGCACCACGCACCGTCACGTCCATTGCCTGATAATCACCACAGCAGATAAAATTGAGCGGAGCAATCTCAGCGGGGATGGTCACTCCTGCATAATCTGGAAATATTGGGGGCAATTCCTTGACCATAGCGGGATTCTCGGGTGACGAGGAACATGACGCCACCAGCAAAGCTACCATCCACATCATGAACGGGTACGAAAAAAGATTCTGCTTCTTGTTCTTTGCCATATCAATAAATCTCCTTCATTTGTTGCTTTCCTTTCTTCTCCATTCCTTTCTGGCTCACCAACATATATGACCAGAAGGTGTCACCTAAGGGAGGAACGGACAACGAGGGGTCTTTCGGATTTTTCGTATAAAGGTTGACAAACTGAGTGAGTAAGTTGCAGGTAGCTGGTTCAATACTCCATGGCATACCTTCAAAAGAACCATGCTGCTGAGTCCATTGCATGGCCAGGGCTTGCTGATAAGCATTGGGGATACGCTTGAACTTGGCATATTTGCCCAAAGGATAATACTCATTAAAACGCTCAAGGTCACGCTGAAGCAGTTCATAGCACATCAGATACTCAAAGGCCATCCGGTTGTCATAGTTCTGAACAAAGAGCAGTCCAAGCATCTGGTCCATTTCCGTGTCACTGAAGAGGAAATCCTGCTTTTTCTGTCGGTAAGACCTCAATCGTCCATAGACAGGGTCCTCATCCACCTGTCCTTTTCGTATAGCCTCCATCTGCGCCTTGGCCCAGTTGCTGTAGAACAATGATTTTTCCAACATACGCAGATATTTCATCGCCACTTTATAATGGCCATTGATCATGTTGCATTCTGCGATGCGCTTGGTCAGTCTGCCACTCTTATTGTGGTTGGGGATGGCTTCCTGAGCCTCGAAAGAATAGCGCTCAGCCTCATTGACCATTCCTAACCAATAAAACAGTTCCGACGTGGGCAGAGGAGTGGTCATGTCACGTTGGAAAGAGGGGAAAAGGCCTTCTGCTCCATTTTGGAAGAACTCAAAGAGGCGGTCGCTTAACTGTCCTTGCATGGCCAGGGCAAGGTTGACGCACGACACGTCGAAAGGTCTTGAAGGTTGCTTTTTCTTTGCCTTATCCACAATTTTGGACCATTGGTGAGTCCTGACAAGATAATCATATTCTATCAGGTCATATTTCAATGGATCATAAGTATGACTCACGAAGAACCAACTGCAAACGACCAAGGCCAGCACTTGCGGAACGAAGGTCCAAGTGGTTGTACGCTTGGACGGCAGGAGCGAGAGGAAGAAAGGCAGGAAGACAACGACTGCCTCCAAGAAGATCTGCATGGCAGGCCCATACACAGGATAACGGTAATAGCCAATGCCCATCACCAGATTAAACAAAGGATACTGTACACAGGACAAACAAGCCAGGACTATCGCCGTCGCATAGAGCAAAGTCACGACCCCCGCCACCACACCAGTCAGCGAGCGGCCCTTCACCCACTCGAAGACAGCGATATAGAGCGCAACCATCAACATACATGGTCCTATCAACCAATACATCAACGGCAAGGTGACCGTAACGAAAGCAGTTTTCCTCCATTTCCTTTTCGGGAAAGCCTCACCGCCGCTCAACCCATGATAGCAAAGCATCAAACACATGGCCACAACCAATGCGATGATGAAGCCCACCATCACATTCTCATCACTCATCAACACCCAAAGCATCAATGAGGGGACGAAAGTCAGGGGGTACCAAGCATCGGAAACGCCATTGCGCCGGCACAAGAGCCAAGTCAAGCGCTGTATCAGGACATAGAGCAAGCCAAGGAAACACGCACCCACCAAAGGAGAGAAATAGAACTGGGTCAGAAACTCCCCGGCATAAGCCGCCATTCCTCCGGGATACAGAAGATGGTCCATGAAATAGTCCGTATCGAAAAGGAACAACTGATATTGTTCCTGAAATGACATCACGGATATATAAGGAATGGTCCAGAACCAAACCACACAGATGCCGAAGAGTATCGACAACGAGAGTTTCCAGTATTTTGAAAACAATGCTTTCATAAGGTGTCACTCATCATATACCGTCACCACACTTCCGTCGGGCATTCTCTTGGGATAGCTTGTCGGATAAAGACTTTTGAGGAAATCATGCAATGCCCCCTCTTTCAAATTGGCAGCCAACTGCCGTGTACGCCGTTTGTAAGTCTGATGCACACTGTCGGCCTGGGCCATCAGCAGATTAGCCTTCACCGTATCGGTTTCCGCTATCTCTCTGGCAGCCTGCCTCAAAGTGCCCACTTCACGAGAGTGCTGTTCGGTGATCGATTTCCAAACCTCCAAGGAGTCATTTCCCAAGGTACCTGAAGCACTGCTTACCCGCCCGATTCTCACATTCAAGTCACCGGGTTCCGTGACAACAAGCAATCGCTGCACCCCATCACGGTAATGATAGTCCATGATAATCTGAGCCATGTGGCATGTATCCGTGACGAACTCGAATTTCCCGTCCTTGATATAGACGGAATCCACGGCCTCGGCAGTGTTGTTCTCCAAAGGCACGAGGAAGATTTGCTTGTCATTGAGCCGGGCATCCTCTACCACGCCATGGATACGGCATGTTTTTCCCTTCTCAGCATCACAGGCGGTCACTGCAACAGCGACCATCAGGGCAAAGCCCCAAAACAGATATTTACTCATACGATTACTTGATTTTCACTTGTATCCTTTTATCCGAATTCACCTGCCGCTGCATTTCCCTGACATCGACATGCACTTTGGTTTTGGTGAAATCGGGAACGTTGTATGCATCGAACAGACTTTCATAATACTTGCGGGGATTTCGCTGCGGCAGGAGGAACGGCTTGCTCACCCGTCCCTGGTCATCGACACTCGCAAGATAGAGTTTGGTGTAAGTCCCGTCCTCTCTCTTCGAGGAGAAGACAAACCAATGACTATTTGACGACCAGTTATGATAACTCTCCGAAAAGCCGCTGTTCACCTCTGTCAAAGGCCTCGTCTCACGGGTTTCAAGGTTCATCATCCAAAGGTCGGCGTCTTTCTGTGCCACGGGGAAATTGCTGCGGCTTGACACACAATACATCAGCCACCGGCCGTCGTAGGATGGCCTCGCGAGAACAAAGCTACGGTCCAGGTCCCTGCCGTTAAGCAAAGTGTCAACCTCTTGACCAAAAGAACCCGTAGCGGCATCAAACGAAATCGCGCACAAACTGCATTTCACTTTCAGGTAGTCGGCCGGCACGTCGCAGGGTTTGGATGAACTGTAATAGAGCGTCTTTCCGTCATGAGAGAAAGCCGGGAAAATCTCCAAGTCCTCCGTCTGCAACTGCGGCGACAAAATCAGTTCATCGGATCTCACGTCAAGCACAGCGATATCGCTGAAACGGTGATAGACCTCCAGATTGCTCTTGGCACCAGTGAAAAAGCTCTGGTGCACGGTGTTGACAGCATAAGCACAATAATTTCCCGACGGATGCCAATAAGCATAACTGCCCGCAGCCTTCGTAGAGTCGGTCTTGGTATTCAACCAACGCTGTTCACCATCGACCTGCACCATGGTGCCCCCACCCTCTCCACGAATCTGCATGGTCACCCATTTCGGGTCGGTGCGGTTGGGCGTATGACAGTTGAAACATCGGCCCGGCAGCGCTGACTCCTGTACGATGGGTGTCTCATCGAAGGAATGGATGTCACGCTGGAAGATTCCGATATTTCCACCCACCTCATAGCCAGGCGGTATGCGGCGGTAGGTCAGTCCATAGTCATCCAAGGCAAACGAACTCACATACACTTTGAAATCCATGTATTGGGTCCACTCTCCATCTTTTCTTCCACAGACGGAAAAAGTCAGGTAACCACCGATATTCTCTTGTGTCAAGTCATGCCAATCTTCGAGGTCGAAATCAGCCCAAGAACCATTGGCATGCATCTCACCGCCCTTGCTTCCTTTGACCGTCACATCGACGTGGTCTATCTCTTTGTCTGCCATATTGAAATTCAGCGGAGCGATGCCGGCAGGTATGGTTACCCCCACATAGTCAGGGTAAATGGCAGGTTCCTCACCAGACATTCTGGGATGCTCCGGTGACTGCGAGCATGCAGCCATCAGCAACAAACATCCTATGATGATATGAATTTGCCTCATCATTTTTCTATCCTTCCTCATCCGCATTCATCATTCTCCTTACATATCTTCCGTATGCGGAATTCTTCTCAAGTCCATGTGATTGGATATACCTCACAGCATCCTGATAGCCATTGGGCATGAACTGGTAGCCTCCATGCTGTTGCACCCAGGACATATATTGCAGGAAACCCTGCACGTTGCCCTTCAGCAACATCTCGCCCATGAAGTAATCCAGCGCCATGACATTCTGGGGGTTGTTGACAAACAACTGCCCGAGCATCTTGTCTATCTCGGCATAGTTATACAGGAAATCATTCTTGAAACGGAACTGCCGGAGTCGTCCATACAAGGGATGTGCATCCACTTGATTGTCATGATAGAGCAATTTCTCCGTCTCCAATGCCCATTTCCTGTAGAAAATGGTGTTTTTCAGCAAAGCGAGATGCTTGGCAGCCGTCTGATATTGTCCGTTGACAATCAGGCATTCCACAATCCGCTTGGTGAAGCGTCCGCTTTTGCGGGCATTGAGTATCGACTCCTGCAAGTCAAACATATATCGGAATGCTGAGTTGACCATTCCGAGATGCCAAAAGGCCTCAGCCGTTGGGATATTGGATGTCAGATTGCGTACCATCGGCATGATGAGCGCATCTTCTCCACTCTGATAATAATCAAACATGCCATCGGCAAGTCGGCGCTCCTTGGCAAGGGCCAGATTGACACAATTACTGGAAAAAGCGTCTTTCACCTGATAATTGTCAGCCCGCTTGATCAGTTCACTCCAACGCTCATGTCGCACCAGATAATCCTGACGGATCAGTTCATATTTCTCCCTGTCATAGCTATTGACAGCCCACCAACATGCGCCGCATATCACCAGCAGGATCAAGACCGCCACACTGTTCTGCAGCTTCCGGCTTAGTCTGACCATGCGGCCAAAGCAACCAGCCAGGGCCACCAACGCCACAACCACGATGGGAATCAGCAGCATCAGCACATGGTATTGCATCGGCGTGCGCTCATAGTTAAGTCCGAGCCAGATCATCTTCAGCGGAGACTGCACAAGACATCGTGAAGCGGCATATTGTACCAACAACATCGGCAATGGCAACCACAGGCTTCTCCTGCCACTCTGTACCATTCTCAGCGCCACATACGTCCAGGCCACCGGACCTATGAGCCAATAACAGAGAGGAACCACCAGCACATCTGGCCAGGACATCCAATGATCTCTCCAACAGCCATCGGCAATGACAGCCATCAGCAACGACAACAGCAGAGCCACCGTATAGGAGAGCAGCACGCTCTCATCACCCATCAGTGCAAGCAACAGTATCGGGGGCAACAGGCTCAGCAGTACACAGATTGACGGCATCTCCTTCCGACTCCGGCGCATAAGCCGCCATGTGAGTCTTTGCAAAGCGACATAAAGTAGAGCAAGGACCAAGGCGCCCATCCAACCCACATAATAAAACTGGACCAAGAACTCGCTGACGTAGTCAGCCAAGCCGCCGGGCATTCGGATGGCATCAAGGAAATAGCCACCTGTCATTTGAAACAGCTGATACTGCTCATGATACGACAGGGCCTGGGGACAACAAAGCCACCAAAACAGGAAAGCCAATACTCCCAAGAGCACGCTCACGCACAAAGGCCCATATTTCCCGACATCGTTTTTCACTGACTTGCAAAGATAATGAAAGCTATGAGAAATACAAAATGAATTGTCAACAAAAATCCGCCCCATCCGGACGATGGGGCGGATTTTCTATCAAAGAAGAAACTTACTTTTTCTTAAATGCCCACCAAGTGGCCTCACTCCAGCTGCCAGTACCCGGATCAGCATAGACAAGCTGCAACTGGCTACTCGTCAACTTGACAATTTCAAATGTAGTGGGTTTCGTTCCACCACCATTGATCTTGAACGGGAAGAGGATCACACCAGGGTCGGTGGTCAACGTACCAAGGTTCCAAGGTACATCATTCACGACCTGACGGTCAGTCGAATAATTGATGGTATAAGCACCGCCACGGATCTTCGTGCCATCAGCCTTGTAGGTGTTTATCTGACCCTCGTTATTGAAGATCATATAGGCTCCGGCATCCTCCTCACCTGTAGCCACCTTGGTATCAGAGTGATTCAACTGGCCGGTCAGGTCGCCCGGAGGACAGCCCCACCAAATGCCGCTGGTCCAATCTTCACCAGGAGTGTAACCGAGGTTACCCCATACGGCTCCGTCAGCACGGAACTCCGTATCCCAAGTCCAAGCATTCTCGCCATAGTTGTTGAGCATGCCCTCACCATCGGAGTTGCTGCAGAATGTCCACCAAGTAGCCTCGCTCCAACTGCCTGTTCCGGCATCAGCATAAGTGAGCTGCATCTTATCGGCGGTCAGTTTCACGATGTCAAAGTCGGTAGGTTTCGTTCCACCACCATTGATTTTGAACGGGAAGAGGATGGTTCCTGGATCGGTGTGCAGAGTACCCACCTTCCAAGGCACGTCATTGACAGCGATACGCTCACCGTTGTTGTAGTCCTTGATCTCAAAAGCACCTTTGCGGATCTGGTTGCCAGCACCGTCGTAGGTAGTGATGGTACCTTCCTCGGAGAAGAGCATATAAGCATTGGAACTCTCCTCACCCGTTGCCACATGGGTATCCGAGTGATTCAACTGCCCGGTCAGGTCTTCAGGAGAGCATCCCCACCAGATGCCGCTGGTCCAATCCTCACCTGGAGTATAGCCGAGGTTGCCCCATACGGCGCCATCAGAACGTACTGATCCGTCCCATTTCCAAATTTTCGAACCGCTGTCGCTGCAAGCGATTTTCATCTCAAGTGTCAGTTCACCAGGCACTTCCACGGTGACCTGCTTAGAGATGACCACGTCGGAGCCATTGAACTCACGTGAACGTACATAGAAAGTCTGGTTGGGATCTGAGCCACGAGTGGGTTTCAGGATAAACATACCAGAGGAAGAACCCTTTGAAAGGATGATCTCGCCACCCGAGGAATTCTCACGATAGATCGTCACCACACGTGGACTGGTGAAGAAGAAGAAGTTGCCAGTGGCTGACTCCACATAAGAGCCATCCGCATTCATAGCGCACTGCTTATAGGTGAATTCTGAATTCAACCTTGACTCGGCAATAGGATCTGGAACGTCCACAGAATCCTTAGAGGGATCACAGGACACCAACAAGCCCAGGGCGCAGATTCCTAATATTATTTTTTTCATATTCTAATTCCGGTTATAATTGATTCTACATGTGATTAATGCCAACCTGTGTATTCACCATCAGCAGTACCCCAGCCGTCGTTCTGTTTCACGCTTCCAAGCGAAACCTGGCTCTCAGGCATCTTCTGGAAACCAGCTGTGGCCTTGTACCTTGCCGAATAGCCACCGTTGTGAGCTTCATTGGTCTCAGGACGGCCGCAATAATAGACAGGCTGGTTCTCCTGCTTGGCCAGCACCACAGAGGCGATGTGCCAACGGCGGATGTCATTCCAGCGGATGCCCTCACAAGCCAACTCCCAGCGTCTTTCATTCTGCAGGGCAGTAAGGGAGTAGGATGAAATACCAGGAAGTCCGGCACGAGCACGCACCTTGTTGATACCCTGCACATCACCCTTCAGCTCACTCTGCATCAGCAGCACCTCAGCAAAGCGGATGAGAACGAGGTCGTGGATATTGTTCAACTGGAAGTTCTCTGCTCCAGCAGCACCACTTTGATCCCACACACCGGGATACATGGCACACTCGAATGTGCACCACATGCCGCTGCCGTCTTCTTTCTTGGCAAGAATGGGAGACCATTTCTTCCCGTAGAAATCAGTTTCCTGCACGAAGTCGTCACCGCCACCGTATTTGTAGTTGCCTTCATAAGAGGTCTTGTCTGTCCAGTCCTGAATCGTAGCGTCACGTCGGATGTCATCGGGCTCGGCAGCCTTCCAGTCGTTGACGAGGTTGGGGGCCACAGGTCCTGCACCCCAGCCCTGTCCAAACGGGAAGTGGTTCTCATAAGTAGCGTCTCGCACACCGAAATGCAGTGCAATGCCGTTTCCATAACCGATGGTCGTTGACCAGGATGCCCATTTGTTGAACTTGATGGCAAACATGGACTCAGGATTGGTATTTTCACCGTTATTGACATCATCCTCCACCCATTTCAAGCCTTTACCTTTCGTATATGGGTTGTCCTCTACCGTCAGACGGTTGGTGTAAGCCCACAAATTGCGGAAGTCAGGTACCAAAGAGTAACCGGAATTATTCACACAGTCATCAATATAGCCAATAACCTCTTCCTTGGTCATCGTCGATCCGTCAGGAAGGCTGACCGTGGTCATCGGATTGTAGTCCGTGCTGACCAAATCGGCAGTAGTCGTACCGTTTCCATAGAAGCCGGTATAGAACAACCAGATACGTCCGAGCAGAGCCTCAGCTGTGTATTTGTCCACATGTCCATCCGTCTTGCGGACGTTAGGCATCATCTTCACTGCGTCGCGGAGGTCTTGGAGCATCTGTCCCCAAAGCATATTGACATCGCCCTGAGTGATCAGCTCACCAGTGGGAACAGTCAGCAAGGGTACGTTTCCATACATAGAAGCCAACTCATAATAGAAGTAAGCGCGAAGGAAAAGAGCCTCTCCGAGGTACTGGTTTTTCAGGTTATCCGACATGGCCGTGTTGGGCAATGCCTGAATCAGCGTGTTGGCGCGGTTGATACCCTCATAACGCTGCGACCAGAAGACATTGGTCATGTCACTGCCAAAATTACACATCAGGTCAAGAGCCTGCATCAGCTTATCGTTTGTGCCACCGCCACCAAGCTGGTCGTCACTGGCCAGACAAGCCATATAGAGATAAGAGCACTGAGGATTGGCATGTGTAGCGTTCAGATTTTCATAGACACCAGCAAGTACAGCCACACCATCTTCCTCAGTCACGGGGAAGTTCTCAGTGGACAGACCGCCAATATTCACCACATTGTCAATGTCACATGACGTCAAGCCCAATGTGGCAACGGCAGCGGCTAATAAAAATATCTTTTTCATATCTTATTGTCAATATTATATAGGTTTAAAACGCTTTACTTAATCTCGGAGATAATCACTGAGCGACTCATCTGAGGATCATTGAAATAGAGGTTTCCAACGCCGCCCTTCGAGTCGAGCACAAGACTGCTTGCAGGCACGCCGTATTCCTTGATCAGCAAATCATAGACATTCTTGGCGCGGTTCTCAGCCAACCACTGGTTGCGGTCAGCAGTTCCTGTAGCCTTGTCTGCATAACCCATGACACTGTATTTCTTACCAGGGTTCTGCTTGATCATCTGGGCGATGGTGCTCAGATTGACACGCTCGCGGTTGACGATGTCGGTCTTGTTGATCTCAAAGTTGACGAAATAAGGATAGGTGACCACCTTCTCGTCAGTGATGACGGTCGTGGTGTTGGTCGGCTTCTGGTTCTTCAGCTTGTCATTCTCAGCACGGAGCTGGTTGACAACACCGTTCAGACGGTCAATCTCGCTGTTGTCTGTCACATACTCAATCTTGGTCTGGACTGCAGGGGCGGCTGCCTTCTCATGCTTATTCTTGAACTTGAGGTTCACACCCACCATATAAGTACGGGGCTGCGGATAGTTACCGACATCCACGCCAGTTACCCAAGCCTCGTTGGAGATTGACTTTCCGTTCTCAGGATCCATACCCTTGTATTTGGTGATGGTCAGGAGGTTCTGGGCAGCGAAATACAGACGGATCTGCTCAAACGGAGAATGCTTGAAGAGGGATGCGAAATCATAGCCTATGGTCACATTCTGCAGACGGAAATAGCTGGCATCCTCGATGTAGATATCAGAAATAGCCATCCAGTTGACACCCTCACTCATCTTGGCCAGACGGGGGTACTTGTTGCTGGTGCCGGGACCTACCCAGTAATCATACACCTCAGTGGTATAGTTCTCCATCTCACCGTCAGCAAACTTACGGTAGGAACGTGCCACCTGCTGTCCGAGTGCGGCAAAACCAGTTGCGCTGAAGTCAAATCCCTTATAAGCGAAATTCAGGCCCATGCCCAATGTCAAGTCGGGATGCGGGTTGCCGAGGTCGGTCTTGTCTTCATCATTCACCACACCGTCACCGTTGGTGTCGGCAAACATCAGGTCACCCACCTGAAGGGCAGTTCCCTGAAGTGAGTTGGCTGCATTACCACCACAGTTCTGATTAACGTAGTTCTGAAGATCAGACTCATTCTGGATCACACCAAGTGTCTTATATCCATAGAAATAACCGATGGGATAACCCTCTTCGAAACGGGCGATATAGCCTGTTCCCTGTGAGAGGTTGTCGCTACCGCCTTCATTGTATTTGCGGTCACTGTTCACCTTGGTTACTTCGTTCTGGTTGTAAGCTGCGTTGAAATTGATGCCGTAGGTGAAGTCGCTGCCGATTTGGTCACGCCAGTTGAGTGCGAACTCTACACCACGGTTGCGGACCGTACCTGCATTCTGCAACTGATAGGAGAAACCAGATGTTGGAGGTACAGGCACGCTGACCAGCAGGTCTTTTGTGGTCTTCTGATACAAGTCGAAAGTGAGGCCCAGTTTGCCACGGATGAAGCGGGCATCAAGACCAATATTGACCTGCTCCGAAGTTTCCCAGGTCAGGTCAGGATTGGCAAGGCGTGAAGGATAAGCACCCTTTGTGGAGCTGTCTTTATCGCTATTGAAGGAATAGTTACCAAACTCACCATACTGGAAGGTAGCCTGATAAGCGAATCCATCGATATTGTTCCTGTTACCATTCTGTCCCCAACCGGCACGGAGTTTCAGGAAGTCCAACCAAGAGGAATTTCTCAGGAAAGCCTCGTTAGAGATCACCCAACCTGCGGAGAATGAGGGGAAGTAACCCCAGCGATGTCCGGGAGCGAATGAAGAGGAACCGTCTGCACGGAAAATGGCTGTGAACATGTAGGTCTCGTTGAAGTCATAGTTTAAACGACCGAAATATGACATGTTGCGCGAGTCACCGTAAGGAGCACCAGAAGCAGAGGCCGACTCCTTGGTCTTGGCATAATCCATATATGCATGCATCAAGTCACCGAAGATGGTGTTAGAAGCTCCTGCACTGAGAGAGAAACCGAAGTCGGGCTTTGACTGACCGTATTCGGTACCGGCGAGGAAGTCGAAATTATGCTTCTCTGCCAGGCTGAACCGATAACTCAGGGTGTTGGTGGTGCTCCATCCCCAACCATGTCCAAGCTGATTGTTGATACCGTCAGTATTGCGGAAACCACCTGCCTGGTCATGAACGTGGAATGTGGGATAATATGCGCGCCAGCTCCAACTACTGTTGTTGTAGTTGATCTGACCACGATAGATCAAGTTTCTGATCGGTTGGATTTCCACATAACCCACAGCATTGAGGCTGAAACTCTTGCTCTTGTTGTTGCCGTCCTGGCCATACTTCATGATGGCTATGGGGTTGCTGGAGAACTGGTTGTAATCAAACCATCCGTTCGTACCAGAAGCTTTCAGGTCATCATACATGAAATAATCGCCGTTGCCATTGTAGATGGGGATCAACGGGTTGGCACGGAGCATATTGGAAAGCACGTTGGCATACTGGTTGCCAATCTGGATACCTTGACTCTGGCGGTGCTGAGCATAGACGTTCTCACCCACTTTCACAACATCCACACCCTTCGAATTGCGATAAATCACATGCTCTGAGTTGAGACGCAGGGTGAAGCGGCGGAAATCTGATTTCACGGGATTGCCCAGAATACCGTCTTGGTACTGGTAACCGACACCCGTGGAGAATTTCGAGAACTCGGTACCACCAGCCACATTCAACGCATGGTTTGTGGTGACAGCATTCTTGTTGCGGATAGCGTCAATCCAGTCTGTACCGGGATTCGTGCCATTCCTGTAGTCGGCCAGCAAACCAGCGTCAATGTACTTAGACCATTCACGGGGTGTGTCACCAGAATTGATACGGACAAGGTCCATCACGTTCATGTACTCCTTGGCTGTAAGCATCTGAGGCAGGCGGTAGATATTGCTCCATCCTATGTTGCCGTCATAGGATATCTGTATATTACCAGCGCTACCCTGTTTGGTTGTCACGATAATCACGCCATTGGCAGCAGCCGAACCATAGATGGCGCAGGATGCTGCATCCTTCAAAACGTCGATACGCTCGATGTCTGCAGGATTCAGGTTGTTGATGTCGCCACCAGCCACACCATCAATCACGTAAAGAGGAGCGGTGTTGCCATTTGTACCTGCACCACGGATGGCCACTTTGAAACCATCACCCGGCTGACCAGACACAGCCTGGATGGTCACACCAGGACTCTGGCTCTGAAGAGCGCCAAGCACCTGGGTGGTGTTGAGCTTGGTGATATCCTCACCTTTCACCTCTACGGTAGCACCGGTGACGAGTTTCTTCTTCTGAACACCATAGCCCACGACCACGACCTCCTCGAGCACGTCGGCATCCTCTGCAAGGTTGATGTTGAACACAGATTGATTGCCTACAGGGATTTCCTGGGTGGTGTAACCGATGTAGGTGATCACAAGTACAGCACCGGGCTGCACGTCGAGAGTGAAGTTACCGTCAAGGTCGGTAACCGTTCCGTTGCTGGTGCCTTTCTCCATGATGGTGGCTCCAATCACGGGGCCATCAGCATCTCGCACGACACCACTGACTTTCTTCGTCTGCTGAACTGCAGGGGCAGTTACGGTCGATGAGGTTGCAAAAGCCGGGGAGGATATTCCCAAACCTACGCAAGCGCCCATGAGCAGCACTGTTTTTCTGAAATTCAAATTCATACTTAAGAATATTTCTAGGTTAAGTTAAAGTATAAATGCTTATTATTATAAATAAGGTATGAAAAAACACACCTCATTTGCTCCATTTTGCATACCGCAAATGGAGTTTGGGGAAGGTCAACCTGTGCTTTCTGTCATGTATCTCAGTCGTTTTTAGGTTTTTTATCGTTTGTTTCCGATTTTTACATTTTTTCAATTTGCAAAGGTAAAAGGTTTTTGACAATTTTCATGATATTATTTTGACCATTATTGATACTTTTTTGTTAAAAAAGGACCCCGCGACCCCTTTTTGTCATTAAAGTATTAAAAAAGCTTTGGTTTTGTACTTTATTGTATTTTTTACACTTAATGGGTGGAATGCGCCTCAACAATAAAAATGAATCCATTCATTTTGTATTGTCTTCGGCTTTCACTATATTTGCCTTGCGAATACAGGATGCGCCTCAACAATAAAAATGAATCCATTCATTTTGTATTGTCTTCGGCTTTCACTATATTTGCACCTGCGCTATGGCATCACTGAAAGAGAAGACAGCCAACGGCCTGTTATGGGGCAGTATCAGCAACGGCATGCAGCAGTTGCTCAACCTCGTTATCGGTATTTTCCTGGCCCGCCTGCTCTCACAGTCCGACTACGGCATGGTGGGGATGATCACCATTTTCACGGCATTGGGTGCCTCTTTGCAGGAAGGTGGATTCATCTCCGCACTCAACAAGCGGAAAAACGCCTCGCACAAGGATTTCAACGCGGTCTTCTGGACAAGCATCGCCATCGGCGTCTCGTTCTATCTCCTGCTGTTTGTCTGCGCACCGCTGATCGCCGCTTTCTATGGTCAGCCCAAACTCACTGCACTCACACGCTACATCACGCTGGGCTTTGTCATCTCAAGTTTCAGCACAGCACCACGTGCCTACCTTTTCCGCAACATGATGGTGCGCGAGACCTCACTGATGACGATCATGGCACTCGCTGTATCGGGGGTCGTCGCCATTCTCATGGCCTATGCAGGCATGGCTTATTGGGGCATCGCCACTCAGACCATCGTCTATATCACTGTGGTCATGGCTTTGAGCTATTATTTCTCGGGATGGCGGCCAAGCCTCAGCATCGACCTCACCCCGGTGCGCGAGATGATCGGATTCAGCAGCCGGCTGATCGCCACCAATGTCTTCAACATCATCAACACCAATCTCTTCTCGGTCATCCTCGGCAGACTTTACACGCCCTCCGATGTGGGAAACTACACCCAGGCCAACAAATGGAACACGATGGGATCATCGCTGATCTCGAATATGATAACAGGCATTGCCCAACCGGTTTTCACCCGTGTGGAGGAAGACCGAGAACGGCAGAAAGCTATCCTGCGCAAACTATTGCGCTTCACGGCTTTTCTCACCTTTCCGCTGATGTTCGGACTGGCTCTCGTGGCCAAGGAATTCATCGTTATTCTCATCACCGACAAATGGATCGAGAGTGCCGGCATCCTCCAACTCCTCTGCGTGGCGGGTGCCTTCCTGCCCATCTCTACCCTACTCTACAACCTCATCATCAGTCGTGGACATTCTGGCGCTTATATGTGGTCGACCATCGCCCAATGCCTCACCGCACTGGCCATCGCTCTGCTCATGGCTCGCTATGGCATCCGCGTCATGGTGATGGCCTACGTGGTGGTGAGTGTCGCATGGACTGGAGTATGGCTCCGTTTGGCCCAACGGGAGACGCCTCTCCGCACCATGGAGTTCATCCGCGACATCTCACCCTATCTGTTGTTGTCAACTGCTCTCTGTGCTTGCGCCCACTTCGCCACGGGTGGCATCGGCAACATCTATCTCCGCTTTTTCGCCAAGATCCTACTCGTGGCTGTACCCTACCTCGGCATCCTGCGCATCCTGGGCAGCACGATTCTCAAGGAAAGTATCCATTTCATGCTCAAACGACAATTATGAAACAACCTGCCAAGATCGACGTCTCCGTCCTGATCCTTTTCTTCAACCGTCCCGACCACCTGAGCCAAGTCTTCGCTGAAGTGAGGAGGGCCAGGCCCGCACGCCTTTTCCTCTATCAGGATGGTCCGCGGGGTGAGCGTGACATGAAGGGTATCGAAGCTTGTCGGAAAGTGGTCGAGGACATCGACTGGGAATGTGAGGTGCACCGCCTCTACCAAGAGCGCAACTACGGATGCGACCCTTCGGAATATCTTTCTCAGAAATGGGCTTTCTCACATACCGACAAATGCATCGTGCTGGAGGATGACGACGTGCCGTCGCAGTCGTTCTTCCCTTTCTGCAAAGAGATGCTCGACCGTTATGAGAATGATGAGCGTATCATGATGATCGCTGGATTCAATGAGGACGAGGTGACAGCCGATGTGCCCGACAGCTATTTCTTCACTTCTGTGTTCTCCATCTGGGGATGGGCTTCCTGGCGCAGGGTCATCGACCTGTGGGAGGCCGACTATGCTTTCCTCGACGATGAACACAACATGCGGCAACTGGAAAACCTGGTCGAACATCGGCGATACCGCCGTGATTTCTTCAAGATGTGCCGCCAGCACCGCGACAGTGGCAAGGAATTTTACGAGACCATCTTCTGGGCGTGCAACTTGTTGCATTCGGGCTTGGCTATCATGCCCAGTAAAAACCTGATCAACAACCTGGGACTGTCGGCCGACAGCACCCACTTCTCGGGCAGCATCAAGACCACGCCGCGGGGCTACCGACGTATCTTCACCATGGCCCGGCATGAACTGGATTTCCCGCTCAAGCACCCCAAATATGTCATCGACAATGTGGCATACCAGGAGCGGGTCTATAAAAACCACGCCTGGCGGCATCCGTGGATCAAGGTGGGCAGGTCATTGGAGGAACTGATGCTCAACCTCAGATATGGCCAGTTTGGCAATATCTGGAAAGCCATGAAACTCAGGGCCCGCAAAATGCTCGGCCGCGAGAAATATGCGTAATTTGCAATCCGAAAAAACACCGTTCATCGGGATTTGCCGCTCGGCACCCGAAGGGTGACGCTTGGCTTGTCCAAGAATCCCGATGCTATGAATATCGGATTTGTAATCCGAAAAAGCGCATTGCAAAAACTTATGCATTGTTCCTCTTTTTACGCGGTAATCGCATTGCAAATGCTTATACTCAATGCGGGCGGATTGCAAATCCGCCCGAACTGTTGAACATAAAATCCGCCCAAACTAAGGTGGTCGTTTTTTGTGGGTGTCTTGGTTCATCGGGATTTGTCGCTCGGCACCCGAAGGGTGACGCTTGGCTTGTCCAAGAATCCCGATGCATTGAGTATCGGATTTGTAATCCGAAAAAGCGCATTGCACATGCTTCATGCAGGCTGATTCACAGACGAGCCAAGCGTCACCTTTCGGGTGGTGAGTAAGAGGAATACCTACCTATAGAGATTATCTGACCGGATGATTTGGTAAACGGGAGGTGGGACCAGATCCTCAAACGGCAGACCCTGACGGATACGTTCACGGATTTCCGTGCTGCTGATGTTGATCAGGCGCATACGCACCACCCGCACGTTGGGTGGCAATGAGGTACGGTCGATCGGTGAACCCTTGCGGGGATAAACCACGATGTCGTGATGGGCAAGGATCTTGTCATGCTCATACCATTGGCCGAACTTCGCCCAATTGTCACCACCTAAAAGCAAGGAGAACCGACGGTCGGGATAGTCATGCGCAAGGGCTTGCAGGGTGTCCCAGGTATAGGATGGCTTGGGCAGATGAAACTCAAAATCGCTGGCCACCAAACCGGGGATGCCTTCCACAGCAGCCCGGGTCAAACGGAGGCGTTGCTCATCATCCAGGAGGTTGTCCTGACTCTTCCACGGATTTTGTGGCGTGACCATCAGCCACACCTCATCCAGTCCCGCTTTCTTCAGCAGACTGGAGGCCAATGCCAGATGTCCACGATGGATGGGATTGAACGACCCCCCGAAAATACCTGTCTTTATCATCCGCTAAGGTTCCGAAAGATACTGGCTGACCAAGCGGTAGGCCTCCTCCTCGGCATCAGCAAGGTTGTCGTTGACGACCACATGATCAAACTGTTCGGCAAAGGTCATCTCATAGGCAGCCTTCGCCAAACGGTCCTCAATCACCTCGGGTGTGTCGGTCCCGCGCCCCTCAAGACGCCGACGGAGTTCCGCTATCGAGGGTGGCTGTATAAAAATACTCAGGGCTTTCTCGCCATAATAGTGTTTGATATTGACGCCACCTTTCACGTCAACATCGAAGATCACGTTCTGCCCTGCCTCCAACTGACGCTCCACCTGGGCTTTCAGCGTGCCATAGAAGCGGTTTTCGTACACCTCCTCATACTCCAGGAACTCATCGTTGTCTATGCGCTTGCGGAATTCCTCCGGGGTGATGAAGAAATACTCCACACCATCCTGTTCTGTTCCACGTGGAGCACGGCTGGTGCAACTGATGGAAAAGGCAAGGCGCAGTTCGGGATGTTGCTCACGCAGCCATCCGATGATCGTACTCTTCCCACTGCCGCTCGGTGCGGAAAAAATGATGCAGCGGGTCGATGGATTATCTTTTTTTGTCATCATGTATATCCGAGTTAATCTACAGCACGTTAAGCACTTGTTCCTTGATTTGCTCCAATTGGTCTTTCATCTTGACCACGATATTCTGCATCTCGGCTTGGTTGCTCTTCGAACCGGTCGTATTGATCTCACGTCCCATCTCCTGGGCGATGAAGCCCAGTTTCTTGCCCTGGCTCTCCTCCTCGTTCATGGTCTGGCGGAAGTAGGCCAGATGATTGGCCAAGCGCTGCTTCTCCTCGCTGATGTCGAGTTTCTCGATGTAATAGATCAGTTCCTGCTCCAGACGGTTCTTGTCATACTCCACCTCAGGGATGGTCGACAATCCCTCGATGATCCGCGATTTGATCTTCTCCACCCTCATCTTCTCATAAGGCTCGATCGATGACAGGAGGTCGGAGATGGTGGCGACATTCTGCTCAAAACGTTTCTGGAGAGCAGCACCCTCCTGAATGCGGAAGTTCACCAACTGCGTGAGTGCGTCCTCGATGGCTTGGAGCACCACTCCCCATTCCTCGTCGGAGAGTTCCTCCACATCGGTCTTGGTGGTCACATCGGGCATCCTGAGCAGGATCGGGAACCAGTCCTGAGGCTCCGGGATGCCTGTTTTCATGGCGATGGCCTTGATTTGCTGATAATAGTTCTCAACGAGGGCTCCGTTGACCGGTGTGGCATCCATCCCTGCTTCTTTCTCTATCCAAAGCGAGAAGTCTACCTTTCCCCTGACCAACTTGCGGGAGATGACCTGACGTATCTCCATCTCCTTCTCTCGATAGAGTGGTGCGATACGTGTCGACAAGTCAAGCGACTTGCTGTTGAGAGACTTCACCTCCACATTGATTTTCTTCTCCTGGTATGCTACGATAGCTTTCCCGTAGCCCGTCATTGATTGTATCATCCGATCTCTTTTTTAATCATTGCTAAAAAATGCCGCTGAGGTGTCAAATCAATTTAAAAACTCATCAGGGCAATAGAAATTTATGCAAAAATACATATTTCTGAGGAAAAATCCGTAATTTTGCACTTTAATTATTGGAAAATCATTGAGTTTTTTGCGCAATGTCCTGTATACTGCATATTGAAACAAGCACTGATGTCTGTTCCGTCGCTGTAAGCCAAGACGGCCAGTGCATCTACCACGACGAAGACTTCAGCGGACCCAATCACGCCGAACGGCTGGGATCTTTCGTCGACGAGGCCATGTCGTTCACCGACAGCCATGCCATACCTTTTGATGCCGTCGCCGTGAGTTGCGGACCAGGTTCTTACACAGGACTGCGCATCGGCGTGTCGATGGCCAAGGGTATCTGCTACGGACAGGACCTCCGGCTGATTGCCATCCCGACACTCGAACTGCTTGCCGTTCCCGTGCTCCTCGGCCATGAACTGGAGGAAGAGGCCTTGCTGTGCCCCATGCTCGACGCACGCCGCATGGAGGTGTATTCCGCCATCTACGACCGGGCATTGCGACCGGTCAGAGGCATTCAGGCCGACATCGTCGACGCCAGCACCTACCGACAGTGGCTCGACCATCATCCCGTGTATTTCTTCGGCAACGGGGCAGCAAAGTGCATGGAGACCATCCACCACCCCAATGCCCACCTGATCGACGGCATCCGCCCATTGGCCAAAAACATGTTTCCGCTGGCCGAGAAACGTGTCGCTATGCAGCAATATGAGGATGTCGCTTATTTCACGCCGTTCTACCTGAAGGATTTCGTGGCAAAGGCATCCAAACCTTTGATTTGATTCAGGGAGCGGCCTTCGGCCGATTGATAATTGAATATTGATAATTGAATATTGATGAAGATAGAAGGATTAGACTACAATACACAGCGTGAGCGCCTGATGCTGCCGGAATATGGCCGCGAGGTGCAGAAAATGGTAGATCATGCCATCACACTGGAGTCACGCGAGGAGCGCCAGCGTTGCGCTGAGACCATCATTGCCATCATGGAACGTATGTTTCCCCATCAAGGAGAGACGGCTGACTACAGACACAAATTGTGGGACCATCTGGCACTGATGAGCAATTTCAAACTCGACATCGAATGGCCGTTCGATATCAGTCAGGCGGCTAAGATCGCCACCAAACCAGAACCGATGTCATACCCCATGACCAACATTCCCGTCAGGCATTATGGCAACATGATGTTCGAACTGTTTGACAAACTGAAGACCATGCAACCTGGTCCTGAGCGCGACGAGCTGGTGCGCATCACGGCCAACCACATGAAACGGAGCCTCCACCAATGGAGCCATGGATCAGTCGACGACGAGAAGGTGGCCTCCGACCTGGCACGCTTCACCGATGGCGTGATCCAGATCGACCTCGACAAGTTCACTTTCGAGAAAATCAATGAGAGAGAGTTCACCGACAAGCGCAAGAAGAAAAAATAACCGCTGATGCAGTCATTCATCATTGAGGGCGGTCATCCGCTCCAAGGCACCATCACACCACAGGGTGCCAAAAACGAAGCCCTGCAGGTGATTTGCGCATGCTTGCTCACCGAGGAGGAGGTACGCATTCAGAACATCCCCGATATCCTCGATGTCAACAACCTTATCCTGCTCCTGCAGGACATTGGCGTGAAAATCACCAAGAACAGTACAGGCGACTACACCTTCCAGGCCGACAAGTTGCATCTCGACTACCTGGAGAGCGATGAGTTTGTCAGAAAATGCTCTTCGCTCCGCGGCAGCGTGCTGATGTTCGGGCCACTGCTCTCACGCTTCCATCATGCTGTCGTGGCAAAACCTGGTGGCGACAAAATCGGGAGGCGCAGACTCGACACCCACTTCCTGGGCTTCAAGCGCCTCGGAGCGGATTTCATACGGGTGGAGGGACGCGACGTCTATGAACTGAGAGCCGACAAACTCAAAGGATGCCACATGCTGCTCGACGAAGCCTCAGTGACCGGCACGGCCAATATCATCATGGCTGCCGTGTGCGCAGAGGGCACAACGACCATCTACAATGCGGCATGCGAGCCCTATATCCAGCAACTGTGCCATCTGCTCAACCACATGGGTGCCAACATCAGCGGCATCGCTTCCAATCTGCTCACCATCGTGGGGGTTGACAGGTTGCATGGGGCAAAACACAAAGTGCTGCCCGACATGATCGAGGTGGGGTCGTTCATCGGCATGGCCGCCATGGTGGGCAACGGTATCACCATCAAGAACGTTTCTCTCCACAACCTCGGCATCATCCCGGATGCATTCCGGCGACTGGGCATCAAAATCGAGGTGAGAGACGACGATATCTTCATTCCTCACCACGATTCCTATGTGATTGAGTCGTTTATCGACGGCACCATCATGACCATCGCCGACGCACCATGGCCGGGACTGACCCCCGACCTCATCTCCGTGTTCCTCGTGGTGGCCACACAAGCCAAAGGCAGCGTGCTCATCCATCAGAAAATGTTTGAAAGCCGGCTGTTCTTCGTCGACAAACTCATCGACATGGGGGCACAGATCATCCTGTGCGACCCCCACCGTGCCGTCGTCGTCGGACATAACCATCAGCTCAGACTCAGGGCCGGGCGCATGACGAGTCCCGACATCCGCGCGGGTATCGCCCTGCTCATCGCGGCTCTCAGTGCCAACGGCACAAGCCGCATCGCTAATATCGAGCAGATCGACCGTGGGTATGAGAACATTGAAGAGCGCCTCAGGCAACTGGGTGCTCATATCCAACGTGTGGAATAACCCCCCAAAAACATGGTGACTTTCGACGACGTGTTCAAAATCGGCCGCCTGGGCCGTACCCACGGGGTGAAAGGCGAGATCTCCTTCCATTTCGCCGACGATGTCTTCGACCGCGTCGACGCCGACTTCGTTTTCGTGGAGACCGACGGACTCCTGGTGCCTTTCTTCTTCGAGGAATACCGTTTCAAGAGTGATGAGACGGCACTGGTGAAATTCCTCGACATCGACTCGGCCGACAGGGCTGCAGAACTCACGGGATGCGACGTGTATTTCCCCAGGGAACTCAACGACGAGGATGACAGCGAACTCTCCTGGGCTGAAATCGTGGGATTCCGCATCTTCGACGAGGACTCAGGCGAGATCATCGGCGAGGTGACGGCGGTCGACCTGAGCACCATCAACACACTTTTCGAGGTCAACAGTCCCTCTGGCCAACGGCTGCTCATTCCTGCCAACGACGACCTCATCGCCGATATCGACCGTGAGAAAAGGTGCATCGTCATGCAGTTGCCGGAAGGACTCCTGGACCTCTCGTCCTAAACTATACCGTAAAACCATACAGGAAAATGACAAAGAAACAACAGATATGCATCCTCGGTTCCACCGGGTCTATCGGAACCCAAGCCCTGGAAGTGATCGAGGAGCACGCCGACCGATATGAGGTGTATTGCCTCACCGCCAACAACCGGGTGCGTGAACTTGCTGACCAGGCGCGCAAATTCCATCCTGCCGCCGTGGTCATCGCCAACGAGGAGCATTACGAACTGCTCACCCAACTGCTTGCCGACGAGCCCAACATCAAGGTCTATGCCGGGGCGAAGGCCATCGATGATATCGTAGAGGCTGGACCCATCGACATGGTGCTCACGGCAATGGTGGGATTCGCCGGCCTGTCGCCCACCATCCATGCCATCAAGGCTGGCAAGAAAATCTGCCTGGCCAACAAGGAGACCTTGGTGGTGGCTGGCGAACTGATCTGCCAGTTGGCCAATCAGTACCACGCTCCCATCATCCCTGTCGACAGCGAGCACTCGGCGATCTTCCAGAGCATCGTGGGCGAAGGCGACAACGAGATCGAGAAAATCCTGCTCACGGCCAGTGGCGGACCGTTCCGCACGATGTCGATCGACCAACTGGCTTCCGTGACCAAAGCTGATGCCCTGCGCCATCCCACATGGGACATGGGGGCGAAAATCACCATCGACAGCGCAAGCATGATGAACAAGGGCTTCGAGGTGATCGAGGCGAAATGGCTCTTCGGTGTGCCTGCCGACCGTATCCAGGTGCTGGTGCACCCGCAGTCGATTGTCCACAGCGCCGTACAGTTCCACGACGGTTCGGTCAAAGCTCAACTGGGTGTGCCCGATATGCGACTGCCCATCCAATATGCCTTCTCCTTCCCGCAGCGACTGCCGCTGAGCGGACAACGGCTCGACCTCTTCAAGCATCCGCTGGAGTTCTTCGAACCCGACCTCAACAAATTCCAGTGCCTTGCTTTGGCTTTCGAGGCCATCGCCAAGGGCGGCAATATGCCTTGTATCGTGAATGCGGCCAACGAGATCGTCAACAGGGCCTTCCTCGACGATCAGTGCGGATTCCTCCAGATGGGCGAGATCATCGCAAAGACCATGCAGCGCGTCGCCTTCGATGCCAGTCCCTCCTACGAGACCTATGTCGAGACGGATGCCGAGGCTCGGCGTGTAGCAAGACAACTAATTGATAATCAGACTACAAGACAATAATGTGAATTATTTTGTGAAATTTGTGTGAATTTTCTTGTTTGCGAAAATTTTGTGAATTGAGTTTTTTTGTTAAACGAATATGGATAGTGTTTTTCTGATTAGATTGGTACAGTTCATCCTGTCAATATCAATCCTTGTGCTGCTCCATGAGGGCGGTCATTTCTTCTTCTCCAAACTCTTTGGTGTGAGGGTGGAGAAATTCTTCATTTTCTTCGATCTGGGCATCGGCAAATGGTCGGGCAAACTTTTCAGTTGGAAACCCAAGAAGAGCGACACCGAATATGGAATGGGTTGGTTGCCTCTCGGCGGCTACTGCAAAATCGCTGGCATGATCGATGAGTCGATGGACACCGAGCAGATGAAACAGCCGCCTCAGCCCTGGGAATTCCGCACAAAACCGGCATGGCAGCGACTGCTCATCATGATCGGCGGTGTGCTGGTGAACTTCCTCCTCGCACTGTTCATCTATTCCATGGTGCTCTTCTACTGGGGCGACTCCTACATCCAGACCAAGGATATGACCATGGGTATGAAATTCAATACCGAGGCGGAAAGCCTGGGATTCAAAGACGGCGATATCCTCATCGGAACCGAAAAGAAGGCTTTCACTTCGTTCGGCACCGACCTCTACAGGGGGATTTCCGAGGCTCACCGCGTCGATATCATCCGTGATGGCAAACAGATGGCCATCACTCTGCCAGGCGATCTCAATCTGCTTGACATGATCAAAAAACAGCCGCCTTTCGTCACACCATTGGTGCCCGCCGAGATTGACAGTGTGCTGCCTGGCACACCGGCATCCAAAATCGGCATGGGCAAGGGCGACAAGATCCTGGCTATCAACGGAAAGGCGGTGGATTCCTGGAACGAGTTCACAATGGAGATCAGCCGCATCAACGACGTGGTGACGGCAAAGGCCAACAAGGCCGACAGCATCAAGGGCCGTACGGTGAGCATCACTTTCCAGCACAAAGGCTCCGAGCAGATTGACACCGTGAAGACCATGCTCAACGAGGAGATGCGGCTGGGCGTGGTGCAGACCAGCATCTGGAACTACTATGAGCCGACCGACATCAAATACGGATTCTTCGAAAGTTTCCCCGCCGGCATCAAATACGGCGTGGGAGTGCTCAGAGGATATGTCGATGACCTGAAATATGTCTTCACCTCCGACGGGGCCAAGTCGCTGGGTGGATTCGGTGCCATAGGCAGCCTGTTCCCTGCCACATGGGACTGGATGATGTTCTGGCGCATGACCGCTTTCCTGAGCATTATCCTGGCCTTCATGAACATCCTGCCTATCCCGGCGCTGGATGGCGGACATGTGCTTTTCCTGCTCTATGAGATGATCACACGACGTAAGCCCAGTGAGAAATTCCTCATCATCGCTGAGTACGTGGGCATCTCCATCCTTATCCTGCTGATGGTCGTGGCCAACCTCAACGATATCCTCCGCTGGCTGGGCTATATGTGATCATAGCCCTCAGCCAGCTTCCAGCAAAAAAACCTTCCCTTAAGGCAAAAAGAAGATGACAAACTTAAGATTCCAAGTCGTAGAAGAGGCTTTCAAGAAAAAACCACTCGAAGTGAAATCGCCGGCAGAACGCCCGTCGGAGTATTTCGGCAAATATGTGTTCACCCGCGATAAAATGTACAAATACCTCTCACGCGACGTATATATGAAAATGGTCGACGTGATCGACAACGGGGTGCGACTCGACCGTTCCATCGCCGATGCCGTGGCTAAAGGCATAAGACAATGGGCGGAGGAAAATGGCGTGACTCACTACACCCACTGGTTCCAACCCCTCACCGAAGGCACGGCCGAGAAGCACGACGCCTTCATCGAGCACGATGGCAAGGGAGGCATGATCGAGGAGTTCACCGGCAAGCTGCTCGTGCAACAAGAGCCGGATGCGTCCTCTTTCCCCAGCGGGGGCATCCGCAACACGTTTGAGGCGCGCGGCTACTCTGCCTGGGATCCTACTTCGCCGGTCTTCATCATGGACGACACGCTCTGTATTCCCACCATCTTCATCTCCTACACTGGTGAGGCTCTCGACTACAAGGCTCCGCTGCTGAGGGCGCTGAGGGCCGTCAACAACGCCGCCACCGAGGTGTGCCATTATTTCTACCCCGAAGTGAAGAAAGTGAATTCCAACCTGGGATGGGAACAGGAATATTTCCTCGTGGATGAGGGCCTCTACAGTGCCCGCCCCGACCTCATGCTCACCGGACGCACACTGATGGGACACGACTCCGCCAAAAACCAGCAGATGGATGACCACTACTTCGGAACCATTCCCGACAGGGTGCAGGCCTTCATGAAGGAACTGGAAATCCAGGCTCTGGAACTCTCCATCCCTTGTAAGACTCGACACAACGAGGTGGCTCCAAACCAGTTTGAACTGGCACCGATCTATGAGGAGACTAACCTGGCTGTCGACCACAATATGCTGCTGATGTCGCTGATGAAACGTGTGGCTCGCAAACATGGTTTCCGTGTGCTGCTGCATGAGAAACCTTTCGCCGGCATCAACGGCTCTGGAAAGCACAACAACTGGAGTCTCTCGACCGATACGGGCATCTTGCTGCATGGTCCGGGCAAGACACCGGAGGATAACCTCCGCTTCGTCGTCTTCATCGTAGAGACGCTCATGGCGGTATATCACCACAACGGACTCCTGAAGGCCTCCATCATGAGTGCTACCAATGCCCACCGCCTGGGAGCCAACGAGGCACCTCCCACCATCATCTCGTCCTTCCTCGGCAAACAACTCAGCGAACTGCTTCACCATATTGAGGTGTCTGACAAGAAAGACCTGTTCACCATGGAGGGAAAACAGGGCATGAAACTGGATATCCCGGAAATCCCGGAACTGCTCATCGACAATACTGACCGCAACCGCACCAGTCCGTTTGCTTTCACCGGCAACCGTTTCGAGTTCCGTGCGGTGGGAAGCGAGGCCAACTGCGCTTCAGCGATGATCGCACTCAACTCCGCCATGGCCGAGGCTCTCGTTAACTTCAAAAAACGTGTCGATGCCTTGATCGCAGGTGGAGAGGACAAGACCAGTGCCATCATCGATGTGGTGAGAGAGGATATCAAAACCTGCAAACCCATCCATTTCGACGGCAACGGCTACAGCGACGAATGGGTGGTGGAAGCTACCGCACGAGGTCTCGACGTGGAGAAGAGCTGTCCGCTGATCTTTGACAACTACCTGGCTCCCGACACCATACGCATGTTTGAGAGCCTCAATGTGATGAACGCCAAGGAACTGGCTGCCCGCAACGAGGTGAAATGGGAGACCTATACCAAAAAAATACAGATCGAGGCCCGCGTGATGGGCGACCTCTCGATGAACCATATCATCCCCATCGCTACCCAATACCAGAGCCAACTGGCCAAGAACGTGCTCAATATGTATGAGATCTTCTCCAGCGACGAAGCCGACCTCCTGACTGCTCGAAACAAAGGCATCATCAAGGAGATCGCTGAGCGCACACAGGCCATCGAGACGGGAGTGGAACAACTGGTCGACGCCCGGAAAGTGGCCAATAAGATCACCAACGAGCGTGAGAAAGCCATCGCTTACCACGACACCGTGGCTCCCAAGATGGAGGAGATACGCTACCAGATCGACAAACTGGAGTTGATCGTGAGCGATGAATGCTGGACGCTGCCTAAATACCGCGAACTTCTTTTTATCAGGTAAAACTCTCGCCGCGCCATGTCCTGTTCTCTACACCATATCAAACTCATCGCTTTCGATGCTGATGACACGCTATGGGATTGCCAATCGCATTTCGAAGCGGTGGAGAACACCTATTGCGACCTGCTTTCAGAATATGGCGACAAACAGCATATCTCAGCACGTCTGTTTGAGACGGAGACTCGCAACATGGCTGAACTCGGCTACGGCAGCAAGGCTTTCACCCTATCACTGGTTGAGAATGCGGTAGAAGTGAGCAAAGGACGAATCAGCGCCTCACAATTACTGAAAATCCAGCGCCTGGGCCGCAGCCTGCTCAACATCCCTGCCACGCCACTGGAGGGCGTGGAAAGCACCTTAAAAGCCATCCACAACATGGCCCGCTACAAGATGGTTGTCTTCACCAAAGGCGAGATCCTGGACCAGGAAAACAAACTGGCCAGGTCGGGTCTTTGGAATTATTTCGACCGTGTGGAAGTGGTGGCGGACAAGACTCCCCGCCAATACCGTGAATTATGCGCCACCTTCGGTATTGGTATCGACGAATTTCTCATGGTGGGCAACAGTTTCAAGTCTGACATCGCTCCTGTCTTACATCTCGGGGGATATGCCGTGCATATCCCTTTCGAGGTGACATGGGCACATGAGGAGACGGAGGAATACGACCACCCACACCTCATCAGAATCAAGACCATCAGCGCCCTTCCTGCACTGATGAAATAAGAACAACATCTTTTCAATTTCCTCACGCCGCAACTGTCCTGTCGGATTCACCACAGTACGGATGCTTTTACACATCAAGCGGATTTACGTTTCGGAAGAATTTACAAATCGGGAGGATTTACAGATCGCAGGGATGTAGGATTTACAGATCGGGAGGATTAACAGATCGTAAGGATTTACAGATCGTAGGGATTTACAGATCGGGAGGGATTTACAGATCGGGAGGATTAACAATACAGTTCGGGCGGATTTGTAATCCGGCCGCATTGAATATAAGGATTTGCAATCCGATTAAAGCATACAGCGTCCAGCTCGGGCTACAGTTCGGGCGGATTTGTAATCCGGCCGCATTGAATATAAGGATTTGCAATCCGATTAAAGCATACAGCGTCCAGTTCGGGCGGATTTGTAATCCGGCCGCATTGAATATAAGGATTTGTAATCCGATTAAAGCACGATCCACTGTCCAAACATCATATAAAAACAGACAAGAAATAATAGAAAAACGAATAATATAAAAAAAGAACAAACATGTCTGCAATAGCTTTAACTAAAGAATTGTATTTCACGACATCAACAGTTATTGACTGGATTGATGTTTTTACGCGACCGGACTATAAGCATATCATATTAGAATCACTTGCTTATTGTCAAGCCAACAAATCTCTGGACATTTATGCATGGGTACTAATGACCAATCATCTACATATGATTGTTGGTATGCGTAACGAAAATACTAATCTCGGCGATTTTCTTCGGGACTTTAAGAAATTCACCAGCAAGAGGATTCTGAATGCAATCGAAGCCAACCTGGAAGAGAGCCGGCAGAAATGGATTCTCGACCGCTTCTCTTTTGCAGGTAACAATGACAGGAAAATCAAAAATTACAGATTCTGGCAGGAAGACAATCATGTGGAGACCATATATACATCTGATTTCTATCAGCAAAAGCTTAACTATATCCACATGAATCCGGTTAGACAGGAAATAGTGGAAAATCCTGAAGACTATCTATATAGTTCTGCCAGGAATTATGCCGGAATGACGGGACTGCTAAATGTAATTGTCGAAAAGTAATTCATCCGGATTTACAATCTAAAAGCGGATTGCAAATCCTTATACTCATTACGGCCGGATTACAAATCCGGCCGAACGACATTCTATACACCCCACAACAACCCCGCACACCAATACAAATCCCGCACACCACAACAATCCAACACACCAATACAAATCCCACACCCCGCGACAAATCCCACACCCCGCGACAAGTCCCACACCCCACAACAATCCCGCACCCATACAAACCCGAATTTCATACGGAGCTAAAAAAAAGGACTACGACGTACCAAACGCCGCAGCCCCCCATTCATTCAAAACTTAAAAAAAGGTCACTTATTTCACTATTAACTTCTTTCCTTTTAGGATATAGGTTCCCGCTGGAATACCTTTTAAAGAAGTAATTCCTTGAGCTATTCTTCTTCCATCGAGGGTATAGATATCCATCGGCTGCTGTTCTGCCATGATATCATGAATACCTGTCGGATCCGGCACGACTTTAAGCACGCCCTTCACAAAGCGGAACTGGTAATTGTCGGCTTCTCCACCACTGATCATAATGGGATATTCTCCAGCTGGCGATGCTGGCGTAGCCTCACAATAGGCTTCGGGCAATGCCTTGAGCACGTCGACATCCTCGCCGAGTTTGAAACCCTCATACGACAAGGTGAAATCAGGATTCTCCTGTCCCTCATAACGGGTGTACTCTCCAACACTGACACTCAACCGGGCTTTCCACACAGTCAGTACACCATCAAAATACTCCACCACCTCGTCGGTGATGCTTCCTGGACCGACGTGGATGGGATAGGTACCGGCCGGCGTGCTTTCATCAGCATCACACCATATCTCAGGCGTGCCATTGGGCATATCGCCACTGATACTGTAACCCAGTTTGGGCATGGGGTCTCCATAGTCCTTTCCTGCATTGCGGGCCATGACGGCACTGCCAAACTCCACGATATTGTCATAGCCGTCGCTACCAGAGTCATAGAAAGTACCCCACGCTGCATGGCGCTTGTATTTTTCCTTGCTCCCCGCTGGCACAAGAAGTTTGCACGATGACTTGCGGATGCCTGTGAGTCCGTCCAAACCCACGGAAATGGGCTCATGAGAGACAACCTTGATCTGCTGGAGCTTCCAAGAGCAATACAAACCTTCCCTGCCGATGCGATTCACTGACGAGGGGAGCGAGAGACTCTTGATATACTGGCAGGAAGAGAAGGCATAGTCGCCGACCACGGTCACACCGGGTTTCACTGCATAGGTACCCGTCACCGAGGGCAGCACCATGAGCAGATGCGTGGTGTCGGCTCGGCTGTAAAGCGCCTGACCATCGAAGACATAGTCGCACTCCTTGCTGTCGCGCAGTCCGATGAGACTGTCAAGTTTCGTGCAGAAGCCAAAGGCTCCCACGCCGATCGATTTGAGCGATGCTGGCAGTATCAAGGTGCGTAACTGACGACAACCATAAAAGGCTTTGTCGCCCAAAACATCAGCACCGCTGGTATACGACTTCCCATCCTCCCTGAGATATGGACTGCCTCCTCCCACAAAACGGGCTTCGGAGAGATCCAAATGGGCCAGATGGCCTTTTGTGCCTGTACCGTCGGTGTTGCGGCCGGCCATTTGCCGGATCACACCCAGGTCGGTGTTGTCAAGGTCGCCAGTCACCTTCAGCGACGAGATCCGATACAACAGCGAGTCGGGGATCTGGGCTGACAGCATCCCGGCTTTTCTCACATCAACAGCATAGGAGACCAGACGAAGGGGATCACCCTGCAAACCCATGATCATATCTTGCTGCACACTGAAGGAATAGGTGCGTGGATTGAGCAGCGAAACGGTGTAATAACCGTTTTCCGTACCATTCCATCCCCAGTTGACACTCACCAGTCCGTGCTCGTCATACCCATCGATGACAAAGGCATGACCGCCACCATCCACAGGGTCGGGGTCGACACCACTGTAATAGACGACTCGCCCATGACTCAATTCGTCATAGATGAGGTTCATCCAATCTTTCTCATTGTAGGAATTACGGTTGACAAACCTGGCGTTGTCATAACCGAAGTAGTTGCGCAGGGCGTTGGCTGCGGTATGGGAATAGGCCCCGGAACCTTCCGGACTATAGTCCATGTCGACGGCGATGCCGCAATGCGACATGAGCAAGGCTACGGCATCGGCCTCTTCCTGGCTGTAAGTCTCTTCATAATAGAGATCGCGCATTTTGTCAAACTCATAGGTGGTCTCGCCGAAATTGGCTGTCAGAAGATCTCCATAACTGTTCATGGAGTGACTCCCTTTGCCCTGCTCGGGGGCACGGTTGTAATAGAGAATCTGAGCCATCGCCGTAGCCACGCAACCTGTCAAGCACGTATCACCCCTCACTGGACAGAAATTCCAGAATGGAGTGTCCTGGCCCCACTCTGATGTCATCAGTGTAGGCACCTTGGCCTTGAAACGGGTGGTGTCGGGATAGACGATAGCTGGGGCCTTTGCCACGCCGCTGCGCACCTCTCTCGACGCTGCGGTGACCATCGACAACCACCAACGGAAATTAGGGTTCCCCTCACTGGCTTCGTAGCGTTTCATGGAATAGCCGAGCACCTCTGGCAAGGCATCATCGGCGGAAATAATGGCAAAGCCGCCTTCGGGATAGCCGTAAACGGCATAGTCGGCACTGGAGGCCAACAGGCTCAGTGCTTGCTGATGCAAGGGGGCATGGGCCTTGTTGCCTGAGGCGGAGAGCACCTGCGCAGCGGCACCTCTCATCTGCGACACACTACGAGGTGCCGCACTGGCCACAGTGGTGACCAGTAGCGACAAAACCCATATATAGTATCTCTTCTTCATACTCTATCGTTATTTCACAACTCTTTTCTTGCCGTCCACCACATAAATACCCTTCGGCAACTGCTGGAGTGAGGCCACCCCTGTCTTGACTTTCCGTCCGTCGGTGGTATAGACATCGTAATGATGGTTGGCTGCGTCACCCACTTCTCGGATGCCATCGGGGTTGGGCTCGACGGTAAGGGTTCCGGCTGTATATTTGAACGAATAATTCTGTGCCTCGCCACCAGAGATGGTGATGGGATAGACTCCGGCTGGTGAGTCGGGGCGGGCCTCACAGGTGGCCACGGGGAGACGGGTAATCACGCTGAGATCCTCACCGCGTACGAAACCATCATACGTCAGTTCGAAATCCGGGTTCTCTTCTCCCTCCATGCGGGTGTAATCACCTGTCGATACCTTAAGGGGTACTTGCCACACGAAGAGGACGCCATCATAGAGTTCCACGATTTCATCGGTGATGGTGCCGCGAAGCACACGGATGGGATACTGTCCGGCAGGGGATTCTTCCGTGGCCTCACACACCAACTCAGGCTCTCCGTTGGGAATGTCACCTGAGATTTTATAACCCAGGAGGGGATTCTCCTCACCATAATAACGCCCTGCATTGCGGGCGGTGATGGCCGAACCGAACTCCACGATGTTGTCGTGCCCGGCACCACTGGCGAACAGGCCCCACTGTGCATGTTGCTTGTAGCGATCTTTCGACCCTGCCGGCACATAGAGCTTGCAGGAACTGGTATAGACTCCATCCACGGCATTTGCACCGGTTTCCGGCACATTGACAAGCATCAGGCGAAGGGTGGTCAACCCTGTGCAACCGGCAAAAGCATGGCTGCCAATGCGGGCGACTGTAGAGGGCACAACCACGCCACTGATACGGGAGCATCCTGCAAAGGCGTAATCGCCGATTTGCGTCACACCTTTCTCAATCTCATATTTCCCCCTGAAAACGGGCAATACCTGGTAGATGCTCAGGGTATCGCTCTTGAGGAAAAGGGTGTGGTTGCGGATCAGGAAATCCTGTGCTTCGTTCTCTGGTATGAGAATGCTGTCCAATGACGAACAACCTGCGAATGCGGCTTGTCCGATACGGGTGATGGACGAAGGCAGCAAAATGGTGTTCAACGTGCGGCAACCATAAAAAGCTTTCTCACCCAGCGCGTCGTCACGGGACTTCAGGACCTGGTTTTCCGCCTCTACATAAGCGTCACCTCCACTCACCAGACGGGCCTCAGTGAGGTCGATACTGCGCAGGCGGCCTTTGGTGCGTTTGAGTTGCTCATCACAGCCTGCCATCCTCCGGATGGTTTTGAGGTCGGTGCCATTGATATTTCCTTTCACCTTGAGCCATCCGATAACGTTTTCCTCGGCATGCAGGCACTGGGCCAGTTCACCGGCTTGGGCCAGTTCAACCGTGTCGCCCACCAAATCAGTGATGCCGCTGCCGGCGATGCCGATGATCATGTCCTGATCGGAACTGAAACGATTGCCTGGAGGATTAAGCAGGGAGATGTCATAATAACCGTCATCATCGCCACTCCATCCCCAGTTGACGTAGACCATTCCTTCTTCATTATAACCATGAAGCACAAAAGCATGCCCGGCAAACTGCGACATGTCGGTGCCACCGTAATAGACAGGACCGTTGTTGCTCAACTCATTATAGACCAAATCCATCCAGTCGGGCTCGATATACTTCGAACGTTCCACGCATTTCGCATCTTCCAAACCGAAATAGGTGCGAAGTCCACTGGCGGCATCTGTGGAATAGGCGCCACTGCCACCATCCACTGCTGTACCATAACTCATGTTGGCGGCCACGCCACAGTCACGCATGAGCAGGGCGACAGCATCAGCCTCCGCGTCGTTGTATTGCACACCGCGGTAGACATCGAGCATGTTATCCCAATCGTAATAGTCTTCCTCGAAATTGGCGGTCACTGGGGTGCCCTTGGCCTGAATAGTCCGTGTGCCGTATCCATGCTCTGGCATTTTATGGTAGTTGAGCACCTGGGCCATGGCCGTCGCCACACAACCGGTGTAGATGCCGGGAGGAAGCATCCGGTTATAGGGATTGAGCTGGTCCCATTTCGAGGTCATCAGCGGGGCCACACTCGTGGGGTAGATATTCGGATCAGGGGTGGTGATGCGGGCTGGCAGATTGTTCTCAGCCATATAGGCCAGAGCAACGCTCATGCTGCGCAACCAGAATTCAAAATTGGCATTGGCACCATGAGAATAGGGGGTGTCCGACACGCCAAGAACAGCAGGAAAGCGGTCGTCGTTGCTCACCACCACATACGCACCGTCTTCATAACCGAAGAGGGAGAGGGAAGCACATGCCTTGAGTTCCACCACGTCCGAATGCATCCCTGGAGCGGCCATTTTTCCGGTGGAACGCAGCCTTTCCAGAGCGATAGTCTTCATCTGTGCTTTACTACGTGGAGCGGCCTGTGCCGACAGGACGGAAAAGGTCACAATGAGGGATAGAATCAGGGGTCTTCTCAACAAGAAAGTCTTCATCTGAGATGATAAAATAGGATTTCTTTTATAAAATGCTGATCTTGATACTTTAGGCTACAAAAGTACAAAATATTTTTGTAACTTGTATTCTGTTTTCATAGAAAAATCTTATGAAAATGCAAAAAAAGACCGCACCCGAAAGTGCGGTCTCCTTATCAGTAAAGACAGGGATGATGTTTATTTCTTGGAAACACCCTTCACAGCACCTGTCTCATTGTTCTTGATCACATAGACACCCTTCTCAAGGCGGCCATAGACACCCTTGCCAGAAGCGATCATCGCACCGCTGGTGCTGTAGACTGTAATGTCAGCATCCATCAGACTTGCATCGCTGGTGAGCTCGGTGATGGCGGTCACCACGGTTGCGCCGTTGGACAAGCCAGACTCGACGTCACCATAGACTGCGGTCACATAATAGGTGTGCTCACCGTCGGTCTCGTTCACATCGATGTAGCTGGTGGTGTTGGCATCCACGGTAGCAATCACCTTGCCGTCGCGGTAGATGTTGTAAGCGGTCACGCCATTGCCGTCGGCCATCACAAACTTCTTGCTGGAAGAAGAGGTGTAGGTGACATCGTCGATCTCAAGAGCGAAGACATCATTGGACGTATGACGGATAGCGAAGTACTTCGTGCCTGCGGGCAACTCGTAAGTGAACTCGGTCCAGTCAGTGCTGGAAACCTCACCCTTATCGAGAATCTCGAAGCTCGTCACCTCATTGTCGCTGCTGGAAACGTAGATCTCATAGAGCTCGTTACCATAATCCAAAGTCGGGGCACTTGCGAAGAAGCTGATGGTCTGTGCGTCGCCAGAGAGCAGCGGTGAGATGAGCCAGTGGTCGGTCACACCCTGGATACACCAGGAGGTGAGCATCTGGCTGCCAGAGTTGGGAGCCACCATGGTTGCATAAGCGGGATCGCTCAGATCGAAGCCGGCAAGCTCAGGATTGAACACCTGGAAGCCCATCGGTGCGTAACAGTTGGCATAGTTGGAGTAACCGTTGACTGCGTAGGTACCTGTACCATTGTTGCCATCAACAACCTTCCACTGTCCGAGCATACCGGTGTGGATGTCGGTAGTGATGCCACCAACAGAGAACGGCTCGTAGACGGTCTGGTCCTCGAAGTCCTCGGTGATGATAGTTCCCTCGGAAGCCTGCTGCACAGGTGCACTCCACTTCAGTTGGACGGCTGGCCAGCCACCGGTCTCGGCGGTAAGGTCATTGACGCGTGCCAATGCAGGAACCTTCAGGTTGACTGAGCGTTCTGCAACGTTGTTCTCGACGTCGAGGTCGCGGTCGAACACCACCTCAGCCTTGATGTTCATCATGCCTTCGTCAAAGAGAGTGGGCTTGTAGGTAGCCTGTACCACATTGACACCTCTGTAGGCTGCAAGGGCAGGTGTCTCGGTCACAGTGGCAAATTCCTTGCCATTGACACTGAAGACCACGCTGTACTCGCCTGCGGCGACATTGTTCTCACCGGAGTTGCCCACAACAGCAGTTGCTGTGAGTTCGTCACCTGCGGCGACGCTTCTCGGTGCGGTCAGTTCCACGAAGAGGTCGTTAGCATAGAAATCATTGACGAGGAGGTTGTCAAATTCAAATGCCACGCCTGCCTCACCAGCCTCTGCAAGGAAGGAGAGGATGACATAAGGATCAGAGGTGAATGCACTGAGGTCAACCACTTCGGTATGCCACTCGAGATCACCGGTCAGGTTCTTCACGTCGATCTCCTTGAGCACGACGGGTGCACTGCCATCCTGACGATTGCCAAGGACAGATACCTTCAGGTCATCACCAGGAACTGCAGCCCAGTCGAAGATGAGCTTGGGACTGGCGGCTCCCTTCACGGAGATCTTGGCTGTGTTCAGCGTACCAGAAGCACCTGCGCTACCAGCGACGAAACCTGCGCAACCGCCATCTTCATCAGATGAGTCGGTGTAGATATTCCAAGTATTGCCCTGGAGTGTCTCTACCCACCAGTAGTGAGAGACAGACTGGTTGGGGAATGACTCTGCATAGGGGAGCGTGTTGGCATCACCGCCAACCACAGCACCTGCGTAGATGGGACCTTCTGCGTCACCGACGAATGCGGAGAGACCAACCTGGACAAGTCCTTCCGGACCTTTCTCGATAGCATCGGAAGCCAGCACATACTGCAGGTCCTTGGTCTCTGCCAGCACGTCGCCGAGATAGCCGCCCTCAACAGCGTAGACACGGTAGGTCACTGACTCCGGATCTACATAACCGCCGTTGGCACCCTTGTCGGTGTGGGCAGCCCATGTGATGGTGGCTGTGCCATCGAAATTGTCACGGCCAGCGATGTTTTCCAGACCTGCCGGTGTGTCGACGCCGATGAAGGCACTTGCAGAAGCGGTGAGACCCTCACCCTTGCTGTTGTAACCGGTCACGGTGTAGGTGTAGATGCCGTTGTCTTCGACAGTCACTGCAGCAGAGAGTGCAGCACCGGGAGCAGGATTCTCAAACTCGGCCTCTACCTCGCCTTTCTGGTTCTTCAGCACCATCTTGGTGATTTCACTGAGTGCCTCGTCGTTGATGGTCTTGGTAGGAGCGTTGAAGTTGATGGTTGCGTTGAGCGCACCCTTGGCACCAGGCACAACCTCCATGTTGGTGGAGAGGGCAGGAGCACCGAAGTCGAGCGGTGAACTGATAGACCAGCCATAAACCTCCATGTATAACATGTCGGCATCACTGATGGCGTGGAATCCGATGTTAAAGGTTCCATCAGCCTCGACAGTGACAGGCACCTCATAGGTATGAGGCAGACCATCGGCGAAGTCGGTGGGCTCAAGCAGGGTGATACCATAAGCGGTGGGATCCTGACCCTGACCCATCATCACCTCGAGACGCTCAGGGTACGATGAGGAATAGGCTCCGACAGTGAAGCTGACGATGTAGAGCTTACCGGTCTGGAGTTTGATGTCGGGAGTGAGGAGCCAGTCATCACCGGAATTCTTTCCGTTATAGGTGTAGCGGGCAAAACCTGTACCCAGCGACCAGCTGGAGGCGTCGTTGTTGAGATCAAGTGCGGTGTAGATCAAAGAAGCACTCTCGGGATCCATGAAGTCCTCTTTGAACGGAGGAACGATGGCATCACCCACTTTCACACGGTTGGTGATGGCTTCTACACTGCTTGCCTCACCATAGTTGGCGGTGATGCCATAGCTGTAGACTTTCAGACTGCTGATGTCGACGGTCTCCTCAAAGGTGGTCTCACTGATACCTTCGGCCACGACCACCTTGTCGGGATAACGGGTCACGGTATAGGTCACGTTGCTGGTGTTGACATAACCGCCATGCACACCTTCCATCGTAGGAGCGGTCCATGTCACGGTTGCCTTGTCGCCCTCAATGGCCAGAGTAGCGGGATCGGGAGATGCTGGTGCGTCAGCGCCTACCCACAGTTTCGTCGTTGCCTTGGCACCATTGCCCACAACGCTGCGCGGAATCACGGTGATGGTGGTGTTGCCGGTCGGCACGTTCTCGATCTTGTGGATCACCTGGGCACCGGGCTGGCCGCTGCCTTTCAGGGCTTCCTCACCATTCACAAGGATGGAGTACTCGAGGATACCTGTCAGATCGCTCTCGCCGTCGAAGGTCTTAGTAGGCAGCACGAAGGACACAAAGACATTGTTGGGTGCTGCATTCTCGATGTAAGCTTTCAGGTTGTCGACAGCGGCAGGAGCGTTGGGCTCAGCAGCGGGTGCCGGCACATTAATCATATTGAACTCATAAACACTCGGGAAAGGCACGACATTGGTCTCACCTGTGGTCAGGTTGACCTCAGCAATACCTGCAGAAGTACCTGAGTTGGCCAGGAATGACCAGTAATATACGTTGTTCTTGGCGTTGAGAGTAGCACCCTGGATATAGGCGTCAACGGTCATGCCGGTGGAAGCAACGAGGGTCTCACCACCTGTCGTGGGATCAACCTTGTAGATCTCGCCGCTCAAAGTAGCAGCATAGAGGTTGCCCTTGCCGTCGCTGGCCATGTTGATATACTCTTCCATGTGAGCCGGAGTGGGCAGCACTCCTGTACGGGTGAAGGTGGTGTAGTCGATCGTACCGAACTCCAGTCCTGTGAGGTCAGCATTGTAGAACACGCCATAGGTCTTGCCTGTAGCCGCGTCATAAGCGACATTGGCACCGTCTGCGATGATATCGACGTAATCTGAGCCCTCTTCCTCAACAAGCCACTCATCATTGTTGATATCATAAGCATAGGTGTAAGTGAAGACCATGCCGAAGAAACTGAAATACTCCACGAAATAGTAGACGCCATCTACCACAGCACCACCTGCGTTGTTGTAGCTGAAATACTTGTTCGTGTTGATTTCCTTGAATTCGGGATTCTCCGAGGAGGCGAATTCATAGAGGCCCAAAGTCAAAGCCTCTGTAGCATCGTAAGTCATGTTACCAGTCAGAATTGTACCGTCACCGGCCTTGAGGGCCTTGCGGTCGATCTTCTGGAGCTGTCCCACGACGGTGTTCTTCAGAACAGAATTCTCTTGCCGCAATGTGGTGCGGGCATTCTGCAGGGCAGGATACTTCTTGAACAGTTCCGCCTTGTTGTTGGCCAGTTCAAAGGCCGTGGTCTTCTTTGCCTTCACAGGACGGTCCACCCGCTGGGCAAATGAAGGGGTCGCAAGCATGAAGAGCAATGCCAACATGCTCACTGTGATAGTTGTAATTCTCTTACTCATATCAAACCTTTTAAGTGAAACATTTAAAAATTATAGAATAAATATAGATTTTCACGTCTCATATAGGGTGCAAAAATAATCATTTTTTATGAATTCGCACAACGTTATCAAAAAAAATTAAAAAATCCCTCAAAAAAAGTGGACGACATCCGTCCTTCTCATACTCTGACGCATCATTTTGCGATAATTATACAGGAACAGGGGCAAAATACCTACAAAATGTAAGCAATGAGGGTATTTTTTACACTTATTGACGGCTCTCCCGCTTGAGGAGAGCCGTCAAATAATCGGTCAATCGCTTGGATTTCAACGCACGTTTACCTTCACTGTGGAACCATCGGAGAGGCGAATGATATTGACACCTTTCTGCGGACGGGTGATCATGCGGCCGTCGAGGGTGTAGCGTGCCACTTCATGACGGTCGGCCTCTGGCTGCTGGTTGACATCCTTGATTCCATTGGGGAACTTGACATAGGAACGGGCGGCATTGATGGCCTTGCCCGAACTGTCGAGCAAGAACACATTGGCGGCCACTTGCTCATAGATGAGGGCTGCAAGGAGGGCTGCCTTGGTGGGCATCTTGAGCGTGGTGGTGATGGTCTGCGGCTCATTCTGCACCAGACCACCCACGGAGAGTTCCCAGTTGCTGCCTTGCTTGTAGGTGGCGATGGCCACGTCGTTGAATACCCAGTAGAAGGATGACTGTCCGTTCACACCACCGCTACCAAACTGTGCGAGGTCGGCGGGAAGCGACGACGAAGCATACTGGGTGTAATAGTTGGCCTGCTTCCAGGAAGCACTGGTACCGGTGAGACCGTCGGCGGTCAGCACGACGCCCAGAGAGGTGCCGGAGATGTTGGCGTAAGGACGGATGGTGGTGGTGATGGTCACCTCGGTCTTGTCTTCATTATACTCGCCTTCCACCTCCAGGGCTACCATGGCGCCCTTGGCGGCCTCGGCCTCGAAGTCATGGCAGATATCGACGTTGTCGCTTCCATAATAGGGATCTGTCTGATAATCACGGTCGATAAGACAGGACGGAGCACTGTTCAATCCGATGTTCTTGTACTGGGGATACATCGGGTCATCGCCGTTGTACTGGTGGATACCGATGCCCACGAACTGAAGTCCGTACTTGTCGTGCATCTTGTCCATGCCGACAAGTCCGCGGGGACACCAGCCGCATCCGGTGCCCGTGAACTCCTCGACGAGCACACCACGCTGCACCTTCACACCCACCTGCACACTGTTGTCGGCGGGATAGGTGTCCTCGCCCTCACCGATACGGCTGATGGTAAGCATGAGCGGCAGGTCGAGTCCCACGGCATCAGGCACGTCATAGAGGATGGTGCTCACCTCTGCTGTCTTACCGGCGACAATAGGCGTTGAGGCCTTGTAGGTATAATTGTAAGCATCGGAAGAGAACGTGAGGTCGTAATCGCTGGCATCAAGCTGACCATTGTTAGTGATCTGTGTCACCACAGTGACCACGCTGCCTTTCTTGGATGCGACAGAGGAATTGGCCTTGAGGTCGACTTGAGGCATGTTGTCGCCACCGATAAGCATTTCGAGGCTCACCACGCCCTGGGCGCTGACATCCTCCCACTCTGCAGTGGGGCCGCGCTTGATAAAGGAGGTGTTGGCAATAGGTAATCCCACAATAGAGATCGTGGCATCCTGATAGCGCTGGGCATAGGTGAAACCGATGTAGAAGCCCTTGCCTTCCTGCAGGGCGTAAGGGGTGTCGAGCATCACCTCATTCCAACCGACTTTCGGACTGGGGGTACCACCACGCTTCATAAGTCCGCCGGCCACATTGTCGCCGTCGAGGGTCTCCTTCACCCACACCGACACGGAGTCGCAGTATTTCACACTGGCCAGTCCCACCTTGATACCGCGCAACTCATTGCCGAAGTAACGCTGGAAGAGTTCGGGGGTGACATAGACCGCTGCACTCACCTTGCCCTTGCCCTTGATGGTGAAATTGCTCGACTCGGCAACCTCTCCATTCGAATAGCCCACAGCAATGTTGGCAGCTTGTCCCAGGCAGCAGAATGCTGCCATCAAAACAGATAGTAAAACTTTTCTCATAAGCTGTTATTTTTAAATGAAATGATTCGGATTAAGGGATGTTGGGGGCGAACAAACGGTTCCTTGTGGCCTGGCAGACACCATGGTCGTTATACACGAAGCCCACGACCCACATGTTCTCGGGCACCCAGGCCTCGTCGAGGGTCTTTTCAAAGTGCATCTCCTGGGAAGCCCCTTCATCTATGGTGATATCGGTTCCCCAGGTGCCGTTGATCGACGAGCGGAACACATGGTTGTGAATGTACTCTCGGTTGGTGGACCCGTCGGGCATGTACTGGAAGGCCTGGATGCCATCCTCGACAAGCCACAACTGGAGCTTTCCCTGTGTGCGGCCATCTGTGCCCGCAATCGTGACTATCACGTCCAGCTTGCGGCTGGCAGCGTCATAATAAGGGGCAAGAACCATGTTTAGCGGTGCCGTTTTCGACAACTCATCACGCACAATGGTGCTCCACGAGGGATAATCACTCGTTCCCAAACGGTCGACAACGCCCTTGGGCTGTGATTCCACTTTCCAGTAATTGAAGTACTCATCACCTTCGGCAGTATAAAGGGAATAGGGCACGCCCCTGACAGATTTGGCAAACGGACCGCTATGGATTCCCACGGCGATGATGGTATCACCACCATATTGGGCCATCAGACGCTCAATCTCCAGCGTGGCATTGGGACAATTGACACAACGCTGCCCCGTGAAATCCTCTATCAGCACGTTGCGGCTGGCCGAAACGGGTTTCACATAAATCAAACGGTCGGCTTCATCCACGGGGTCGCAGGCGACCAGCATCAGCGCCATCAGAGCCGACGACACGGCACCTGTGAGGCTACGGACGTTCAGAAATGAGGGGATATGATGAAAATACTTTCTCATGCTTCAGAAATTGTAGTTATACGACAGCGTGAAACCCTTGCTCGCAGGCACATAGCGGCAGACACCTCCCGAACAGTTGTATCCGGCACGGGTACGGCCATAGCCCACCTGGAGCCGGTGAGATCCGGTATTGAAGGTCACCAATCCCTGATAATAGTGAATGTCGCTCTCACCGCAGTTGTACATGTCTGACACGGTGAACATGAAATGGGGCAGCACGGAGAGCTCAAGCAGGGCGAACGCCCAGTCTCCCTCGTCTTCACCGGTAGTGAGATACTGCAACTCGCCACGGAGTGTCAACTTGTTGTTAAACCTGTACTTGCCATCGGCCACGAAGATATTGGAGTGGATCATACCGCCCTCTCCCTCAACCACGGTCTTGTTGTAAAACTGGTTCATATACATCAGGTTGAGCTTGAAATCCTTGGTCAAGCGTTTGTCGACCTGCACGTTGATATCCTGATAGAACATGCCGTCACCCCATTTCCAGAATGCCGAACCATAACCGTCGGTTCCCCATAGCGATCCGTTCACGGGGGTGGCCTCATGGGTGTCGATGGCATGCACATGCGAGAAGTTCAACTTGACATTGGTGCCGTATTTGCCGCCGAGCAGTGTCTTGCGCTTGAACTGATAACCCATCTCTGCCTGATAAGCCCATTCCCCACCCGGACGGGTGGCATAGGGGTAAAGGGCGGCCAGGGCATAGGTATGGTCCATGGTGAACGCTGGCAGGTGGTTGAGAAACGACGAGGTGCCGTTCATCGAACGGCGCGACCGGAACGACATGTTGTCGCTGCGCTTGGCTTGCAACAGCAGACTCATGCCGCGCTTGGAATAAGAGGCGGAGAGCATCGCCACATTGCCCTTGCGGTAGATGTAATGATTGTCGAACGAGGGATCCTGGGTCTTCTGGGCATACTCGGCCAGAACGCTCACATTGCCTTTTTGCACGCGCGCACGCACATCAAAGGCGTTGACGTTCTCGGGCATCCTGAGCTTGTGGGTGGCATCGACAAAGAGGTCTTCCTCACGCTCGTGCTTGTTGACGAAGGAGGCTCCAAGGGTGACGTAAGTGCCATGGTCCTGCATCGCCCTCGACCACTGGTCGAGACTCAGCTCCACGTCGCCACCCGACACCAGTGCATTGTTGTAGCTCCAATAACGGCGCTGCCACCCCGAGAGTCCCTTCACGGTGACTCCTTTGAAGGGTTTGGCCATCACACGGGCTCCAAGCAGGGAGTTGTCGATGCCCAGACTACGCTCCTCATAAGTGCGGAGAATGAAACCGCTGCCAAACTGCTCATAGAAGTTGCCAAGGGTGATCTCCAACTTGTCGGTGTGCATCTTGGCGTAGATATTGGCTAAACCCCATCCCTTGAAATCATTCTCATAGCCTGGAAGGGGGAAGCGCATGAACTCCACACGGGCACCCGCATCGACGTTCTTGCTCATCATGTGCACGTCGGCATACGAATTGGTCAGGCCCCATTCATCGTATTTCCCCGCTCCGATCTTCTCATCTTCCTGGGGAAGGAGCACATCACTCTGGATGCTTCCTGTGACGGTCACTTTGTCTGTCTGACCATTCTGGGCCAGAGCCATGACCGGAATGGTCAGAAGGGAGACCAACAATAGTCTGTGTCTGCTCATGGCCTATTTCACCAATTCCCGGATTTTCTCGATCAACTCCTGTTCGGCTCCGTCGGTATAACCGTTGTGACGGTAGACGATCTTGCCACTGCCATCGCAAATCAGCACGTAGGGTATCATCTGGATGCCCAGGGCTTTCTGAAACTCGCTGTTGGTGTCGAGCAATACATCGTAAGTCCAACCATGATTGTCAACCAGTGGCTTCACCTTATTTATATTATGGGCCTGATCGACGGAGATGGCGAAGATCTTCATACCGGTCTCTTCCTGCCAGTCCTCATACACCTCACTGATGGCATCGAGCTCGCGGTTGCAGGGCTTGCACCATGTGGCAAAGAAATCGATGATAAACGGCTTGCCATTATTCGACAGCGTATCAGTACGAAGGGTCTTGCCCTCCATGGTCTTCAAAGTGACAGCAGGCAACTGGGCACTGACCTGATTTGCAACGCCAACAAAAGCGATTACAATCGCTAACAAAATTCTTTTCATAACTAACAAATTCAAATTTGATTGCAAAAATAACTATTAATCCCATCATCGCAAATGCCATGACGTTAAAATATGTTTAAAACGCATAAAAATACCATGCTCATGCATCACCTTGCCTTAAAATGGCAAGAATGACACATGAGCATGGCGCATCGCTACGAATCAGAATCTCAGCACCAGGAAGCTCTTGGCGCCCACTTCCATCTTGAGCACGTTGCCTTCTCCCTCGTATTTCACCTCGACGGGACGAATCTGCTCAGGACGGCCTACAAGGTTTTCCATTCCCGGGTTGCCGGTGAGGAGAATACCTTTCACCTGACCGACTTTCTTCAGGCCTTTGAAGGTGATGGCGACTTCCTGCTTCTTGTCGGCGGCATTGGCGATCTTGACGATGTATTGCTTGCTGTCCTTGTCGTATACGGCACTGGCATAAAGCCCGTCCTGACCGGTCACGGCCTTGTCGTTTTCCGTGAGTTTCAGCACATGGGTTCCCTTGTTGGTGCCGTAGAGCATCTGCACGTACCAGTTGGCCGAACGCTGACTGGTGAGGTTGTCATACCAGATGAGGTCGGGCTTCCACTGCCATCCCTCGACATGGGCGAACAGCGGAGCGTAGGTAGCTTGCCAGACGACATCGGCATTGCGCTCCAGACCGGTCATGAAGGCGGCTTCGGAGAGGGCTGCTTCCCAGTTGTTGAGGTCACCCTTGCCATGGGCGGCATATTCTCCGGCGAAGACTTTCGGACCCTTCCTGTCGTAGTTGTCATAACGGGCGGCATTGTCGAGGAACCACTGTGGAGGTTTGTAATAGTGCTCATCGACGATGTCGACCTTGAGGCGTTTCATCTCCTTCCAACCATAGTCGAAGTCCTTGCCGTCGGCCGACGGACCGCTGGTGCCGCAAACTTTGATGCCAGGGTATTTGGCACGGATGGCAGTGATGAATTTCTCCAGACGGGGGGGATACAGTTCGCCCCATTGCTCATTACCCACACCGATCTGCTTCAGGTTGAAGGGTGCCGGATGACCCATATCGGCACGCAGTTTACCCCATTTGGTGTCGGTGCCGCCGTTGGCAAACTCGATCAAGTCCAGGGCGTCGTCAATATAGGACTGCAGGTTGTCGACGGCCACATGGGCATCCTCGGAGTGATTCTGGAACTGGCAGGCCAGACCGCAGCTCACCACGGGGAGGGGCTCAGCTCCGATCTTCTCAGAGAGGAGGAAGAACTCGTAGAATCCCAGACCGTACGACTGGAAATAATTGGGGTACATGCGGTGGGCAAAGGTGTAGTTCCAGCGGTTCTCGTTGAGCGGACGGTTCTCCACCTGCCCGACAGAGTTCTTCCACTGATAACGGGTCTCCAAGTCTGTTCCTTCAACGATACAACCGCCGGGGAAACGGAAGATGCCGGGATGCAGGTCCTCGAGGTCCTTCACCAGGTCGGCACGCAATCCATTCCAGTTGTCGGAGGGGAAGAGGGAGATATGGTCGAGATCCACTCCTTCAGCTGTCTCCAGGAAGATGCGCATCAGGGCCTTGGGGTCGGTCACGTTGGGGGTCAGCGACGCGGTGTATTTTTTCCAGTCGCGGCTGTCGATGGTGATGCGCTGCCGTGTGATGATGCCATTATGCGAATTGACCAGTTCGACACGGATGCGGGCGGGTTTGCTGCCGGAGTCGTGCAGACGGGCATAGACCGAGAAATCATAGCGCAGACCTTTCTTGAGGCCCATGCCGAAGAATCCGCGGTTTTCCAACCCCGTGCGCTTCTCGATGTGGCCGGAGTCGCCGAGAACGACGTAGTGGGGATTGCGGTCGAATGCAGGACGTGCCTCACTCACCTGCACATTGCCGAAGACATTCCATCCCATGAGGCGGTCGGGAAACTCAAACGAGCGGTTCTCGACCATCTCGGCATAAAGACCACCGTCGGCACCGAAGTTGATGTCTTCAAAGAAGATGCCATACATGGTTGGCTGAATCACAGCTCCGGGTTTGTTGGCCTTCACGGTGAGTTGACGCTGTGCGCTGGCTGGCATGAAAGTCATGGCCGCGAGTGCAACAGCAGTTAGAAATAGGTTCCTTTTCATAGGTTGTTGATGGTTTTATAGATGAAAAATGTTCGCTGTCACTTGATGGGGGTCAAGGAGAAAGTGAAGGTCTTGTCGCCATAGACGACACGGTAGGGCTTCAGGGCCTCGGCATTGGGACTCCAGGAGTCGACACCACCCACACCGGTGTGCTCGCCGTCGAGGAAGAGGTTGGTGTAGGGCGAGCGTGGTACTTGGGGCACATGCCGCTGCTCCTTGTCGTCACCGTCGTCGAGAGCGGCGACATCATAGTGCAAGGCTGAAGCATAGAAGGGCTTGACGGCCTGGACCTTCAGACCACGTCCTGACGCATCGGTCTGCCGCCACCAGCGCATGTCGCTCTTGGTGCCGGTCTCTTGCGGACGGACATAGGGATAGAATTGCTCGTCGGCGCTCTGGCGGTAGATGCCGATGCGCTGAGAGAATTTGCGGTCGGCATAGTTCTCCACCGGACCGCGGCCATAGTATTCGCTGTGGTCCATGGTGGCGGGGAGCTGCATCACCATGCCGAAGCGCATCATGTTGCTCACCGCTGCCCCGGGGGTGGTGGTGAGCTGTTCGGTCACATTGATGTTACCCGTGGGGTTGATAAGATAGGTGAGCGTGAGTGTCGACTTCACGGTGGGCATGTCATATACGGCTTTCACCTCCACATCGCTGGTGCCATTCCCCCGTGGGCTCTTCACCTTGCTGGTGGTGATGGCGGTCAGATGCATCTCGGGGTTGTTCCACACCTTGTATTTGCGGTTGATGCCCGAACCCATGTCGTTGTCGGTGACGGCACGCCAGAAGTTGGGTCTCAGCGAACCGCCGGCGCCCAACAGGTCGGTGCCATTGACCTTATAGGTGCTCAGCCATCCCGTAGCCTTGTCGAAGCGCACCTCCAAGATGTCGCCTGTGATGGCGATGTCGGTCGACTTCTTGCCGGCCTTCACCTTGAGCTTGGAATTCGTCGACAGGTCCTCGACTGTGACCATGCTGTACTCCCGTGGTCTCAACTGCTCATAGGCGATGGTCTGACCGGCTTTCATGAGGGGCTCTGCACTCTTGAGCTGGAAGTCGATATTGAGCATCGGCTCGCCCTCGTAGGCTGCCGTGAGGTCGGCGGGAATCACGAGGTCGGCGAATTGTTGCGGTGCGATGTCAAGCCGGTCGATAGTGCCGGTCTTGGCTGGCTTACCGTCGACCATGAGTGCCCAGACGAGGCGCACATTGTCGAGTGAGCGGAAGAAGTATTCGTTCTTCACCCTCACTTTCGTGCCACCATCCTGCTGACCGAGGAGGGTGGCCCAAATGTTCTGGTAGTAGTAGCCCACTTCATACATGTGGGGATTGGGGATGCGGTCGGGACTGATCAGTCCGTTGCAGTTGAAATTGTTGTCGCTGGCATCGTAGGTGTTGTAGTCGCCTCCATATTTGTAGATGGCGCGTCCCTGGGCGTCCTGCCCGTGAAGGGCCTGGTCGACGAAGTCCCAGATGAAACCGCCCTGGAACTTGGGATATCTGCGCACCAGGTCCCAATACTCCTTGAACCCGCCGCAGGAGTTGCCCATGGCATGGCTGTACTCACACTGGATCAATGGCTTCTGGTCCTGGGGACGGTCGCTCTTGGCATAGCGCTCACACCACTCCTGACTGGCGTACATCGGACAGCGGATGTCGGTGTTGGGACCATCACCGGCCCGCTCCCAGTGGACGGGACGGCTCAAATCCTGACTCTTGATCCACTGATAGGCGGCGGTGAAGTTGGGGCCATCGACGGTCTCGTTGCCCAACGACCACATGATGACGCTCGGATGATTGAAGTTCACACCCACATTGTGCTGGTTGCGCTGCAGGATCTGCATGGCAAACTGGGGTTTCTTGGCCTCGGAGTCATCCCTGTAGCCGAAACCATGGGATTCCTGGTTGGCTTCTGCACAGAGGTAGATGCCGTATTCGTCGCACAGGTCATACCACACGGGGTCGTCGGGATAGTGGCACGTCCGGACGGCATTGATGTTGAACTGCTTCATGATCTTGATGTCCTGGATCATCCGCTCACGTGAGACGACGTAACCTCCGTCGGGGTCGAGCTCATGACGGTCGACTCCTTTGATGTAGATGGGCTGGCCATTGACAAGGAGCTGGGAACCACGGATCTCCACCTTGCGGAACCCCACCTTGACGGGGATGGCCTCATAAGGGGTGAAACGGGCGGTGGGAGTGGTCGGACAGACGACCAGCGTATAGAGGTTGGGGGTCTCGGCGGTCCATTTCTTGGGTTGTGCCACATCGAGCGTGACATCTGCCACGCCATTGCTTACTTTCTCTACGGCCTTGGTGACGACGACTTTACCGTCGGCGTCAAGCAACTGGAACGTGAGATTGCACTTGCCTGTGACATTCACCTTCACGTTCAAACGCCCGTCGGTGTAATCATTGACCAAATCGGGGGTGACGCGGATGTCATCCACGTGGACGGCCTTGTCGCGGGCATAGAGGTAACAGTCGCGGGCCACGCCGCTCAACCTCCAGAAATCCTGGTCCTCACAATAGGAACCGTCGCACCAACGGAATGTCTGGAATGCAATGAGGTTGTCGCCCTTGCGGAGATAGGGCGTGAGATCAAACTCCGCTGCCATCTTACTGTCCTCCGCATAGCCAACGAAACGGCCGTTGACCCAAAGGTAGATGTTGGAGGTCACACTACCGAAATAGGCGATCACCTGGCGGTCCTGCCAAGTGTCGGGTATATGCACGATACGGCGGTAACTGCCCACATGATTGTCGCGGGTAGGCACCTCCGGGGGATTGTTCTGGAAATGGCCTCTCCATCCAAAACCGATATTGACGTAGATGGGGTCTCCGAAGCCGTTGAGTTCCCAGAGTCCGGGGATGTTCATCTTGTCCCATTTGGAATCATCATAACCGTCGGCGAAGAAGTCGGTGGGACGCTGGTCGGCATGTTCTACCCAACGGAAACGCCATTGGCCTTCCAATGAGAGGTAGTTGCCCGACTGTTCCCTCTTCCCTTCAAGGGCCTGCTGCTCGTTCTCGTAGGCGAAAAAGGCGGTGTGCACGGGGAAGCGGTTGATTTCATTGACTTGCATATCGTGCCACTCCGTGAACGTGGGCACTTCGTCGGCCATGACCGTCGTCGACAATAATGGCATGGCCATCAACAGGGTAAGGAATTGTTTCTTCATAGTCTATGTTTTGTTTTTATTTCTTATCAAGGTATCTCACATACTCACAGGAGGCGAGAAGAAAGGCTCCTACGCCGAAATTGGCTTGACTGCTGGCATCCACCACCTGCCCGGGAATGGCCTTCTCGCCGATGGGCTGCACATACCCCACTTTCCCATCGGCCTGCAGGGCTGTACGGGAGAGGTATTTCCATGCCTTCTTGATGACGGGCTTGAAGGCTTTCTTCGACAAATAGCCATGGTTGACTCCCCACAGGATACCGTAGGTGAAGAATGCCGTCCCGCTGGTCTCCGGACCTGGTGCCTGCTGCGGATCCATCATCGACCGCGTCCAATAGCCTTCCTTCTGCTGCAAGGCGGCTACGGCCTTCGCCATCCGCACATACTTGTCGGCGAAAAAAGAATGGTGCTTGTAGCTCTGGGGCATATCCTGCAACACCTTGGCGAGGCCGGCAAGCACCCATCCGTCTCCACGGGCCCAGAAATCTTTCTGGCCGCTGTTGGTCTTATGCTTGGGATAGACATATTTCCCGTCACGGAAATACAAACCTGTCTCGGTGTCATACATGATGCTGTCGGAATAAAGGAGATTGGCATACATCTTGTCGAGGTAACGCTCATCACCGGTGAGTTTGTACATCTTGGACATCACGGGCATGACCATGTAGAGGGCGTCCGCCCACCACCAATAGTCATTGGCCTTGGAGTCGACAATATAGCCCATCACTTCCTTGGCGCGCATGATACGCTTCGACGGGTTGTCATGGGGCGGGATCTTTTTCTTGCCTTTTGCGGTGGGAGCGTATTCTCCCATGGCGATCTGATACAGGTCAAGGTAGGTCTGGAAACAGATCTGCCAATCGCCGAAAAGCACATGGCGCTGGTCCTCTCCATATGTCTTGTATTCCCATTTCCTCGGATCGGGCTCGGTGGCGCCCATCCAGTTGTTGTGGCGTGCCCACCGAAGGGAGTAGTCGAGGTAACGTGGCTCTCCCGTGAGGAAATAGGCCTCCATATTCCCGGTGTGATAGGCTGCGTTGTCCCAGAAGGAGCGTACCTCCGCTGGATTGTTGGCTTGCCAATAGGTGTTCACTCGGTCGATGATGGCCAGCACCCGGCGGGCCTTGGCGGTATGGGAAGCTGCCATGACGGGTAGCGTCATGACGGCAAGCCACAAAATGACGATATTCTTTTTCATGGAGGAGTAAGGTATTATACGTTCAACAGATGCCCGTGGTTCACCATTTATCTGGTGTGGCAGGGTCATCTGCCCAACGGTGGTCTTTGGGGAAGGGCTGGCCGCCCCATGCCTTCACCTGGGTCCAGGGCTGGGCCTCATCGGTCCAGAAGGGATGGTCGGCGGGAAGTCCCAGGGGCATCAGGGTCAACGAGGTCATATAAAGACTGCCGTTGTTCGTATACCAATCGGCGGTCTCGGGCTGGGAGCCACAGAAACCGATGGTCAGGAAGCCTCCCTCATTGAAATTGTTCTGGTAGTCGAACATGCGGTGGATCACCTTGGTGAGGGCGGCGCGCACTTGCCCGTTGGACAGTTCTTTCGGCAACGTCTGATACCAGGCCATCAGCGCAAGGGGCTGCATGGCGGCCAGTCGGTAGGGGGTGCTGCGGCCGATGACGGGGAAGGTGCCTTCGGGGGAGATGAAACGCTCGAGGATGACGGCAAACTTCTGTGCCCTCTTGAGGGCGCGGTCATAATACTTCTTGTAGTCGATGCGGGTGTTGGCCTTGGCATCCTTCATGGCTTGCAATGTCTCAAGATACATGGCATGAAACACATAACTGGAGTAATAATCGAATGCGAAGACAGGACCGTCGGCGTACCAACCGTCGCCCACATACCATTCCTCGGTCTTCCGGCAGGCGGTATTGACACGGAACTCATCGTATGGCGCTCCACATTTGGCCATGAAACTCTCCAGGATGGAAGAGAACAAAAACCAGTTGGTATATGGGGGGTCCACACGACGCAGACCGGTGAACTCCTTGATATAACGCTGCTTGGTAACATCGTCGAGGGGCACCCACAACTGATCGTAGGCACGCAGGAAACTCTCCGCCACGTAAGCGGCATCTACCAAGGCCTGGCCTGCTCCCTGCCACAACAGGTAATCAGGCGATGCAGGATCGACAGCATTCTTGTAACTGGCCAAAGCCCACTCACGCAACTGCTTGCGCTGCTGCCCCTCAGGGGTATCATCGTCGGGCAACGAGAGCCATGGGGCGATACCCGCCATCAGGCGGCCGAATGTCTCCATGTAGACGACCTTGCGGTTACGGTCGTCAAAACTCGGACTGTACTCGGTCTGCATGTTTTTCTGCAACTCTCCCTTGGCCATGTTCTCCAGCACGGGCTGAGCCAGCCTATAGGCGATGGATGCCCAATACTGCCGGTCGGTCTGCTGCACCTTCTTGGGTTTGCCTGCACTGGCATAAAAGAAAGGGAAAACGGCCAGAATCACCAATAAAAATGCTCGCTGCAACTTGTCGTTACTCATAAATTACGTTTTTAAGCGGATATTTGAGGCAAATTTACAAAAAGTCGAGCGGAGAACAAAATGAATTTATTCATTTTTTATCCCGAGACAACGTAAGTTCGCCTCAAAGAGGCAAATTTACAAAAAAACTTCGGTATTTCGGACAACTGACAAAAGAAATGTTACCATTCATGCCTTTTCTCCAAACGAAATCATTTATCTTTGCATGACAAAAGCTTCATTTACCATGAGTGACAACCCATTTCTGAAACAATTTCCCGACTTGATGGCGGGCAAGAAGGTGATGTATGTACATGGATTCGGATCCTCTGCGCAGTCTGGCACAGTGAGCCGCCTGCGCTCCGTGCTCTGCAACGCCACCGTCATCGCGGAGGACATGCCTCTGCATCCCGAAGAGGCGGTCGACTTGCTCCACAGACTTTGCGAGGAGGAGAAGCCCGACCTGATTCTCGGCACTTCCATGGGGGGCATGTATACGGAGATGCTCTATGGCTTCGACCGCATCGTCATCAATCCGGCTTTCAAAATCGGCGAGACGATGACAGAACACGGACTGACCGGACATCAGACTTATCAGAATCCGAGAAAAGATGGCGTACAGAAATTCTTCGTCGACAACAATCTGGTCAAGGAATACAAAAGGATTTCAGAACTGTGCTTCAGCCGGGTCGACGAGACGGAACGACAGCGCGTATGGGGACTTTTCGGCGACGAGGACAAGACGGTGGACACCTTTGACCTTTTCAGACAACATTATCCCACAGCCATCCATTTCCATGGGGAGCACCGCATGGACGACCGCTCCTACATGCATGCCGTGATGCCGGTCATCCGGTGGATCGACGACTTGCAGGAGGGAAGACAACGGCCGGTCATCCTCATCTCCTTCCAAGCGGCTTGCGACAAATGGGGGAAACCCCGGAGCAGCGTGCAGAAAGCTTTCCGACGGCTGATCGAGAACTATCAGGTATTCTTAGTGGGACCGTCTGACTTCAATGCCCGCAGTGAAATGGAACAGACGGTGTCGTGGGCGGAACAATATTTCGACGCTCCCGCCTACAACCACGTCATCTTCACATGCCAGCCTCAACTCCTTCTGGGCGATTACCTCATCGACACTGTGCCCGTCGACAATTTCATGGGCACCGTGATCGAGTACGGCAGCGACTCCTTCAAGACCTGGGAGGAAATCATCACTTACTTTGACCGTCTCGGCGGACAATAGCCAACTGCTGCCCATCGACGCTGACTTCCACCTCACCGCCATCGCGGAGCCAGCCGAAAAGGATCTCACGCATCAACATCGGCTTGAGGTCGTGGGCGATGACGCGGTCAATCTCACGTGCGCCATATTCATGGGTAAAGCCTTTGTCGAGCAGGAGCTGCCGCCCTTCTTCCGACAACCTCATCGTCACATGGCGAGCATCCAACTTGTGCTGCAAGTCACGTAATTTCTTGTCAAGTATCATACCGGCCATCACACGGTCCATGTCATTGAAAACCACGGTGGACGACAAACGGTTGAGAAACTCGGGCTTGAACGTGCGCTTCACCTGCCGCATCATCGCCTCTCCCGCCGGCACACGGGCGCCAAAACCCACAGAGGCTTGTGAGGCATACTGCGCTCCGGCATTGGAGGTCATGATGAGCACCACATTGCGGAAATCGGCCTTCCGGCCCTTGTTGTCGGTCAACCGGGCATAGTCCATCACCTGGAGCAGGATATTGTAAATGTCGGGGTGGGCTTTCTCGATTTCGTCAAGCAGCAACACACAGTTGGGGGTCTTGCGGATGGCATCGGTCAACAGACCTCCGTCCTCATAACCGACATACCCGGCGGGCGAACCGATCAATTTGGCCACCGTGTGCTTCTCGGTATACTCACTCATATCGAAACGCAGGAGCTGAACGCCCATCTCACGGGCCAGCACCTTGGCCACCTCGGTCTTTCCCACGCCTGTGGGCCCTACAAACAAAAGGGAGGCCAAGGGCTTGTCTTCTTCCAAAAGACCGGCCTTCGACATCTGGATAGACTCCACGACCTGACGCACGGCCTCATCCTGCCCGTAGATGCTGGCCAGAATGCGCGGCTGAAGGGTCTCCAGATTGGCGTTGTCATCATCTTTCATGGCCATGGCATCCACCTTGCATACTTTAGACAAAATCTCTGAGATCAAGGATTTGTCCACTACATTACCCATTTCTTCCGACGGGTGGATCTCCCGATACGCTCCTGCCTCATCTATGAGGTCTATGGCCTTGTCGGGCAGGAAACGGTCATTGACGTATTTCGCACTGGCACTGACAGCATAGGAAATCACATCGTCGGGATAGACCACGTGGTGAAAAGCCTCATACTTCGACTTCAAACCCATAATGATACGCACGGTCTCCTCGACCGATGGCTCTTCGATATCGATCTGCTGGAATCGCCTCACAATACCTTTGCTCTTGGAAAAGAATCGATTGAACTCCTCATAAGTGGTCGAACCGATGAAGCGGATGTCGCCTGCATCAAGATAGGGCTTGAGCATGTTGGAAGCATCCATCGAGCCGTCACTTGTGCGACCTGCTCCCACCAGGTTGTGGATCTCGTCGATATAGACGATGGCATTTCCCTCACGCCTCACGCCGTCCATGATGGTCTTGATGCGTTTCTCAAAATCTCCCCTGAACTGGGTTCCTGCCAATAGCGTGCCAAGGTCGAGCTGATAGATGCGGCTGCCCGACAACCGCTCCGGCACCAGTCCGTCTTCTATCCTGGCAGCAAGGCCGTAAACCAAAGCGGTCTTCCCCACCCCGGCCTCGCCGATGTGCAGAGGATTGTTCTTCTCCTTGCGGCATAGCACCTGAATGGTGCGCTCCAGCTCGGCTTCACGCCCTATCAGCGGATTGTGGGTCGCCACCTGTTCATTGAGGCACACCACCTGGGTGCGCCACGCTTCCTCGTGGCGGGGCTGTCCCTCACTCTCTTCCTGACGGTCGTCCTCATTCTCATAAAGTGAGATGAGCACACTCAACCAGTCCTCCACGTCCCCGCCGACGGCCAGCGCCAACTCATAATGGGCCTTTGACTCATCAAGGGATAGGATGCCCACCACCAAATGGGGGATATCGATGGCCTCAGCACTGGAATTGGCCACTTGCGTGGCTGCCGTACCGAGTGTCTTTTCCATTTGTTCCGAAAGGGTGAAAGAATCCACGGCATTTTCAGGCACTTCCTCCACTTCCGACAGATAGGATTTCAGATTATCACGCATGGCAGGTACCGCATCTTCGCCAAACTCCTCAAAAGAATTGCAAAATATCCAATCATCGGTGAGGGTCAACAGCAGGTGCTCGGGCATGACGAACTCATGACGATATTGTTGCTTGACCTTGAGGGTGAGCCGGAGAATCTCCGACGCACGGGGGGTATAACTGAGTTGTGGCATAACTTATTCAGGAAAATAGCTTAAACGTAAGGGAAAGCCTTCATCTCGGGCCATCTGCGTGGCACGCCGCACTTTCGACACAGCGATGTCGTAACTATACACGCCTACTAAAGCCTTATCACTGTGGTGAACCTTCAACATAAGGGATTCGGCTTCCACCTCGGTTTTGAAAAACACTGTGACAAGGATTTTCACGACAAACTCCATGGTCGTGAAATCGTCATTGTGGATATACACCTTGTAACGCCGGGGCTCGCTGAGGTTGGTGCGCTGTCGCTCGCTGACAGATGATTGTTGCTTTGCCATAATATTGCAAAATTAACACTTCCCGAGGACTCCACAAAGAAAAGGACAAAAAAAATGGGGCTCCGCTGAGTCCCTACCTTGTTAACCTTAAATCTAATACTATGAAAAACACATTGCAAAGATAATTGTTATATTGATACTATGCAAGTATTTTATTGCTTTTTTGCATATTTTTTTACATTTTCTTGATTTATATCAATTTTTAACTATAATAAGGTGATTAAAAATCAATTTAAACCCCAAAAGAGCGTTTTTCTTACAATGTCTCACATTTCCGCCGGACGATCACTCAGGATACGCATATATTCCTCGTAAGAAATGTATCGGCCTCCCATTGATTTGAGGTGAGGGGTCTCAAACTGGCAGTCGATGAGGGTTCCGCCATGCTTCTGGAGAAACTGAGCCAGATAGATCAGGGCGAGTTTGCTACCATTGGGCACCAGTGAGAACATGCTCTCACCGAAAAAGGCCCTTCCGATATTGACCCCATAGAGCCCTCCGACCAGACGTTGGCCCTCCCATACTTCCACACTGGCAGCAAAATGCTGGCGATGGAGTTCGGTGTAGGCATTGATCATATCCTCGCCCAACCAAGCGCCATTCTGCTCATAGCGGCCATCAGCCTCACTGCAATGACGGATCACCTGGTCGAAGGCCATGTTGATGGAGCAGGTATAAAGATCCTTATGGAGAAGGGTACGCATGGAGTGCGAGACATGGATCTCTGAGGGGAAAATGACAAAACGCCGCATCGGGCAGAACCAGAGGATCTGCTCATTGTCACGGAAGGAGTACCAGGGGAAAATGCCATTGCTATAGGCCAGCAGCAGGCGGTCGACCGAAAGGTCGCCGCCCACTGCAAGCAATCCATCTGCCTCCCCATAACGCGGGTCAGGGAATGCCAGTTGATCGTCAAGTTGAAATATCATGACAGGCCGGAAATCGGTGCAGGAGGATCATTTGATCTTGTCCACCATGTTGAAGAGTCTTCCCCATCTCACCTTCGGACCCACCTCCTCGGGGTTGATCGACAACCAGATGAAGATGGGCTTGCCCACAACATGGTCCTCAGGCACGAAGCCCCAGTAACGGGAGTCGAGGGAATTGTGGCGGTTGTCTCCCATCATCCAGTAATAATCCATCTTGAAGGTGTATTCATGGGCTTCCTGCCCATTGATGAAGATCTTGCCGTCTCTCACCTCCAGTTGGTTGTCCTCATAGACACGGATAGGACGCTCATAGATGGCGATGTTGTCGAGGGTGAGTTTTACTTTCTGACCCTTAGCAGGGATCCATACCGGACCGTAGTTATCGCGTGTCCATCCATATTCGCCGTCGACGGGATACACCTTGCCTTGATCCACACGGTCGGTGTCGTTCACCTCACGCACGTATTCCACAAGGTCGGTGCGCTTGCTGAGTTCCTGAGCGGCACGGTGTGTCATCGGCATGAATCCGTTGGCGTTCATACTGAAAATGTCTTCCAGCGTGATGCCAAGTTCCACCATGAGGGCGTCGGGAATCATTTGCTTCAAACGGACAAAATAAGTATACTGCACATTGTCGGGCTCCTTGTTGGCCTTGCCGTCCAAATAGATGATCTTGTTCTTGATCTGCAAGGTCTGACCAGGAAGTCCCACGCACCGTTTCACATAATTCTCACGACGGTCGGTGGGTCGCGACGACAGCACGCCAAACTCAGCGGGGTTATCCTTCACCAAGGCTCCGCCCACAGCCATCACTTGCTGATAATAGTCCCATTTCTGCTGGGGTGTGAGAGAGTCCGTAGGCACCTTGTCGCCATAGTTCATCATGCCATAACGATAGCAGACCTGGTAATAATCCTGAGCTTGGTAGTTCTCTGCCATCATCACACTGTCGCCTGCGGGATAATTGAAAACGACGATGTCATTGAGCTCCACATGACCCAAACCTTTCACTCGCCGATAGTCCCAATGGGGCCACTCAAGATACGACTTGGTATTGAAAATGGGAAGGGTGTGCTGCGTGAGGGGCATCGTCAAGGGGGTCTGCGGGATGCGCGGACCATAACTCAACTTGCTGACAAACAAGTAATCGCCTCTGAGCAGCGACTTCTCCAATGAACTGGAGGGGATGACATAGTTCTGGAAGAAGAAGAGGTTGATGAAATAAACGGCCACCAGGGCGAAAACGATAGCATCCACCCAACTCATGACAAAACGGATAGGGCCTTCTGACTCCTTCCACCACTGCCAGTTGATCTTCTTGGAGATATATACATCATATATAAAAGGTATGACGATCAGTCCCAACCAACTTTTCAACCAGAAAAGGAACAACAGATAGAGGACGAGCACGATGATGAACTTCGTCCACTGCACTTTCATGTTGAGTTTTGCTTTGCGCTTGTCAATCATTGTCGTAAGGGGTTTGATGTTAGAATTTGAAGAGGTCACTTGTCGTCAGCAGTCCCTCATGCTCTGCCGTGTATTCCGCTGCCAGCACAGCTCCTAAGGCAAATCCCTTGCGGGAATGGGCATCATGGGTGATGGTGATGCTATCGGCTTCTGAATCGTAGCGGATACTGTGGATGCCTGGCACCTCGCCGCGGCGGACGCTGTTGACAACCAGTTCGTCATCCGCATGATCTGCAGTACCTGTCACCGTGCCGTCAGGAGCTACCAGACTGCCTTTCACCCATTTGTCCTTGCGGGTGAGATTGCCGATGATCTCCTCGGCCAGCGTGATGGCCGTGCCCGACGGGGCGTCGAGTTTATGCACATGGTGCACTTCCTCCATGTCGACATCATACTGGGGGAAATCATTCATGATGCGGGCCAAATAACGGTTGACTGCGGAAAAAATAGCCACTCCGATAGAGAAATTCGAGGCCCAGAACAAAGTCTTGCCTTCTTCACTGCACATCCGGCGCACATCATCGCCATGCTCTGCCATCCATCCAGTGGATCCGGAGACCACTTTCACATTCTTGGCAAAGGCTTTCAGATAGTTGCCGTAGGCTGCCATGGGTGACGTGAACTCGATAGCCACGTCCGCCGAGGCAAAGGCCTCAGACTCGAAATCCTCTTGGTTGTCGATGTCAATGATACTCACGATCTGGTGGCCGCGGGCAACGGCGATCTGCTCGATCATCCGTCCCATCTTGCCGTAGCCTATCAATGCGATTTTCATGATTTTCGTGTTTGGATTTGAAGAAAGTTCCCCACAAGCACTAAAGGCCGGCGGGGAACTTATCGGTGTGTGAGAAGCTTACTTAAGCATTGGCGGTGGCTACTTCCTTCTCCTCTTCACGGATGGTGCGCCCCATGGTCAGGTAGGCGGTAGGAGCTGCGATGAAGATGGAGGAGAGCGTACCGAAGACCACGCCGAGAATCATGGCGAAGGAGAAACTCCGGATACTTGCACCACCGAAGATGAAGATACAGAGCAGCACGATCAAGGTCGACACCGAGGTGTTGATCGTACGGGCCAACGTCTGGTTCAATGAGTCGTTGAACAAGGTCTGCAGGTCACGTTTCTTGTAAAGGCGGAGGTTCTCACGCACACGGTCGAAGACCACCACCTTATCATTGATGGAGTAACCGATCACGGTCAGGATAGCACCGATGAAGGTCTGGTCGATCTCAAGCGAGAAGGGCACGATACCCCAAAGGGCTGAGAAGAAACCGATGACGATCAGGGTATCGAAGGCCAGGGCCACGATAGATCCCACGGAGAAGGCCACGTTGCGGAAACGGAGCAGGATATAGAGGAAGATGGCGATCAAGGCGACAATCACACTGATGATGGCCTTGTTGGTCACATCGCGGGCGATGGACGGTCCCACCTTCGTACTGCTGATGATCGAACCACCCTCACGTACGTCGGGGTTCTTGAAATCGGCCTCGTTCTGCTGGGTGACGATGCCGGCTTTCTTCAAAGCGGTGAAGAGCTTGGTCTCTGCTTCATCATCCACCGTCGAACTGTTGGACTCGATGTTCCAGTTGGTCGACACACGCACGGTCTTACCATCTGTACCGATGGCGATGACGCTGGTGTTGGCTTCCTTGCCTGTGTTGGCACCAATCGAGTTGACGAAAGTTCCAGCCAATGCCTCACGCACATTCTCCACAGGAGTCTCCTTGGCCAGGGTGACGACATAGTTACGTCCACCGGTGAAGTCGATACTCTTGCTGAGTCCGCGGATAGCGAAGAAACCGATGAAGATCAGGGCGAGGATGCCCCAGAACGTATAGGATTTCTTGTAAGCACCCATGAAATTGAAATGGGTGTTCTGAAGCATGTTCTTGGAGAACGCTGTGGTGAAGGTGAGTCCCAGCCACTTGTCTTTCTTCATCCGGTTCTCATAGACGATACGGGTGAGGAACACGGCGGTGAAGAACGAACAGCAGATACCGATGATCAGGGTCACGGCGAAACCCTTGACAGGTCCCGTACCGATCAAAGCCAGAATCACACCGGTGATGATGGAGGTCAGGTTGGAGTCGAAGATGGCCGAGAAGGCATTGCTGTAGCCTGCTGCCAGTGCTTGTTTCACATTCTTGCCTGCACGGAGCTCTTCCTTCGTACGCTCATAGATCAGCACGTTGGCATCCACTGCCATACCGAGGGTAAGCACGATACCGGCGATACCGGGCATGGTGAGCGCTGACTGGAACGACGCCATGATACCCATCGTGAAGAAGAGGTTGATAATCAGGGCGCAGTTGGCCATCATACCTGGGATGAAACCATACATGAGGATCATGTAGAGCATCAGCACCACGAAGGCCACGATGAAGGAGATGATACCCTGACGGATGGACTGGGCACCGAGAGACGGACCGACGACTTCTTCCTGCACGATACGTACGGGGGCTTTCATACGGCCTGACTTGAGGGTGTTGGCCAGGTCCTTGGTATCCTCGACAGTAAAACTACCACTGATCTGGGAGTTACCACCGGTGATTTCCTGGTTGACGTTAGGAGCACTGTAGACGAGGTCATCCAGCACAATGGCCACTGGCTTGCCCACATTCTTCTTGGTCAGGTTGGCCCACTCGCGCGCACCATCCTCATTCATCTGCATGGTCACCACAGGACGGCCGGTGAAATGGTCGAAGTCGTCCTTGGCACTCTCGATGACATCACCCTCCAGCGGAGCACGGTTGTCATTGCCTGTCATGCGGAGGCAGTAAAGCTCGAAGATACGCTTGTTGTTGGCGATTCGGTCGGAGGGCTTGGCACTCCAGAGCAACTTCACATCAGAAGGCAGCACCGACTGTGCCAGTTCAGAGTGAATGAAAGCGTTGATGGCGGCGGTGTCGGCCATGTTGGCCATACCCACGATGCACGACTGGTCGCCGTTGATCATGAGCTTGCTCAGCAGCGGGTGCTCAGCAGCAGCGGCGTCGGCAGCGTTCTTGGTCTCGTCTTTCTTGTCTGCTGTCTTTTTGTCTCCCAGCACCAGACCTTTTTCCTCGGCAGCGGGTGCTACCTTGGCGGAGTCGGTGGCAGTGGAGTCTGCGGCCTCAGCCTTGTTCTCAGCCACCTCGCCTCCGGCAAGACGACCGTCGAGCTGCTGCAGATAAGGAGCGATCTCCTGAGATGCATAGGTCTCCCAGAACTCAAGGTTAGCGCTACCCTGAAGGAGTTTACGCATACGCTCAGGATCCTTCACACCAGGCATCTCCACCATGATGCGGCCTTCCTGGCCTTCCAGCATCTGGATGTTGGGCTGAACGACACCAAACTGGTCGATACGGTTGGTGATGACGTTCTTGGCATCAGCCACGGTCTCTTTCACCTTGTCGCGGAGGACACTCTCCACATGGCTGTCCGAACTATTGGTCTTGACCTCGGGCAACTGCTGAGTGGCAAAGACCTCGGCGAGGCTATGCCCAGGAGCATTTGCGCGATAGTGCTTGATGAACAATGAGATGAAGTCCTCCTGAGTGGTCTCCTCCTCAGCACGGGCTGCTTTCATGGTCTTCACGAAAGCGGCGTCTTTCTTGAATCCGGCGAGATTCTCCACCAGGTCGGGCACCGACACTTCCAGAATGACGTTCATACCACCCTTCAGGTCAAGTCCGAGGCCCACCTGTGTCTCAAGACACTTCTGGTAGGAATAGACACCAAGGTATTTCACTGAGTCCTTATAGTCCTGCCGGGCTATAGGATCCTTGATTTCCGCAGCTTTCTTGTCATAATAGCTTGAAGCCACAGAGAAGGACAAATAGAAGATACTTGCCAGGGTCAATAAGACCGCTGTGACAATCACAATTCCTTTGTTTTGCATTTCTGTTTTTATGTTATTTAATTCATTGTTTTCAGCCCATTTGCGTTATAGCGTGCAAAGATAGTCAATTTTTCAATTTTGGGAAAATTTCTATTAGAATATTATTTATTTTTTAGGGTTTGTCGCTGGATTTTAGTCAACAAACCGCCTGACAGCGACCCGAAAGAGGTTTTTGGGGGCCTTATTTCCGATGACTGGAGTCAAAAAGGAACTGCTTCTCTTCTTCCGTCAGACTGGCATACCCGTTCTTACGGATCTTGTCCAGGATTCGGTCCACACGCTCCTCGGTGGCCTTCTTGTCGGCATTGTAGTCCCAGTCGGTCTTGCGAGTGATGTCATCCTGGTCTCCCCTCCCCTTGCGGCGCTCCCAGTTGTTGCGCAACCGGTCGAAAAACTGCTGACCATTGCCACGGCCATACACTCCCGAACCATCGGGATGCTTCTGCCAGTAACGGATCAGGAAGAAACCGAAGAGCATGCCACCAAGGTGGGCGAAATGGGCCACTTGGTCGCCTGAGGATCCCAGTGCAGCAACCAACTCGATCGCGACGTAGCCCATGACAAACCACTTTGCCTTGATCGGTATGGGAAGGGGAAATATAAAAATGCGCTCCTCGGGAAACGTCATGCCGAAAGCCAACAGGATGGCATAGATCGCTCCCGATGCGCCCACCGTGGTCCAGGCGTTGAGCGAATTGGCCAACTGGGGATCTGACCACGCAGCAGAAACCAGGGAGGTGATCCCGATACCTGGCTGGCCTGACAAGAGATAATAAAGCGTGAAATACTGCGATATCTCTTGTATGATTCCTGCTCCTACACCACAAAAAATGTAATAAAAAAGGAATTTTTTCGGACCCCATACTCTCTCCATCACGCATCCGAACATCCATAGTGCAAACATATTGAGGAAAAGGTGCTCCCATCCCCCATGCATGAACATGTATGTAAAAATTTGATAAAGGCTGAATTGGGACGCCAGGAAAAAGTGCAGGCCGAAAATATTGTTGAGGTCAATGCCTCTATAAGTCAGAACAAAATAAGTGAGAAATGCCAATACGTTTATTATCAGCAGGTTTTTTGTGATTGTCGGTATGCTGCGCATAATGGATTATCTATGATTGATTGAAAAACACCGCAAAATTACGAAAAATATCCGTTATAATACACGAAATCAACCTCCTACATGTATTTTTTCATGTTTTTCTTCATTTTTTTTTATTTTTTGTTTGTTTTATGAAATGATTACCCTATATTTGCCGAAAATTCACGACAACACATTCATACATTAACCATTTATTTACAAAAATTATGAATAAGACAGAATTAGTTGAGAAAATTGCAGAGAAATCAGGTCTGACAAAAGTCGATGCCAAAAAAGCTCTCGACGCTGCTCTCGAAGCTATCAAGGATGCCCTCAAGGCTGACGACAAAGTCGCTTTGATCGGTTTCGGCACCTTCAGTGTCAACACACGTGCTGCTCGCGAGGGTATCAACCCCAGCAACAAGGAGAAGATCTCCATCCCTGAGAAGAAAATCGCAAAGTTCAAGGCTGGTGCTGAATTGGCTGACGCCCTGAAGTAATCTGTAAAAAAAATTCCTACAAATAAAAGAGGGCTGCCAATGGGGCAGCCCTCTTTTATTTGTTTCTGGTCCTGATCATGGCTGTTTGCCGATATAGGCGAGGATTCCTCCATCAACGTAGAGGATATGACCATTGACGGCATCAGAGGCATGGGAAGCGAGGAAGACTGCGGGACCGCCGAGTTCCTCGGGGTTCAACCAACGGCCTGCTGGGGTCTTGGCACAGATGAATGAGTCGAACGGATGACGGCTGCCATCGGGCTGACGCTCGCGCAAGGGGGCAGTCTGTGGTGTAGCGATATAACCCGGACCGATGCCGTTGCACTGGATGTTGTACCCTCCATACTCAGAGCAGATATTGCGGGTGAGCATCTTCAGTCCACCCTTGGCGGCAGCATAGGCGCTCACGGTCTCACGGCCAAGTTCCGACATCATCGAACAGATATTGATGATCTTGCCCTCACGACGCTCCATCATCTCGGGGATGACGGCCGATGAGCAGATAAATGGTCCGACGAGGTCGATATCAATCACCTGCTGGAACTCTGCACGCTTCATCTCATGCATCGGGATGCGCTTGATGATACCGGCATTGTTGACGAGGATATCAATCTGGCCGACTTCCTCATGGATCTTCTCCACCAGTGCCTTGACATCATCCTCCTTGGTCACGTCGCACACGTAACCCTTCACGTTCTCAATGCCGGCTTCCTTGTAGTTGTTGAGCCCGCGCTCCAGAGCGGCCTCGTTGATGTCGTTGAAAATAATCGTCTTGATGCCAGCGGCCACAAAAGCCTTGGCAATGTTAAAACCAATGCCATAGGATGCACCTGTGATCCAGGCATTCTTTCCTTCAAGTGAGAATGGATTTGCCATAAATTTTTGTTTGTTTTGATAAGATAGTTATTATTTTAAGTCTGTGATCAAAGAGAAATCCTGGTCGCCGTAGTCGAGGTTCTCACCGCCCATACCCCAGATGAAGGTGTAGTTGTGGGTGGCAGCGGCACTGTGGATGCTCCACTCGGGCGAGAGCACGGCCTGGTCACCTTTCATCCAGATGTGACGGGTCTCATCCACCTCACCCATGAAATGACAAACGGCCTGGTCCTCGGGCACTTCGAAATAGAAATAGGCCTCCATACGACGGCTGTGGACATGGGCTGGCATGGTGTTCCAGACACTGCCTGTGGCCAACTCGGTCATACCCATCTGCAACTGGCAGGTGGGGAGCACCTGGTTGACGATCATCTTGTTGATGTTGCGCTCATTGCTCATCTCAAGACTTCCCATGTGGGCCACCACGGCATTCTCCTTGGTCACCTTCTTGCAGGGATAGGCATGATGGGCGGTGGTGCTGTTGAAATAGAATTTGGCGGGCTTGGCGGCGTCCTTGCTGCAGAACACCACATCACGGTCGCCACTTCCGATGTACAGGGCTTCCTTGTAGGAGAGCTCGAAGGTCTCATCCCCGACTTTCACACAACCCTCACCTCCGACATTGAAAATGCCGACCTCACGGCGGGTCGTGAAATAGGGGGCCTTCAACGGGTCGATGGCCTCAAGCTTCAGGCATTCCTTCACAGGCATGGCTCCTCCCACCACCATACGGTCATACATGGAATACACCATGTTGACTTCGTCGGCTGCGAATACTCTCTCAATCAAGAAATCACGGCGGATGCGTGTCGTGTCATAACTCTTTGCGTCCTCAGGGTGGGCCGCATAGCGAATTTCATAATTTGTTTTCATAATTTTAGTAGCTTATCGTTTGTCTGCTTGCAAACTTACACAAAAAAAATGAAATAGCAGAATGTTTTCACAACAAATAACAGAAATACGGAAAAAGGGATGCGTCGGAGCCGACAACATCCCTCTTTCGTTGGGTCACTCGGATTCGAACCGGGAATGACAGAACCAAAACCTGTAGTGTTACCATTACACCATGACCCAAAATCGGATGCAAAGGTAGTGGTTTTTTACACCACTACCAAATTTTTGCGGAGATTTTTCAGCATGGCCTCGAAAAAGCCAGTGCGCAGGTGACCTCTTCTCAGGCGACAATCACCAGATAATAGTTCTTCTTGCCACGCTGAACGAGAAGATACTTCCCGTCGATGAGATCGTCGGCGGTGACCACCCGGTCAAAAGCGGTCAGCTTCTCCTTGTTGAGCGACACGCCGCCGCCTTGCACGAGCTTTCGCATCTCTCCCTTGCTGGCAAACACCTTGACATCGTCGCGGGTGAAAAGTTCCACGGCCGGCTGGCCCAACTGGTCTTTGGAGAGATTAAAACGCGGCACGCCGTTGAAGACATCGAGCAAGGTCTGCTCGTCGAGCTTGAGCAGACTCTCCTTGGTCGACTTGCCAAAAAGGATATTGGAGGCTTCAATCGCCAACTCCAGATCCTCGCGGCTGTGAACCATCACCGTCACCTCCTCGGCCAAACGGCGCTGGAGGATCCTTCTTCCCGGGTCGACCTTGTGCTCTTCCACCAGAGCATCAATGGTCTCCTTGTCAAGACTGGTGAAAATCTTGATGTAACGCTCGGCGTCCTCATCACTCACATTGAGCCAGAACTGATAGAATGCATAGGGGGTGGTGCGCTTGCGGTCGAGCCACACGTTGCCGCTCTCCGTCTTGCCAAACTTCTTGCCGTCGCTCTTGGTGATGAGCGGACAGGTGAGGGCAAAGGTCTCTACCTCATTGCCCAGCGTACGGCGGATCAGCTCGGTTCCCGTGGTCATGTTGCCCCACTGGTCATTGCCACCCAACTGCAGTTTCACGCCCTTGTGCTGATAAAGGTAGAGGAAATCATAGCCTTGCAACAACTGATAAGTGAACTCGGTGAACGACAGACCGTCACGGGCGGTTCCATTGAGACGCTGCTGCACACTCTCCTTTGCCATCATGTAGTTGACGGTGATATGCTTTCCCACCTCACGGGCGAAATCGAGGAAGGTGAAATCCTTCATCCAGTCATAGTTGTTGACCATCTCGGCGGCATTGGGCTCCTTGCTCTCGAAATCAAGGAATTTCGACACCTGCTTCTTGATGCACTCCTGGTTGTGGTAGAGGGTCTCGTTATTGAGCAGGTTACGCTCCTGGCTCTTTCCCGAGGGATCGCCGATCATACCCGTGGCTCCGCCTACAAGGATAATGGGTTTGTGGCCGCAACGCTGCAGGTGACGCAGCATCATGATGCCACACAAATGACCGATATGCAAGGAGTCGGCTGTGGGGTCTGTGCCCAGATAGGCCGTCACCATCTCTTTCTGGAGCAACTCTTCCGTTCCTGGCATCATCTGTGCCAACATTCCTCGCCATTTCAGTTCTTCAACAAAGTTCTTCATCATCGAATGATTGCTGTTAGATAATTATATTTATTCAAGTTTCGTATTCAATCAACTTCCTTGTAGTAAAAGCAGTTATCGCTTCGGTTGTCCTGTGGACAGAAGTTAAGCCATCACCTTGTTGTTAGAATCGTCTACCACATTGCATATGGCTTAACTCCCTTAAAATCCTCTACGTCCTCAAAGTCCTTAAAGTCCTTATCATCCTTAACCTCTGACTCCTTAACTACTTCAGAAAGTCGAATTGTATTTATGGTCGTGGGGCCCCGCTGACGGGAAACTTACGGCACGGGATCATAGCCCGAACCACCCCATGGGTTACATCTCAAGACACGCCAGATGGCTAAGCCCAAACCCTTGATGGGACCATGCTTGCGCAATGCCTGACGCGCATATTCCGAACAAGTGGGGGTGAACCTGCAAGATGGAGGCGTAAAGGGACTGATACACCGCTGATAAAAAGCAATGGGGAGCAACAGCAGCCACACCATCACCCGGGATACCACCCTCCATATCCAGCGCAGTATACTCATAACCTCTCACCTATTCTTATAAGCAGATTCCTCACCTTATGCTCCACATCGGCACTGTCACGCAGTTGATCGTCCATCCAAATGAATGCCATGACCAGGGTCTGACCGCAACGGACACTCATCTTGTCGATAAGCAGGTGCTTGTGCTTGCGATACGACTCGCGGACCTGACGCTTCACTCGGTTGCGCTTCACCGCTCGCTTGAAACATCGCTTGGGCACACTGACCAAAATCCGCACAGGCGCCTCACTGCGCTCGACCAACCGGTAGACTACCCGAAGGGGATAAGAAGACATTGAGCGGCTTTCGCCGCCCCTGAAGAGAGATTCCACCAACGTCCTGCCGGTGACCCGCTCCTCCTTTTCCAGGGCAAGGTTACCTCTCTCGGACATGGTCGGTCAACTGTTATTCTTGAGAAAATCCCTCAGAGCTCCTGTCATCGAGGTGAACTCTGGCGTGGGAGCCTTGAGGTCGAGTCGCAAACCGCGGTTGGCTACTTCCTTGGCCGTGGCAGGACCAAATGCACCGATCTTGATCTCTCCCTGCTTGAATTCAGGGAAATTCTTGGTGAGGGCGTTGAGTCCGGCCGGACTGAAGAAGAGCAGCATGTCGTAGTCAAATTTCTCCACCTCCTCGGGCGTGAAATCATCGCTCACGGTGCGATACATCACACACTCGGTATGAATGAGCTTCTTCGAATCAAGCATGTCCTTCACACTGTTGCTGTGGATGTCGCTCATCGGCACAAGATACTTCTCTGACTTGTGCTTCACCATCAGCGGCACAAGGTCCTCAATCTTACCCGTAGTGCCGAAAAACACCTTGCGCTTCCTGTACTGGACATATTTCTGGATGTACAATGCAATGGTCTCCGTGACGCAGAAATACTTCATCGTCTCGGGTATGGTCACCCGAAGACCTTTGGCCAAATTGAAGAAATTGTCAATGGCATGGCGAGAGGTGAACACAACGGCCGTAAAATCCAGGATATTCACCTTCTGCTGGCGAAATTCCTTGGCTGTCAGACCTTCCACTTTAATAAAGGGGCGGAATACCAATTCCACGCCATATTCGCGAGCGATGTCAAAATAGGGTGACTTTTCACTTGTAGGCCTGGGTTGTGATACCAGTATCTTCTTTATCATAAGTGTACTAAAAAATAATTTTCAGATTGTAGTTGAAATATTCCAATAACCCGACCAAACCGGCCAAAGGTATCAATTCGAGCGCACAAAAGTACAAAAAAATTTGCAAGAACGCCCCAAAACGCTGGAAAAAGATGAGATAACACTTATAAAAAGTGCACATTTTTACCAAAAAGATAACAATCACAACCAAAAACAAAGCTGTACGCATCGTCATATCCCCAAAAATGAGGAGTAAGACAACGGGCGCAAGCGCCAATCCCTCCATCGCAGTGAGAAAGAGTTGGGACTTGTTCCATTGTTCAATTTTTTTCCTGTCGAAAAACACCCAGTTGACAAACTGATACACGGCGGCCTTCAACAAGAAATAACCGGCGATGACGGCCAGGTCGACTGCCAAGAGGGCGTGACGTGGCAACATCCGGTAACTGACGGCGTCACCCACCATCGAATAGCAATAATACACGGCTGTGAGCATCAGACAGGTGAACACGACGAGCAAACCTTGGTTGCGCAACTCGACGGCGGTGTCGGGCACCGCCGTGGTGCGGGTGTTTTCCGCAAAGAAGAAATTCTTCGCCATGCGCAGCACAAACTGTCCTGAGAAAGCAAGGGCTACAAGAGCCATGACCACACTGGCCATGAGCACCGACGACATCAGATTGTCATTGCCTGGACGATAAGGCGTGGGCACGGCCTGCATGCCGGCCGACGTCTCTGGACGGCAGGCCACGGGGAGCGTGTCGACATAGGCCACGGGATGCCCGAGGCTATCAATGGGCAACTGCTCGGGAGGACGCTCATAACGCTGTCCGGGCAGCCCAAGGGTGTCGCGACGCTCACTATAGCGGTTGTTCTCCCCAGGACGGAAATAGGCTTGAACCGCCGAATCCTGCTGCCAAGGCGTGGCGCTGTCGGGGAGTTCCTGCAGTATCTGGTATGTCGACTTGGTGTGCAACGGCATTATCAGAGGTCAAATTCCTTGCGGAGAACATCCACCATGTCGAGCTTCTCCCATGTGAACAACTCCACATCGATGGTCTTCGTCTCATGATAGAAACTGGTGAACTGCTTCTTCACCACTTCGTTGCGACGGCCCATGTGACCATAAGCGGCCGTCTCGAGAAACATCGGCTGACGCAGATTGAGCCGCTTCTCAATACCTTTCGGCGTGAGGGGGAAAAGCTTACTGACTTTCTCGGCGATCTCTCCGTCCGACATCGCGACATGCGAACGGCCATAGGTGTTGACATAGACACTCACAGGCTGGGCAATGCCGATGGCATAACTGAGTTGGACAAGCACCTCGTCACTCACGCCGGCTGCCACCATGTTCTTTGCTATGTATCGGGCCATGTAGGCGGCAGAACGGTCCACCTTGCTGGAATCTTTTCCTGAGAAAGCTCCTCCTCCGTGCGCTCCCTTGCCGCCATAGGTGTCGACGATGATCTTACGGCCGGTCAGACCTGTGTCGCCATGAGGGCCTCCTATGACAAACTTGCCGGTGGGGTTGACATGATAGATGATCTTGTCATCAAAGAGATCCAGCACCTTCTGACTCTTGATCTTCGACCTCACACGGGGCATGAGCACATTCACCACATCGTCGTGGATGGTGGCAAGCATCCGCTCATCATCCGGACCGAAATCATCATGCTGGGTCGATACCACGATCGTATGGATGCGCTGGGGGATGTTGTCGTCTGAATACTCCACTGTCACCTGACTCTTGGAGTCAGGACGGAGATAGGTCATCACCTTGCCTTCACGACGGATCTCCGCCAATGTCGACATGATGAGATGGGCCAAGTCGAGCGAGACTGGCATGTAGTTCTCGGTCTCATTCGTGGCATAGCCGAACATCATACCCTGATCGCCGGCTCCCTGCTGGTCTTCTTCCTCACGGTCGACTCCTTGGTTGATGTCGGAGCTCTGCTCATGGATGGAAGACATGATGCCGCAGGAGTTGCCGTCAAACTGATACTCCGACTTGGTGTATCCGATCTTGTTGATGGTCTTGCGCGCTATGGTCTGCAGGTCGATATAGGCCTCGGAGTGCACCTCACCCATAATCACCACCTGACCCGTGGTGACAAAGGTCTCAATGGCACAACGGGCATGATCGTCATAAGCCAAAAACTGGTCGAGCAGAGCATCAGATATTTGATCAGACACTTTGTCGGGATGTCCCTCAGAAACGGATTCGGATGTGAAAAGATATGACATATAAAATAACTTTTGAGTTTGGAAGTGCAAAGTTAATGCAATTTTTCGATTTAGTGAGTGGAAAAGGAATATATTTGTTTCTCACTTAACAAATAAATGATTACCTTTGTTGCGAAATCATAGCGGAGAATAACTGCCGCAGACCCGAAACCTATAAACATAACCGAACAACCTATGGTGAGAAATTATCTTTTCATCCTCATGGCTCTTGCGGTCTCCTCAACCATGACTGCACAAGAACCCTATTTCATCCAGACCTTCGAAGATTCCATCCCGGCGCAGGATGACGTCAAGCAACCCCTCGCTTTCTATATCGACGGACAAGGGGAGTGGATCTTCTACAATTGCTTCAAAGGAAAAAACACCAAATACATCTCCGACGGTTCCACTGGCGACTTGCGCATGGTGAAGAGCGGACTCAACGGACCGGGCGACTCCTATGTGGTCACACCTGTCTTCGACAAGGGTGTGAAGAAAATCACTTTCGACGAGGGACGCACAAAAAAATACATCGACGTGGCGGTGTCGAAAGACGGCGGACTGACCTGGACAAGCATCCATCGGTTTGATAAAAACACACAAACACACAACACCGTCGAGGTGAACGACATCGAGGTCAACCGCGTGCGACTGTCGAACTACAATACGAAAAACGACTGCGACGTCGACAACCTGGCGATCTATCCCGAGGCGACCGGCATTCCTGCTACTGTAGTCACAGGAGCTGCCTCGGATATCACGAAGAACAGCGCACTCGTCAGCGGACAGGTGACCGACGAAGGCGATCAGGAGATGCTTCATTTCGGCATCTGCTGGAACTACTCCGGCGAGCCTTCCTACACCGACCATGCCGTGCAGGCTCACAACAAAACCTTCTCCGTCATGCTCGAAGACCTCATCGCCAGCCGAACGGTCTACTACCGTGCCTATGCCTTCACCCGGGCGGGTGTAGCCTATGGCGAGACACACACCTTCGAAACCGCTGCTGCCACACCGGCCATCATACAGACCAAGGTGATCACCATCGACCGCCATGGATACTACGTCAGTGGCGGACAGGTGACCGACGACGGTGGTGTGCCCTTGCAACAACTGGGACTTCTCTATGCCACAACGCCCGATGTCAATATCGACAACGCGTCCTTGATCGCTGCCACAACGACAACCGACAACTTCACGGTGAAATTGCCGCTGGAAAGCCATACCACCTATTTCTACCGTGCCTTCTGCCTCACCGAGATAGGAATGAGCTATGGACAGGAACTGACGTTTACCACCGGAGAGGTCACGCCGCCTTCCTTCGCCGGCAACATCATCTGGTGCGCTCCCGACGGGCATGACGACAATGCCAACGGCTCCGAGGAGGCTCCGTTCTACTCCCTGCAAAAGGCGGTCGACATCGCAGAGCCCGGTGATACCATCTACATGATGCCGGGTACTTACGTCTACGACGCACGCATCAATATCAACACTTGCGCCACAGCAGAAAAACCCATCGCACTCTATGCCTACAGCGGAAGGGCCGTGCTCGATTTCAGCGCAATGCCCTATCACAAGCATTCTGACAACCCCTACCAGGGTATCAGGCTCTGCGGCTCCTACTGGCACTTCTACCACATCGATATCACCAACGCTTCTGACAACGGACTCCTCATCGAGCGCAACAAACCCACCGGCGGGTCTAATACCGACGTGCTCAATGCCACCGAACAGGCGCATGACAATATCATCGAGGAATGCAACTTCTACCGCAACGGAGACACAGGACTGCAAATGAAAAACCTCGCCTCATTCAACTATGTCATCAACTGCGACTCCTACCTCAACTGCGACGAGGACCAGGGCGATGCCGATGGCTTCGCGCCCAAACTCTCCGTCGGCGACGGCAACTATTTCTATGGCTGCCGCGCATGGGCGAACTCTGACGACGGATGGGACGTGTTCTTCAAAAAAGACGGCGGATTCAGCGACAACGTGAGCATCATCATCGAGAACAGCATCGCCTATAAGAACGGATTCCTCTCTCTGGAGCAAATCGCTCCCGACGGCAACGGCAACGGGTTCAAAATGGGATCCAACCAGGGTGCCATGAACGTCTTCCTCAACAGATGCCTGGCGGTCTGCAACAAAGCGAAGGGATTCGACCAAAACCATAACGCCGGCGACATCATCATGAACAACTGCACCGGCATGACGCTGAAATCCATCAGCGACAAGACTTACTCCTACCGCATCTACGAGGAAATCGCTTCCGGACACACCGTCAGACTGACCAACTGCATTGCCATCAACGACAATGCCGCCACCAACAAAGTCGACAAAAACACCGGGAAATACAAGGAGGGCGAGGATGGAAAATACGGCGACTACGGACGCCTGGAAATCGACTCCACTCTCACGGGAATGGAAATTCTTACCTGTGAGTTCCAAGCTGCTGACCCCACCCAGTTTGCTGACATCACCAACCACGAGGAACTCATCGCTGAGCGTACCGCCGACGGACAACTGCCTTCCACGACCTTCGCCCACCTGCGTGAGGGGTCCTTCCTCATCGACAGGGGTACCTTCGTCGAACCCACAACCTACAGGGGAATACCCGTGGCGGGCATCACTTACCAAGGAGCAGCTCCCGACTTGGGTGCCTATGAAAGCCCTTATGGCTCCGAAGCCTCTGTGCCTTCCCTCATGACATCAGATGGAAACGGCGACCTGCGCCTCATCCAGACTCAGAGCGGACTCTTTGTCGTGACCGTCGACACACCGGCTGTCCCTCGTGACGCCACACTCTATGTCTACGACCATTGCGGAAACCTCATCTCTCAAAAATCCTTCTCAGGAAGATCTTCCGCCGTTTGGCTGCCCGATCTCAAGAAAATGGCAATCTTCACGGTCATGACCAAAGACAACTCCTATACGAAGAAAATCATCCTCAACCGATAAGACCGACTATTTCAAAAACATCATCAAATACGATAACCACCATGCTGAAAAAAAATCTATTGACCATCCTGATGGTCTGCGGTGCCACAGCCGCATCGGCTCAGAGCAGCAAACCTGCTATCCCTCGGGATGCGGCCCTGGAAGCGAAAATCGAAAAGACGCTCTCGAAAATGACCCTCGATGAGAAAATCGGACAGATGCTCGAACTGAATCTCGACGTGATGGGCAAAATGGAAATCCAAGATGCCAGAGTCGACCGGGAAAAGCTGCAGTCTGCGCTCACACAATACGGAGCACCCAAGAAAGATATCGAGGCTCTCCTGAAGATGAATGACAAACAGATCATCGAGAAAGTCGGAGGCTACCCCATCGACATCTACAAGGGAGACGTGAAAAGGGTATGGAAACTCAACGAAAACATGCTCGACACCATCATCTCAAAATACAAAGTGGGGTCTATCCTCAATGCACCGGGCACCCGGGCCGCCACCGTCGAACAATGGCAGAAATGGATCCAGGTGATCCAGAAAAAATCCATGAAGTATATCGGCATCCCGGATATCTACGGACTCGACCACAACCATGGCGTGACCTATACGCAAGGTGGCACGCTGTTCCCGCAGCCTATCAACATCGCCGCCTCGTTCAATACCCAACTGGCGCGCACGGGGGCTGAGATCACAGCCTATGAGAGCAGGGCGGCCAACTGTCCTTGGGTCTATAACCCCGTGGTGGACCTCGGAAGAGACCCGCGATGGGCACGCATCTGGGAGAGCTTCGGCGAGGATGCTATCGTCAATGCACGCATGGTGGAGGCTGAGATCAAAGGCTACCAAGGGGATGACCCCAACCACCTCGGACAATACCATGTCGGAACCAGCACCAAGCACTATTTCGCCTATGGCGCTCCCTGGACAGGAAAAGACCGCACCCCGGCCTACCTCTCGCCCCAAATCCTGCGGGAGAAATATTTCGAACCTTTCAAAGCCGCTGCGCTCGCCGGCACTCTCACCATGATGGTCAATTCGGCCAGCATCAACGGCGTTCCGGTGCACGCAAGTTACGAATACCTGACCAAATGGCTGAAAGAAGACCTCCAGTGGGACGGCATGTTGGTGACCGACTGGGCCGATATCAACAACCTCTATACCCGTGAGCGGGTGGCGAAAGACAAAAAGGACGCGATCCGACTGGCCATCAACGCTGGCATCGACATGTCGATGGATCCCTATAGCGTCGACTTCTGCATCCTGCTCAAAGAACTGGTGGAAGAGGGAAAGGTGCCGATGGAGCGCATCGACGATGCCGTAAGACGCATCCTCCGCGTGAAATACCGCCTCAACCTCTTTGAACAGCCCAACACGGGAGGAAAAGGATATGAGAAATTCGGCAGCGATGAGTTTGCCACGAAAGCATTGTATGCCGCTGAGGAGAGTGAGGTGCTGCTGAAAAACGAGGGACAGATCCTGCCGCTCTCCGTGGGCAAGAAAATCCTGCTCACCGGTCCCAACGCCAACCAGATGAGATGTCTGCATGGCGGATGGAGCTATACCTGGCAGGGCTCCAACGCCGAAGACCTCGCTGAGAAATACAACACCATCTACGAGGCGCTGTGCAATAAATACGGAAAAGAGAACATCATCCTCCAACAGGGCGTGACCTATAATGAGAAAGGGGCATACTACGAGGAGAACCAACCGCAGATCGACAAGGCAGTGGAGGCCGCGAAAGGGGCGGATGTCATCATCGCCTGCATCGGCGAGAACTCCTACACTGAGACACCTGGCAACCTCACCGACCTCTGGCTTTCCAACAACCAGCGCAACCTGGTGAAAGAACTTGCCAAGACCGGCAAACCCATCATCCTCGTTCTCAATGAGGGACGGCCTCGCCTCATCGCCGACATCGAACCACTGGCCAAAGCCGTCATTGACATCCTGATCCCGGGCAACTACGGTGCCGATGCCTTGGCCAACCTGCTGGCCGGCGATGCCAACTTCTCTGCCAAACTTCCCTATACCTATCCTCGGGAGATCAACTCGCTCAATACTTATGACTATAAGGTGAGCGAGGAGGTGGGCACCATGGCCGGAGCCTACAATTACGACGCAAAGGTGTCACTCCAATGGCCTTTCGGCTATGGAATGAGCTACACGACCTTCGAATACAGTAACCTGAGAACCGACAAGACCCGGTTCTCGGCCGACGATATCATCACGGTCAGCGTCGACGTTAAAAACACGGGATCACGCATGGGCAAGGAACCTGTCCTGCTCTATAGCAGCGACCTCATCGCCTCCATCGTCCCTGACAACAAACGTCTGCGCGACTTCACGAAAATCGAACTGCAACCGGGTGAACAGAAAACCGTCACTTTCCGCCTGCCTGCGAAGAGCCTCGCTTTCGTAGGGGCCGACGGGAAATGGATCCTCGAAGAGGGTGACTTCACGCTGAAGGCCGGCAACCAGACGGTCAACATCAATTGCACCCAGACCAAGAAATGGGATACGCCCAACATCTAAGGTCTTTGACTCATGCGTCACCATCCAGCTTTCCTCTTGGCAGCTCCCACCAGCGGCTCGGGCAAGACGACACTTGCCCGGGGGCTGATGGCACTGCTCACAAGGAAAGGATACCGGGTGCAGCCCTTCAAATGCGGACCCGACTATATCGACACAAAATTCCATGAACAGGTGTGCGGTCGCCCGAGCATCAACCTGGACTCTTTCATGGCCACACCGCAACATGTGAGGGAACTCTTTTCCCTCTACGGCAACGATGCCGATATCTGCATCGTTGAGGGCATGATGGGACTCTTCGACGGCTATGACCGCGACAAAGGGTCTTCCGCTGAGATCGCACAGATCCTCGACATTCCCGTCATCCTGACCGTGGATGCCAAATCGGCGGCCTACTCCATGGCTCCGCTGATCTATGGCTTCCTCCACTTCCGACAGGATGTGAGAATCAGAGGGGTCATCTTCAATAAAGTGGGATCAGAGAGGCATTTTGACTCGCTGAGGCAGGTATGCGACGACTTGCACGTCCCCTGCCTTGGGTATCTGCCCAAAAGTACGTCTCTCCAACAGGACTCTCGCTATCTGGGACTTGACTTCTCCGAACTGCCCGAAAACCAAGAACTGATGAATCTGATAGAAACACATGTGAGATGGGAAGAACTGCTAAAACTGTGATCGCACGCAATTCGGAGGCGTTCTCCTTCCTCTATCAAGAGACCATCGACCTCTGGGGCGAAGTGACGTTCTTCGACCCGGAAAACGAGGTGCCACGACTCGGTCCGGATGACTTGCTCTATCTGCCGGGGGGATATCCCGAGAAACACCTCGAGGCTCTGGCGAGGGCGGCCGACACACGAAAAGCCATCAAGGCGTTCGCTGAGGACGGCGGAAGGATCTTCGCGGAATGCGGTGGCATGATGTATCTCTGCGAGAGCATCATCGACGACCGGGGCGAATACCCCATGTGCGGCGTTTTCCCCTATTCCATCACAGCAAGGAAAGCCGACCGGAAACTCTCACTGGGCTACCGCCGCTTCATCCTCGACGGCAAGGAATACCGGGGACATGAGTTCCACTACACCCATTTCGCAGGAACAATCCCGTCTTCCGTCTGCCAGGTCTATAACGCCAGGGGGGAAACCGTCAGTACTCCTGTGCTGCGCTACAAAAACGTACTGGCCAGCTACACCCATATCTACCACCCAGGCATCCGACCTGCAGTCCCATAAAAAACTCAGCAAAAACTAACCCGAGACGATGAGAAAACCACTCCATCCCCTTATGCTCGCCGGTACGGGCAGCGACGTCGGGAAAAGCATCCTTGCCGCTGCCTTTTGCCGCATCTTCCGGCAAGATGGCTACCAGCCGGCTCCTTTCAAGGCACAAAACATGGCCCTCAACTCCTTCGCCACACCCGAGGGACTTGAAATCGGACGGGCACAGGCTGTACAGGCTGAAGCCGCCGGCATCCCCTGCCACACCGACATGAATCCCCTGCTGCTGAAACCGCAGAGCGACCATACCAGTCAAGTGGTGCTCCACGGCAGGGCTATCGGCAACAAAAACGCCTACGACTACTGGCGAAGAGGAAAGTCTGACATCGACTTCCGGACAGAGGTGTGCGGGGCTTTCGACCGCCTTTCCCGGAAATACAACCCCATCGTCATGGAAGGGGCTGGCAGCATCTCTGAAATCAACCTCCGCGACACCGACTTGGTCAACCTCCCGATGGCACGGCATGCCAAAGCCGATGTCATCCTCGTAGGCGATATCGACAGAGGGGGGGTCTTCGCCTCCGTCTACGGCAGCATCGCCTTGCAAACTCCAGAGGACAGGAAACTGATCAAGGGCATTATCATCAATAAGTTTCGGGGAGACTTGCGCCTGTTCGAGAAGGGCAAGCGGATGCTCGCCGAACTCTGCGGCATCCCTGTCCTGGGCATCATCCCTTATTACAAAGACATCCACATCGAAGAGGAAGACTCGGTGGCATTGGCTCAGAAATCCTTCCAGGCCGAGCACGGCAAAGTCAATGTGGCGGTCATCATGCTGCGGCATCTCTCCAACTACACCGACTTCAACATGCTCGAACAAGACGAGCGCATACACTTGTTCTATACCAACAACGTGGAGGATATCCGCAAGGCCGACATCGTCATCCTGCCCGGCACCAAGTCTACACTCCACGATCTTTACGAACTGCGCCGCAACGGTTGTGCGCAGGCGATTGTCCGCGCACGGCGCGAAGGTGCCACCATTCTTGGCATCTGTGGCGGCTATCAACTGATGGGCATGGAGATCTGCGACCCTCAACACATGGAGGGCGACATCGAACGGTTGCCGGGTCTGGGCCTGCTGCCTACAACCACTACGATGAACGGTGAGAAAGTCACCCGGCAGGTGGAATGTGAATACGGACGTGGCTATGAGATCCACATCGGCGAGACACGTCCTGCCGGCGAGGCTTGCCCCCGCCCCTTGCTCCACCTGAGCGACGGCCGTGAGGATGGCTATATCGCCGACGCGAAATGCATGGGCACCTATGTGCATGGACTCCTCGACAACAAGGCTTTCATCGACTTCTTGCTGGCTCCTCATGCCGGGAAGATCACCGAGGGAAGCAAACCTTTCGACCACCAGGCTTTCAAGGAAGAACAATACGACAAGTTGGCCGACCACGTCAGACGCAACGTCGACCTGCCGATGATTTACCAAATCCTGCAACAAGATGATTGAAGGACACGGAGACGACGCATACCGGTTTGATGGCATCACAAGCGACTTCTCGTCGAACATCTGCGCTAACGTGGATCATGCCATACTGATGGATCATCTGGCTTCACTGCCCCGACTCCTCTGCCACTATCCGGAACCAGAGCCGTGGTCGTTGGAGAAGTTGATCGCCGAATACCATGGCATCGATCCGCAACAGGTCATTGTCACCAACGGGGCCACAGATGCCATCTACCTCATCGCCCAGGCTTTCAGACTGCGGCCCGACATCCCATCGCCCACTTTCAGCGAATACAGGGATGCCTGCCTGATGTTTCCTCCCGTTTCTCAGAATGGAGACACTACTCCTGCGGGCACCATTCACTGGCTGTGCAATCCCAACAACCCCACAGGACAAGTGCTTGCACAACCTGAGATTGACAAGATGACCCTTTCAGGCGACATCGTGGTCATCGACCAGTCCTATGAGCATTATACCGATCAAGAGATCATGACTCCGCGCATGGCCGCGGAAAACCCGCAGTTCATCCAGATCCACTCGTTCACCAAAACCTACGCCGTGCCAGGACTGCGGTTGGGCTACATCACGGCACATTGCCTCCTGACTGGCGTCCTACGCCGTTTCCTGCGGCCGTGGAGCGTCTCTGCCTTGGCCGTGGAGGCTGGGAAATTCCTCCTGCAGCACGATGAACTGGTCTGCCGCCCTCATCTGGCGGAAGCCCGACGATTGGCCGACGGACTCAGACAAATCAGGGGCGTGGAAGTCAAACCGACTCAGACGAATTTCATGCTGTGCCACCTCCTGCAAGGCACGGCACATGCCTTGAAAACCTTCCTCATAGAGCATCACAAGATGCTCATCCGCGACGCATCCAACTTCGACGGACTTGACGACCGGTATTTCCGTGTGGCGGCACAGTCTCCACAGGAAAACGATGCTCTCATCGCCGCTGTACGCGGGTTCTGCATGTCGCAGACTTCCTCTCCGTCCACAAAACCTGACAAGCATGATGAATGAAATGGTTTTTCCCACCGCTGCTCTCCTCTTAGGATGGAGCCTCGACCTGATCCTGGGCGACCCGCCACGGCTCCCCCACCCCATCGTGTGGTTCGGCAAGGCTATCGCCTATGGGGAACACAAACTCAACAAAGGTGGATTACGGCTGTGGAAAGGTGCCTTGATGTCCGTCTCGCTGATCCTATCGGTTTTCGCCATCTCCTGGTGCCTGCGTAAAGCGCTCTGCTCGATATCTCCCTACCTCTCCTTGGCCTTCGATGCCATCGCCATCTTCTACTGTCTTGCGGGCACTACGCTGATCCGCGAGGTACGTGATGTGTTCTCCGCTCTCGACCGCTCGCTCGATGACGGCCGCCGGCAGGTGGCTCGCATAGTAGGGCGCGACACATCACAACTATCGGAACAGGAAGTGCGCACCGCCGCACTCGAGACGTTGGCCGAGAACCTGAGCGATGGGGTCATCGCACCGCTTTTCTGGCTCGCTTTGCTGGGCGCTCCCGGCATGTTGGCCTACAAGATGGTCAACACGCTTGACTCCATGATCGGATACCGCACACAGCGATACAAGGACTTTGGCTGTTGGGCTGCTCATATCGACGACATCGCCAACTGGATCCCGGCCCGGCTGACCGCAGCCATCATGGTCACCGTGGCAGGAAGGCCGCAGCTGCTGGCTTTCGTGTGGCGCAACGGACGCCGCCATGCCAGCCCCAACAGCGGCTACCCCGAGGCCGCACTTTCCGGCATTCTCAACTGCCGCTTCGGTGGCCCTCACTATTATTTCGGTGAACTCTTCGACAAACCCTATATCGGTGAAAACGACCGGCTCCTCGTCAGCGAGGATGCGGGCAAAGCCATCACCGTCAACCGGCGATCTGAGTTCGTCGCCATCATTTTCGTCATCATCACCTATCTATTGTAATCAAGACATGGGAAAAATCATTATCGCAGGTTTCGGACCTGGCAGCAAGGAAGACATCACCCCGGCAGTGACCGAGGCCATCCGCCACGCGGATGCCGTCGTCGGCTATAAATACTATTTCCAGTTCATCCTGCCCCTTGTCTCTCCGGGTTGCATGTGCATCGACACGGGCATGAAAAAGGAACGAGAACGAGCCGAACAGGCCTTCGAACTGGCCGAACAGGGGAAAAACGTCGTCGTGATCTCTTCCGGCGATGCTGGCATCTATGGCATGTCGCCATTGGTCTACGAGATGAAGCGGCAGCGGCATTCCGATGTGGAAATCTCACTGTTGCCTGGCATCTCCGCTTTCCAGAAAGCTGCCTCGCTGTTGGGGGCTCCCATCGGACACGACATGTGCATCCTCTCGCTGAGCGACCTGATGACACCATGGGATGTGATCGAGAAGCGCATCAAAGCGGCGGCGGCGGGCGATTTCGTCACGGCCGTCTATAACCCCAAATCCCATGGCCGCTACTGGCAACTCTACCGGTTGCAGGAGATCTTCCTCGGTCTACGGGCTCCCGAGACTCCCGTGGGCTATGTCAGACAGGCTGGCAGACCCGAGCAGGAAGTCAAGGTGACCACCTTGGCGGATTTCGACCCTGAGGATGTGGACATGTTCACGGTCATCCTGATCGGAAACACGCAATCCTATCTGTATGAGGGGAAAATCATCACGCCAAGGGGATATTACAGGGATGAACTGCCGGAAGACACCAAAATCGGACAGGGCATCATGATAGAGTCGTTCCGCACCATCGAGAAAGAACTGACCAGGGAGTGGCCGCTCGACCACAAATGGGCATTGCTGCATGCCATTCACACCACAGCCGATTTCGACATGGAGAATATCCTCTACACCGACAAGGGTGCCGTGGAGACGCTTTACCAGAAAGTGGCAAATGGCCAGCTGAGTACCATCGTCACCGATGTGACCATGGCGGCAAGCGGCATCCGCAAGGGGGCTCTGGCCAGATTGGGGATGGAGGTGAGATGCTACCTCGGCGACCCGCGCGTGGCCGAGATGGCAAGAGCGGAGGGCATCACACGCACGCAGGCCGGCATCCGGCTGGCCGTGGAGGAGCACCCCGACGCTCTCTTCGCTTTCGGCAATGCGCCAACGGCCTTGATGGAACTCTGCGACTTGATCCGCAAAGGCAAGGCGCACCCTGCCGGCATCATCGCGGCGCCCGTCGGTTTCGTGCATGTCAGGGAGTCCAAGCACATGGTGAAACCGTTCAGGGACATCCCCAAAATCATCATCGAAGGCCGCAAAGGTGGCAGCAACCTCGCTGCCACACTCTGCAATGCCATCCTCTGCTATGATGACGCAGCACAACTCAAACCAGGAAGGGACGTTTAAAAAATCACGCTCATGAAATTCACCGTTATCGGTATCAGCGACCATCCGCAACCGTTTTTCTCGCCCGAAATCCTCCAGGTTATCCGGGAGGGACGGGTGTTCTCCGGCGGCAAACGACATCACGGCATCGTGGCGCCTCTGATGCCCAGTGACGCCGAATGGATCGACATCACCGTCCCCTTGGACGATGTGTTCAGCCAATATCATGACCATGTCATCGTCTTTGCCAGCGGCGATCCGCTCTTCTGCGGTTTCGCCAACACCATCCGGCGGAAAATGCCTGAGGCGGAGATTCATGTCTACCCCTACCTCAACGCCCTGCAGATGCTGGCTCACCGACTGCTCCTGCCCTATCACGACATGCGCATCGTTTCCTTGACCGGCCGTCCCTGGCCTGCCTTCGACCAGGCGCTTATCGAGCGGTGTGAGAAAATCGGGATACTGACCGACCGTGAGCATACGCCGCAGACCATCGCACAGCGCATGATCGACTATGGCTATACCTACTACCGGATGCATGTCGGCGAGCATCTGGGCAACCCTTCCTTGGAGAGGGTGTCGACACTGTGCCTCGAAGAGGCTGCGAAGAGTGACTTCACGCTCCCCAACTGCGTCATTCTCACTCCTTGCGCTCCTGTCCCGCCTCGTATTTTCGGCATCCCCGAATCCGACTTCACTTTGCTCAACGGACGTGAGAAGATGATTACCAAGATGCCGCTCCGCTTGCTGACACTGCAGGCGCTCTCCTTGCCTCAGCGACAGGTCATGTGGGACATCGGTTTCTGCACGGGCAGCGTTTCCATCGAAGCAAGGATGCAGTTTCCTCACCTGCAAGTTGTCGCTTTTGAGATCCGTCCCGAATGCGAGGCTATCATCCACGACAACTGCCGACGCTTCGGCATCCCTGGCATCGATGTCCATATCGGAGACTTCCTGCAAGAGGACCTGGGGGGACTTCCTCATCCTGATGCCGTGTTCATCGGCGGTCATGGCGGTCAGCTGAAGGAGATCATGGCGCGTGTCGCCACAGTGCTCTCCGACGATGGCATTATCGTCATGAACAGCGTCACTTCTCCTGCCGTCCATACCGACAGCCACCGGCTCTTCGATGAAGCATGCACGCAACTTGGCCTCACGCAGCTACCTCCTCTACGCATCGTCTTGAATGACCATAACCCCATAGAAATACTCAAATGCAGAAAATAGCTATCATCCCTATCAGCAAAACTGCCGACGACGTGGCCATGAGAATCCAAAACGCGGTCCACGCCACTATGATGCAGCGCACGGACGTCGCGCTTCACTGGATGGATTACGACGCTTTCATCTTCATCGGTGCGATGGGCATCTGCGTCCGCACCATCGCACCCCTGGTCAACGACAAGCACGAGGACCCTGCCGTGGTGTGCGTCGACGCTTTCGGCCGACATGCCATCTCCGTGCTTTCCGGCCATGTTGGCGGTGCCAACGACCTGGCCCATACCGTGGCCGGCATCCTTCACGCCCATCCTGTCATCACCACGCAAAGCGACAACGCCGGACTGTGGCCGCTCGACTTGCTCTGTCAACGCTACAGATGGCGGGTGGCCGACAGCAGCGACATGAATGCATGCATCTTCGCCTTTGTCGGTCTGCAACCCACCGCCCTGCTCCTGGATATCCGGGATGACGGGACCGACGAGATGGAGAAAACGCTTCCCGGCCACGTCACCCTTATCCGTGACATCAAAGAGGCTGACCCGGAACGGTTCAAACTGGTGATCGTCGTCTCTCCTTTCCACAAGACGATCCCGGACGGTATGCTGCACTTGCATTTCATACCGATGGTGGGCACCCTGGGGTTCGGACTGGCCCATCACCCGGCGGACTTCGAGACCATCCTTGACCAGATCAACGAGGCTCTTGCTGAAAAGGGCCTCTATCCTTGTGCACGCACCTATTGCACCATCGACGCCAAAGCCGACGAGCCTTTCGTGGAATGGCTGAGAAAAAGACATGGGGTGACTCCAGTCTTCTTCACCGCCGCAGAGTTGGCTGCTGTCGATGTGCCTACCCCAAGTACAGTCGTGGCCAAACATGTGGGCACTCCCAGCGTCTGCGAGGCTGCCGCCATCCTGGGGTCAGGACACGGACAACTGGTGGTCAATAAAGTGAAGGGGGAGCACTTCACTGCCGCACTGGCCATCAGTCATGAGTTCCTGCGCAACGCGGAAGGCCATGTAGAGATCGTGGGGGCCGGTCCGGGCGATCCTGACCTGATCTCTGTGCGGGGCCGGAGAATGCTGGAGCGCGCCGACCTCATCCTCTATGCGGGGTCGCTCGTGCCACGCGAACTGACCGATGTGGCCAAAACAGGGGCTGTCGTGCGCAGCAGCGCCGACATGGACCTCGAAGAACAATGCGCGCTGATGAAGGCTCACTACGACCAAGGACACTTCATCGTGCGGCTGCATACCGGCGACCCTTGCATCTTCGGAGCCATACAGGAACAAATGGCGTTTTTCGACCGTGAAGGCATGTCTTACCACATCACCCCGGGCATCTCGTCCTTCCTCGCTGCCGCTGCCGAACTGCGCAGCCAGTTCACCATCCCCGAACGCTGCCAGACCATCATCCTCACCCGTGGTGAGGGGCGCACACCCATGCCTGAGAAAGAGAAACTTCACCTGCTGGCTCGCTCGCAAAGCACCATGTGCATCTTCCTCAGCGCCGCCATCGTGGATGACGTGCAACGGGAATTGTTGCAGGAATATCCGGAAGACACTCCTGTGGCTGCTTGCTACCACCTCACATGGCCCGACCAGCGCATCTACAGAGGACAACTGAAGGACCTGGCGCATATCGTACACGACAACCACCTCACGCTGACCACCATGCTGGTCGTCGGCGAGGCTATCGACAACCGGCAAGGACTCTCAGAACTCTACAACAAACACTTCACCCATCTCTTCAGAAAAGGCAAGGCATGATACTGGTTTTCGGAGGTACGACAGAGGGCCGGAAGGCGGTGGAGGTGCTGGATGAAGCCGGACAGGCTTACTATTACAGCACGAAGACGGGCGAACAGGACCTGACGCCTCATCACGGCATCCGCATCGACGGGGCCATGGACTATGAGGCCATGACTGCCTTCTGCCACGATCATGGCATCCGCCTGATCGTCGACGCCGCCCATCCGTTCGCCGCTGCGCTTCACCTGACGATCCACGACGTGGCTGAGGCGATGCACTTGCCTGTCATCCGTTACGAGCGCATCTACCCTCCCCGCTCCAGCGACATCACCTGGCTCGACGACTACGACGACATTCCTCACGACATCCATAGCCTCCTGGCGACTACCGGTGTGCAAAGCATCGGCAGACTGAAACATCTGGAACAGGAAGGCATCCGACTGTTCTACCGCATCCTGCCTCGGGAGTCCTCCATCAGGATCGCTCACCAACAGGGTGCGACCGACGACCAACTGTGCTTCTATGAGGACAGCAAGACCATCGACTTCCAAGCCGATGCTATCCTGCTGAAAGAGAGTGGCCTTTCCGGGGGATTTGAGGAGAAAGTGGATGCAGCCCGGAAAAAAGGCATGAGAATCCTGGTACTGAAACGGCCCTCGCTGCCGCAGGGATTCATCCAGGTCGACGGTCCTCATGGCCTGCGCCGGATGATCGAGAAATGGCTGCCAGAGTTCTATCCGCTCCACAGCGGACTGACCACAGGCACCTGCGCCACAGCTGCCGCCATCGCCGCTGCATGCCAGTGGGCAGGAAGAGGGACGCCTGATGAGGTGGCGGTACTACTACCCGACGGCGAGACTATCTCGGTAAACGTGACTTACGGCGATGGCTTTGCTTCGGTTTTCAAGGAGGCGGGCGATGACCCTGACGTGACAGACGGACTGGAGATCCGTGCCATGGTGAGATCTGCAGAGACATTCGGGATTCTTGGAGGCAAGGGCGTGGGCATCATCACGCTGCCGGGGTTCGACTATCCCCCGGGATCTCCCGCCATCAACAAAGTGCCACGGGAGATGATCCGCAACAACCTGTCACGACAGCATTTCAGCACTCCCTTCCTGGTGACCATTTCTGTGCCTGACGGTGAGGAAATCGCCCGGAAAACTTTCAACCCCCGCCTTGGCATCGAGGGGGGCATCAGCATCATCGGTGTATCGGGCATCGTCAAACCTTTCTCAGAAGAGGCTTTCATCGACAGCATACGCAAATGCATGACCATCGCCAAGGCTTCTGGCGCTCAACGTGTCGTGATCAATAGCGGCGGGAAAAGCGAGCGCTTCGTCCATGCCCGTTACCCTGATCTCCCTCAACAAGCTTTCGTGGAGTATGGCAACTACATCGGAGAAACTCTCCGCATCGCGCATGAACTTGATATCAGAGAAGTCACGCTCGGGGTGATGCTGGGAAAGGCTGTCAAACTGGCTGCCGGATTCCTCGACACCCATAGCAGGCGCTCGACCATGGACAAGTCATTCATTGCAGGGATGCTCAACGAGGCGCATTGTCCGGTCGACATCAGCGGCATCGCCCTTGCCCGTAAACTCTGGCAGATGATCCCGGAGGCCTCAGTGGCTGACTTCGCCCGCACAGTCATCTCTCATTGCCATAGACATTGCGATCCGCTTTTGCCCAATGGCAAACTCACCATCCTGCTGATCGACGAGGCAGGACACATCTATCCCTGACCCTCATTCACCGACATCATCTTTCCGACGGCTGAAAAGCACGACGCCGATCACAGGTGCACCGACAAGCGCCGTGACACTGTTGACTGGCAAGGCTCCCTCAAAACCGGGAATACGGGCAATAAGACTGCAGACCAGGGCCAGGATGGCACCACACAACATGGTGGCGTGCATGAGGAGCCGATGATCAGAGGTGCGGAACAAGGCTCGGGCAAGATGTGGAACGGCAAGGCCGATGAACATGATCGGACCGCAATAGGCCGTGACTATGGCGACGAGCACCCCCGAACAGACAATCACCGACAAGCGGGCACGGCGGATGTTCAAACCCAGGTTGGCGGCATAGCGGTCGCCCAGCAAAAGGAGGTTCATCGGCTTGACAAGCAGACAACTCAATGGCAGCATCACGCACATCAGCACCACAAAAAGGATCATCTCGTCGCCCGACACCCGAGAGAAAGAGCCCAGTCCCCAGACGACAAAGGCTTTCACATCCTCCTCTGGAGAAAGAAACTTCAGCACTCCGATCACGGCGTTGGCCAGATAGCCTATCATCACACCGATGATCAGAAGCGTGACATTGCCCTTCACCTTCTGCGAGATCCACACGATGAGCATCATCACGGCCAAGGCTCCCACGACAGCGCCCACCGACATGGCGGTCTCGCCAAGATAACCGAGGCGTGACAGGGCAACGCCGCCGATGCGCCCTGAGAGCAGCACGACGACGGCCACACCGAGAGCCGAACCATTGGAGATGCCCAGCACAGAGGGGCCTGCAAGCGGATTGCGGAAGACGGTCTGCATCTGCAAACCGCTCACCGCAAGTCCGGCTCCGGCCACCATGGCTGTGAGGGCCTGGGGCAACCGCGATTTCCAGATGATGTTGGAAGCGATCTCATTGGTATCCTCGCCGAGGAGGATGCGGCATACCTCCTCGATGGGGATACGGACTGAGCCTATCAGCAGATTGGCCACTGCCAACACGACAATGACGGCCAACAAGACGAAGGTCAGCAACAAGGGCTTCCGCATCTCACTTCAGCAAATGGTAAAAGACGGGTTGATAGCCTTCCTCCACCAACTCTGGATGGAAGATGGCCACGAAATCCTTCAACAGCACGTCGGGCTGCACGGGCGAGATCTCATAATAAGGGGTCTTCTTCATGTTGCAGTAGATGACCCGCTTCTGGCGATACGACTCAAAGAGCTCGTTGCGGGGCTCGGAGGCTTTGAGTGCCTCATAGGTGAAATCGCCGGGATAACTGTTGAGGATGCGCCAATAGTCGGCCTTGGCGGCAAGGGCATACATCTTCTCAAATTCCAGGTTCTCACCCGCTGTCTCGTCGTCGGTGAGCACGTAGTCGGCTCCTGCATCACGGAAGATCTGTGCCAGGTAATTCTTGCCGCCCACGGCATGCCATGTGCCGCTGTGCATCTCGCCGCTGAACACCGTGGGACGTGTCGCTGCCTTCGACGCTTTCTCTTTCAATTCAAGGTATCGCTGCTCGATGCCGGCGAAGATCTCGTTGGCCTCACGCTCCTTGCCGATAAACAGGCCCACAAACTTGATCCACTCTGCCTGTCCCAGGGGGTCGAGCTCCTTATACCCCAGATGGGGCACAAGGGTGATGCCTGTCTCCTTGATGGGCTCATAGCCACCACGCTTGAATGGGGAGATGAAGATGACATCGGGGTTGGCGGCGAGCACCTTCTCGGTGTCGAAATTCCCTTCCATGCCAATCTTCACGATGCGGCCGTCCTTCACGCGGGCAAGGATGTCCTTGTCGTAGAGGTTTTTCGTGCCGGTGATGCCTTTCACCACATCATGGGCCTCGAGGATGGTGAAATTGGAGAGTTGCAGCATGGTCATGCAGATGGTGCTCGAGATGGGCACTTTCACTTTCTGATAACCTTCGGGCACTTCTGCGGCATCGTCGCCAACGAGGGCGAAATGGTCGTGCTTGCCTACATCGACAAGACGGATGCCCGCCGTGTCGCGCACGGAGAATCCCGTGGCATACTTCACCTCGACAGCCACGGCAGAGTCGTGGCTGGAGGTTGAAGTTCCGCCTTGCTGTGGGGCACTTTGCTTACCAGTGCATGCGCTGATCACAGCGAGGATCAGGATGGTGAGGATTGATTTTTTCATCTTCAGAAACTATGGTTACTCCGGGTTCTTGGAGTGGTAATAATCGAGGGCCTCGCCGTTGATGGCGTCCTTGGTGTGGTTCATCCATACCTGGCGGATCGATGGCAGCTCGAGCAGTCCCTTCTCGATCATCGTGGAGTTGTCGCATGTGTATCCCAGATGCTGGAAATACATCTTCCAACTGGTGTCTTCCACCTCGCCCTCATCGTTGGGGGTGAACTTGGTGCCGTTCCAGTTGTCGTCGTCATCTCCGGCCATGTCGTTGTGGCCATGGTCGCCGTCGATCGACATCAGCGGGTGGCAATACACCTTACCGCTGTTGATTCCTGCCGACAACATGCGGGCATACACGTTGGTCTTGAAGTTGTCCATCATGTCGACAGTGCCCACGAAGTAGTTCTTGCTGTACTTCTGCAGGGCATCCTCCAACTGGGTGTAACGCACATTGGCTTTGTAGGTGTCATACGAGTCGGGATTGCCGTGACCCATGAATGCCACCACGCCCTCGCTGGCTTGCTTGTTGTAAAGCTGGTTCAACTGCTTGGCTACTTCATTGACGTCGCTTTCGGCATCTTGTAACAGGGGCACGCCGAGTTTCAGCACGACCTTCGACAGATAATTGTCGTCGATGTCGCCGTTGGCGTTGTTGGCGAAATCCTTGATGTAGTTGATCACACGGGTGTATTCCTCACCGGGGATCACCTGCAATGACTGCACCACGATTTCCGAATACTTCACGCCGTCCTGTGCGAAGGCGGCGAGCCAGAATGGTGGTGCGTAGAAATTGCGCGGACGGACATTCTCGCCTGCTGCGGCACGGTTGATGCAGATGGCGGAAGAGAATGACAGGAAAACATCATAGCCGGGGAAGGCCTGTTTGTAGGCTTCCACAGTGCTGTCGAAAGCATCGTAAGCCTGCTGCCAGGTACTGCCGAAAGCCACGAGCAGGATGACCTTGGAGTTTTTCTTCTGGCTCTTCACCGTCTGGTTGACTGCATTCTGATAGACGACGTAGTTGTTGTTGCTTTTCTCGTCGTCATCATCACTGCAAGCAGTGAAACTCAGAGTACCAAAGATTGCCATGGCGGCAATCATCATCATTTTAATTGTCTTCATCATTTTGTCTAAAATTAATGTTAGGTTGATAACTGTTCTTGATGTTTTTTCCTTGATTGAAACGGATGGAGAGCGACGCATAGACGGTGCGCCCGGGGGTGGTAGTCCCCAGATGGAGCCCATGAGGGGTGCGGTCGCAATAATTGAAGATATTGTCCACGCCGGCCTCCACACGCCACGACGTGTGCTTGGAATGACCCAGCTCGTGAGTCGTGTTCAGGCGCCAGATCTGGTAGCCATTTCCATTGCCATCAATCTGGTAATACCGTTTGCTCGACATCCTGCCATAAAGACCCAGTCCGAGGCGGTAGCCGGGGAGGAACCGATGGCCCCAGGTGGCGAAGAGATTGGCTTTGTGGTGCGCCATACCGTCGATGGTCACTTTTCTCATCTTGTCGTGCGTGGTGTCATATTGATTGGCATCCGTGTCGAGATAGCTGTATCCTGCCCCGATGGAGAGGTCGCGCCATGTGTATTTCACATTGATGTCCACGCCGGTTGTCCTGGCATCCTCGATATTCTGATACTGGCGGGTCTTCACCGGGTCATACTGCAGGATATATTCGGCAGGGGCCTGGTAATTGGGGATCGTGACCAGTGCGATCATGTCCTTCAACCGGTTGTGATAGGCCGTGACCGTCACATTGAGGCCATTCTGGGTGTACTCGCCGCTGACTGCGAAATAATCACTCGACTGGGGCTTCAGACCGAGGTTGCCGAGATAGAGATACGTGCCGCTCATCTGTCTCACATAGCGATAGTAGAGCTCGCGGATGACAGGCGTCTTGAATCCCTGGCTCCATGTGGCCCGCAAGCGCCACGGACTGCCCAGTTTGAGCATGGCCGAGACTTTGGGGGTCAGCCTCATACCAAACTGCTCGTTCTTGTTGAGGCGCAGTCCTGCCGTGACATTCAGACAAGGGATCAGACTGAACTCATCCTGCACGTAGATGGCACCAGTCCAGTCGCTGGCTTTGCCTCCATCTACCCTGGTGGGGGCCTTCAACCAGTCATAGCGGTATTCCACACCGGCACTCAGCCTGTTCTCGTACGGGAGGGTGAAGACGCCTTTCAACTGCACCATGGTGCGCTGCTGGTCGCTCTGCAACTCCTTCTGGTCGGGCAAATAGGGGAAGTAGGGATAATAGAGGGTTCCCGCACTTTTCTCGTAGTCTTCGACAAGGGTCATCGCCGTATAATAATAGTAATAGGCATGGCGGTTCCAGTCCACGTCGAGCGACACATAGTCGGTGCCCGACAATTTCCATTTGCCGCCTGCTGAAGCTGATGCGTTGTGATACTCCATATCCCATGTTTTTACGTCATAATGGGGATATTTGCCGCTCACACGGTAGATGCGCTTCCAATAAGTGCTTCCGTCGGCATACAACTCCAGATTCTTGGCCGGAGTGTAGGTGAGCCGCTCCGCCACCTGCCAGTTGGTGTGCCGGTTGACGGTCTTGTTGCGCGAGTCATAGATGGGCGGCTCCGACCCTTCCGTGTGCTCGGTGGCGGTGTTCTGCCAACCGTCGGAATGCTGCAACTGGAAATGGGTGAACGAGTTCCACCGACCGAGATGGAGCCCGACACCGTTGTGCTGCCTCACATCGCTATAACTGCCGAAACGCGAACTGTTCTCCAACAACAATCCCTCCTCATGGTGCTTCTTGGTGATGATGTTCACCACACCGGCGATGGCATCAGAACCATACAGGGCACTCGACGCACCTTTCACGATCTCTATCTTCTCGATGTTCTGGGGATCAATGAGCGAGAGGTCATTCTGTCCGCCGACATCCCCATGGATGCGTTTGCCATCGATGAGCACGAGGATATAGGAGTTGCCCAGACCGTTGAGTTGCATCTGCGACCCCATGTCGTCCTCATTGAAAGCGAAGGAGGAGGTGAGGCCGCTGAGTATCTCCTCGATGCTCTTGCCGGCATAGTCACGCAGCATCCTGCTGGTGATGACCTCGGTTTGCACAGGGGCATTCTTCAGCAGATGCTGAGTGCCCGTGCCCGTCACCACCACTTCTTGCAGACTGTCAGTGCGCCAGATAGCATTCTGCGCACCAACAGACCCTGCTGCGCATAACGCCAGCACTATCCCTGTCAGTCTTGACTTCATCCTCAAAGTATTCGTTTACGCCTACGTCTGTTCCTGGACGTGCGTGATGATTATGGAAGGCAGGTCTTCTGACTTTCCCCAGCCTGCTTTACCTTCCCGGCTTCCCGCCAGTGGTGTCATACAAGCAGACCTTCAATCAGGGATCACAGCTGCAGGTACAGTCCCGGACTCTCACCGGATTCCCTCTTATCAGACAGCATCGGCCGTCTGATTGCCTAATTGCGTGCAAAGGTAGCAAAAACCATGAGCCCCACAAAATAAATTGCTTTTTTTATTTTGCATTCCGCCCGAGTTTGATTACCTTTGCAACCGCTTTGGTCCGATAGTTCAATGGATAGAATAAGTCTCTCCTAAAGATTAGATCCGGGTTCGATTCCCGGTCGGACTACGCTAAAACCCTGTAAGTCACTGATTTACAGGGTTATTTAGTATCTCTTTATCTACTTATCTCACACCTATCGCTACTGCCATGACAGAGAAAGAAAAGATGCTCGCCGGAGAAATCTACTCGGCCACAGACCCCGAACTGATCGCAGAACTGCAAACCACAAGAGAGATAATCTACGACTATAATGCCCTGCGTCCATCTGAGACGCTCAAAATGAAGACGATTCTCAGAAAACTACTCGGCCACATCGGCGACGATCAGATTATCATCAACCAACCTTTTCACTGCGACTACGGCACACAAATCCGTGTCGGAAAACGATTTTTTGCCAACTTCAACCTCACCATCCTCGATGAGGCGCCCGTGACCATCGGCGACGACTGCTTCATCGGGCCTAATGTGAGCATTTACACCGCCTGTCACAGCACCGACCCGGTCGAGCGCAACTCACGCCGGGAGTGGGCGTTGCCAGTCACCATCGGCCACAACGTGTGGATCGGCGGCAGCGTCACCATCCTCCCCGGTGTCACCATCGGCGACAACGTCACCATCGGCGCCGGATCCGTCGTCGTGAGTGACATTCCCTCCGGCTCCATCGCCGTCGGCAATCCCTGCAAAATAATCAAAGGCAACGGTTCTCGATGATCATTGTTGGAATCAGAGGGACAGGTTTTTGATTCTTCCGATTAATACCACGTAGCATTACGTGATATATTCCGCCATGCGAAGGCGTATGACGAGCGGAAATACGATATCCAGATGGCCTATCAAAATCGGATGAAAGCAGATGATTTGGAGCAGGCTTTCAGAAACAACGTTAATGTTCACCGCGATGCGCTACCAGCCTATGGACGTAGCCATATATCGGTACATGCAGGAACGACTGCATGAATTGCTCCCACCAGAAAAGAAATGTAACGAATTTAGCAAAAACGAAAAAGTGCTAAAAACGAGATATTATTCAACATCAAGTTGGGTGGCTTAACAAATTATGTTTATCTTTGCACATGTATTGCTAAAATCAAAATAGATGACGAAGAAAGATTGTCAAAACAGAATCAGAGTGGTGTTGGCCGACAAGCAGATTACTAACCGATGGCTTGCCGAACAGATGGGTGTCACCGACATGACCGTTTCCCGTTGGAAAACCAACAAGATTCAGCCCTCTATGGCGCAATTTGTAGAAATCGCCCGCCTGCTCCAAGTTGATATTAAAGATCTGCTGGAAGTGGATTTAGAAACCCAAAGCAAAGAATAGTAATTATCTTAAAGCCTTATGGACGGATTCAAAAATATAGAGATTAAGAACTTTAGAGGTATTGACCATCTGAAGATAGATGACTTTTCCCGTGTTAATATTCTTCTAGGTCAGAATAGCTCTGGAAAGAGTTCTGTCCTTGAATGCCTTTTGTTGATGATGGGAA
>CAMNIN010000005.1 GCA_946540735.1 uncultured Prevotellaceae bacterium | reverse complement strand
CATAAAGCCTCCGGGGCTGTCTCCTCAACGGATGACAGCCCCGGAATTTTTGTTGTCTTCAAATCTTACTAAATCTTAAAATTGTTCAATAGTTCCTATTAAATGATTGTTTTTGGTGTTTTTTTCGTAATTTTGCACCGAGTTAATTAGTGAACGCTTTCCTTTTTAGTTTTTTGGAGCGTTCAATGTATAACAGGAGTCTATGCTCGGCACTTCTTGCTGAAGCTTTAAAATGATTAGTGATAATTTCATGACTCCATAAAATGAATAATAATGAAGACAGCATTGAAGTATGTATTCGTCGTTATGGCATTTCTTACTATGACAAATCGTTCCTTTGCGCAAAACTCTGAATACGATTGGAGTTCTGTGGTCGATGCTATTATGATGGTCGAGAGCAGGGGAAATGTCAATGCACGCAATGGCATCTATTGCGGACCACTGCAGATTTCACCTGTGTTGGTGTCTGAAGTGAACAACATTCTGAAAAGAAGAAACATCAGCAAGCGCTATTCGCTTGGCGACCGTTTCAACAAGCAGAAATCGAAGGAGATGTTTGTCATCATCCAGTCGTATTACAATCCCAAAAACAATGTGGAGCGCGCCATCAGAATGTGGCAGGGTGGTATCAATTATAAGGTGAGCCGCACCCAGCGCTATTTCGAGAAAGTGATGAGTTATCTCAACTAATCATAGAATCCGGACGTTGATCCGGATTTTTTTTGCAGTTTCTGTCTCTTGATTGATAGAAACTGCTTTTTTTATCTCTATCTCCTTATGAGAGTTTCTTACTATTATATTTTAACTTCAAAGAGAGATAGCGATTATGACACAGAATGCGAAAATTGTAGAATTGTTGCGTAACCTTGGTTTCTGTGCACATGACCTTGATGGCGATGGCACAGATTTTTTCTTCAAGTTCCGCCAGGTGAATTATCTGTTGATGAATAATAATGATGATGAGAATTTTATCAGAATTGCGATTCCGCAGGTCTTCTCGGTGAGTAAGGAGAACAGGACCATGGCGTATCATGTCATCGAACGGCTCGGGTATGTCCTGAAATACGTGAAAGCCGGAATCAGCGAAGACGACGTGTGGCTTTATTATGAGCATTATGTGGATGATGATGCCGAACCGTCAGAGGAACTCATCGAACATATTATACGCTCACTGCATGCGGGATACACATGGTTCAAGGATGCTCTGGATAACTATAGTGGTGAAGATGAGGAGGGTGACGACGACGATGACCTTGACTTTGACGTCGACGATGACCTTGGCATCGACGATGATACCGACGACGATGATTCTTCTGATGCAGATGAAGGATAAAGTGGACTTATAACTTATTAAAACTCAAAGTGATGAAAGCAAAAGACGTGATTGTCAAATTTCTTGAGGATAGAGGCCTCAGGTATTCCATTCAGGATGACAATGTGTTGTTTAAATACCAACTTGTCAATTATGTCATGATCAATAACAGCAATGAGGACCTGCTGCAGTTGGTTATGCTCTTTTTTGATGTCACCCCTGAAAACCATCTCCAGGCACTCAGCGCAGCGAATGAGATCAACCAAATGAAGGCCATCGTCAAACTCACTGTGGTTGATGACTCAATTTGGGTTAATATCGAAGATATTGTGAATGTCAATTATGATGTGGATAAGTTGGAGAAATATTTTGATCTGATGGAGAATGCCGTCAAGGCATTTTATGATTACATGAAGAACAATTCTACGGAAAAATAATGGGGTATGAACTTTTTGAAAACAAACTCGACTATAGGAACCTATAGAGTAGGTGACAGGATCGACAGTCGTCGATATGACTTCCGAGAGGTGTATCAGGTGGCCGACGATCAGAATCCCGATGGTACCAATTATGCGCTTATCGTGTATGATGTGGAGGCTTGGAGGAAGAAAGTAGGTGTCGATGATGGTTGTGTGACCGAACTGGAGACGTACGGCCACTTGCGTGGTGATGCTTTCCCCAAGAGTATGGGCAACGGCGAACTCACACTCGATGATGGTAAGTTGTTGGCATGGAACTGCCTGCAAATGATTACAGGCGAACGCTTGGATACGCTGATCCGAGATGAGAAGACGTTCACCTGTGAGGCGATTATTCGAATCGGCATCCAGCTCACCAAAGCGGCACGTGAAATCTCATTTTTCCAGAACGGAGGAGGACACTATAACTTGCATCCAGAGAATGTCTTCCTGTCGTCAGACGATGAGGAGAATTATACTGTTCAGGTGTGTGGACTCACACATGTGGGGAAACCCTATAATGGGCGACCTTGTTTTGATAGCCAAGAATTGGAGTTGACATACTGTGCTCCTGAATCGGTCTGGGGTATCTATTCCGAGATCTCTGATATCTATGCGATCGGGAGAATCATGAAGAAACTTGCAGAGGTCTCAGATCTCTCCGAGAGTTCTTCTGCAAATTCCGGGTTGTGGCAGGTCATCCACAGGGCTTGCTGCAAGAGAAGGAGTGAAAGGTATCCGTCGTTGGTAATGATGAGAAAAGACCTTGGAAAGTGGGCAGAGGCGATCAAGTCATCGACAGATGAAGCGGAAAAAGGCTCGCCATCCTCATCCTCCAGAAGGCGGGATGACACCCTTCGCTTCGATGGCGTCATCGACAAAAGAAAGGGCAAGGGATTCTCGGCCATCGCAGGATGCGAGGAACTGAAGGACAATCTCAGGTGTAATTTCGTGTCGATTTTCCAACATCAGGAGTTGGCTCGTAAAATGGGTATCCAACCGCCCAACTCTATCCTGTTGTTTGGTCCTCCGGGCAATGGCAAGTCTTTCTTTGCAGAACGTCTGGCCGAGGAATTGGATATCAAGTTCACGATGGTCACACCTTCTTCGCTGGCCAGCAGTTTCTTGCATGGAACCCAGCAGATCATGGCAGATCTCTTCCAGAAACTGGAGAAAGAGGCTCCTGTGTTGATCGCCTTTGATGAGTTTGATGCTATCGCTCCCAATAGAGCTACAGACTATATCCATCATCAGAGTGGGGAAGTCAATGAGTTGCTCACGCAGCTCAATAACGCTGCTGACCGGGGGATTTATGTGCTGATGATGACCAATTATCCCGAGAGAGTGGACCCGGCAATTCTGCGGAAGGGTAGGGTAGACAATATCATCTATATGGGCTTGCCTGACGATATCACCCGGAAACAGATTTTCGAACTCGAACTATCAACGCGGATGCATGAGAAGAATCTCGATTACGATGAGCTGTCACGGCTCACCAAGAATTTCTCCTCCTCCGATATCACCTATATCGTCAAAGAGGCGGCTCGGAGAAATTTCAATTATTGTGTGAAGGAAATGGTCACCCGCCCGATTCCTTTTGACCTGATCAAGGAGGTCATCAGCCAGACGGTGCCTTCCGTAACCCCAGAACAGCTGAGACATTACGAGAAAGTTCGCCAGCAAATGCTCCAGCAGACTCCACCCCGACAAAGGATCGGCTTCTAAAAAAACGTCCGGAGAAAGAAATATCTTCTCCGGACGCTTGAATATCAGGGATTCGTCACCTGTCTAACGCATTCAGTGTCAATAGCTTCTTGCAATGATTACACGGGCAACGGAGGGCTTTCCGCTCACCATGTCGATGCCTGGAGTCTGCTCCACGCCGAAGGGCACGCAGCGGATCGTAGCCTGTGTCTCCTCCTTGATTTTTGCTTCGGTCTCAGCAGTGCCATCCCAAGGACAGAGGAAGAATCCTCCGTCTTTCACGCGCTCTTTGAACTCCTCATAGTTGTCGCAGGCATAGATACGATCGTCACGCCATTTGCGGGCTTTCTCAAACATGTTGGCTTGGATGTCGCGGAGAAGTTGCTCCACGTATTCCACGATACCGTCCACTTGACGGGTCTCTTTCTCCAATGTGTCGCGGCGCATGACCTCAATGGTGCCGTTCTCCAAGTCACGGCCTCCCATGACCAGGCGTACGGGGACGCCTTTCAGTTCATAGTCGGCGAACTTGAATCCAGGACGCTTGTTCTCTGCATCATCGTATTTCACGCTGATACCTGCTGCCCGAAGAGCATCGATGACGGGCTGCAATCGGGCGGTGATGGCATCCAACTGTTCCTTGCCTTTGGTGATGGGCACGATCACGACTTGGATTGGAGCGAGCAGCGGTGGAAGAACCAGACCATTGTCGTCGGAGTGGGTCATGATCAATGCACCAATCAGACGAGTAGAGACACCCCAAGAGGTGGCCCAGACGAGTTCGGGCTTGTTTTCTTTGTTGAGGAACGTGACATCGAAGGCCTTGGCGAAATTCTGGCCGAGGAAATGTGAGGTGCCGCTCTGCAAAGCCTTTCCGTCTTGCATCATGGCTTCTATGGTGTAGGTGTCGAGAGCTCCTGCGAAGCGCTCCGTCTCGCTCTTCACGCCTTGAACGACAGGCACTGCCATCCATTTCTCGGCGAAGTCGGCGTAAACTTTCAGCATTCTGCGAGCTTCCTCCTCAGCTTCCTCACGGGTGGCATGGGCGGTGTGCCCCTCCTGCCACAAAAACTCAGAAGTGCGCAGGAACGGGCGGGTACGCATTTCCCAACGCATCACATTGCACCACTGATTGCACATCAGTGGAAGATCACGCCAAGAGTGGATCCAGTTCTTGTACGTATTCCAAATGATGGTCTCGGAGGTAGGACGGATGATCAGTTCTTCTTCCAGACGGGCACCCGGGTCCACCTCCACACCGCTCTTGTCTTCTTTCGCACGAAGACGGTAGTGAGTCACCACAGCGCACTCCTTGGCGAAGCCCTCCACATGCTCTGCCTCACGCGAGAGGAAGGATTTCGGGATCAACAAGGGGAAATAAGCGTTCTGCACCCCAGTCTCCTTGAACATCAGGTCCAGTTGGTGCTGCATCTTCTCCCAAATGGCGTAGCCATAGGGCTTGATGACCATGCAGCCACGCACAGCGGATTGTTCGGCAAGGTCAGCCTTTACTACTAAGTCGTTATACCACTGACTGTAATTGTCAGCTCTCTTGGTGAGTTCTTTCAGTTCTTTTGCCATCTTTGATTGATTGTTTATTTTCAAGATGCAAAAGTACCTAAAATAATTGGAAAAGGACGCCTTTGCCTTTCCTTTTTTATCTGTAGAATCCTCGCATCTGTTTTTTTTGTTAAAAATTGGTTTTAAACGGGTTAAAATTAGTTTTTTTCTTAAAAATAAGACCGTTTTCTTTTGCATCAAAATAGATTTGTCGTATCTTTGCAAAAAGAATGTCATTTTTTTTACAAGGCATATAGCGAATTGTTTTTTAATTTTTAAAACCAATAATAAAAAGTAAGATTATGAGAAAGACAAATTTTATTGCATACATTATGTGTGCATTGATGGTTGTAGGATGCAGCACTAACGCTGGTACAGGTGGTTTGCTCGGTGCTGGTGGTGGTGCCGCTCTCGGCGGACTCATCGGACAGCTCATTGGCCATAATACGAAGAGCACAGTCATCGGTGCTGCCGTCGGTACAGCTGTGGGTGCCACTGCAGGTACGCTCATTGGCAAGCACATGGACAAGGTGAAGGCCAAGGCCGCCGCTGTGGAGAATGCACAGGTGTCTGAGATTACCGACCAGAACGGCCTTACCGCTGTGAAAGTCGCTTTCGATGGTGGTATCCTCTTCGATACGGGCAAATACGTCCTCAAAAACAACACCAAGACTGCTCTTACCAAGTTTGCCAACATGCTGAAGTCTGAGCCTGATCTCTACATCGACATCCAGGGCCACACCGACAACACCGGCTCTGACCGTGTGAACGATCCTCTCTCAGAGAACCGTGCACAGGCTGTGGCTAAATATCTTGTCAATTGTGGCGTTCCTTCAAGCCAGTTCCAGAATGTCTCTGGTTTCGGCTCACACCAGCCCATCGCCGACAACAGCACTGCTGCAGGACGTGCTCAGAACCGTCGTGTAGAAGTCTATATGTATGCCAGCCAGGCTATGATTGACGCTGCAAACGCTGGAACTCTCCAATAAGATTCAAGCTCATGCGAATATATGTAGGGGCGGATGATTCATCCGCCCTTTTTACCATTATCTGATGTCGTCTTACTGCTCTTTTCTACCCACGTCGTATGTTTAAATGGCTGACTGGTATCCTGAAATGGATTATCATATTGTTTTTCTCTTCCACGATTCTTGCTGTGGTGGCTTACCGTTTCATTCCAGTATACGTCACCCCATTGATGATTATCAGGAGTGTCGATCAGCTCTCGCAAGGAAAAAGTTTGGAATGCCACCATTCATGGAGGCCATTGGATCAGATATCCAAGCATCTGCCAGTGGCCGTCATGGCGAGTGAGGACCAATTGTTCCTGCTTCATCATGGATTTGATACCGAAGCCATCAAGAAAGCTGCAAAACATAACCAGACGCATGCCCGGAAAATGGGTGGGAGCTCCATCTCTCAGCAAACTGCCAAGAATGTATTTCTCTGGCAGGACAGGACGTGGCTGAGAAAAGGCCTCGAGGCCTATTTCACGGTGTTGATAGAACTGTTCTGGAGCAAGCATCGCATCATGGAGGTTTATGTCAACTCCATAGAAATGGGACCAGGTATCTATGGGGCGGAGGCTGTGGCTCAGCATCATTTCCATAAAGAAGCCTCCCAGCTGTCAAGAGCGGAGTGCGCCCTGATTGCTGCCACGCTTCCCAATCCTTTGAAATACAGTTCCCGCTCACCAAGTGCATATATGCTCAAGAGACAGCGGCAGATCCAGCATCAAATGATTTTCATGCCCTCGTTCCCGAAGGAGGGCGAGGATTATGACCCAAGCACTTCTTCGGGGGGAATATACCATAAAAAATAAGAAATAACAGACATTCCGATGGATCGTGACCAAATACTCCAGCAACTGAACGAAAGCCAGAGAATGGCCGTTGAATATAGTGACGGCGCCTCCTTGGTCATAGCCGGGGCAGGTTCGGGGAAAACCAGGGTCCTGACTTACAAGGTGGCTTACCTCATCGATGTGGAGAATTACAAACCTTGGAATATCCTGGCACTCACCTTCACCAACAAGGCAGCTCAGGAGATGAAGCAGCGTATCGCCCGACTCGTCGGAGGGGAGAAAGCGGCTTATCTCAACATGGGCACTTTCCATAGCGTGTTTGCTAAAATCCTGAGGGTGGAAGCAGCGCATATCGGTTATCGTTCCAATTATACCATCTATGATGAGGCCGACTCCCGCACGTTGATCAAAAACATCATCAAGGAATTAGGACTTGATGATGATAAATACAAGCCAGCAGCTGTGCACAATACCATTTCACTGGCCAAGAACCACCTCATCACAGCTGAGATGTATGCCGCAGACAGCAATGCGCTCAGTCGAGACCGATCAGTCAATGTACCACAACTCCATCAAATCTATACGGTTTACGCCCAGAGGTGCAGGCAGGCGAACGCAATGGATTTTGATGATTTGCTGCTCAATACCTATTTGCTTTTCCATTCGCACCAGGAAGTGAGGGAGAAGTATGAGTCGCGTTTTCAATATGTGCTGGTCGATGAGTACCAGGATACGAATCATGCGCAACAGCAAATCGTCTACCTGCTCACCAAAAATCATCAGCATGTCTGCGTGGTCGGTGACGATGCGCAGAGCATCTACGCCTTCAGAGGGGCGAATATCGACAATATTCTTGATTTCCAAGGCCTTTATGATCATACGCAGCTGTTTAAGTTGGAGCGCAATTACCGGTCGACGCAGAAAATCGTGAAGGCGGCCAATAGCCTGATCAGCCACAACCAAAGGCAGATACAAAAAGATGTCTATAGCAGTAATGATGAAGGCGAGTCACTGATATACTATCCGCTTTACAGTGATAAGGAAGAAGTGGTCGTGGTGAGTAAAATCATCCAGAAGCTTCGCCGGCAGGAACATTGTACCTATGGCGATTTCGCAGTTCTCTATCGTACTAATGCGCAAAACAGGGCTTTTGAGGAACAATTCCGCAAAGAAGGAATCCCTTACCGCATCTATGGAGGGCTGAGTTTCTATCAGAGAAAAGAGATAAAGGATGTGATTGCCTATTTCCGGTTGGTGGCAAATCCAGACGACGAGGAGGCCCTGCGAAGAATCATCAACTACCCGACCAGAGGTATTGGTAATGTGACATTAAGCAAAATCGCCGATGCGGCGTTGCAGCATGGGGTGAGCCTATGGCAGGTCATCTGTGATTTGGAGGGTAATGGAGTGAAACTCTCAAAGAGTGCTGCAGAGAAAGTACAGGGCTTCAGAACTTTGATTGCACAGTTTATCGACCGTATCGTGACGGATGACATCTTTACGCTCGGAAAAGATATCATTGAACTGTCGGGTGTCGCACGGGAAATCACCTCCGACACTTCAACGGATGGCTTGGCCAGAAAAGAGAATCTGGAGGAACTGCTCAGTGGCATGAAGGACTTCGTGGATCTGAGGCGCGAACAAGGACAGGGCAACGAAGTTTTCATGACGGATTACTTGCAGGAGGTATCGCTGCTGACCGACTTGGATGGCGGTGATGAGGATGATTCCGAGGGTAGGGTGGCATTGATGACTGTGCACAGTGCCAAAGGTTTGGAATTCCCCACGGTCTTCATAGTCGGATTGGAGGAGAATATTTTCCCAAGTCCGCTTTCGACCAACACGCTGAGAGAACTCGAAGAGGAGCGCCGATTACTTTATGTGGCCATCACTCGTGCCGAGCAGCACTGCTTTCTCACCAGTGCGCAAAACCGTATGAGGTATGGGCGTATGGAGTTTAATACCAAAAGCCGCTTCCTCAATGACATCGACCTGAACTATATGAAAGTGGAAGGAGGCAGCGGTATCAGCGAGAGCCGTGGTGGATGGCGAGAGGCACGATCCACGTCTCGGCAATGGATGCAAAATTCCAACCCCGTGGCATCACAGTTCAAGGCTGATCCCAAACCACGGATGGTACCTCCACGACAACCAGAAAAACCTGTTGATCCTTTTTCCGAAGCGTTTAAGAAACTCCAACAGCAACATGGGGGGCGGTTACGTCCTGTTGTCCCATCCAGATCGGCTCTGTCTCCCTCTACTCGTCCAAGCGGCAATCCTGTGCCCGATGGGTTGCGTATCGGATGCACCATTGAACATCAGCGTTTCGGCATCGGACGGGTGCTGAATATAGATGACCAGGGCGAGAACATGAAAGTGACCGTGGAGTTTCGCAACGCCGGTGTGAAACAGCTTTTGGCGAAATTTGCCAGGATGAAAGTAATAGATTGAAACCATGATGATATGAGAAAAAATGTTTTAGGATTGATCTTGGCGCTGATGATGCCATTCGTTTCACAGGCACAGTCTGTGAACCGGCATTTTGTGATCGAAATCCCGCATGTGAGTGATACAACTCGCTTGCATGTCTTTCTTCCCGACGCAGCGAAAGCGACAGGAAGGGCTGTCTTGGATTGTCCAGGTGGAGGATATTCCCATCTTTCCATGCAGAATGAAGGCACCGATTGGGCCGAGTTCTTCTGCAGCAAAGGCATTGCCTGGGTGGTGCTGCAATACCGTATGCCGAAAGGTAATCCACGCATCCCTGTGTCGGATGCTGAAGGTGCTATACGGATGATTCGTGACAGTGCACAGTCCTGGCATGTCAATCCCCATGATGTGGGAATCATGGGCTTTTCCGCCGGCGGACACCTCGCTTCTACTGTGGCCACTCATGCGGAATGGGATGTCAGGCCCGATTTCTCCATCCTCTTCTATCCTGTCATCACGATGGGTAAAAATGGCCAGCATGAAGGATCGTGCCGCAATTTCTTGGGCGAGGCAAGAGATGACGAACAGTCAATCAGGCTTTATAGCAATGATCGCCAAGTTAGACCGCATCTCACTCCTAAGTCTATCATCCTTCTGGCCAATGATGATTCTGGTGTCCCGCCCGTCACCAACGGGGTCGCTTATTACACTGCTATGAGAAGAGCGGGCAATGAATGTGCTCTGCACGTCTATCCACATGGTGGACATGGTTTCGGTTTGAGAACGACTTTCCCCCATCATGATCAGATGCTTAACGATCTCACGGAATGGCTCTCCCAGTTGAAGAGCCCAGACGTAAATGCAACGCGAGTAGCGTGTATCGGTAACAGTATCACCGATGGTCATGGTATCGACATGTCTGACGAGAAAGGCTATCCGGCTCAGCTTCAGAAACTGTTGGGAAAGGGGTATGAGGTGCGCAATTTCGGCGTCAGTGCTCGTACGCTTCTCAATGAAGGTGATCATCCTTATATGCAGGAACTGGCATGGCGAGATGCTTTGGCCTTCAATCCTAATGTGGTGGTTATCAAACTGGGTACAAATGACAGCAAAACGGAGAATTGGAAGCACAAAGACCAATTCCTGAACGATTACCAGCAGATGGTCGACAAACTTTCTGCCCTTCCTTCACATCCCCGCATCATCCTGGCATATCCCATCAAGGCTTTCAAAGATAGTTGGACCATCAATGACAGCGTGATCACCCAGGAAATCATTCCCTATATTAACAAGGTGGCTCAACAAAACCGGTTGGAAACCCTCGATCTGTATCAGGTGATCAATGACCCGAAGTCTGTGCAGGGTGATGGAATACATCCTAACGCAAAGGGAGTGTCGCAAATTGCGGAAGCTGTGGCGGCTGCTGTAAGAAAAGCACCAAATCCTCAGCCGGTCAAAAAGAAAACCAAGAATAAAAAACGTAGGTAAGCATGAAAGAAAAGGTCTTCAAGAAAAATATTGCATTGCTCTCTGATACTTCAGTAGAAGAAGGCATCGTTGCGGCGTGTTCAGGACGAACATTGCCTTCTGTGCAAGCACTTCGCACTATCGTAGAGCTGGTGCGCGACATCGTGTTTCCTGCCTATTTCGACGATAAGTTAGACGACGCCTCTTTCCGGGAATATCATATCGGAGTGAATGTCGAACGACTGAGTATCTTACTCCGGGAACAAATAGCCCTCGCATTACAGTTTGAAAGAGGATGTGATGAAAAAGTGGAACAAGAGGCTGAGTCAATGATGCTCCAGTTCATCGATACGCTTCCAGAAATCAAACGTTTGCTTTTCACTGATGTAAGGGCCATATACGACAACGATCCTGCTGTGCGCAATTACAGCGAGGTGATTTTTTGCTATCCTGTGGTGCAGGCGATGCTGCATTATCGAGTGGCTCATCAACTGCATGTCATGAAAGTGCCGGTCCTGCCGAGAATCCTTACCGAGAGGGCTCATTCAGCTACTGGTATTGATATCCATCCGGGTGCTCAGATCGGGGAGTTCTTCTCCATCGACCATGGTACAGGAGTCGTCATCGGAGAAACTTGTATTATAGGCAATCATGTGACCATCTATCAGGGCGTGACCCTGGGGGCGAAGAATTTCCAGGTCGACGACAGTGGAAGACCCGTCAATGTGCCCCGCCATCCCATCATTGGCGACCGTGTGACAATCTATGCCAACTCCACGATTCTGGGGAGAATAACCATCGGGCATGATACCGTGGTGGGTGGTAATATCTGGCTTACGCATAGTGTACCACCCGGGTCGAGGATCCTGCAAAGCAAGGCGGTTGACGTGTCTTTCTCTGGAGGTTTGGGCATTTGATCTTCTCGTACAATGGATACGCTCGATAAAATTCAGCGTCATAACAATATGGCGGCCATCAGGTCGAAAAACACCAAGCCTGAGATGCTGGTCCGCCGATTCCTCTTCTCACGAGGATTCAGGTATCGGCTTTTCCATAAACGCCTCCCGGGGCATCCTGATATCGTGATGAGAAAATACCGCACGTGTATCTTCGTCAATGGGTGTTTCTGGCATGGGCATGAGGGGTGTGCCGCCTTCCGCATGCCAAAGACCAATACTGACTTTTGGCAGCAGAAAATCGATCGCAACCGCGCACGTGACAAGCGCGACCTTATTGCTCTTGCTGCATTGGGATGGCATTGCATCACTATCTGGGAGTGCCAGCTTAGACCCAAACAACGACTCGCCACGCTGACATCATTGGAATATACGCTAAACTCGATCTTCCTCAACGATCATGCGGCATCATACACCATGCTGGAGGAAGAGAACTCTCTCGATAGGGCCGCTGAAAATGAGGTCACCGGCTATCCGAAATAGATTTGGCAATTACTCACTAAATAGATTTGATATGGAACTCACATTTGGTTATATCTTGGTAGGTATTTTGGCGGGTTATATCGCCAGTAGAATTACCGACGGAGAAGGAAAAGGATGCTGTATGGATTTTTTCCTAGGTATCCTGGGTAGTGTTGTTGGAGGTTGGGTACTTAATCTACTCAACATCACATGGGGTGGTCCCTTTAGTAATTTTGGCACTTCTGTGCTGGGCGCAGTCATCGTCTTGTGGATTTGGAATAAACTAAAGTAAATTAATGTTAAATATTGCGCTTGTTTGGCTAATAGATGTTAATTGAATGACCCAAAGAGTTGCTTTGTACAGAAAAATACATATCTTTGCTGCGTGTTTCATAACACAATTATAATTAACTGTATTAATACATTTAAATTTTAACCATTATGAAGAAGATTTATTCAGAGCCGATGACTAAGGTTATGTTCTTGAATGTGAAGGCCGCTATCTGCGAGAAAGAGCGTACTGTTTCTGAGCCTGACAACACAGACAAGCAAGAGGACATGCCTCTGTTCTAATCCAATCGGACAGAAATGGAACAGCCAGACCAAACGGTCTGGCTTTTTTGTTGTATTCTCTTTGCAATCATTGATGATCGTGTCAGCACTTTGCTCCTTAGGGATGACCTTAAATGGTTTCCTTCAGGGTCAGCGGATTTCTATATCTTCGTTTTGATATGTCCATAAGAGTGGAATTTTTTAAATATTCCGTAAAGGTTGATATAATTGTAATTCACGTAAGACTTTACATGTATTTTCTAAAGTAATACTTTAATCTATTTTAAAAAGTCGGATGAATACATTTGCATTACAAGAGACTCCGCTCCTCCGAAGGAGAGAGGAACCTTGCGGACATCAAAATGTGATGAAAAAGATTTTTAAAGTGGATCCAACTTTGATAATTTGATTTCTTGCTTGATTGAAAAATACTAAAGATAAAAAAAGCCAGACCGTTTGGTCTGGCTGTTCTGTCTTTGTCCGATTGGATTAGAACAGAGGCATGTCCTCTTGCTTGTCTGTGTTGTCAGGCTCAGAAACAGTACGCTCTTTCTCGCAGATAGCGGCCTTCACGTTCAGGGACATAACCTTTGTCATCGGCTCTGAATAAATAGCTTTCATAACTGATTTTTTTAAAGGGTTAATAATATAATTATTTAAAACGCTACAAAGTTAGTCATTTTTTTGTTACTACCAAAGAAATTGTGTAAAAAAATTCAGAATAGGGGAAGTTGCAGGTCTTTTGATAACTTTATTCTTATTTTATGTAATTTAAAAACTCTTTTCTGACGCCACGATGGCATCCTGATTGGTTGAAGATGAGTTGTCCCCAGTTTCCTTCCACCAGTACCCATCCTTTTGCGGTATGGGCAAAGTCAAAAGCGATGTATCTGTGATATGGAGGGAGTGAGCGGTGTATTTCCTCGGTCAGACGGCATAACTCCTGCCAGTCTGGTACTTGCCACCCCTCAAATACGATTCCAGAGTCGGGATGAGCGTTGAAATGCCGGCCCTCCTCATCCATTCCATCCGAACATAGGACACCGGTCTTCTCGTCTACTCCGGCGATAATTCCGCCGCTTAAAGCGTTGTCGACGACGGATCCAACTCGACCGGCACGGAAAAATGGGACGATGTTGTGGTGAACTCCTTCAGCGGTGAGGAAGGATGCGATTCTCACGGTGTTGACCGACGATGCATTCCAGGCAGCGAATTCTTCGGATTGTGTGATCAGTTCTTCTACTATCCACACACCGTTTGAAACCAGCTTTTGGTAGATCTCTTCTGCTTTTTCCTCGCTGTCTGCTTCCAATCGATAGGCGTTACGTCCAAAACATCCATCAAGGGGTTTGACGAAAAAATCATGGTGACGGGAAACGAATCGAAGGAAATCTTCTTTCTTGGCTTCTTCTCCTACTTTGCAGGCCTCCCGGTGAAAATAGGGTTGGGCCAGATGGTAGAAGAACCATTTGTCGGCGTGTTCGCGATGCACTTTTTTGCCGAAACGCTCATGGAGAATCCGCCATCGGTCGCTATCAGAGAGGTATTCTTTACGCTGCCAATAGTCCAGATGCTCGTATCCATACAAAAAATACTCTGTGGGATGGGTCTTGTATATCAAACGGCACTTGATGATATCATCTCTTAGCTTAGATGTGTATTTCACGTCGGCCATTTGTTCTGGAGTGAGATTGATGCGTATGTATTTTTCGGTAGATTTTCTTAAGGCTCCGAGCACATGGTCTCCTATAGCATAGTTGTGCCATCTGAAAAATGACAGTTGCAAGGGCATGTACTTGTTTTCGTAGAATCTCAGACGTGAGGGTTTCTTCTCGCAAAAGTCACGCACCCGTCTGTCGCTCCCAAGGACGACTTTCTTTAAAAATTTGTCTATAGCTCTCATATCTATAAGTCTTTGGCTTTGAGTCTTTAGCCATCTTATTGCCAGCAAAGTGGCTTTTGTTGAACATTCATTAAAGATTGTGCAAAAATACGCATTTTTACCGACAAAGTAGAAATTCAATTACTTTTTTCTCTTCTTGCCTTTTATTTTTGTATCTTTGAGGGCTAAAACTTGATAGGATGAAAAGGTGTTTTTTTTACATCATTGGATGGTTGCTGTTGTTGTTTACAACAAGTTGTGAGCGTTGTCAGGAATCCGGTAGCTGCAAGGTTGTTAAAATCGACAATGAAGGTTTCTTCGCTTCGATGAAACCCTATTTGCTTCGTGGGTATGAGGTTTCAATGGTTCCTAAGGGGCGGAGCATGCTGCCCACAATCCAAGACAACACCGACATAGTTACTCTACGTGCAAAGGATAAGGTTAAGGTTGGTGACGTGGTGCTGGCAGAGATTGATACCGGGCACTACGTCATGCATCGTATCGTGGAGATACGGGGACAGGAGGTGACGCTGAAGGGTGATCATAACAAGAATGTGGAGCACACGGTTTTATCGCATATTGTTGCTTGCATGGTGGGTTTGCAGTCTGGGGGAGGCCAAAGAGGAAAAGCCAGTCAGCAAGTGGACCTGGCCAAGTCTTTTCGGGTTAGACCTCATTGTAGGTTTGACACCATCCATGGTAACCGGGTCGTTCTCGTCGACACGGTCAGGAAGAGCGTTGACATGCACCATCTGATTGCTTTCAATGAGGCTGCTAAGGCAGTGTGGGATGGTATCGACCATGAGTGTTTCACCTTGCCGGACATGGTGAAGGCCATCCGGGAGGTGTATGAAGTAGAGGAGGCTGTAGCAAAAAAAGATTGCGCCAAGTTGCTTGGCAACTGGGCGCAATATGGATTGGTGGAAACTGTGCGAAGATGAAGGCTATTCTCCCTTGATCACCATGCGGTGGTTTCTCAGTTCATTGTCCTCGTCGTTGAGCAGATTGCCCAAAAACATCTCCATGAAGGTTGTTGTAGGATAGATGCCCTGATGCATGTTGGTGTAGAATGCGCGGATGATGGCATTGCGGAAATACCAGGCTTCCTTGGTAAAAGTGGTGTTGCGAAGATGGTACCCCTGAGTGAGCAGGTATTTGATGCCGTAGACGAAAGCAGCTCGACTGTTTGCGTACTGGAAAGCATTGATCATAAACAACTTGGAGATAAAGATGCTGTAGCTCATCAGTTTGTGCTTCTCAGACAGCCGGGAGTAGTCGATGCTCTTCTCTTGCTCAAACAGGTGGTTGAGGAAGTCTTCGATCAGACTGGCATCGGGGTAGAGTACAGATGAATTGCCCAGCACCCATTCCTTCTTGCTGAAAGGACGCTCACGCCATTGGCCGGAGTGGTGATAGATGCCATGGAACATTTGGCGGTGAACGTTGCTGAATCCTTGCACCGAGAGGTCGAAATCTTTTGATAAAAAAATCTCCACGATTCGTGAGGAGACAAGATCGGCTTCCTCACCACGATGAATATGATGATCACCGCTGCCCTGTTTGGAATGGTCGTAGAAACGATGGATTTCTTGCTTCGTCCGTTTGATGTCGATTTCGCCTTCGATGTGTCGGCTGATAATCGGGAATAGGTCGTCGGAAGGTTTGAGATCGACCACAGACTGGATGCCAAAGGCCGTCAGCCAGTATAGACAATATTCCCGCTCTTGAGTGTTGTTGCTTTTAAGGTATTGGTCGATTGTTGACATGATGATTGTTTGATTTGCGGATCTTTCTGCAAAAGTAATTATTTATGGTAAACCATGCAAATTTTATTTGGAAAAAAAGTGAAAAGGTCTTTTTAATGCCATCTTTCACTTTTTTTATAGGAAAACAAAGCGTATGTGGTTTTTTTTCATTAAGTTTGCAAAGAAAAAACGATCAGGAAAGATGAACCAGATATTTGAATTAGAGAATGAAAATTCGGTCAAAGACATGAACCTTGAGGCCAGGCTCGACAAGGAGTTGCTTCTGCATGGATTTCTCAGACATGATTTTTCGGACGAGGAAATCATTCAGCTCAGAGAAGAGTTGCAAGCACTTGAAGGAGGAAACTGCTCCGTGCTCAATGGATTTTTCAACAATGAGAAGCAGTGCCTTCTTGACCAAAAAGAGGATGACCCTGACGTCGAACCAAAAGCAAGATTCTCTGTCGGCGACAGAGTGTGGGTCACCGATACCTCTGCCATCGCCTGTATTCCTGGAGTGGGAGTGGTGAGAAGCATTGATAAAGAATGGGTCGACCTTGGCGATGAGTTGAAGGGATATTGGGAAATCTCCTATAAACTTCGCAACTCCAGAACGCCTTATACCGAGGATCATGTGTTTGCTACAGAACTGGAGGCTTTGGCTGCCATGACAGCCAACTTCAGAATGAAAACCGTAGCCCAGGCCTGTGACATTTGTAAACGCTTGAGAGCTTTGGGTATGAATATATCGACAAAGGAGCTGCTGGAGAATATTGCAGGGATGATCTGACTTTGGCTCAGAGTACTTCATTCTCCCGACGATACAACAGCGGATTGCTGCCGTTCAATCGTTTGAAGAATTTCGAGAACGAGGCCTGGTCTGAGAAGTGCAGAGTATCGCTGATTTTCTGAATGCTGTAGTCCGTGTTCTTCAAGAGCCAGCAGGCTTCAAGCATCAGCAGGCGGTTGATATATGTCGATACCGTGGTATGTGCGATTTGCTTGGTCACCAAGGAGAGATAGCGACTTGAAATTTTCAACTGGTCTGCGTAGAACGAGATTTCGTGATGGTATCTGAAATGAGTGCGCAGCAATTTGTTGAAATCAATGAAAATCTGGTAATAATGCTTGTTGAAACTCTCCGATTTCTTCTTGTTGATTACTGACATCAGATCGGCCAGAAAAAGTCCGTAAAGAGAATACAACGCCTCAATGGTATAGGTGTGCTCTTCTTTCAGATGATAGAGAATCATGCTCATGGTCAATCTGAATTTTTCTTTCTCTTGACGGGTAAGCTGTAAAACGGGGTCGGTATCATGAATCAGAGAGAAAGTGACTGACTGGAAAACATTCCGGGATAATGGACAATTATAGACGAAAGAGGCGTTCACAATCATGCACAAAGCCTGGTATTCTTCACTTTTCCAGGTGAGGCAGGGTTTAATATAAGGTGGAAAAATGAGAAGATCGCCTGCGCAAACATCGATCTCGGTTTTGTTGTATTTGATGCGGGCCTTGCCTTTTTCGAAAAGACTGTAAACATAATTATTGGCGGGTGACTTCAACTTCGAAGAATCAACTCTGGTGGTATAATTGACGCGCTGGCATGAGATACTGCCAGCCCATGTGGAATTTGAAAGAGATTTATTTACCATAGCTAACTCAAGAATTTGTACAAAGATAATGAAAAAAATGAAGTAGGGCAAAGGTTTTCCTGCCTTTTTCTTGCTGAAGCTGAAAAAAGAGAATAAAAGAAATAGTTTTGAGACATGAAGCGCATTTTGTTTGTTTGTTTGGGAAATATTTGCCGCTCTCCGGCAGCAGAGGAAATTATGCGGCAGCTTATCGCTGTTGAGGGTATGGAACATGTTTTCGCAGTCGACTCCGCTGGTATCGGAGGATGGCATGTGGGAGACTTGCCCGACCCCAGGATGAGGGCACATGGCAAAAAGCATGGCTATGACTTCACCAGCAGGGCAAGGCAGTTTACGGTGGAAGATTTCGACCGGTTCGATCTCATCGTCGCCATGGACCATGAGAATGAGATGGACCTTGCGGCAAGAATCCGAAGTCCTTATGATAAAGCGAAAATCGTGTGTATGGCTGATTATCTCCGCCATCACCCCATGCACCATACCGTTCCAGACCCTTATTATGGAGGAGAGCAGGGATTCGAACTTGTCATCGACTTGCTTGAAGATGCTTGTCGGGGGCTCCTCGATGAGCTGATGAAAAAAAATAAGCGGAGATAATGCCGTATGTGGTAGTTTTTTGTTATTTTTGCACGAAATATTCAACCTTATATTAAATTTCGTTATTATGAAACCAACATTGTTACTCCTCGCCGCCGGTATGGGAAGCAGGTATGGTGGCCTGAAACAACTTGATGGACTCGGACCTAACGGTGAGACCATCATGGACTATTCCATCTACGACGCTATCAAAGCCGGATTCGGGAAAATCGTTTTTGTCATCAGAAAAGATTTCGAACAGGATTTCAAAGAGAAAATCCTCAGTAAGTATGAGGGCCATATACCCGCGGAACTTGTATTTCAGTCTCTTGACGCTCTGCCTGAGGGATTCTGTGTTCCAGAAGGCAGGGTGAAGCCCTGGGGCACAAACCATGCTGTCATGATGGCGGCAAAAGCGATCAACGAGCCGTTCTGTGTCATCAATTGCGACGATTTCTATAACCGCGACGCCTTTATGGTCATCGGGAAATTCCTGGCTGACCTTCCTGAGGGGAGCACCAACCGATATGCGATGGTGGGATTCCGCGTGGGCAACACGCTTTCGGAAAATGGCACCGTGGCAAGAGGTATCTGCTCAAAGGATGAGGAAGAGAACCTCACAACGGTCGTCGAGCGCACGGAGATCATGAGAGTCAACGGACCTATCTGCTATAAGGACGAGCAGGGAGAATGGGTGGCTGTCGAAGAAAATACCCCTGTGAGCATGAATATGTGGGGCTTTACCCCCGACTATTTCACACATAGTGAGGCTTATTTCAAGGAGTTCCTCAGTGATCCTAAGAACATGGAGAATCTCAAGGCTGAGTTCTTCATTCCGTTGATGGTCAATAAGTTGATTAATGAGGGCACAGCCACGGTGAAAGTCCTTGATACCACAAGTAAATGGTTTGGCGTGACTTACGCTGCCGACAGACCCAGTGTGGTGGAACGAATCCAGCAACTGATCGACGAGGGTGTCTATCCTCAAAAACTTTTCTGATTCCTTTCTGGGTCATTCTTTTCAGCCAAAGGCAAAGGTCATTCAGACTTTTGCCTTTGGTCTCATCATGATCAATCGCTTTGCCTAACATGAATCTTGATCTCCTGAATGATGCCCAACTGGCATCACTTAATGATTACATAGAGAAATCCGAGCGCATCGTTCTCTGTTGCCACAAAAGTCCAGATGGTGATGCCATCGGTTCTGTTTTGGGATGGGGTGAATACCTGCGGACCAGAGGAAAGAAAACGATGCTGGTGGCTCCCGATGCTTACCCCGACTTCCTCAAATGGTTGCCGGGGAATGAGCGCATCGTCAGGTATGACAAGCATCGCGCTGAGGTGGATGAGGCTTTAGAGAAAGCCGATCTCATTTTTTGCCTCGATCTCAATGAGACAGCCCGTGTTCTCGACATGCAACCAGCTCTCGACCAGTCGAAGGCTCCGAAGGTGCTCATCGACCATCATGATGGTCCCTGTGTAGATGCGGTGCTCACATTGTCATATCCCGAAATGAGCAGCACCTGTGAACTGATTTTCAGGATTATCTGGCAGATGGGAGGTTTCGAGCTGATGTCCAAAAACGCAGCTGTAGCCATCTATACGGGTATGATGACCGATACTGGCGGCTTCACCTACAATTCTTCAAGGCCAGAGATCTTTTTCATTATCGGACAGTTGCTGACCAAGAAAATCGACAAAGACAAGATTTTCCGCAATGTCTATAATCATTACAGCGAGTCTTGCCTTAGGATGAGAGGGTATGTCATCAGTCAGAAACTGACCGTCATTGAGGGGAGTCATGCGTGCTATTATATCCTCACCAAGGAGGACATGAAACGATACCATTTCATCAAGGGTGATGCCGAGGGGTTGGTCAATGAGCCCTTGCGTATCAAGGACATGCGGCTTTCGATCTCGCTCAGAGAGGATACCGAACGCGAGAATACGATCTGGGTGAGCCTTAGGTCGGTCGACCAGTATTATTGCCATGTGTTGGCGAAAAAGTTCTTCAGCGGCGGAGGACATAAAAACGCTGCTGGTGGAAAGTTGACTTGTTCTGTCGAAGAAGCTGAACAGATCGTGCTGAAAGCTATTCTCTATTTTGCCTCTCATGACGGTATAGTCAGGTGAGTGTGAAGGAAAAAGAGGCTTTTCTGAGGTTTTTCGATACATTAACAATCAAAAAGGGCATTTCTTTCCCGATTTGTCGTACCTTTGCAAGGTTTAATCATTACTTTTTACGATATGAAGAATTTATCTTGCTGGTTTCTGCTGAGTTGCATGATGCTGCTCGTGGCTTCATGCCACGATACGGAAACCTATGCGGATCAGAAGAAAAAGGAGCGCTCTGCCATCAAGCAGTTTATCGAGAAACAGGGCATTAAGGTCATCTCAGAGAAGGAATTCTATGCTGACAGCATCACTGATGTCAGCAAAAAGGAGTTTGTGCTTTTTGAGAATACGGGTGTCTACATGCAGATTGTCCGGAAAGGCTGCGGAAAGAAGATCAAGTCGGGCGAGACGGTCAACGTGCTCTGCCGGTTCAATGAGTACAACCTGCTCACCGATAGCTTGTCGCTGACCAACAGCGTCCTCTATTTCTCTTCACTGCCCGACAAAATGGCCGTCACCAATACGCTCGGCACCTTCAGGGCTTCTTTCGTGAGTGGGGTGATGATGTCTTTTTACAACAGCACTTCAGTCCCAGCTGGCTGGCTTATACCATTGACGTATATCAATATTGGTAGACTGGTGAATGAGAACGACCAGGTGGCTAAGGTCAATCTCATCATACCTCACAGTCAGGGCACTTCTTCTGCCTTGTCTACGGTCACCCCATGTTATTATGAACTAACTTATGAACGAGGAATATAAATTTACATTATGACACTGATTAAATCCATATCGGGTATCAGAGGTACCATTGGCGGACCTGCAGGTGATACCCTCAACCCTCTTGATATCGTCAAATTCACGTCTGCTTACGCCACCTTCATTCGAAGGGCCAAGCAGTCAGAGCACAACAGAATAGTCGTCGGACGGGATGCCAGAATCTCGGGCGAGATGGTCAGAAGTGTGGTGTGTGGCACCCTCATCGGAATGGGTTATGATGTCATCGACATTGGCCTGGCTACCACACCGACCACCGAACTGGCCGTAACAATGACCGAGTCTGATGGTGGCATTATCATCACCGCCAGCCATAACCCACGTCATTGGAACGCACTCAAGTTGCTCAACCACCATGGTGAGTTCCTGAATAAGGCAGAGGGCAACGAAGTGCTTGCCATCGCAGAGAAGGAGGATTTCGAGTATGCTTCAGTTGACACCCTGGGCCATTACACTCAGGATGATTCTTTCGACATGCGACACGTGGAGGCAGTCCTGGCATTGCCTTTGGTTGATGCTGCGAAAGTGGCGAAAGCTGGCTTCAGGGTCTGTGTAGATGCCATTAATAGTGTCGGTGGGGTGATCCTGCCAAAATTATTAGAGAAATTAGGCGTTGAATACACCATTCTGAATGGTGACCCGACTGGCGATTTTGCTCATAATCCCGAACCTCTGGAGAAGAATCTCAGTGGTATCATGGAGGAGATGAGAAGTGGAAAATATGACCTCGGCATCGTGGTAGATCCAGATGTCGACCGGTTGGCCTTCATTTGCGAGGATGGAAAAATGTTCGGCGAGGAGTATACCTTGGTTTCCGTGGCAGATTTTGTCTTGTCGAAGACACCTGGTAATACTGTGTCTAACCTTTCTTCCACAAGAGCTCTTCGTGACATCACAGAGAAGCATCATGGGGAATACGCTGCTGCGGCTGTCGGTGAGGTCAACGTGACGACCAAGATGAAAGAAGTGGGTGCTGTCATTGGTGGTGAAGGCAATGGTGGAGTCATCTATCCCGAGTGCCATTATGGACGCGACGCGCTTGTCGGCATAGCCCTCTTCCTCACTTCTTTGGCTAACAAGGAGTGCAAGGTCAGTGAACTGAGAGCTGCTTTGCCGGAGTATTCCATTGCCAAGAACCGCATCGACCTTACTCCTTCGACAGATGTCGATGCTATCCTTGAGAAAGTGAAGAAAATGTTTGCCGACCAGCAAGTCAATGATATTGATGGGGTGAAAATCGATTTTCCTGACAAATGGGTCCATCTAAGAAAATCCAACACGGAACCGATTATCAGGGTTTATAGCGAGGCGGCCACCATGGAGGAAGCCGATCAATTGGGCAAGACACTCATGCAGGTGGTCTACGACATGCAATGACCTTTGCTTACCACCTCAATCGAAAATGAAAAACATTGATATAAGAAAAGTCCAAAACGACAAGGCATTGAGGCAGTTCGTGCAATTCTATTATGATTTGTACCGCGACTGCCCTTATGCCGTGCCGTTTCTCTATCCCGACGAGTTGTCTACTCTGAGAAGCGACAAAAATCCCGCTTTCGACCATTGTGAGGCAGATTATTTCCTGGCTTATTGTGAAGGACGTATTGTGGGAAGGGTAGCTGCCATTATCAACCATACGGCCAACAAGCGATGGAACAGGAAACAGGTGAGGTTCGGCTGGTTTGATTTCGTCGACGACCATGAGGTGTCCTCTGCACTGATCAAGACTGTCGAGAAATGGGGTCGTGACAGGGGCATGACCGAGATTTGCGGTCCCTTGGGATTCACTGACATGGATCGGGAGGGAATGCTGATAGAGGGATTCGACAGACTCTCTACCATGTATATCAATTACAACTACTCTTACTATCCGGAGCATGTCCAGCATTTCGGCGGGTTCCAGAAGGATAATGATTACTTGGAGTATCGTGTGAGAGTTCCGGAAAAAACGCCGGAGAAATTCGCCAGGCTGGCCGAAATGGTGGAGAAACGCTACAACCTGAAGGTGCATAAGTTCACAAGGGACGAACTGCTCAACCAAGGCAAAGGCCATGAGGTGTTTGATATCCTCAACAAGACTTATGACTCGCTCTATGGTTTCTCACATCTTGATGAAAGACAAGTGGACAAGTTGGTCGAGGATTATATCAAGAAAGCTGATCTTAATCTGGTGACAGCCATTCTTGATGGAAACCACAATGACCGGATGATCGGTTTTGGCATCTCTTTCCCTTCTTTTTCAAAGGCATTGAGAAAGACGCACGATGGAAGGATATTCCCTTTTGGATGGTGGCACCTGATTAAAATCCTGAAATACCATATGACCGATACGGTCGACCTCCTACTTATTGGGGTTCTGCCGGAATACCGTTCGAAAGGGGCCAATTCTCTGATATTCAATGATCTGATACAGCGGTTCCGTGACTACGGCTTCAAGTGGGCTGAAGCGATGCCCCAGATGGAAAGCAATACTGCTGTGCGCGGACAGTGGCAATATCTGGAGTCAGAACAGCATCGGCGACACCGCTGTTTCTGTAAACCGTTGTGATACCTTGCCAAGACGTAATTACTCAGCACCTAAGTAAGCATAGCCATTCGGGTGGATTTGCATTTGTTCGGGTGGATTTGCATTTGTTCGGGCGGATTTGCAATCCGGCCGCATTGAGTGAAAGCATTTGCAATGCGCTTTTAGCGGATTAAAAATCCTGATACTCACAGCATCGGGATTACAAATCCCGATGAACAACGACAAATCCCGATGGTCATAAGAAGGGAAAGTGGAGTGCTGAATAGTTACCCAGCGCGGTAGCCACTCATGCTAGGGGGTGCTGAGAGTTACACCAAGACGTTTCTTGAATAAAAAAAGTTAAAACCAGCAGGCGAATGGCCTTTTTTTATGGTCGTTTCCCAATTTCTTTGTATCTTTACTCTCTGCAAGGGGAGTCCTTGTTTCCAATGGCATACTTCGGGCCTGCCAAAAGGATGATTACTAACTTAAACGATATCATTATGAGTGTAAACAGCATGAAAAAATTATGGGTATGCATGATGATTTTGCTCAGCATGCCTTTTGTTACAGCACAGGCCGATAACTCCTTCGTTGTAGAGGAAATCAACCAGTCAGAACAGTTTGTCACTATTACAGGTACGGGTGTTAGAATGAGATTTGGCCCTGGCCTCAACTATGGTTACTACAAGAATGCCAATGGCACGACGATGAGCCCCAAAAAGGGTACAAAACTCCAGCTTTTGGGGCAAACTGGCGATTGGTATGAGGTGAAATATGGCAATGATGTGGCTTATGTCTTCAAGCAGTATGCCAAACTTTCTGGTACGACTGCCGCTCCGGCTCCGGTCCGTAGCAAGGTGCTGGTCACCGGCACGGGTGTCAGACTGCGTAAAGGTCCCGGTCTCAAATATGATTACCTGAAATGGCAGGATGGAACCATCCGGGGGCCGAAGAAGGGTGACAAGCTGATCTGTACAGGTGAGACAACCGATTGGTATAAAGTGCAATTTGCCAATTCGGAGTATTATCTGTTCAAACAATATGCCAAAAAAGTTCAATAACGTTTATGAGGATTGGGCGCGGGTTTCCGCGCCCTTCATTGATATTTGATAATCATGCGTGTAAGATTGTTGATGGCTATGCTGTCGCTCTCCTTGTCGACGGCTTTCGCTCAGTTTGCGCAGCAGGATGCTGATGCAAAATACGCTACGGACCTATTGAAGAAGGGAACCGTGGCACCCGATTTCAAGATCAAGGACATCAATGGCAAAAGCCAGAAGTTGAGCAAGTTGGTCAAGGGAAAGTATGCCGTGCTTGACTTCTGGGCTTCTTGGTGCCCCGACTGCCGAAAGGATATTCCCAACATCAAGCGGATGTATGAGAAATTCGCGCCAATGGGGGTGCAGTTTGTCGGTATCTCTTTTGATAAGGAACATGACCCATGGAAAAAGGCGGTCGACCAGTATCAGTTGACCTATCCACAGGTCAGCGAACTCAAGACGATGCGCGACTCTGAGGTGGCAAAGGCTTTTGGCGTGAAGTGGATCCCTTCGATGTTGATTCTCGACAAGGAGGGAAAAGTGGTGCTGAGCACTGTTCTGTCGGACAAGTTGGAGCGGACGCTCACTGAGCTCATGGCCAAAGAGTGTCCTGTCGACCTCAAGGGCACTTCTGAACGTGTCACTATCGACGGTGGCAAGGGCACTCTGGCTGCCATTATTCAGAAACCGGTGCTTGCTGCCGGACAGCGATGCCCCATGGTGATGCTGTGCCACGGTTTCTCGGGCAGGAAGGACGGACCGATGTTTGAGCTAATCGCCGATTCTCTGATGCGTCATGGAATAGCAAGCATCCGTTTTGATTTCAACGGACACGGCGAGAGCGAGGGTGATTTCGTCGATATGACCGTCCCCAATGAGATAGAGGATGCCATGAAGGTTTATGAGTATGTGCGTGACCTTCGGTATGTCAGCGATGTGGCTATCGTAGGTCATTCACAAGGAGGGGTGGTAGCTGCCATGACAGCAGGCAAGTTGGATAAGGATGCTTTTCGTGCTGTCGTGTTGATGGCACCAGCCGCTGTGCTCCGCGATGATGCAATCAGAGGAAGTACGATGGGTGCCACTTACGACCCGCTTGATCCTCCCGAGTTCGTACCGCTTCATGGCAACCTGAAATTAGGACGGGAATATATCAAGGCCGCTTTCTCTTTGCCTATCTACGAGACGGCAGCTCATTATCAGGGACCAGCTCTCATCGTCCATGGCACAGCCGACCGTGTGGTGCCTTATACTTATGGTGAGCGTTTTCATCAGATCTGGCCTGGTAGTGAATGGGTATTGCTGGATGCCTTCGACCATGGTTTTGGCCAGAATATCTACCGTGCCACTACCATCGTTTCCGATTTTCTGATTAAAAAACTTCAATAATAATACCTGAAAAATATGAGAAAAACAGTCTTGTTCGCTTTGTTGCTTAGTGCAAGTGGCGTGATGGCCGATGACCAGAACACCATCCGTTACAATCAAGTCGGTTATTTCACCCAACAGGAGAAAGTGTTGATCATCGATCAAGTCAAGCCAAAATCCATCGTTTTGACGGATGGGGATGGGAAAAAAGTAGCTAAACTCCGTCCTTCTCGCACCGCAGTGTCACCGTTTACTGGAAAAACACGTTATGTCGTCGATTTCTCCAAGATATCTGCTCCTGGTGAGTATATGGTCAACGTGGACGGTCAGCAGGCACGGGTGACGGTCAGCGACCATCCCATGAAAGATCTGGCTAAAGCCTCCATTCAAGCATTCTATATGATGCGTTCCGGTATGGAAATCGACCCTTCGTTGGCGGGAAAATTCGCGCGTCCCCTGGGACATCCTGATATCCAGGTGAAGATTCATCCGTCTGCTGCTTCACCTTTGCGGCCAGCTGGGATGGTGATCGCTTCTCCTTACGGATGGTATGATGCGGGCGATTATAATAAGTATATTGTCAATTCTGCCTTCACCATCGGACTGATGCTGGCGGTCTATGAGCAGATCCCTGCGTATTTCTCTTCGCTAAAGCTTGATATTCCTGAGCGTGACAACATGACTCCCGACCTGCTCGATGAGATTATGTATAACCTCAAGTGGATGCTCACCATGCAGGACCCATACGACGGAGGAGTGTATCATAAACTGACAACTCCCGATTTCGAGGGCTTTGTGATGCCGTCAGAATGCCATCAGCAGAGGTATGTCGTGCAGAAATCCGTCACTGCAGCCTTGGATTTCGCCGCTGTCATGGCACAAGCCTCCCGTTTGTTCAAAGGGTCTAAAGACTATCCGGGCATAGATGGTCAAATGCTCAAAGCTGCTGAGGCTGCCTATGCTTGGGCCAATGAGCACCGTGATGCTTTCTATCGGCAAAAGGTGATGAACCAGAAATTCCAACCCGCTGTCAATACAGGCGAATATGGTGATGGAAATGCCAAGGATGAATGGTTCTGGGCTGCCACCCAACTCGCTCTTGCCACTGGCGGACAGCATTATCGTGATGCCGCATTACAGGTAATGCCCGAGAAGTTTGCCGTGCCAGTATGGGGCATGGTCTCAGGACTGGGTATCTACGCTTGGTTGACAGCCGGTGACACCGCCATGGTCGACCGTTGCAAGATGCTACTGAAAGATTTTGCCGACCAGGCTTTGAAAAATACACCGACATCCAATTTCATGTCGCCTTTTGGCGACAAGGCTTCTGACTTTGGATGGGGATGTCTGGCTGAGAAATTCTGCTCTCCAGCTGTGGCACTCCTTTTCGCTGATCAGTTTGTTCAGGGTGACAAATACCTCAAAGATGCGTTGCGTTCCCTCGACTATGTGCTGGGCCGCAATCCATTGGGATATTGTTATGTCACGGGTTTCGGACAGAAGAGTCCCCACAATCCTCATCAGCGATTGTCGTCTGCGGATGGTGTTGATGACCCGATGCCTGGATTATTGGTAGGCGGACCCAATCCGGGACAGCAAGACAAAGGCTCTGGATTGGAATACGCTTCATCGGCTCCCGACGAGTCTTATCTTGATCACACCGCTTCATATGCGTCGAATGAGATCGCCATTAACTGGAATGCATCTCTGATGGCATTGGTCTGCTGGATTGATGCCGTGATGTGATCGGAGGTCATGGAAGTCGTCGCATACAATAAATGGGCGGTTTGAGCCGTTATATGAGTGATGTTTAGGTATTCTTGTCATATATTGAGTACATTGCTTCTGATGGCAATGCTCTTCTCTTGCTCCGACGACGATAGTTTCACTACGTCGTCAGCTAACCGATTGACGTTTTCCCAGGACACAGTATCGTTGGACACGGTGTTCTCGCAAGTGCCCACGGTGACGAAGACATTTTGGGTTTACAACAAATCGGGTGATGGGATCCGATGCAACAGCATCCGGTTGGAGAGGGGCAACCAGACGGGCTTCCGTGTCAATGTCGACGGGTCATACCTGGGAGCTTCCGAGGGTTTCCTGGTGAATAATATCGAAGTGCGCGACCGCGATAGCATCAGGGTCTTTGTGGAACTGACTTCACCAGCCAATAACCGTGTCGAACCGACACTTCTGGAAGACAATCTGGTGTTCACTCTTGAGAGTGGGGTAGAGCAAAAGGTTAATCTCAACGCATGGACGTGGGACGCTCAGCGGATTTCTAACATGGTGATTGACCGCGATTCCACGATCCTCGCCGAGACTCCGGTGATTATTTACGGAGGTATCACAGTGAATGAGGGGGCTGTGCTTACTATTGGCGCAGGCACCACGCTCTATTTCCATGAGAATGCGGGAATCGAGGTGTATGGCTCACTTCATGTGGACGGAGAGGTCGACCGTAACGTGGTGCTTAGAGGCGACCGCATCGACAATATGTTTGACTACCTGCCTTACGACAGGGTCAGCGGACAGTGGAGAGGCATCCATTTCCATGAACCATCCTACGAAAACAGCATCAATTACACGGATATCCATAGCACCTACAATGGCATCGTCTGTGATTCTTCTGATGTCTCGAAACTCAAACTGAGCCTTTACAACTCGGTGGTGCACAACTGTCAGGGTTATGGATTGCTGTCGACTCATGCAGTGGTGGATGTGGTCAACTGCCAGATATCCAACACCCTCAATGATTGCGTGGCGTTTTACGGTGGAGTGGCCAGGATGCTACAGTGCACCTTAGCCCAGTTCTATCCCTACGATGCCAATCGGGGAGCTGCGCTGCGGTTTGCCAATTTCAAGGAAGAGAGGAAATATCCTTTGTATGATTTCAGCTGCATCAACTGCCTTGTGACAGGATATGCCGATGATGTCGTCATGGGAGAAGCCGACTCCACGGTCAACTACAATTATTCCTTCGACCATTGTATGCTGCGCACACCAGCCATTTCCGATACAGTCAGGATGCACGATGTCGTGTGGGAATTGCCAGAGGACACCGTGGGATGCGGATCTAAGCATTTTCGTAAGGTGGACATTGATGACTTGAGCTATGACTTCCGGCTCGACTCGGCGTCGACAGCTATCGGCAAGGCTGTAGTACTAGAGACATTGCCCCTCGACCGCTTGGGCATCCGGCGTGACGAGGAGCCAGATCTGGGCTGCTATGAATATGTGAAACAAACCGGAAAAGAGTAAATAACTAAGCCTATGAAAAATATAGAACTGAAAATCAACGTTGAATATTTGCAGTTGGAGGAGCTTCCTGTAGACGAGCAGGATTTGGTGGCGGCAGCTATTAAGGCGACAGACAATTCCAACGCCAAGTATTCTCATTTCAGGGTGGGAGCGGCACTGTTGCTGACGGATGGATCGGTGGTGATTGGCGCCAACCAGGAGAATGCCGTCTTCCCGCTCGGACTGTGCGCGGAGCGTACTGCGATCTTCGCTGCCCAGGCCCAGCGGCCTGAGATGTCGATGGCGAAACTGGCCATTGCTGCAAGGAATGAAAACGGGTTGATGCATAAGCCTGTCACACCATGTGGTTCCTGCCGGCAGGTGATCCTCGAGATGGAGGAGCGCTATGGACAGCCCATTCGTATTCTGCTCTATGGCACCGATGGTGTCTATGCTGTCAATTCAGTGCGTGATCTCCTGCCACTCTGTTTTGTCGATGACAGCATGAGGTAAGAATCAGTCCTTGATTTCCACCTGCCGTTGAAACAGGTCCTGGATGTTGATGGTATTCGGGACCTCATTCCTAATGGTATCTTTCCCCTGTATGACAGGCTCCTTGAAAGAGTCGGGAAGCGTTCTTGATGTGTCCACACGATTCGGTTCGGCTGGCACGCTGTCGGTCGGGGTTATCAAAGTAGGAAGTTTGATGTCAGGAGAATCCGTCTCTGGTGCAGAGATGTTGGCTTCTCCCTTGCTTTTCTTGAGGTGTTCTTCACACCCTTTCATCATGTGCCCTGTCTGGTGGATACGGGCTTGCATGTCGGGGGTGTCACGGAATGCGATGAACTTATCCAGGGCAGCGTTGTAGCTGTCGTAAGCTTCCTGCCATTGCCTCAAGAACATGTGGCAAAGCCCCAGACGGTAGAGGATATCGCCTTTCTCGTTGTCATAACATACTGTGAGCGCCTTTTCATAATAGGTGATGGCATCCTGGTATTGTTGGAGCTGGAAGTGGCTCTCACCTGCCGCATAATAATAGACCGACCGCTCATGGGGCGCGAAAGATTCCAGTTGCGGAATCGATTTGTCCAGATAGTCGCAGGCTTCTTCATACAGCCATTCGTGATAGAAACAGATTCCCATGAAAGCCTTGTAGCGGGGGTTGAGGGTATACTCCTTGTCGAGTTTCTCAAAGAGCAGTAACGCTTCGTGGTATTTCCCGCTTTGAAAGTATTCGATCGCCATGCCCAAACGGTCACGGTCGAGTGGCTCCTGAGCCATGAAAGGCAAGGCGAGGAGGATAGTGATGAGGATGATCCATGCCGTTTTCCGCATCTAATCGGTATAGAAATCGATGATTTGACGTAAGGCCCTGTCACACACTGGGCAGAACACGGGATTCTCGTTGGTACGCATCCTGCAGTCTTGACACCCGCGGTATACCCCTTTTGTGGCGTAGCCAGCTCCTTCAAACACGCCCACTCTTTTCTCGATGGTCTTGGGATTATCCGAGAGTGGAGTTGGAATGGGGGTGCCGGGTTTGATCAGGTCTTCCCATTTACCATGGAAATCTTTCAGTGTAGTCAAGTTGGGTTCCCATGGCTCCACATCTGGTGGATACATGGGGATCTCCTCAGTGTCATAGGCGTATTCGTCGCCAAGACCAGCGAAACTGTGACCGAATTCATGAACGACGACGGGTTTGAACAGCCGGTGGTGGGTCATGGAAAGGTTGTAGGAGTTGAGAATGCCTCCTCCGCCATATTGATCGGTGTTCACCAGTACGATGATGTGCTCGTATGGGGTGCCGGCCAACAAGTCATGCAGATCTTTGAGATGAAGCGTGGTCAGATAACGCTCGCTGTAGAAAGTGTCGAAATGGGAGTGCAGGGCCGTGTTCTTCCAGATGCCTTTTCGAGGAATGCTGGTGCCGCTGTCTTCCGAGGGCGAGAGAAGTGCGGTGATATGAAAACGGTTGCGCAGCGACTTAAAAGGTTCATGGGCGAAAAGTGCCTCCATGGCCTCCTTGGCATCTTGGAGATAGGTGTCCATCTCCTTTTCCTGATATCCTTCAGCCACGTAAGTGATGTGTATGCACCGTTGAGGATTCTCTGCTTCCTGAAGGGTGACGTAAGGCGTCGTGTTCTCGTATCCGGTTTTTCGGATCAGTATGTCTCCGGGTACGACGGTATGGGTGAGTGTCGCCATCACTTCTTGTCGGTTGTCATACAATTCCACGGTCACGTCGACAGTATCTTTGGGCATCGGGGCGAGAAACACGTTCTGGAACGATTTGCGCACAGTGTGAGCCTCGTCGTAAGAGAGCCACTCCTGAAAGAGGGTGGAGAACGAGTTTCTGTAAATCACTGTATGGCTGGCGTGGTCGCGGAGGATGAGTTGTCCGTTGCCTTTTACGGGTAAATCTGCGAGTCGTCTCCTTTTTCCCCACCAGTGGTCCACTTGGTGAATCTCGTCGACAGAGATTTCTTGGTGCCGTGCGTCACCTGCAAAGATATAATCAATGCGCAGCGTGGCGTCCTGGAAAAACTGGTCGAAATCCTGGGCACTGATATGGCTTGACACCAGCATCATGCCCATGATCAGCATCTGGCGCAATCGGTTTCCGTATGTTCTCATCTTCACTTTTCTATAGGGTTATGGTCTTTTCCGATTTCTCTCATGAGCCGTTGGATGTAAGGACGGTCCCAGTCCTTGGCATGATAGCGTATTCCATCATACTCCAGAAGGTCGATGTCCATCAGGACTTTTCCCTGTTGACGGAGGCTCTTTCGGTCGCCACAGCGACGCTCCGCCTGCTTGAGAAGGGCTGACAACGTGTCCACATCTTCTGTGGTGTATCCAGTGGCAATGCAGTTGTGAAAGGATTGCGTTAAATCACCGATAGGAGCCGTGCATAAAATAGAAGTAGCCCGTAACGCTTCAAGCATCGGCTTCAGCAGAGTCAATGCTTGCAGAATCCTCGCTTCCCCCTCTTCATTGGATCCTAAAGCCAGGATGACGCATTTCCCTTTCATCTACAATTGCGGTTACACCATCTTCTATCCCTGCGGGGATAGATCAGATAAAATAATAGAGGAATGAGGCGATACCCTCAAGGGCAGGCTTTCGCTGTCCTTCTATCTCGATTTTGAAGTCGATTTCTGTCTTGCAGATGCCACGCAGGTTCTGAATGTTATGCAGTTTGGTCACCAAGCGCACACGGCTGCCAGTGACGACGGGCTGTCCGAAGCGCATCTTGTCCATACCGTAGTTGACGAGCATCTTGATGTTGTTCACCTGGATGATCTCGTCCCATAGGTGGGGAAGCAATGACAGGGTGAGGTAACCATGGGCTATAGTGCTTTTATAGGGACTCTCTGTTTTGGCACGCTCGGTATCCACGTGAATCCACTGATGATCGAGTGTGGCGTCAGCAAAGAGATTGATGCGCTCCTGATCGATGGCAAGCCATTCTGAGTGGCCCAGCTCTTCTCCTAAATGAGAAGCAAATTCCTCGTAAGAATTGATAATTAGCATGATTGTTGTTGAATTTGGGTTTTGATGGTGCAAATTTAGGCAAAATTTCCGTTTTTTCCATCCATAAAAGGCAAATATCAGGATTTTTGTCTATATTTGCATGATACAAAGCCGTTTGGCATATTCTCATCAACTAATTCTCTACACTATGAGGCAAATTATCACCCATTTCACCGACGACGATCTTTATAAGTTTTCCATGTGCTGTGCTGTCATCGACAATTATCCCCGGGCGATGGTCAAATACCAGTTCGTAGACCGTAATCATACAGTCTACCCGGAGGGCTTTGCTGATGAACTCAACAGGCAGGTGGCTGCCCTTGAGGGAGTGATGATCACAGCTGAGGAAATCGATTTCATGAAGCGGAAATGCTACTATATACCCAACTGGTTCTATCCTTATCTGAAAGGTTTCCGGTTTGATAGGAATTGGGTGAAGGCCTGGCAGGATGACGAGGGTCACCTGCACCTTGAGATCGAAGGTTATTGGGCCAACACGATTCTGCTGGAAGTGAAGTTGCTGGCCATGATTTCCGAACTTTTTTACGAGATGACTGGACAGACTGGGAAACTCGATTATGAGAAATGCTACGCCAAGGCCTATCATAAAGCCGAACGCTTGTTGGGTGCGGGTTGCTGCTACAGTGACTTCGGTACCCGTCGCAGAGCATCCTTTGCGTCTGAGGACGTGGTGGTAAAAGCCATGAGTGAGTGTCAAAACTCACAGAAATGGCCAGGCACTTTCGTTGGCACAAGCAATGTCTACTTGGCCATGAAATATGATTTGACACCTGTCGGGACGATGGCTCATGAGTTTATCTGCGCCATTGCCGCCATGTACGGACCGCAGATGGCCAATCATATCGCAATGAACTCTTGGCGGCATACGTTCAGGGGAGCTCTTGGCACCTTCCTGTACGACAGTTTCGGATGGGATCTGTTCAGCCTCAACTTCTCAGAAGACTTCGCCAATTTGTTTAAGGGCTTGAGGATTGATAGTGGTGACAATTATGAGCAATTGGGCAAAATCGTGGAGAAATACAAATCGCTGGGTATCGATCCTCGTACCAAACAGGTGATTTTCAGCAATGCGTTGGATACTGACCGTGCCATCAAGATTCATCAGTATGCACAGGACTATTGTCAGCCATCTTTTGGTATCGGCACGCATTTCACCAATGATTTCGAAGGCATCACGCCGATGAATATCGTCATCAAACTCGTAGCAGCCAAGATCACAGAGTCATGGGATTTCTATAACGATACCTGTAAGATCAGCGAGGATAAAGGAAAACATACCGGCAAACCAGATGTGATTCGCCGGTATATGGATATCATTCATTTCAAGGAGGATTGAGGAGCATCAGTATTTGATGCCCAGCCCGTCGAGAATCCCGCGGATTTCATTGCCCACACCGAGTATGCCGTTGATAGCACCGTTCTTGATGCCTTGCACCATGTAGCGGGCACATTGTCCTTCGATCTCTCCGATTTTCCGACGCTCTTCCGGAGTGTAACGGAAGCGTGCCATCTTGTCGCGTAGTTCGGCGAATTCCTTGGCGACATCCTGCCAGTCTTTGATGGTGTAGTAGCTGCTGTTGTCACGCAGGTCGTAGGAGAGATTCTGTAAGTGGCGTATGGCACTCTGCTTGGTGGAGCATGAGCTCAGCATGGTGATACTGAGCAGTGTGATGGCCAGTGTCGTAAAATAAATCCTGATTTTCATAATGTTGATAGTTTGATGTCGTTTTGAAAAATGGTGAAGAGGGACTTACCAACTGCCAGTAGCTCCACCGCCACCTGATGACCCACCGCCATACGATCCACCTTTTCTCTTAGGCGGAACAGGTGTCTCGGGTTCTTCAGTACGCTTTTCTTGCTCTTTCTGCTTTCCTTCCGTAGGAAGATTGGCGGCGGAGGCGGCGTTCTTCACGGGCTTCGTCCATTTATGTTGGTCGTCGAGATAGCCAAACAGCATGCAGAGCACGAGGATGATCAGCATGTTCATGCCCGACTGGCCGTTGAACAGACCTCTCTTTTTCAGTGAGAAGGTTCCCTCGTCTTCTTGAGCGGTCTTCTGCAGATCCAGCACATATTTGCTGAGGGCTTGAGTGAGGCAAAGCATGGCACTGTCGGGTTGTTCGCCCTTCAAATAGGGCTCCAGTTGGGTGCGCCCCAGTTGGCTGCACAACGCATCTGGCAAATCACTTTCCATGTCACGGCTGGGAGCTATGGTATACTTGTGCTGGTCGTAGGCCACCACGATGCAAACACCCTTGCCGGTCTCCGTACTTCCGATTCTGTGTTTGTTCATCAGGTCTACAGCGGTGCGGTAGGAGTCATTGTTAGACAACTTGTGGCAAATCACCACTGCGGTTTTCACTTTGCCGATGGAGTCAAGTTCTTGCAGCATCGTGTTCATTTGGTCCACCGTTTCTTGGCTGAGGATGCTGTCGCTGTTGGTCACGTATTGGTCGGGATCCGATAGGTGCACCATATCGATGTTGTTGATGTTCCATTCCGTAACGGCAGTGGAATCGGTAAGAGCCACTTTCCGCCCCTCACCTGTTGGGGTGGCTACTTGTGAAGGTATGCTCAGCATCGCAGCCTTGCGCTCACGTTCTGTGGCATTCCTATGGATCATCTGGTAAGAACAGCTGAGCATACAGGCCGACAGGATGCAGGTGCACATAAGGGGGTAGAATTTGTTTTCGAAACGTTTGAGCGGGCTCTCCTTGGTCTCATCCTCAGGATCGATGCCGACAAACTTCACTCCGGCTTTTTGGGCCTCCTCGGTGGCTTTCTTAGCTGCGGGCCTCTCTTTCTTCCATTTGTTGGTGAGATACAATGCCACTACAAGAATGGATAGACCGAATACGACAGTAGGATCGAAGGGGTGGACAACAAAAAACAGAATAGGAATCAGCAAGCCAAAAAAAATCCATGGCTTGGCACCCATAAAAATGCCATTCAGGCAACTTTTGAGAAATTTTCCCATATATCCGGTGTCTTTGGTGAATAGTCAAGATGATAATCGGAGAGAGCAAAGGTAATAAAAAGTTTGGATTTGTGACGTGTGGATCGGATATAATTACAAAAAAACCGCCAAATCTCTCGATTTGACGGTGTCTTTTGATTCAGTCCGTTGGAAATTAGGCAGCGGTGCTGTCAGCAGCAGCCTCAACAGCAGCAGCGGCGCTGTCAGCAACTTCCTCAACAGCAGCAGCGGCGCTGTCAGCAACTTCCTCAACAGCAGCAGCGCTGTCAGCAACTTCCTCAACAGCAGCAGCTGTATCCTCAGTAGCTTCCTGAGCGGGTTTGGAGTCTGTACAAGCAGCGAAAGAGATAGCTGCCATTGCTACGAACATAAATACCAATTTCTTCATTTTCTTTGCTTTTTTAAAACTGTAAAATATTCAATTGTTTATTAAAACAGCGCAAAGGTATATATAATTTTTGATTCGCAAATCTTTTTTTTAGTTTTTTTTCTTAGACTTTTGTAACATTTTGACAACAAACTGATAATCAATAAGTTGCAAATGGTTAAGAAAAGTTAAATAATTTGTGTGCCTACACATTTAGCGAGAAAACAGGTTTTTCGGTCAAAAAAAGTTGGCCAACCATCGCCTTTGTCGAGATATTGTTGTACTTTTGCATCATTCACAGTTCGATCTTTTTTATCTGATACGATCAAATGATAGTTTCTTCTGCGTTTCAAGGCAAGAAAGCTGCTTATTATACCCTGGGTTGTAAACTCAATTTCTCTGAGACTTCCACCTTTGGCCGCATGCTTCAGGAATTAGGCATTGTGACGGTCAAGGAGGGTGAGGTCGCTGACGTATGTCTCATCAATACTTGTTCGGTCACTGATGTGGCTGATCATAAATGTCGTCAGGCGATTCATCGGATGGTGAGAAAGCATCCGGGGGCGTTTGTGGTTGTCACAGGGTGCTATGCGCAGTTGGCTCCTCAGACCGTCAGCGAGATGGATGGGGTAGACTTGGTTTTGGGGGCGAATGAGAAGGCCTCTCTGGTGCAGTATCTTTCAGATGCTTGGGGGGGCGAGGCCAAACAGGCTTCTCTGCACAGATACCATGCCACGAAAACCAAGGACATCAAGACCTTTGCTCCGAGTTGTTCCAGGGGCAACCGCACTCGTTTTTTTCTTAAAGTGCAGGATGGCTGTGATTATTTCTGCACGTATTGCGCCATACCTTATGCCCGTGGCTTCAGCCGCAGCACCACCATTGACAATTTGGTCAAGCAGGCACGCCAGGCAGCAGACGAGGGAGGGAAGGAGATCGTGCTGACTGGTGTGAATATCGGTGACTTTGGCAAGAACACAGGTGAGCATTTCATCGATTTGGTGAAGGCGCTTGACCAGATGGAATCGATTTCACGCTATCGTATCAGTAGCTTGGAGCCTGACCTTATCTCCGACGAGTTGATAGAGTATTGCGCCAGGAGCAGGGCATTCATGCCTCATTTCCATATTCCTTTGCAATGTGGCTCTGATGAAGTGCTCAAACTGATGCACCGCCGTTACGACACCGCATTGTTCGCACATAAGATCCAGTTGATCAAGGACCTCATGCCGCATGCCTTCATTGGGGTGGATGTGATCGTGGGCATGAGAGGAGAGACTGACGAGTGCTTTGCTCAGTCGCGAGATTTCCTGGAGTCTTTGGATGTCACGCAATTGCATGTCTTTCCCTATTCCGAAAGACCAGGGACAACCGCTTTGCGTATTCCGCATGTGGTCAGTGAAGTGGAGAAGAAACGGCGTTCGGCGGTGCTGCTTGAGATGTCCGACCGCAAGACCCATGCATTCTATCAGCAGTGGATAGGAAAGGAGGCAGAGGTGCTTTTCGAGAAATCCTCCCGGGGCAGAGCAATGCATGGTTTCACACCTAATTATATACGGGTGGAGCTGGCGGCCGATCAGGCTGACGCCAGTCTCGACAATCAGTTGGTTGACGTGCGGTTGCTGGGGTTCAATCATGACAAGACAGCCTTGATGGCACAAATCATTCAGCGATAGTTAATATGGACAAGGTAGCAGTGGTGATTCTGAACTGGAATGGGAAGAAAATGCTGGAGCATTATCTTTCCTCGGTATTGACTTGTTCTGCTGATGAGGCCGTGGTCTATGTGGCCGACAATGCATCGACAGATGATTCCGTGGCTTATTTGCGCTCTGCGTTTCCCGAAGTACGGTTGATCTTGCTTGATCGCAACTGGGGCTTTGCTGAGGGTTATAATAAGGCCCTGCGACAGGTGGAAGCAGAATATTTCATCTTGCTCAATTCCGATGTCGAAGTCACCCCCCATTGGCTTACGCCACTTGTTGATTTTATGGATCACCATCAGGAAGCAGCGGCATGCCAGCCCAAGTTGCTCTCCGACACCGACCGAAGTGCTTTTGAGTATGCTGGTGCAGCAGGTGGTTTCATCGACCGATTGGGTTATCCGTTTTGCCGGGGAAGAATTTTTGATGTAGTGGAGAAAGACCAAGGACAATATGATGCTACTTGCGAGGTGATGTGGGCAACGGGGGCTTGTCTGATGGTCAGGGCATCGGATTATTTCAGATATGGCGGATTGGACGCCCGCTTCTTCGCACACAATGAGGAAATCGACTTGTGCTGGCGTTTCCGTCTCATGGGGCGGAAGGTCTTTTGCGTCACCGACAGTAAGGTCTACCATCTGGGCGGTGGAACCTTGCCAAAGGGAAATCCCCGGAAAACGTTCCTTAACTTCCGTAACAACCTGACGATGCTTTACAAGAATCTTCCGGAGAAGGAGTTACACAGGGTGATGGTGGAACGCTGGTTCCTCGACTATCTCGCAGCATTACAGACCCTTCTTCTCAATCGGAACTGGGGCGACTGCAAGGCCATTTTCCAAGCCAGGAGAGCATTCAGGAAATGGCTTCCTGATTTTAAGGCCGACAGGGAACGGATTCAACGGGAACGCCTTGTAGAGCGTGTACCCCAACGGATGAGCCTGTCGCTGTTGTGGCAGTATTATGCCCGTCGTAGACGTTCGTTTACGGAATTGCCCGACAGCGAATAGGCTATCGGGCAATTCTCAGTTGTTATTCGCTGTAGAATTACTTCCAAACTTCTTGAATAGCGTTTCCGATGCAGCAGTCAGGCATCTGGATGTGGAGCATGGCGCACACCGTAGCGGCGATGTCGGTCATGTAAGTCGGGGTGTTCGTGCTGCCTTTCTTCACATGCCATCCCATGAAGAGCAAGGGGATATGTGAGTCGTCAGGATTCCATGTGCCGTGCGAAGTGCCTTTATAGTCGGGGCCTACGGTGCCATACATGTGGCTGCCCTGCAGCACGACCATGAGGTCGCCGCTGCGCATGCGGTGATAGCCGTTGATGATACGCTCGCGGAGAAACTGCGGGATGCTCTGGTTGCTGATGTCCTCATAATCCGTCACGTAGGCAAACTGTGGATCTTTTTTCAACCATTTCACTGCTTCAGTTTTCACGGCTTGGAGATCAATCCCTTTGCTGTCGATAAAATCATGGTCGAGGTAGATGCGGCAGTCCATCATTGCCTTGACATATTTCCCCTCTTTACCGAAAACCGTGCTCAGGTGCTTGTCCAGTTCTTTAGCGACGGAAGAGCCGGAATACCCACCTCCGGGCAGTCTGTGGCTGTTGAGGAAATTGCCGTTGTGAACGGCACCGTGGTCAGCGGTCAGGAAAAGCAGGTAGTTGCCACGTCCCACCTCGTTGTCGAGCACACGAAGGAAGTGGGCGAGGTCCTTGTCCAATTGCATATACACGTCGTGGTTCTCCTTGCCACGTGTGCTGTAAGTATGTCCGATGGCATCAGTCGAAGAGATGCTCACGGCGATCATGTCGGTCTGCTCATGCTTGCCCAGCCGCTCGCGTTGCACCACCTCCTCTGCCATCTTGAAAGTCATTGTCACCCCTTTTGTCGAGGTCTTGATGTCAAAGCCCGACTCGGTATGATGATTACGGTTGAAAGTCTCCATCCAACGAGGCAGTTGCTCCATGTAGTAACTGCTGGTGATGAAATGTCCGGCTTTTTCGTCCCACCAATAAGCGGCATCGGCGGCGTGTCCGGCGGGGAGAATAGAAGCCCGGTCCTTGAGTGCCACGCCGATGACTTTTGATTTGAAATCCGTGGCTATTTTCAACTGGTCACCGATGGTGTTGGCCAGCATGTTCCTGGGCGAGCATTTGCCGTAGCGGCTCGCTTTGTCACTGCCCACAGCATATACGGTGGTGTCGGTCACACTGGTCACGTTTTTGCCATTCAGGTAAAAATTGTTGCCGGCAATGCCTGTCAGGGCCGGCACCGAACCTGTATAGGTCGTTGAGTGGCCGATAGCAGTCACGGTGGGTACGTAGTTGATCATCGTGTTCTCGCAGCTGAAGCCGTCCTTCAACAGCCGTTTCAGTCCATCCTCACCATACTGATCATAATAATAATAGAGGTAGTCCCATCGCATTTGGTCTACTACGATGCCCACCACGAGTTTGGGCCTTTCTACTTTTTCTGCCCAGGTCGTCTGGACACAACCAATGAGCAATAGGATGCTCATGAGAATCTTTTTCATGTATGTCGTGTATTGATGATGTTATTTTGCAAAATTATGAAATCTTCAGTGAAATACCAAATATTACGTCTTTTTTGGCGAATAATGCAGTCTGGGCGTCGTTTTTTCGGCACAAATTCAAAAAAAAAGAGGTTTTCTTTGCTGATGTCGTGAAATTGTATTATTTTTGCGTCATAATTGATTGAGGAATAAACACGACTTTGACGATTAGTATTGCTTGATGATAGGGATAATAGCGTCCTTGTCATGCTTTGCGATAACGACGATGGGATTCATACGCCGGTGAGGATACATAGGCGACATGGGTTTCTTTGTTGGGCTTATTCCTCCCCGTACTGCAAGTGTGAAAGTACGGCTATAAGATTATTCTCATAGATTAATTCATATTTTTACTCAACAGGATAATTTGAGTGTTAGTTTCAGGGTATTAAACAAGAAAGAAAATTTTTCAATGCTGATCTTTTAATTCTGTGACACCCAAAAATTCCTCCACCGTGAGGTGCAGGAATTGGCGGGGGTCATTTTTTTTTGCTTTTCGTCGAAAAAAAACCAGCAGCTCGTCGAAAACCATTTCACCACTGTCTTTTTCATCCTTATCTTTGCATCAGAAATAATCATTAACCCCAATATTAACATTTAAAACTATTCATGATGAAAAAGATTTTAGCAGTGATCGCCGTTTGCTTGATGTCTTTCCAGTTTGCAACCGCTCAGGATATCAATGCCGAGAACAATGTTCAGGAGCAGATGCCTCAATTCGTTGGTGGTGACCAAGCACTTGCCGACTGGATTGAAAACAATATCTCCTATCCGATGATGTCGGACCTCAATTTTGTTGCGGGACGGGTTGTCGTCTCCTTCGTCATCGATGAGAATGGATTCGTAGACAACATTCAAGTTGAGGAATCATCTGACCCGATGTTTGCAGATGAGCTCGTCAACCGATTAAGTATGATGCCACAATGGATTCCTGCCATTCAGAATGGAAGAAACGTGAGCGTGAAATTCACCCTTCCTTTCTCCTTCATCGCCTCCTGACTCCCACTTTTCCAGCTTTTCAAGTCACGTTGTTCCTATAAAACCGCAAGGACTCTGTCAAGACAAGTCCTTGCGGTTTCTTTTTGATTTTTCATCTCTCTGACCGTCAGAGCATTATCCTGTGCCTGGATGTCTCGATTAGCCCTTGTCCAAACATGCCGCGACGACTTCGATCTCTACCAAAGCACCTTTCGGCAGCGTTTTCACGGCCACAGCGGAACGGGTGGGATAAGGCATGGTGAAAAACTCCGCATAGACACTGTTCATATCTGCGAAGTCGCCCATATCTGCCATGAAGACAGTGGTCTTAACGATATTGCTCATACCCAGACCGGCCTCTTGCAGGATTGCCTGCACGTTGAGAAGAGATTGGCGTGTCTGTTCCTTGATGCCACCTTCTGGGAATTGACCAGTGCTCGGGTCTATGGGCAGCTGACCTGAGGTGTAAATGAGATTTCCTACTTGGATAGCTTGGCTGTATGGGCCAATTGCGGCTGGGGCATTGGATGTGTTGATGACTTTCATGTTGCTTATTTTTTTTGTGTGATTGGATGTTAGCTTATTGCGTGAATGGCCTCCGATGCTTGTCATTGGCTGCGTGATGCAAATATAGGAAAATATTCTGAATTACAACGATGAATTGTTGTTTTTGCTGTATAAAAGATTTTGGGTGTCTCTTCATGTTGCTCTGGGTGTCTCAGACCTGTTTCGTTTTTGTGCCATTCTGGTAAATCCTGTATCAATTTCTTCATGATTTGTCACCAAATGGTTGCTGCTATTGCCAGTTTGGAAGATTCTGAGTATCTTCGCAAAAAACTTTAAAAACTATATTAATGACTATGTTTAGACGAGCTTCTCTATTGGCTGTCGGACTGGCAGCCGCTTGGGGCGTTTCAGCCCAGAAACCTGTGTCGCCCCCCGCTGGAGGAAAGGCGATCAGTGATGAACTTATCGGCATCTTCTTCGAAGATATCAGCAGTGCCGCCGATGGTGGACTGTATGCTGAACTGATCCAGAACGGATCTTTTGAGTTCAATCCGACCGAGCGTGACGGGTGGGGACCAGGCACCGCCTGGCGGATGATACGGCCCGGGCACTCCCTCGGACATCTCCAACCGCTCTCTGAGAATCCGATTCACCCCAACAACCCGGTTTTCATGCGGCTCTTCATTGAGCGCGTGGGGCATTACTACGATTTCAAGGGATGGACAGGTTTCGGCATCCAGAACGATGGTTTCGACGGTATCTCGGTCAAGGCCGGGGCACAGTATAATTTTTCGGCTTTCCTGCGCAATGTGAAGGGGGAGGCAAAACAAGTACGTGTGGCATTGGTCGAGCCACAGGGGTGGGGGAGAGATCCCAAACTGATTGCGGATGCCGTGATCGATGTCAACTCCTCGGACTGGAAGAAGTATGAAGCGCAGTTGGTGGCAAAGGAGAATGCCGCCAAGGCTTCTTTGCAGATTCTGGCACTTTCCACGGGTACTTTGGATATCGACATGGTATCGCTGATGCCACAGGATACTTATAAGGGCCATGGACTTCGGAAAGACCTGGCCGAGGCACTCGAGGCTCTTCATCCGAAATTCATGCGTTTCCCCGGGGGATGCGTGGTGCATGGTGGCGGCGATGGATTCTGGGATACCTATCGTTGGAAAACGACCGTGGGTCCCAAGGAGCAGCGTCGTGGACTGAAGAACACTTGGGGCTACCATCAGTCGATGGGATTGGGGTATTTCGAGTACTTCCAGTTCTGCGAGGACGTGGGTATGGAACCACTGCCCATCCTCCCTTGTGGTGTCAGTTGCCAGGGAACCAATGGTGGCTGGGGCATGAAAGACCAGGCTCAGGATTGGGTGCCGATGGACCAGATGGACGAATGGGTAGACGAGGCACTTGACTTGATCGAGTGGGCCAATGGTGATGTGAACACCAAATGGGGACGCGTGCGTGCAGAGGCAGGGCATCCCAAACCCTTCAACCTGAAATACCTTGGTCTGGGCAATGAAGAGCGTATCTCTCCAGAGTTCATCGAGCGTTTCAAGTATATTTATAATAAGGTGAGGGCTGCCCATCCTGAAATCATCATTGTGGGAACGGCAGGGCCAGGCTCACATCCAGGCAACCGCGACTTTGAGGAGGGATGGAAACTGGCTGATGAAATCGGTCTGCCCATTCTTGACGAGCATTATTATGAGCCACGCGACTATTTCCTTAAGAGCCGGCAGTATGACAACTATCCTCGTGACCGTAAGACGAAAGTCTACTTGGGTGAGTATGCCGCTAAAGACAAGAAGCTTATTGATGCCTTGGCTGAGGGACTGTATCTCCTCCATGTGGAGCGCAACGGCGATGTGGTGTGCATGACATCCTATGCACCGCTCTTCGCCCGCAAGAATGCCACGAACTGGAACCCCGACCTGATCTATTTCGACAATGATAAGACATTCCTCACTTGCAGCTATTATGTGCAGCAGATGTTCGGCCTGTCTTCGGGTAATTATTTCTATGGGGATTGTGTCGATATCCAGGATGCTTCCAACTTACAGGGCCAGTCGGTGGTGCTGAACACCAAGACACGCCAGCTCTTTGTCAAGATCTGCAATGCAGGTGCCGAAGCCAAGCGTGCATCCATCGACCTCTCGCGTTTCAAGGGCCTCAAGAGTGTGGCCACAAAGACGGTGATCGCAGGTCAGCCGGATGATGAGAACAATGACAGCCAGCAGCCAGTGAAGCCACAGACCGAGACCGTGAAGGTGAAGAATAAAATGACGGTCGACGTCGCTCCTTACTCCATCACGATGTGGCAGATCGCACTATGAATCAGATGCGACAGCTGAGCAAGAAAAGGGGGCATGCCATGTGGTATCATGACATGCCCCTTTCCTATATCTGGTAAAGAACAGAATTTGGCCTACTCTTCGACGATGCCAGCCTCGATCCATTTATCAAGCATGGCCTGTGAGTCTTTCAGGGCGCGCTCGCGGTCGAGTGGGGTGTTCTCATCGATCATGTAGTTTTCGACGAGGATGTCTGCCAAGTCGTCGACGGTGAACTCTTTGTCCTGAACGCTTCTCCACAACAGAGCCGATGATTCGTTCATGCTGATGATATTAGTGAAATCAATGTTCTCTCTACCTTCTGCTACGATGATCTGCTCACCGCAGATCTCACGCAGGTTGAATCCTTTTTTTGCTTTCATAATTTGGAAATGATGGTTTTATTGTTTCTTGATCTTATAGGCTGTGGGTTGGTCTAACTGTATCTCGTTGGCGTATTTGGGATATTTCAGAGGAAACAGGTTGAGCCAGATGTAACGGTATGCGGCAAGCAGGTAGCGGCGGAAGGGTCGCAGGTGCGTCCAAAACCAGGAGTACACTTTCCATTTCATGCCGTCTGTGCGGTCGATGGTGTTGCGTCCCTTGCGGTAGAAACCGATCACTCCGGCTCGGAAATCCTCCACCTTGCAATATTCGCAGTTGAGGTTGCCATCACCCATCAGTGTCACGTTGTCTCCTTCCATCTTGCGGATACGGTGAAGCACGAAATGCCCCGGTTCTATCTCAGCCAAGACGGGGTCGCCGACGCGCAGATGTTCTGGGCGGGTCAGCATGGCGCGGTCGCGTTCCGATTCCAGGAAGGGACGCATGCTGTTGCCTCGGAGGTTGATGGTCACGGTGTGTCCGTCTTTGATGTATTCCACGATGACGGGGAAGAAGAGGCGGTTCTCAAGCGGGATGTTCTTCGTACCTCGTTGTCGAATCACCTTCTGGCCACCGTCATGAGTGTGGAGCCACTTGAAAAAACTGTTGTTGCGGTTGAGCATGGTCTGGATAGCTTAAGTTACGCCTCCTTCACGGCGATGCCGGCGTGACACACCTCAGCAGCTTCCCTGTCGGGCAGGCAGTGCAGGATATAGGTACCGACGTTTTCCACGATCTTGGTGACAGTGTCGCACACGTTGCGGTAGACAGGAATGTCCCATTTCAGCGAACTGCATGATGGGAGAACAGAGGTGAAACCCTGAATGGGTGACAATTTCTCCACCCAGTTGTGGTCGTCACGGTCGATGCGGGTCAGCGCACCGAGAGGAGCTTTGATTTTCCTGTAGCAAGTGGTCTTGCCGCTCCAAGGTGAACCGTAAATATAGGCCTTGCCGTCGATCACACGGATTACTGGGTTGTCGTCGTTCATCAAATCGCAGTTGGGGATATAGCGAAGCCAGTTGCTCACCTGGGTTGACTTGCCAGTGCCGCTCACGGCATGAAAAGCGTAGCCATAGCCGTTGTGACGCACGAGCGAGGCATGGATCATGACCGTGTGCTTGAATGAGCCGGCGATGGCGTAGCACAGCATCATGGTGGATTGGAGACCAAACTTGCGCATGTCAAAAGTGCCGTTGAGGGCAGCCTTCACATATTTGCAGCTTTTGTCGATCTGAAACATGCCGCATTCAGCGCCGCGGGGGTCCTTGAAGATAAACTGGTAGCCTCCACCCTCTATCAGGTCGACGATGATATTGCCGTTGCCAGACTCAAAATCGCGTATGCGGTCGCGTCGGCTCTTCTCTATGGGTTTCAGCGTGTCGTCCACCGTGATGTCGAGTATAAGCTCATCGTCGGGCTTCTCACTCACCATGAAGGGGAAGAATGAGGTGAGCATACCCATGTTGTTGTATTTGTTATCGACGAAAGTGATCTTGATGAAGAGCTCGCCGATCTCGAAATACCTCGTTTCGTTCATTGTGATGTTGTTTTGTGGTTTGGATGGGTTCTGTCAATTCGCGAATGCCGTTTGCATTAATGGCGTGGGGGCATTGATGGGGGAACGTCGCTCTCCTCATCGCTGGAGCTGCGCTTTTTCCCTTCTTTGATGACGCCCTGTGAAATCTTCTCTTTCGTCTTCTTGGCTCGCTTGACGGCTTTCTTGCTCGTTTCTGTCACGGCTTCGGTAAGGTCGTCGGGAGCCAAAGACTGAAATCTGAACTCGTCGGCGTCTACAGTCCGGATGTCATACGAGCGGGAATGTTTTTTCTTGTTGTCGCCGAATTGTGAGCGCATTTTCGCATATTTCTTCAGAATATCCTTTTCTGAGGTAGCGAAAGCCACCAGACAGGTGCGGGAAGAATTGCTGAGGGATTTGAAATGATCACGCAGTTGCATCGAGTATTCGCTGCGTTTCACCAGGAAATCGCTCTTCTCGTCAATCCATGCACTGTCGAGCACTTGGATTTCAGTGAAATAGACGATGGAATCGTTGAATGAGGCGGATACGCCGAAGATATAGACAGGTGTGCAGCGCATCTTGCCCGACACTGGCAGCACATGCAGCATCAAGGCAATCAATGTTGTTGCGAATATGATTTTCCTCATGGGATATGTTTGATAATCTTTATACCTCAAAATAAGGTCTTAATGGCATTTATTGGCCAAGATATGACTTGAGCAACTTGTTTTTGGTGTTATGACGCAGACGGCGGATGGCTTTCTCCTTGATCTGGCGCACTCGCTCCCGCGTGAGGCCAAACTTCTCGCCGATCTCCTCCAGGGTCATCTCTGGTTGGTTGATGCCGAAGAAGGCTTCGATGATGCGGCGCTCACGCTCGTTGAGGGTGAGCAGGGCACGGTTGATCTCATTGCGGAGCGACTCCATCACGAGTTCGTTGTCGGCCATGGGAGAGTCGGTGTTGGGCAGGATGTCGAGCAGGCTGTTCTCCTCCCCATCCACGAAGGGAGCATCGACGGAGATGTGGCGGGTGTTCACCTTCAGTGCGTCTTCGATCTTGTCTTCAGGCAAGTCGACAGAAGCGGCCAGCTCGTCGAGGCTCGGACGGCGCTCATGCTCCTGCTCAAACTGGTTGAGCACTTTGTTGATCTTGTTGACCGATCCGACTTGGTTGAGCGGCAGTCTCACGATGCGGCTCTGCTCAGCGATGGCTTGGAGGATGCTCTGCCGGATCCACCACACGGCATAGGAGATGAATTTGAAACCTCTGGTCTCATCGAATTTCTCCGCTGCCTTGATCAGACCCAGGTTGCCCTCATTGATCAGGTCGGGAAGGCTCAGACCGTGGTTCTGGTATTGCTTCGCCACAGAGACCACGAAACGGAGGTTGGCGCGGGTAAGCTTCTCCAAGGCTTTGCGGTCACCCCTGCGGATGCGCTGGGCTAACTCCACTTCTTCCTCTACCGAGATGAGTTCCTCGCGGCCGATTTCCTGAAGATACTTGTCGAGCGATGCGCTCTCTCGATTTGTGATCGATTGCGTGATTTTCAGTTGTCTCATGTGGCAAAAGTCTAAGTGAATGCAAAAGTACGACCTTTTCGGCAAAAAAACAAACAAATGCGCAAATATTTGCGCATTTGCCTGTTTTTGCGATCCTGCCCCACAGAGCCTTCAATGAGGGGGTGGCTGCGATGTCTTTAATCCTTCAACGGCACAGCGAAATATTTCTTCTTGCCGGTGGGATAGATACCTTGGATGTAGAGCACGGGCTCCTTGCTCATCGAGGCTTCCTTCACGGCTTTCTGGATGTCGTCCACCGTCTTCATGGGCTCGTCGTTGATTTTCTGGATGATGAATCCCTTCGAGAGGCCTTCTTCCTGAAGCTTGCCTTTGTTCACCTTGGTGATCTCCACGCCATAGCTGATATTCAGCTGCTTCTTCTGTTCGTCGGTGATGGCCTTGAAGTTAGCACCGAGGATGTCGAGGTCGGCTGTCTTCATCACTTCCGTGTTGCCTTGGGCATTCTTCAGCGTCACGGTCTTCTCTTTCTTGGCTTTCTTGTGCAGATAGGTGATCTTCACTTGGTCGCCAGGACGCTTGGAGGCTACAATTTCCTGAAGCTCTGCCATCTTGGAGACTTTCTTGCCGTCGATAGCGACAATGACGTCGCCTTCCTCAATGCCGGCCTCCGCAGCTGCGCCACCATCTTCCACCTTACTGATATAGACACCGTCGTTGGTGCCGAGGTCAACTTCCGTGCCTTTGTCTTTCTGGCTGTCGATATAGTTGTGCACGTCCTGGCCCATGATGGCAAGCATGGCGCGCTGCACGGTGCCATATTTCTTCAGGTCGCTCACCACCTTGTTCATGATTGTGGTGGGAATGGCAAATCCATAACCGCTGTAACTGCCAGTCTGTGAATAGAGCATGGCATTGATGCCGACCAGTTCTCCCTGGGTATTGACCAATGCACCTCCAGAGTTGCCTTGGTTAATCGCTGCGTCGGTCTGGATGAAAGATTCCACACCGTTGGCGTAGAGTGAGCGGGCCTTGGCACTAACGATGCCGGCGGTCACGGTGCTGTTGAGATTGAATGGGTTGCCAACGGCGATCACCCATTCTCCTACCTTCAATTTGTCGGAGTCGCCGATGGGCAGGCTGGGCAGGTTCTTGCCGTCGATCTTGATCAGGGCAAGGTCGGAACTCTTGTCGGTGCCGATGATGCGGGCGGAGAATTCACGGTTGTCGTTCAGCGTCACGGTGAGCTCGTCGGCTCCCTCCACCACATGGTTGTTGGTCACGATATAACCGTCGGTGGAGATGATCACTCCTGAACCGCTGGCTTCGCGCTTAGGGGTCTGTACCTGACGACGTTGCTTGCCGCCATTATTGGGATTGCCGAAAAAGCCGAAGGGGTCGCTGAAAAAGTCGGAGAAGGGGTCTTCGACTTCCATTGTCGTCACCTTGGAATTTTGGACGTATTTGATGTGAACGACAGCGGGCACGGCTTTCTCGGCCGCATAGGTCAGGTCTACAAGGCCTCCCATAGGTTCTGCTGCGTTTGCCGAACTGAAAACACTCGCTGACAGTCCCAGAGTCAGAAGACCTGCGACTGCCGTCATCATGGTTTTGTTTGTTGCAATTGTCATTGTTTTTTGTTTTTTTGTTTGACATTCTTTTCTGACTGCAAAATTAGACTCAAAAATGCAGAATCGTAAATTTCTTGCAATATTTTGTCCACTTTTAACAATCCGAAATGATGGTTTAACGATGTGTCAATGGTTTTAAATAGAATTTTACTTTTGTTTACGTCGTTTTTTTGTTAATTTTGCACGGAGTTTGAAGGGTTTTCCTTATCTTTAGCCCCGAAATAGATACCGAGAGAATATGAGACAAGGTTATAACAAATTGCTGATGCTTTTGCTTTCGGCCCTCATGACCCTTATGGGTACTGCGGGATGCAAGTCGCTCAGGTTCTCGAGAAAAGCGATTCTGCGGCAACAACAAGCCTATAACGACAGTGTCGCAAGTGCTAATGCGATGCGTGACCAGTTGCGGCAGGACAGTATCGGGCGAGCCAACGCCAGAGCGGACTTCGTAGCCGACAGCATCAAAAGGGCCGAGTATCTGGAGCGGACCAAGACAATCTATGGTGGCCCTAACATGATGGACCGCAGGTTCAGAGGTCAGAAAAAGTCCAAATGAAGCACCTCCGATGAGATACAAAGGGCTGTCTTTGGCCAAGAAGGTTGCATTGGAGATCGAACGGAAACTCCATAGCGACATTGTCAGAAGGCATCCGCTTACGCAGGTGTTTTGGGAGTGTACGCTCAGATGTGACCTCCGTTGCCGGCATTGTGGCAGCGACTGCAAGACGAAAGCAGAGGCCGCCGACATGCCTGTGGAGGATTTTCTTGGTGTGCTTAGAAGTATCAGCAGGAAATACGATCCTCATCAGGTCTTCGTCACCATCAGTGGGGGTGAACCGCTGATGCGACAGGATCTGGAGGAGTGTGGGAGGAGAATCTACGAAATGGGTTTCCCTTGGGGTATCGTGACCAATGCCCTCCACCTCACCCCCGAGCGCTTCGGCCGGCTGGTGGACGCTGGGTTGCATGCTGTGGCGGTGAGCCTTGACGGTCTGGAGTCTGACCACAATTGGATGCGGGGCAGTGAGAGGAGCTTCGGCATGGTCGAACAAGCTATCGGTTTGTTGAGGAACCAGCCTCTTGTGGTGTGGGATGTGGTGACGTGTGCTACGGAGCGCAATATCGGTACGCTGTCCCAGCTCCGCGATTGGCTGATCGCCCATGGTGTGGAGGACTGGCGATTGATCGATGTCTTCCCTCTTGGAAGGGCGGCCTCCGACCCGCAGATGATCCTCTCTGATGAGCATTACCACGACTTGCTCGACTTTATCCTCGATACGCAGCGGAACTGTCCAGAGATATCTGTCAACTACGGCTGTGAGGGTTTCGTGGGGGAGTATGAACTCGACGTGAGGCCACACGCCTTCTTTTGCCATGCGGGTGTCACCGTGGCGGGCATCCTCGCCGACGGAGGCATATCTGCTTGCACAAGTATCCGTTCCGACTACACCCAGGGCAACATCTATCATGATGACTTCCTGGAAGTATGGGAAAACAAGTTCCAGCCCTACCGTGACCATTCCTGGATGAAAACGGGGCCGTGCGCCGACTGCAACGTGTGGCGATATTGTCAAGGAAATGGGATGCACCTGCGTGATGGAAAAGGGAATCTTCTCCAGTGCCATCTCGAACGGATGGTCAGGGGTATACATAAGAAAAACATCATTAACGCAAAATCATAATATTCATCACAAATGAATCGTTTCGTATACAGATTATGGATCATAGCCTCCCTTCTTTGGGTGGCTGAGTTCGCATCAGCTCAGACGCTGACCGTTTCAGGTGGAAAAACCGTCTTCGCTCCAGGAGAGGGGGTGACGGTTGCATATAGTGGAGCTCATTCCGGAGACCAGATTCTGGTCTACCACAACTTTTCCATGCTTCCACTCAAAGAGAAATGTGCTTGTGGGCAGGGTGATGGTGTCTTCGAACTTCCACCGTCATTACAACCTGGCGATTATCGGGTGTTTTTGACCGACAGCGATGGCCAGACCGTGGCAACTGCCGGTTTCCAGGTCGACTTGTACCCGCTGCCGAAAGAGGGGAAACGCATCGTCGTCATCGCTGACCCGCATGTGCTGGGTCCGGCATTGGTCGAAGATGAGAACAATGAGAGGTTCGTCAACATGATCAATGGAGAACGAAAGTTGATCAAGTACAGCTATGAGATATTTCTGGCCTGTCTCGATACCATCAGAGCATTGCGCCCCGACCTCGTGGTCATACCGGGCGACCTCACAAAGGATGGTGAGTTGCTCAGTCATCAGGCGGTGGCAGAGGGGTTGCAGCAACTGCTCGACGAGGGTATCCCGTCGCTGGTGATCCCAGGCAACCATGATCTCGAAAGCCGTGGCGCGTGGTCGTATGGCACGGGCAGCGAACGAGCTGACGCCGAGGTGATCTCCATCCCTCAGTTTGAGGAAATCTACCGCAATTTCGGCTACGACAACCGTTCGGAGCGCGACCCTTACCCCAACTCTCTGACCTATGCCTGCGAACCCCTTGAGGGGGTGGTGTTCATCGGCATCGACGATAGCCGTACGACAGCCCGCGGCGACCTGGGCAAGGATGATCCTGAATATGGCAGACTGCCGCAGGAGACCCTTCAATGGGTTCTGGACAAGGCCGATGAGGCCATAGGGAATGGGAAGGTAGTGATCGCCGCCATCCATCATCAATTGCTTCAGCACTACAACGAACAGGCAAAATTGATGGATTCCGCCGCTACCGAACAGGGCGACAGCATCGCACGGCTCTTTGCTGATCATGGCATACGGGTGGTGCTGACGGGCCACATGCACATCCCTCATATCTCGCGTATCAAGGGTTTTGACGGCGAGAGCATGATCACTGAGGTGTCTTCTCCTTCGCCAGTGAGCTACCCCAGCATGTACCGCTTGTTGACTCTCGATGATAAACTTACCCGGATCGACATCGACTCGCGCCCGATCACCAGCTCTGCACGGCTCGACGACGTGCAGAAGGCAGCCCGTGACAAGATAGATGAGACGCTGGACCTGACGGTGAAGAAATTGGTCTACCGCAACCAGAGCACCTTCAATCAGATGCTCCAGCAGTTCGCCGGCATTCCCGGTTTTGAGAGTGTTTTGGAGGATGTGCCCTCGGATCCTGACGTATTGGCCGACATCGCTTGTGAGGCCTTCGGCGAGACCATGAGAAAAGTGATTTTTACCACCTCTGAAGGAAATGAGCACCTCAAGGATGCTGTCGATAACGTCATCAACCAGTTGGAGGCCGATTGCAAAGTGGCAGCCGACTTGGTCTTTGACAACCAGAATGCGCCCACAAGGGCTTTCCTGGCCACCTCATTGTATCTCTTTATGCTCGACAATGCCGAGACTTTGCTCAAAAGCATGCTGTCCGACATTTCTTATCTGGGCACAGAGGATGCAGACCAGACAGATGACTTGTATCACACGGTCTTGCTCGGCGACGAGGCAGGTATACGAACTGTTGACGATAACTGCCAGCGTGAACTTCTTGTCTACACTGTATCAGGACAATGTCTGGGAAAACGACACTCAGGACTTCCCAAAGGCATCTATATCATCAAGAGTGGAAACACATCCCGGAAGATCACGGTTAAATAGTTGGGCACTTCCTTTGCCAATCTCCTCTATATCAACGGCTCCCATTCCTCTAATCGGATGGGAGCCGTTGATGTAATAATAGAGATATCCGTTATCTCACTATGATCTTATTACCACCAAAGATGTAAATGCCTCTCGGTAGTCCCTCTATATCAGCGGTTGATCTGATTAGGCCTCCCCCCACGCTGTAGACCGCAGATTGATGTAATGCATTTAGCCCCTCCAATGGTGGTCTTCACCAGGGGAAGGGCTGAGCATGTGAGTTAAGGTTATATCAATACCGATGCAGGATAGCCTGGCGAGTATAGCTGTTGCCATCGCGGTCGAAAGTGACCTGGCCGCTGAACTGGTTTTCCACGCGTGTCAGACTGATGCTCACTCGGAGCGATGAGGTGCTGTCGATCTGCTGCTTGCCGCTCAACCGCACACGGTCGTTGAATGTTCCGCTCACCCTCACCGATTTTCCCTCGCAGGTGAATGTGCCACTCACACCGTCCACGTCGTTGTTGCGGCGCATGTTCAGCGTGGCGTTGTTCTCTCCCACCTTGCCTGAGATGGTGATGTTGTTGCGTTCATAGATCCTCCGTAGGGAGTCGACACGTCGCAAACTGTCTGAGCGGCGCTTCTCACGAACCGCAACCTTCGCCAAGGAGTCTTTCCTCACCTCGTTGAAGGAATCGGTGCGCTCTATGGCAATCTCCGTGCTTTGCTTCAGCAGTTCGGCGGTCTTCTTGTCATCATCACAAGAACTTGAGGCAATGCCCACGAGAAGGGCGGACAAAGCGAAATAAAGTAGTTTTCTCATTCCAAGCTATAACATACTAATTGCGGGCAAATTTAGCAATTATTGCTGATGTGTCAAAGAAATTTGAGAGAATTAACGCACTTCGGGCCACAAATCCCTGTCACCATCCCATCAATTGGCGGAGATAGGCTGTCAGTTCTTCTGCCATGACAGCATGGCGCTTCATTGAGGGATGACCTTGTGATCCCCAACCGAGGGAACCGTCGTCGGGGGTGAAATCCATGCGGTAGACTTCACGGTCGCCACGGAGGGCGGCATCGGCGATGGCCGAATCCTGAGCCTCACGGATATCGGTCAGCCGTTTTGAGGCAGGTATCGCACCTATAATATAGACAATCTTGGCTTGGGGGTAACAGCCGCGCAGGGTTTGGGTGAAGCTCTTGAAGGCTTCGGCGAGCAGACCTTTGTCGTATTTCCCTACCGAGGTGTCGTTGCAGCCGAGGTTCACGCACACCACATCGGGCTGAAACAGACTGAAATTCCAAGCTTCTCCCTTGGTCGAATAAAAAGTCTGCGGATAGATGTTGGGCATGATCTCATCGGGTATCTTGCCAGCATAATTGCGATAGATGCCAATGCCGCTGCGAGCGCAAATCTGGCACTGGGCATTCAGGGCGCGCGCGGTCTTTGCAGCATAGGTATGGTAGAAGTTTTGCTTGCTGAAGAGGAACTTTTTCTCTGTACCATCTCCTTCGATGCCATAGCCGCAGGTGATGGAGTTGCCGATAAACTCGATGCGGCGGTCGGGCAGGATGGGGCGCTCGCCGAGTTGGCATCCGTCGTCGAGTAACAAACCATAGAAGGTGGGTTTTTTATACATACCCTCGATGATATAGGTGAGGGTGAGACGGTGCATGCCTGCGGCCAGTCCACTGGCCAGACGGGTGACCTGGCTGCCTTTCAGTACCTCCACCTTATAAGCTGGCTGTTCGTCTACTTCCACCATGAAGTAGCCGCAGTCGGTATTGGTCTTCATCGATGCCGATGTGCCTTGGAAATTGGCGTGAATCTGCACGCCAGGATAGGTCCATACGGCTGCATCGGGTGTGGTATTCCAACTGATACGGCCCACATAGGCGAAACCAGGGTCTGTGGCTTTGATGAAGGTGCTGGCTGTCAAGGGAAGGTGAAAGAGCAGGCTGAGCAGCACAACTATGTAGAAAACTTTTGACATGGAGAATAATTTAGAATTGTGCGTAGATGAAGGGTTGGATGTCGCTCAGGCGATAGTTGATGACCAACTGGAGCACCACGAAGAGCAGGATCAGTTTTAGCGTCCAGGGTGTGTCGGCGTAGATGCTTTTCAACTTGTCGACGTGCTTCTGTCTCACGCCGTGGAGGGCAAACCCCAATACCACAAATACGGTCCAGGTCATACGGGTCTCGATAAAAGGCTGAAGATATGACAGGCTGAAGTCGTTTCCGATTTTGCCGAGGATGGTTATAGCGGTCTGCATGTCGGGGGCGCGGAAGAAAATCCAGGCGAACGACACGTAGAGGAAGGTGAGCATCCACGATCCCAACTTCACGTACCAACAGTTGGGGAGCTGGTCGAGTTTGCTCTTGCAGAGTTTATGCACGACAAGCCCGGCCCCGTGCAATGCCCCCCAGAGCACGAACATCCAGGATGCACCGTGCCAAAGGCCAGCTACCAGCATTGTGACGAAATTGTTGACATAAGTGCGGATCTTGCCCTTGCGGTTGCCGCCGAGGGGGATGTACACATAGTCGCGGAACCAGGTCGAGAGGGAGATATGCCAGCGGTGCCAGAACTCTTGCAAGTTGAGCGACTGATAGGGAAATCTGAAGTTTTCCTTCAAGGTGATGCCCAGCAGCAGGGCGATGCCGATGCTGATGTCGCTGTAACCGGAGAAGTCGCAGTAGATTTGCAGGGTGTATCCAAATACGCCCATCAGGTTTTCGAAACCGGAATAGGCACTGGGGTCGGAGAATATCCAATTGTTGTATTGGGCGATGTAGTCCGCTATCAGTGCTTTCTTGATGAGTCCGCTCATGATGAGCCAGATGCCGTCGTACACTTGCTTGTCACCGATGTGGTAGCGATGTTTGATCTGAGGGATGAGTGTCTCGGCACGGGTGATGGGGCCGGCCATAAGGAGGGGGAAGAACGTGAGATAGAAGCAATACTCCAGTAGGCTCACCTCCATGGTGAACCGCTTCTTGTAGACATCCACCGTGTAGCTGATGGCTTGAAAGGTGTAGAACGAGATGCCCACGGGCAGGATGATCGACAGTGGCGAGAAGTTGCTCTGCGTGATGTCGCGCAGGATGTCGATCAGGAAATTGGTGTATTTGTAGTAGACAAGTGGGGCAAGTTCCACTGCCACAGTGGTCCACATCCATCGGAGCCGGGGAGTGCCTTCCTCTTTACTCATCCGCTGGGTCATGAAATACGACAGCAGCACGGTCAGGGGCAGCAAAAGCATCAGCACGCCATTGGCCTTGTAGGCGAACAGCAGGCTGAAGGCCACGACATAGCCCAGGGTGATGGCCTTGGAGTAATGGCGTATCAGAATGTAAATGCCGAAAAACACCATGAAAACCACGGCGAATGGGATGGAGACGAACGACCACGTGCTGTCGGGGGCTGACAGGAAGTGGGATATGTAGTCTTGTAACTGCATCCTCGGCGAATTATGATTTCGGACTGCTTAATTTACGGCCTTTGTCTTTCACTTTCATTACCTCGATATGCTCTATACGTATCGACGGCTTGCCCTCTGGCTTGTTGAGGACCACGGGATGTAGGCAACTGTCACTGGACATCCACATGGCTACCTCATCCATCCAGGTGCGGGCTCCCACCATGGTGGGGTGCAGGTGGTCGTTGCGGCGCTCCATCTCGATGTTGCGTGAGTCGAAATACCCTTTCTTGCCGAATACCTTGGCGATCTCGGCATTCAGACCTTCGTCGGGCTTGGTGTTGGGCGGGCCGATGAAGATGCTCGGGCAGTCGCCGGCTTTCTGCTTCATCTTGTGCAGGCTCTCGTTGATGGTCTTGAGATTTTTGGAATAGAGCTCGTTGCTGCCCATGCAGTATATCACGAAGGTGGGGCGGGCTTGCTTGATGAAATAGTCAAGGGTTTCGCCGCTCCATGCCATTGTCGTACTCCCATACCAGGTCACAGCATACATGGTGTCGCCGCTCTCCTTGCAGTAGTCGTAGAAGCGATAGGCCAGGGGCTCTACCATAGAGTCGCCCACAAACAGGAAGCGCTGGGCGGTGGAGTCAGGCTCCACTTTCTCCTCAACAATCGACAAGGTCAGCGTAGTGTCTTTGGGCTGTGGCATGAGGCCGTCAAGGTCTACTTTCCTCAGCATCTGTTTGGCGAAAGTCATGCCGACTGGCGACTTCGCATAGAAGAAGATGGCGGAAAAGGTGACGACGAACAACAGCAGGGCTTTTATCTGGGAATTCATGTGAAATGATGCTTCTTTTAATCCTTGGGATTTTCATCCCTTCCTTAATTCGTGTGCAAAATTACACTTTTCTCATGGAATAGACAAATATAGAAGGCTTTTTTGCAACCATGAAAATTAAATCGCCTTTTATTTTGATTTGCCGTCTGTTTGCATTATCTTTGCATAGTCTAATTGACCATTAAGATCCAATACTCTTTTTATGAGAAAAAACGAACTTCCCTCCGCCGTCATGCGGATTTTCAGGCAACTCAATCAAGTTCCAAGACCGTCGCACCATGAGGAGCGGGTGGCTGATTTCCTTTGCAGCTATGCCGAAGGACTCGGACTACCGTGGAAACGCGACGGACAAAACTGTGTAGTGATCAGCAAACCGGCCACTCCTGGATACGAAAACGCTGAGCCAGTGGTGGTGCTCAATCACATGGATATGGTGTGCGTTGGTATGCAAGACCCCCTGAAGGATGGGGTGGAGGCTTACGAGGAGGACGGTTGGATGAAGGCTAAGGGCACTTCTCTTGGCGCAGACAATGGCATCGGCCTTTCCATGGCGTTGGCTGTTCTGGCCGACGACAGCATCGTGCACGGTCCACTGGAGGTGATCACTACCACCAATGAGGAGGACGGCATGACGGGTGCCGCTGCTCTCTCGCCGGATTTCATCAAAGGAAGAAAGGTCATCAACCTTGATTCCGAGGATTATGACACCATCACCACGGGGGCGGCGGGTGCTACACTTCAGGTGCATCGGTTGCCGGCGGGATGGGTGAAAGCCCCGGGTGGAAAGCGCCGCTGGTATCGCATTCGCATAGATGGTGGAAAGGGTGGCCATTCGGGTGTCGACATCAATAAAGGCAGGGCCAGTGCGGTAGTGATGGCTTGGGCCATTCTGGCCGCCATATACAATGAGTACGATCTGGATCTGGCATATATTAATATAGGTGAGGCCAACGCCTCCATCGCTTCTTCGGCCGAACTGGTCATCACGGTGCCTTCTGGCGAGGCGGCGGAGTTTGTCTGGGCCCAGGAGGAGATCTTCAATGAATGGGTACAGGATGAATATGGCCAGACCGACGCTGGGGTAAGATGCCATATCGAGAAGGCACAGCCGCTTGAGCGTGTTATGGCCCAGGAGAACTTTCACCAGTTTATGGCCTGCATGGAGCAGATACCGCAGGGCGTGATCCGCATGAGTGAGAAGATGACCGACACCGTGGAGACCTCCAACAATGTGGGTCGGGTGTTCTTCGACGGCGATGACTTGGTTGTAACTACTCACACGCGTAGTTTCATCGACGAGGACATGAAATCTGTGGCCGATGAGATTGCACAGGTGATGAGAGAGGCCGGTGCCACGTCGTCGGTTGTCATGAGTGCTCCGGCATGGCAGGAAAATCCTGACTCGCCTTTCCTTCGTCTGACATCTGATGTGTTTGACGAGGTGCTTGGTTGGCGGCCCCGGCAAGTGGCCATGCATTTCGTGCTTGAGGCAGGTTATTTCGTCGAACATTACCCAGGCATACAGATCGCCAGTATCGGACCGCGTATCGTGGAGCCTCATTCCACCTCGGAGCGGGTGGAACTCAGCACCATCAGCGATATCTGGAGGGTCTTCGTCCGCCTGCTCCAACGGTTGGCTGAGGCCGCCCCCGCATCCTTGACGTAGAACCATCACATTTCATTCCCATGAATAAAGAAGTCAAAAGAATCGTCCTCACCGGAGGACCATGTGCCGGGAAAACAACCGCACTCGTGAAAATCATCGAGCATTTCTCCAGCCTTGGCTATAAAGTGTTCACCATCCCCGAAGTGCCTACTTTGTTTAGTCAGGCGGGTATGGATTACCTCACCGACAACAAAGGCTTGTTTTATCAGGGCGAGAAGGCCACTCTTGAGATACAGCTTGCACTTGAGGACAAATTCCTGAGGATGGCTCAGGAATGCGACCAGCCCACGCTCATGGTCTGCGACAGGGGCGCGATGGACATCTCTGCCTATATGACTCCTGAGATGTGGGAGGACATCACCAAGTCGCTGGGTACGTCAACGGCTTTGCTCCGCGACAGCCGCTATGATGCGGTGCTCCATCTGGTATCGGCTGCCGACGGTGCCGAACAGTTCTACACCACAAGCACCAATGCGCAGCGCTATGAGAAAATGGATGAGGAGGGATTGAGAATCGCTCGGCTTCTCGACAAGAAGGTGATCAGTGCTTGGACCGGGCATTCACACTTGAGGGTGATCAACAACCATGAGGATTTTGAGAAGAAACTCAATCGTGTAATCAAGGAGATTTCTTTTGTTCTCGGCTTGCCGCAGCCCATTGAGGAGGAGCGCAAATATATTGTGGAGGTAACGGGAGAACTGCCTGAAAGCATCATCAGCGAGATCACTCAGACCTATTTGGTGGCTGAGCCAGGCTGTGAGGTGAGACTACGGAAGAGGGGATGGCAGGGTAAATACGTTTACGTGCATACCACCAAGACTCCGGTATCCGAGACAGAATGCGTACAGACAGAAAGGCAAATCAGCAACAACCTCTATACTTCTCTCCTGCAGCAGGCTGACCCGTATCGACAGACCATTCAGAAAACGAGGCACAGTTTCATCTGGAAAGGACAGTATTTTGAACTTGACACGTTCGAACATCCTTTGCAGGGACTGAGAATCCTCGAGACGAAGGGTGTGGCTTCCGACGAGTCGGTGAAATTTCCTCCGTTTATTCGGGTCGTTGAGGACATCACAGGCAATAAGCGTTATTACAACTACAACATCGCCCTGAAGAAATGAACTTAGGCCTTATGAGGCATAGATGCGAACGGTTGAGGGAAGGCTCGTGTCTATTTTTGTCGGGGTATCAAATCTTTTTTGCCAAAAGGGAAAAATCGGCCGATTTTTCCCTTTTTGTTGCGAGATAGTTTTCATGTTTAGGAAATAAACCGTATATTTGCAAGCGAAATATAGATGATACAATAATGTTCTCCAATTGTTTTAGGTATTAGGCTTTATAATCAATAGAGTGTAATTTTTCTTGGAAAAAAGCGCCGCTGTCTGTGAAAGATCGCGGCGCTTTGCATTTCAAGCCATCGCCAGAAGTAGAGACACCGCACTGTGTCGTCTCTCCTTTCTTTTGAGATGCGAATGGCTTCATCCGACTTTTTAAAGTGGGCTCATTTCTTGGATAGTATGGTTGTATTTCGTAACTTTGCACCGTCGAAGATGAACAGGTATTTTGTGACATTCCAATATGACGGCACCGCTTATCATGGATGGCAGGTGCAACCTAACGGGCACTCGGTTCAGGCTGAACTGCAAAGTGCTTTGAGCCTATTGCTGCGGCAGCCGGTGGAGCTGGTCGGAGCTGGCCGTACCGATGCCGGAGTGCATGCTTCCTGCATGGTGGCGCATTTTGATACGGAAAACGCCTTGGATGGTGTGCAAACGGCGTACCGGCTCAACCGCATCCTGCCTCGTGATATCGCCGTCCTGTCTGTCGAGAAGGTGGACAGCGAGATGCATGCGCGTTTCAGCGCTATCCGTCGCACCTATTACTATTATGTTCATACCCGGAAAGACCCTTTCATCGACCACTATTCCTGCCTCTTGCATTACAACCTCGATTTCGACTTGATGAACGAGGCAGGGCGCATTCTGACAACCTATCACGATTTCGCCGCTTTCTGCAAGAGCCATACCGACGTGAAAACGACCTTCTGTGAGGTGGCTGAGGCCAGATGGGACCAGCTTGATGACCATCGCTACCGGTTCACAATCTCTGCCAACCGCTTCCTGCGCAATATGGTAAGGGCCGTGGTAGGCACTTTGGTGGATGTGGGACGCGGAAGGATTTCCTTGCAGGAATTCCGTAGAATCATCGAGAGTGGTCAACGCACAAGGGCGGGGGAAAGCATGCCAGCTCATGCGCTTTTCCTCCACGATATCAAATATCCCCGATAAAAACAGAGATGTATGTGGCTGATACTCGCATTTTTGTCCGCAGCCTTGCTTGGCTGCTATGATTCCTTCAAGAAAGAGGCACTCAATGGCAATGCCGTCATCCCCGTGCTTTTCCTCAACACTTTGTTTTGCTCGCTCATCTTCCTGCCATTCATCCTGGTTAGCGCGCACACCACTTGGCTCGAATCCACGGCGTTTCATGTGCCTGCTGTGGGGTGGGAGAGCCATCGCTACATCCTTGTGAAGAGTGTGATCGTGCTTTCTTCATGGCTCTTCGGCTATTTTGGTATGAAGCATCTGCCGCTCACCATCGTCGGTCCCATCAATGCCACAAGGCCAGTCATGGTGCTCATCGGTGCCCTGGTGGTCTTTGGCGAAAAACTCAATTTGTGGCAGTGGGTGGGCGTGTCGTTGGCCGTCTTGTCGTTCTTCATGTTAAGCCGAAGCGGTAAAAAAGAAGGTATCGACTTCAAACACGACAAGTGGATCTACTTCATCGTGCTGTCGGCTCTCTTGGGGGCGGTCAGCGGACTATATGACAAATATCTGATGGCTCCACCTGAGAACGGTGGCGTGGGACTCGACCGGATGGCCGTACAAAGTTGGTACAACATCTACCAATGCGGCATGATGCTCGCTGTGCTGATGCTGGCCTGGTGGCCGACAAGGCACCATTCCACCCCGCTTCATTGGCACTGGAGCATTATCTTCGTGAGCCTGTTTCTCAGTGCGGCGGATTTCATCTATTTCTATGCCCTGAGCCTTCCCGGTGCCATGATCTCCATCGTGTCGATGGTGAGACGGGGCAGCGTCGTCGTCTCTTTCCTCTTCGGAGCCTTGTTCTTCCATGAGAAAAACCTTAAGAGCAAAGTCATCGATCTGGCCCTCGTCTTGTTGGGCATGGTCTTCCTTTACATCGGCTCGCAGTGAGAAAACATGCGTGAAAACATTTTTTTGCATATTTCCAAAAAAAAGAGCGGAAAACATTAAACGAAATCTACTTTGAAACGTCATAATACAAAACGAAGGAAATGAGAAGAGAGACAGATTGGATACCTCAGAACCCCACCAACCCCTTCCGGGTGCCAGAGGGGTACTTCGACTCTGTTGCCGACCAGATCATGGCAAGCCTGCCTCAAGACGAGGTGGTGGCCGTGAAGCCACAGCAAAAGACTCCCGTCTTCATCAGATGGCGTGCATGGGCAGCGGCAGCAGCCGTCGTGGCTGCGATGTTCGGCGCTGGTGTCTATTTCTACAATGACAGTGCTGAGGCAGGAAAGATGCAGACTACCGCCAAAGCGCAGAGCGTTGCGACAACCGACAGCAATATCGATGCCATGGCCGATTACATCATGTGTGATGACTATGAGCTTTACGCATATCTTTCAGGAGAATGACATGAGACAGAACAGACGCAGACTACAAACGATTCTACTGATGCTGATGGTGGCAGTCCTGCCGATGCTCGCCCAGATGAAGATGAACAAGGGTTTCGACCCAAGGGCCTTCAAAGCCCATCTGGAGCGCTTCATCACGGTGGAGGCTGGCCTCACCCCCAGCGAGGCCGCTCAGTTCTTTCCTCTCTATGATGAGATGAACAGGAAACAGAGAGGCTTGTATGACCAGATCAGAGATCTGAAAAGGATGAAACCTGCAGACGAGGAGCAGTGCCGGAAAGTGATCGCCGATATCGACCGGCTCGAGCTTGAGATCAAGCAGATGCAGTCCAACTATCACTCACGCTTCCTCACTATACTCTCAGGAAGTAAACTCTTTGACGTGATCACGGCTGAAAGCCGGTTCCACCGGCAGGCCATGAGAGATGCAGCAAAATTCCATAGAAAATAATACATTAATCGCAACTCAAAGGCAAGGCGACAGAACAATCCAGACGTTCTGTCGCCTTTTAGTGGATTCGCCACACAACCTTCCCTGATGCACCTCCCTATAAGGCCGCAAACCCGCCCCCACCTTAATAATATTTAATTTTAGAAAGTTTTTCTCCCATTTTTTTTGCAAGTCGTAAAATAGTCGTAATTTTACACCTTGAAACAGGGGCAAAGTGGCTTAAAACGCCTAAAAATGCCCTCTACGGCGATTTCTTCGCCAAAACCACCTTTTAAATATTGACACAAAATAATGGACGAGAATCAAACTTTTGACCAGGACAGAATCATCAGAATCAATATCGAGGAGGAGATGAAAAAGTCCTACATCGACTACTCTATGTCGGTGATTGTGGCCAGAGCCTTGCCCGACGTGAGGGATGGCTTCAAACCCGTTCACCGGAGAATCCTGTTTGGAATGATGGGAATCGGGAATACCAGCGACAAACCCTATAAGAAATGCGCCCGCGTGGTGGGCGAGGTGCTCGGTAAGTACCACCCCCACGGCGACAGTTCCGTATATGGCGCTCTTGTGCGTATGGCGCAAGACTGGAACATGCGGTATACGCTGGTGGACGGACAGGGCAACTTCGGCAGTGTCGACGGCGATTCTCCCGCTGCCATGCGATATACCGAATGCCGGCTCTCGAAAATGGGAGAGCACATCATGGACGACCTGGACAAGGATACCGTCGACATGGTCAACAACTTCGATGACTCGCTTACCGAACCATCAGTCATGCCGACCAAAGTGCCCAACCTCTTGGTCAATGGCGGCAACGGTATCGCCGTGGGTATGGCTACCAATATCCCCACCCACAATCTGGGAGAGGTGATCGACGGCTGCTGTGCATATATCGACGACCCGGATATCGATACCGATGGACTGATGAGATACATCAAGGCTCCTGACTTCCCCACTGGTGCGTATATCTATGGCATCCAGGGTGTGAAGGATGCCTATGAGACCGGCCGTGGCCGCATTGTCATGCGCGCCAAGGCTGAGATCGAAAGTGCTGATACACATGACAAGATTGTGGTCACAGAGATTCCCTATGGGGTCAACAAGGCGCAGCTCATTGAGTATATCGCCGACCTCGTGAAGGAGGGCAAGATCGAAGGCATCTCCAATGTGAATGATGAGTCGGGACGGCAGGGCATGCGTATTGTGGTCGATGTGAAGAGAGAGGCCAACGCCAATGTCATCCTCAACAAGCTCTTCAAGATGACGGCTCTCCAAAGTTCGTTCTCTGTCAACTGTATCGCACTGGTGAAGGGTAGGCCGCGCCTGCTCTCACTCAAAGAGTGTGTGGGCTATTTCGTCGAGCACCGTCACGATGTGACCATCCGCCGCACGAAGTTCGACTTGCGCAAGGCTCAGGAACGTGCCCATATTCTTGAAGGTCTCATCATCGCATGCGACAATATTGATGAGGTGGTGCACATCATCAGAGCTTCCAGCACCCCGTCGGATGCACAGCGCAACCTCGAGAAACGTTTCGATATCGATGAATTGCAGTCGAAGGCTATCGTCGACATGCGCCTCTCGCAGCTCACCAGCCTGCGCGTCGACCAACTCCATGCTGAGTATGAGGAACTACAGAAACTCATTGCTTATTTGCAGTCGATCCTCGATGATCCTGAGCTTTGCAAGAAGGTGATGAAGGATGAGCTCCTCGAAGTGAAAGCCAAATACGGCGATGAGCGCCGCACGGAGATCAAATACTCCTCCGAGGAGTTCAATCCCGAGGATTTCTATCCCAACGATCCGGTGGTCATCACGGTCAGCCATTTGGGATACATCAAGCGCACTCCGCTCAGCGAGTTCCGCGGACAAGCCCGTGGCGGCGTGGGCAGCAAAGGTGCACGCACCAGGGAGCAGGACTTCACCGAGTTTATCTACCCGGCCACGATGCACAACACCATGCTTTTCTTTACCAAGAAGGGGCGTTGCCACTGGCTCAAGTGCTATGAGATACCTGAAGGAGGAAAAGACTCCAAGGGACGTGCGATACAGAATATGCTCAACATTGATCCCGACGACTCTGTCAACGCATTCCTCCGCCTGCGCGGACTCGACAACGAGGAGTTCCTCAATTCCCACTTCGTGGTGTTCGCCACCAAGAAAGGTATCGTCAAGAAGACCTGTCTCAAGGCCTACAGCCATCCACGTGCCATGGGTGTTAACGCGATCAACATCCTCGAAGGAGACGAGGTGGTCGACGTGCGCCTGACCAACGGACACAACGAACTGGTACTTGCCAACCGGAATGGTCGTGCCGTGCGCTTCAATGAGTCGGCTGTGCGCGACATGGGTCGTGTGTCGACTGGTGTCAGGGGCATGATCCTCGATGGCGGCGATGATGAGGTAGTAGGCATGATCGTGGTCAACGATTCCGAGAAAGAGACCATCATGGTGGTCAGTGAGAATGGTTATGGCAAGCGTTCACAAGTGGAGGACTACCGCAAGACCTCGCGTGGCACCAAGGGTGTGAAGACGCTGCAGATCACCGACAAGACCGGGCGCGTGGTGGCAATCAAGAACGTCACCGATGAGCACGACCTCATGATTATCAACAAGAGCGGTATCGCCATCCGGCTCTCCGTGGCCGAATGCAGGGTGATGGGCCGTGCCACACAGGGCGTCCGCCTGATCAATCTCACCAAGAAGAATGATGTCATCGCCAGCGTCTGCAAGGTCATGGGTGCCGAACTGGAGGCCCGCGTTGAGCAGATGAGTCGTGCTGAGTGGGCCCGCAAGAGCGAGGATATCAAGCACGACATGGAAAATGACAACGGCACGCCCCTGCCAGAGAATGAAACACCGGCAGAAATAGAAGATACTACGACCGGCGACGAGTAATTCGCCGAGTGTAATCATAGAAAATATCAACCTTTTATTAATAATGATTATGAAAAAAATGATGATTGTGGCTTTGATGGCAGCAGCTGCCTCAACAGCCTTTGCGGGCGATTCACCTGCCCTCAAGTCAATCCTGAAAGCCAAGACTTACGCCGAGGCTGCAGGTCTCCTTCAATCCTCTCTCGGACAGCTCACCAGCGACGCGGAGAAAGCGAAGGCTTACAACAAACTCGTCGACTTGGCTTTTGCCACAGTGACTAAGGAAAAGACCGCCATGGACAAGAACGTCGCTCTGAAGGGCATGCAGAATGCAAAACTCGAGGAAGTTGACTCTCTGGGCTACTACACCGCTCTCGGTCAGGCCTTCGACGCAGCTGCCGAGTGTGAGAAATTCGACCAGAAGCCCAATGAGAAAGGAAAGATCAATCCTAAGTTCCACGACTCCAACGTCGGACGACTGCTCAACTACCGTCTCGACCTCATCAATGGTGGTATTTACTTCCAGGAGAAGGGTAATATGAAAAATGCTTACAAGTATCTCGCCGACTATGTCGATACCCACGACACCCCGCTCTTCGCTCAGGAAGTGGCCAAGACTCCGGATGAGAACCTGTATAATATCGCCTACTATGCAGCCGTCTATGCTTATCAGAACAAGGATATCAAGGGCGTGCAGAAATATTGCGACATCGCCATGAAGGACGAGAAATTCGCCAAGGATGCCAATAACCTGAAGCTGGCTGTCGTTCAGGAGAGTCTCAAGACCCGTGAGGACTCCCTCAACTATGTCAAGGACCTGGAAGGTCAGTTTGCCGCTGATCCCAACAACGAGACTGTTTTCGGCACACTGGTCAACATGTATTCCTCGATGAAGATGAACGATCAGCTCAATAAAGTCTTCGACCAGAAACTGCAGAGCGATCCCAACAACTTCGTGGTGTGGGCCGTCAGGGGACAGAACGCCATGATGGACCAGAAACTCGACGACGCTGTCGAATACTTCAAGAAGGCTCTCGCACAGCAGCCCGAAAACGCCCAGATCCTTACCTATCTCGGTGCATGTCAGCTCGACCGCGGGTCGCAAGCTGAGAACCGTGCCGCTGGTAAGACCGGCCGCGTGCCCGAGGCAGCCATGAGCCAGATCCGCCCGATCTATGAGGAGGCACTCGGATACCTCCAGAAGGCCAAGGAACTGGATCCTGGCAAGGAGAAAGCCAACTGGGGATATCCCCTCTATCGCTGCTGCTATCAGCTTTATGGTGCTGATGATGCTCGTACCAAGGCAGCAGAGGCCGACTCTCACTAATCATTAGAATAAGGATAAGAATAGAGGAGGGTGTGAAATCCACACCCTCCTCAATTTAACTAAGTTGTGGGTATGTATATATAGCCCACTGTCTGTTTTCCCAGTGGGATACCCAAAGCCCATATTAAGGATGAAAAGATTGTTCCTATACGCTCTGTTGCTGTGCTTGCCACAGATGGTCTGTGCTCAGAAAAAAGCCATCAATGAAGCAAGCAATTATATCAAAAGCGCTAAAAACCTCGACAAGGCGGAGTCGCTGATGACTGGCCTTTTGAAGGATTCCGCCAATTTGCGTAACGAGAAAATTTGGACGACACTGATCGACGCTGTCAAATTGCAATATGTTCAGGGAAATGAGAAACTGTATCTCAAACAGAAATATGATACCGCCTCTCTTTTCACGATAGCAAAGAAATTGTTTGACATCTGCGAGCGGTTTGACTCCATCGATGCCTTGCCCAACAAAAAAGGGGTGGTGAAAATCAAATACCGGACCAAAAACGCGGACTATCTCAACGGACTCAGACCCAATCTCTACAATGGAGGGGCGTTCTTCCTGAGAAAGCTCGATTTCCAACGCTCCTGGGATTTTTATGATGCTTACCTTGACTGCGAACGGCAACCGCTTTTCTCTGGGCATCCATACGCCTCGACGGATTCGCTAAGGACCGCTGCGGCCTATTGGGCGCTCTATTCTGGCTATCGGCTCAAAGATGCAGACAAGGTGCTGAAATACCAGACCCTGGCGGAGACCGACACCGCAAAGCTCGACAACGTGCTGCAATATGTGGCCGAGACGCATCTTCTCCAAGCCGATACCATGGCCTATATGGAAACCTTGAGGAGAGGATTCGCCAATAATCCGAAACACGTGTTCTTCTTCCCGAGGATTGTCGACTATTACAACGTCCGTGGTATGGCAGATTCCGCCACCGTGTATATCGACGGGGCTTTGGCCTCCGACAGTACCAATGTGCTCTTCCTCTTCGCCAAAAGTACGGCATTGCTCAATGCCGGACAATACGACCGGTGTATCAAGCTGACGGAGCGGCTGCTGGCCCTCAACGACAGCATGCCCGAGGCTTACTGCAACATGGGGCTGGCTTACTACAACCAGGCATTGACCCTGGAGCGGACCATGACCCGCAACCGGAAGAAGCGCAAGGCTGTGAATGAACTGTATGAGAAGAGCCGTCCGTTCATGGAGCGGTTCCGCGCGCTGGCGCCTGATCAGAAAGAAAAATGGGTGCCTGCTCTCTATACGATTTACCTGAACCTCAATATGGGAAAAGAATTCGATGAGATCGACAAACTGCGTGAGAAAATCACTCACTGATGGTGGTCTTGAAGGCATTTCTTGACCATTTGCGGTACCACTGCTTTTGACCGTCGTCAAATGTTGGCGGCTGTGGGTAAAAAACCGAGCGGTTTATTTGTTTTTCTCATGAAAAACAAGTAATTTCGCACACGATTTATGATGTTCATCAACACCGATTATAAAAACTTTAAACAACATTCAGATGAAGAAGTACAATTTTAACGCCGGACCGTCCATCCTCCCGCGTGAGGTCATCGAAAAGACTGCCCAGCAGATTTTAGACTTCAATGGCAGTGGCCTCTCTCTCGCTGAGATCAGTCACAGAGCCAAAGATTTCCAACCCGTGGTCGATGAGGCAGTGGCTCTCATCAAGGAACTCCTGCAGGTACCCGAGGGCTACTCTGTGATTTTCCTCGGTGGAGGCGCCTCTCTTGAGTTCTGCATGGTTCCCTTCAATTTCCTCATCAAGAAAGCTGCTTATCTCAATACCGGCACATGGGCCAAGAAAGCTATGAAAGAGGCCAAGCTCTTCGGAGAAGTGGTCGAAGTGGCTTCATCGGCTGATGCCAACTATACATTCATTCCGAAAGACTGGACATGCCCCGACGATGCCGATTATCTCCATATCACCACCAACAACACCATTTATGGTACGGAGATCCGCAAAGACCTCGATGTCAACGTCAGGCTCATCGCCGACATGTCATCTGATATCTTCAGCCGTCCTGTCGATGTGGCCAAATACGACTGCATCTATGGTGGCGCACAGAAAAACCTGGCCATGGCGGGCGTGACGCTCGTCATCGTCAAGGACGATGCCCTCGGAAAGGCTCCTCGTCAGATTCCTACCATGCTCGACTACCGTACACACGTGGAGAAGGGTTCGATGTTTAATACACCTCCTGTGGTGCCCATCTACAGCGCTCTGGAGACACTCCGCTGGGTCAAGGCTCATGGTGGCGTTGAGGCTATGGACAAACTGGCCAAGGAGCGCGCCGAGATCGTCTATGCTGAGATCGACCGCAACAAACTGTTCCGCGGCACAGTGGCCGAGGAAGACCGCTCGCTCATGAATATCTGCTTCGTGATGAACGATGAGTACAAGGAACTGGAGAAACCATTCTTCGAGTTCGCCACAGCACAGGGCATGGTGGGCATCAAAGGACACCGCTCTGTCGGTGGATTCCGTGCCAGCTGCTACAATGCTCAGACCATCGAGGGTGTGCAGGCACTTGTGAAGTGCATGAAAGAGTTTGAGGCTAAAAACTGATAAAGATATGAAAATCCTCATAGCTACAGAGAAACCTTTCGCAGCCGCTGCTGTGGAGGGTATCCGAAAGGAAGTGGAGGGCGCTGGACATCAACTGGTCCTGCTGGAGAAATACACAGAGAAATCTCAACTGCTCGACGCGGTGGCCGACGCCGACGCCATGATCATCCGTTCTGACAAGGTCGACGCTGAGGTGCTCGATGCTGCCAAGAACCTGAAAATCGTGGTGCGTGCAGGAGCCGGCTACGACAATATCGACCTCGCAGCTGCTACCGCACATCAGGTGGTGGCGGAGAACACACCCGGACAGAATGCCAATGCCGTGGCTGAGCTCGTTTTCGGACTCCTTGTGATGGCTGTACGTGGCTTCTACAATGGCAAAGCCGGTTCTGAACTTTTGGGCAAAAAGCTCGGTATCCTCGCTTTCGGTAATGTAGGCCGTAACGTGGCACGTATCGCAAAGGGATTCGGCATGGATGTCTACGCATACGATGCCTACTGCCCCTCCGATGTGATTGAGGCTGCTGGTGTGCATGCGGTGGAAAACCAGGAAGCGCTTTTTGAGCAATGCGACGTGGTGTCTCTCCATATCCCCGCTACTGCCGAGACCAAGCAAAGCATTAACCGCGCTTTGGTAGGTAAGATGAAGAAAGGTGGCGTGTTGGTTAATACAGCCCGCAAGGAGGTCATCAATGAGGAAGAGCTCCTGCAACTTATGGCTGAACGCACTGACCTGAAGTACGTCACCGACATCAAGCCCGATGCTGATGAGCAGTTTGCTGCTTTCGAAGGACGTTATTTCAGCACTCCCAAGAAGATGGGTGCACAGACCGCTGAGGCCAATATCAATGCAGGCATCGCAGCAGCTAAGCAGATCAATGCTTTCTTTGCCGATGGATGCACGAAATTCCAAGTCAACAAATAACATCAATACGGAGGCATGGCCGTAAGGCTATGCCTCCTTTTTCCCTAATCTAATCACTATGGCAACAGTAAAACCATTCAAAGGCTTGCGGCCACCGCGTGACCTCGTCGAGAAAGTGGAGTCACGTCCCTATGATGTGCTCAATTCTGAAGAGGCTCGTACAGAAGCCGGCGACAATGAGATGAGTCTCTATCATATCATCAAACCCGAAATCGACTTCGAGCCCGGAACCAGCGAGTACGACCCGAAAGTCTATGAGCGTGCAGCGGAGAATTTCCGCAAATTCCAGGAAAAAGGCTGGCTCGTGCAGGATGAGGAGGAACATTACTACATCTATGCCCAGACCATGAATGGAAAGACGCAATATGGACTCGTGGTCGCCGCCCATGTCGATGACTATATGAGAGGGCGTATCAAGAAACATGAGCTCACCCGCCGCGACAAGGAGGAAGACCGCATGAAGCATGTGAGGGTCAACAACGCCAATGTTGAACCGGTGTTCTTCGCCTATCCCGACAATGATGTCCTCGACCGGGTTATCAGCCGATATGCCGATACTGAACCTGAATACGACTTCATCGCCCCCATTGATGGATTCCGCCATCAGTTCTGGGTCATATCCGACCATGATGATATTGAGGTCATCACGAGGGAGTTCTCCAATATTCCCTACCTCTATATCGCCGATGGTCACCACAGGTCGGCTGCCGCCGCTTTGGTCTGCGCCGAGAAGCAGAAAGAGAATCCCAACCACAAAGGCAACGAGGAGTACAACTATTTCATGGCTGTTTGCTTCCAGGCCTCACAACTCACTATCCTTGATTACAACCGTGTTGTCACTGATCTCAACGGACTGACTCCTGCGGAGTTTATGAAAGCTCTCAATGAGAATTTCACCGTCGAGGACATGGGAGAGAACATCTATAAACCACAGCGGCTCCATGAGTTCTCGCTCTATCTCGACAAACATTGGTATCGTCTGGTGGCTCGTAGCGGTTCTTATGACAATAGCGACCCTATCGGCGTGCTCGATGTCGACATTTCTTCCCGTCTGATACTCGATGGAATCCTTGGCATCACCGATCTGCGCAGTTCCAAACGCATCGATTTTGTCGGAGGCCTGCGTGGCCTGGAGGAACTCAAGCGCCGTGTCGACAGTGGTGAGATGAGGTTGGCTCTCGCCCTTTATCCCGTCTCTATGAAACAGATCATGGACATCGCCGACAGTGGCAATATCATGCCGCCGAAAGCCACATGGTTTGAGCCGAAACTGAGATCTGGGCTCGTCATACACAAACTCTCATGACCAACGATGAGTTTCTCACCATCACAGATAGCGTGGGCGAGGGATTTTACTCTGAGAAAAGGAGCAAATTTCTCGCCTTCGCTCATCATGTCACCACGGTGGAGGAGGTGAAGGACATCATTATTTCCTACCGATCGAAATATTATGATGCCCGTCATGTGTGCTATGCTTACATGCTGGGGCACGAGCGAAAGGAATTCCGAGCCAATGACGACGGGGAACCCAGCAGTACAGCAGGGAAACCGATACTCGGACAGATCAACAGCAAAGAACTCACAGACATTCTGATAGTGGTGGTGCGATATTATGGTGGAGTCAATCTCGGAACAGGAGGACTGATTGTCGCCTACAGGTCAGCAGCCGCTGATGCCCTGAATCATTGTCAGGTGGTGTCACGTCAGGTTGAGGAGATAATCACCTATGAGTATCCTTACGTCATGATGAATGATGTGATGCGAATCGTAAAAGAACTTGCTCCCCGCATTGTATCCCAGTCTTTTGACAACACGTGCTCCATCACACTGGCCATCCGCAAGTCTTCTGCTGATAATCTTCGCAATCGCCTGCAGCATCTCTCCTTTGAGTGATTTTTTCACTGCACTGCCTTTTTTCAGTCTTTTTATTTTGAGAATCCAAAACTTCTTTGTATTTTTGCACCGCAAAAGAGGAAAGTTGGCAGAGTGATCGAATGCGCTGGACTCGAAATCCGGTATACCCATTACGGGTATCGGGGGTTTGAATCCCTCACTTTCCGCAATCGGATAAGAAGCTGTTCACAAGGCAGCTTCTTTTTTTGTGCTCATTTTCAAATACTTAAAAGCACAACCTCTTGACAGACAATATATTATATTATGGACTGTACTCAAAATCCTATCAGTTATTATCGGTTGTCATCGGTTGTCATCGGTTGTCATCGGTTGGAAATGTTTTCCCATGTTTTCCCCATCGTCAAAGAATGTTTTCGCCATTCGCTAAAAAGATGGAACCTTTTTTTTTTTTTTTATAAAAGAGTTGCCTTGTATTGTTATTTTCACTATATTTGCAACGAACATCTCCGATTCTCGTGATCTGGCATGCTCGATTCCTTTTTTTTAATATGATGAGACTATGAAAAGACTTGCAACCATAATCGCAATGATACTTGTGTCTTTTATAGTAAAAGCACAAGAAGGGATTTGGTCGACCACCATCAATGACGTTTCTTCCGAGCCTTCTATCCAGATAAAAGATTTCAGCATGAAGAGGACTACCGTCAAGGGGCTCCCCCTTCGCAGTGCTGACACTGATAACCAGCTTCTTCTCAGTTGTTATGAGATTTCTTTTACTGAAATAGACAAAATCCCCATAATTGTAGATATCACTGACACAGAAATCATCAATGACATGGTTGATGATATCATGGGAGACTCCATTGAGACTGATGGTTATTTCACCTTGGAGAACAGCAATCCAAGTGTGGCCTCGGCTGTCAAGGAAGAACAAGAATTGAGCATTATCATCACACCTCTTGGGGTCGGAGAGACTACGATAGTTGTCACCCATAAGCAAAGTGGGAGAAACGCTGAGATTCAAGTATCGGTTGTAGCCTTGTGCCCCGATGATAATCATCCACATGCCATCGACCTTGGATTGCCTTCGGGCACGAAATGGGCATGTTGCAATGTCGGTGCTCATACGCCAGATGAATATGGGGGCTACTATGCTTGGGGAGAAACGGAAGAGAAGGAGGTTTACGGTTGGGAAAACTATCAGTTCGCCTATGCTGACGGCAATACTGACGGGATTTGGGACAATACGCACGATACAGGTTATTGGCATTGTCATGCTATCGGTTCCGACATTTCAGGCACCGTATATGACGTCGCTCATGTGAAATGGGGTGACTCTTGGCAAATGCCCACTCTGGCTCAAGTCCATGAATTGGTGAACTACTGTAGAGCACATTCTTGGCATTATTATGAAAAATATGATATGTTCAGTAGCCCCAACGGCCAGAGCATTATTTTCCCACATGGTGGAAACCATGAGTATGAAAATCATATTAAACAAGACGGAGTGTTTTGGCTAAGTACAGAAAAATCCGATTATCCTTCGTTCGACCATGACTACACGGCTTCATGCATCATTTTCACAGGTGGAATAGCTTGGGGCGCATGCAACCGCTTTGTGGGAAATTCTGTCCGCCCGGTCATCAATTCCTCCAACGGTATCGCTGAGTCAAAACCTTCCATGATTGCTTCAGGACAAGCTATCTACAACACCTATGGTGTCAAAGTGGCTGATAGTCCAAGGCAGATTTACGATCTGCCTCCTGGCATCTACATCACCAATAATCGGAAAATCGTGGTCAGGTGATAACTGTCCTTGCTCTCTGCCACCGTCATTGCTGTCCGGATTGGAAATCATATCCGTTCCATTCCAGGACTTCATGCCATTGTTCCCCTTCGCTTTTTATTATCACGTGGATGTTCTTGCCTTTGCGGGGGAGGGAGAATACGGCAATGCAATTACCGTCAATCAAAGCTCCGATATCTTCTGCATAAATGATCCGTAACTTTTGCTCTTTGTTGTCGTAGAGATAGAACGAGGGACCCACGTAAGGTGCCCAGCCATAGTCGTCTTTCATTTTCCATGTGGTGTTCTGACAAATCAATTTGTGCTTGCCGTCGGCACAGTTCCAAAAACACATCTCCATGGTCAGCGTGTCGCCGGATTCATCATTGTGTGTCTCATACAGCATATAGCCGTTCCTGATATCGAGAATAAAACTCACCGTATCGCTGACTGCCTTTTTACTTTGATACTTTTCCCATTCCTTATAAACATCTTTGTGAAAATCCTCTTCCTTCTCCGACTTGAGAATCGCGGTGGCAAAATCAGCGATGGTCGGCTGCTTGCCTTTGAATTCCACGCTGATACTTTCTTGATGCTCGGACGAGTAGTCGGGGTAGGTGTAAGTCTGGGCTGATGTTCTGGAGGCCATTAAACACGAGAGCAGGATTATCCAGAAGTAGGTTTTGATTTCTGTAGATGATTCCATGGTTTTATGGTTTATTTTTCGTACTTTTGCACAAAATAGTACAAAATGGATTCGGTTTTCACTTTCGCGAAAGAAAATTTCGACTTAATCATGTTGATTGTTGGGGTCATCGGTGTGATCATCAGCTTTATTTCCCTGATTGTTGAATTGAAAGCACGAAAGCGGAAGAAAGCGAGAGAGAAAGAGGCCGGAAAAGATAAATAACTCCGGCCTCTTTTTGCTTATTCGTCGATATTCACCAGTGTGTATTTCTTTGAGCCGAACCCGATTCTCTCAGCATAGTCGGTGATATAGGTGCCATGTTGGCGGTTGATACGCTGGATGAGTGGCTTGTTGTCATCGCCCGGCTTTCCTTTATAGTTGAACACCTTGTCCAGGCAGGCTTGGTCCACGGCCACGGGGTCGAGTGAGGCCATGATGCCCATGTCAAGCAGTTCTGGCTTGGCGGGATGCCCGTCACAGTCGCAGTCTACCGACATGTTGTTCATCACGTTGATATAAATGACTTTTCCGTTGAAATAGTTGTGTACAGCTTGTGCTGCCGCAGCCATCGACTCCAGGAAGTCGTCTTGCGTCTTTCCGGCTGCCAGATAATCCGGGGTCCAGGCGAGTTTGGGGTCATCGGTCTTGCCGGCGGAGTGGATGTAGCATTTGCCGGCAGTGGAGGCCACGCCGATGCTGGCATTCTTCATCACGCCACCAAAACCTCCCATGGCATGTCCTTTGAAATGGGCCAGGTTGATCATGAAGTCATAGTAGGCCAGGTGTTCGCCCACGATGTCATAGTTCAAGTGCTTCCTGTCTTTGATGGGGATGCGGATCTGGCCGAACTCGTCCATGAGGTCGACGGCGAAGATGGAGTCGAATCCATGCTCATGGATGGTTTCCCAGTGCTTCTTGGGGTCTTGGCGTGAACCGCCGTAGGCTGTGCAGCATTCCACGATAGTGCCGTTCACTTCCTCCACGAGGTTTCTGATCAGTGTGGGTTTCAGATAGTGGGTGTTGCCGCCTTCTCCAGTGGAAATCTTCACGGCCACGCGGCCTGTGGCTTCCACGCCCAGTGCCTTGTAGATCTTCACCAGTGATTCAGGGGTGATTTCCTTGGTGAAATACACTTTGGGCTGTGCCATTGCAGTCATCGACATACTCATCAAGACTGCGCATAAAATACAGAGACGTCTCATTCTTGTTTGTTAGGTTTGTTGGTCGTTTTTTTAAGTATGAAATCGTTGCAAAAATAGGGAAAAAAAGTCAGATGGCCAAAATCTTGTCTTTCTTACCTTCTCCGGGAACTTTAGTGGTCAGTGGCCAGTTTGTATTCCAAGAGCTTGTTCTGGTATTCTGCGAAGGCATCGGTATGCTTGTCCCTTGCCTGTTGATAAAGCATCTGGGCTTCCAGCAAGTCCGACATCTTGGAAGTGCCTGCACGGTAGTAGTCACGGTTCAGGCGGAGGTTTTCTTCTGCTTGTTGGATGCTGCGCTCGGCAAGAAGCAGTTGCTGGTATGACTCATCGACACCATTCCAAGCATTCTGCATCCTGATTTTCAGAAGTTCGGCATTGTTCTCGCGTTGCTCCATGGCTTTCTGCTGCTCTATCTTGCGGCGTTTGATGGCATGCGAACCGCCCCACCAGTCGCTGATGGGGATGCTCACGGTGGCGAATACCATGCCGAAGTGGTGGTCTTTCTCCATCAGGTTGTGGTAGTTGTAGCCAGCTCCGACGGCGACTGTGGGCAACTGTTGTCCCACAGCCATTTTCTTCTGGAGATTGGCTGCCTCCACTTGCTTCTCGAGCAATTGGTATTCTGCCGTGCCCAGGAGTGCCTGGTCGTGGTCTTTCCTGGCGGCGACGGGCGAGAGCCCTGTGGTGTCGTAACTGATACTGAAGGTGGTGTCGCGCAGACCGCAATATTGCGAGAGCAGCAGTTTGACCAGCGACAGACCGTTCTGCAACTTGAGCTTCTGGCTGGCGATGTCGTTTTGACGGAGTTGCACTTGCAGAAGGTCGTTGCGCAAAGTCAATCCGGCCTCTACTGCGAGACTCACATCTTTGCAGAGGGTCGTAAGCAGCTGCTCTACGGCATCGATGGTTTTCATTTTCTCTTGCAGCGACGCCAACTGCCAGAAATACTGCTCGGCAGTTTTCTCCACCTCGTTTTTCGAGAGTCGCTGCTGCAGGCGGCTGACATCCTCACCCACTTTGGCGAGTTTGTTGCCGTTGACAATCTGTCCGCCGGCGAAGACGGGCTGCATGGCCATCACGCTGCCGATGGTGCCGTTTTTCATCATTGAGATGCTCACGGGGTTGGCCAGGGCTGCCAGCGCTTCTACCGGAAAAGACTGGGCGAGCATGGCTCCTATCTCGGGCGAGATCATCTCTGAAGGGGTCAGGTTCATTTCTGCCATGCCTTTGTTGGCATTGAACCAAAGTCCCGTGGCACTGATGTTGGGGAAAAATTTGGTGAAGGCTTCCTTGCGTTGTTGTCGGGCGGCCTCGATGTCGTATTGTGCGGAATGGATGGCAATGTTGTTCTGCCGGGCAGAGTCAAGCATCTGCTCCAGGGTGTAGGTCTGTGCTGAGGCGGTCAGGGCACAAGACAGGATGAGGATTATTGTGAGTTGCTTCATGATTCTTGTTGGTGATGCTGGAATGCGTTTCTCTTTATGCAGGACTTGTGATGGCAGGTGAACGTTTACTTTGTCGATACTTTCCAATAGACGATGGGGAGCATGGTGACTACCATGATCAGCGAACCGATGCCTCCGGCGAAGATGGTCACACCCACCGGCATCCAGAACGAGGATTGGGCGATAATCATCGGCACCACGCCGACGGCCGTAGTGGCCGTGGTGAGGAAGATGGGCACCATGCGGCGCTTGCCGGCATCATAGCCAGCCTGTTTCACAGCCTCGTTGTAAGCCCTGTGGTATTCCCTTCGCTGATCATCGGTGACGACGGGTGGTTTCGGATGGGCTTCTACAAACTGCCTCACCAGGTTGTTGGCGTGCTCGAAGATGAGTATCTCGTTACGCATGATCATTCCCATCAGGGTGATCACCCCCATCACAGAGGTGAGTCCCAGGGTGCGGTTCATCAGCCCCAGGCCAATGAGGGCTCCAGGCAGCATCAGGCCGAGAGCGGAAATGCAGACGAGAGATATGCCGTATTTCTTGAAGTTGAAGAGCAGGAAGAAGAATACGATGATCATCGAGATGGAGACTCCGCCGGTGATCATCGGGATGGCTTCGGCATCATATTCGATCTCGCCGCCCACCTCCGCGCGTACGCCTTGGGGTATCTTGATTTCTTCCTTCATGATCTTCGCCACACGGTTCTCCACAGGAGCGGCGTAAGTGCCGCTGGCAAACTGGGCGGTCACGGTGATGCAGCGCTCTCCGCCGCGGTGCATGATGCGGCTCTCGCTCCACTTCGGACTCACCTTGGCCACCTGCCGCAGTGGCACTGTGCTGTTCTTGCCGTTGACGCCCGACGAGAGCATCGTCTGTGGAGTGGGCAGGCCGAGATCCTCGACATCGGAGTATGTCATGTCGGAATCATCCTTGACGATGATGGGCAACTCATAGTCTCCTTCCCAGATCTGGCCGATGCGGAGGTCGTTGGTAGTGGCACTCAGTGCCAGTGAGGCCGTGGTCCGTGTGATGCCGAGTTGCGACGAGGTCACGGGATCGAGTTCCACGTTGATGATAGGTGTGGGCTGGAAGAAGTCTGTATGCACCCACTCCAGTTCGGGCATTCTGCGCATGCGGTCCATCAGCTGCTCTGCCACGGAGTGCAGGGAGTCGATGTCCTCGCCGTAAAAACGGTATTCCAGTTCTGGCACCTCAAGAAAATCGAGGCGCTTGAAGCGTACGTACGCCTCGGGGAAGGCTTCCGACCATTTGGATTGGTATTCGGCCAAGAGTTCGAGCGTTGCGTCTTGTGATTGGGTGTTGACGATGAATTGGGCGTAGTTCTTTCCTGCCATCTGTGGGGCATAGCAGGTCATGAAACGGGGTGAAGAGCAACCGATGAAACTGGTGATGCATTTCACCCGGTCGTCTCTTTGCAGCGCTCGTCGCAGCGAGTCGGCCGTCTGCCGGGTCTCTTTGATTCCTTTGCCCTCGGGCAGGAAGATTTCCACGGCGAACTGGTCGCGGTCGGCATAGGGGAAAAGCCTCACTTTCAGGGTGGGCACAATCAGCATGGAGAGGAGGATAATGCCGACTCCACTGGCGATGGTGACCCATGGACGTCGGAATGTGAAGTCGAGCACGCGCTCGTAGGTGGTCTGCACCCATTTTGTTATGGCATTGCCGTTGGTGCTCACCTTGCCGGGCTTGATGATGAGCACCTCGAGGAAGGGGATCACCGTGACAGCGAGGAAGAGCGACACCATGAGGTTGATGCCGATGGTCCAGGGAAAGTGCTGCATGGCGTCTTTGAACCCGCCTTTGAAGGTCAGAAGCAGAGGGAAGAAAATGATACTGATGCAGAGCGTGGCGAGCATCATCGGCATGAAGTATTGCTTGGCGGAGTCGATGGCGGCCCGTTTGGGCTCATAGCCTTTGTCGAGGTATTCCAGATAGCCGTCGATGACCACGATAGAGTTGTCGACCACCATGCCGAGCACCACGATCAGGGCTGCCAGGGTGACAATATTCAGTTCGATGCCGGCCATATACATGATCGACACCGAGATGAAAGTGCTGAGTGGAATGGTGATGGCTGCCACGATGGCGGAGCGCAGGGGAAAGAGCACCATCATCACGAGGATGATGATGGCCATGGAGATGAGCAGGTCACGCAGGAAGTCACTCACGCTGGAGCTCACTACTTTCGGCTGGTCGGCGATGCGGGTGATCTTCACGTCGTCGGGGAGCATGGTCTCACGGTATTCTTTGAGCACTTTGTCCACATCCTTGCCGTATTGCACGATATTGTTGCCCGGGGTCATCTCCATGGAGAGGAGCACGCATGGATGGCCGTCTTGCTCGATATAGCTCTCGCTGTTGTCGTATTCTCTCACCACATCGGCCACATCTCTCACACGGGCGATCTTGCCGCTCACGGGGTCGCTGAAGATGATCTGGTTGGCTATCTCTTCCTCGCTGTTCTCTGTGGGTTCGATGTGGATAGGGATTTGCTGGTCTTCATCGCTGATACTGCCGCTCATGGTGGTGATGCCCTGGGCTTGCAGGCGGGTGAAGAGCATCTGCTGGCCGATGCCGTAGGCTTGCAGCCGATGCCGGTCCACATAGAGTGAGATCTGCTCTTTCTGGGCTCCGAAGAGTTTCACATTGGCCACAGAGGGGATTCGTCGGAGCCGGTCGGAAAGTTCGTCGCTGTAGCTTTGCAGTTCTCGGTGGCTGCGCTGGTCGCTCTCGATCGAAATGAGCAGGGCGGAGGTGTTGCCGAAATCATCGTTGGCGAGCAGGGCAAGTACGCCGCTGGGAAGTTGCTGTTTGAAGAGGTTCAGCCCATGCTTGATCTTGCTCCACACCTCATCCTTGTTGTTTACGTCATCGTTCAGGTAGACCAGGACCATGCACATCCCGTTTTGCGATGTGGACGTGGTCTTCACACGTTTCACTTCCTGGAATGTGAAGAGGTATCGCTCCAGTGGCCGGGCTACCTGTTCTTCCACTTCCTCACTGGTCGCACCGGGATATACGGCGACAACCACACCTTGGCGGATGGTGAATGCGGGGAACTCGTCTTTCGGCATGACATACATGCCGTATACGCCGAGGATGAAGAGGATGATGACGATGAGCAGTGATATGGAGTAGTGCTCCAAGGGCCATTGGAGCCAGTTCATTTTCTTTTCCATGTCTTGACGTCTTAGATTCAGTATTCCACCTTTGTGCCTTCACTCAATTTCTGGTAGCCTTCGGTGATCACACGCTGTCCTGTCCGTATGCCTTGGGTCACGGATATCCGGTTACCGAAGGTCGGACCGGTCCGCACGGTGTTACGGTGGGCACAACCATCTTCACCTACTGTCCACACGAAGAGCGACCCGTCGGCTTTCTTCTGCACACAGGAGATGGGGAGCAGGGGATTGCCTGTGCCGGAGCTGGTGTCGAATCTCACGTTGGCCACCATACCCGGAAGCAGCTTGTGGTCGGCGTTAGGCACATTGATACGGATGTCGTAGGTGTGGGTGAGGGCATCGGCTTGCACGCCTTTCTCGATTCTGCCGCCGGTCACTTGCTTGTCTACGGCATCCACAGCGATCAGCGAACGGCTGTCGCTGTGGATTGTGCTCATTTCCGTTTCAGGTATCGAGACTTTCACTTTCACGCTGTTGATGTTGAGGATGGTAACCACTGCCTGGGAGGGGAGGGCTGTCTCGCCTGTTCCCACCATCTTCTTGCCGATCACACCGCTCACTGGGGCTGTCAGACGGGTGTCCGACAGGTTCTTGCGGGCAATGCGCTCGGTGGCTGCTGCTGATCTGACGCTGGAGTGTGCGGTGTTCAGTGCGGTCTCAGCTTGTCGCAACTGTGTCTCAACCTCGATCCATTTGATTTCGGGCAGCGAACCGTTGTCGTGGAGGAGTTTCAGCCGCTCATGGGCATCCTTGGCTTGGGCGTAGGTGTTCTCAGCCTGTCGCACCATGTCTTCGGCCTGGCTGGTAAGGGCTTTGGCGGCTTCCACGCTGTTGCCGCTGCTGGTGGCATCAATCTCGGCAAGCAGCTGTCCTCGCTGCACCATCTGTCCCTCGCTCACCAGCATGCGCTTCACGACTCCCATGCTGGTGAAGCTCACCGCAGTGGCCTCGCTCTCTTCCACTATGCCTACATACGATTGTCCGTCGGCCGCCTGGGTGCTGGCCACAATTTCAGTCTTCACTTTCGTTGGCGATTTGATGGACTCGCTTCCTTTGTTCCCGCAACTGCATGCGAGCATGACGGCCATCAGCCCTATTATTCCTTTTCTCATTTTCCGCAAACTTGGTTTAATATGCAAAAATAAGCTAAAAATTAAGATTTTATCTGTCTGATTTCTCTTATTTTGATGTGAATTGAGTAAAAAAAGGAAATATAGGTAATGTGTTGCGAGAAATACAACACGTTATTTGTGCCAGATTGATTAATTTTGCAGTCAAATCAAGAATATGATGTATCAAGAAGAAGTCACGCTACAGCAACTTGCCGACAACTCGGATTTCAGGGTGGGCTATTCCGACGATGATATTGTCATCATCGACAGTATCCAGAAATTCACCGAGGCCAGCACCACCTTGGTCCCGATGAATGTCATTGCCATCTGCATCCAGGGCAAGGCCCAGGTGAGATTGAACGGGCAACCTATAGAACTACACAAAAACCAGGTGATGGTGATCCCGCAGAATGTCATTATCACCGACATGATGGTCAGTCCTGATTTTTCGTTCAAGACCATGCTCTTGACCAACCGCATCCTTCAGAGTTTCCTGCGCGAGAAAATGAGCCTTTGGAATGACGTGATGTATGTTCACCGGCTCAACGTGCTTGTCATGGACGACGATGATATTCTTTTCTATACCAATTTCTATGAGATGCTGAAATTTTCCATTGAGCGGGGCAAGGGCAATCCATACCATACCGAAATCATCCGGTCACTCATCTGTGCGGCTATTCTTGGCTTGTGTGGCACCCTGAGACACATGCTGCCAGGCGAACCACAGCCTCAGCGGCTGAGCATGTCGATGATCCATTTCAAGCGCTTCCTCGACTTGCTTCATACTTCCAAGGTGAAGCATCGCTCGGTGGACTCTTATGCTAAGGAACTGTTTATCTCGCCGAAATATCTTTCCTCCATCTGCAAGAAACATTCAGGAAAGACGGCCAATATGTGGATTACCGAGCAGGTGATGGAAGATGTGCGCTTCTACCTCAGACAGTCTGACCTGAACATCAAGCAGGTCAGCATTGTCCTGGGCTTCCCCAACACGTCCTTTTTCGGCAAATATGTCAAGGACCATTTTGGCTTGACGCCCACACAACTCCGCAACCAGCGCTGAGAGCAGGTTTGTTGTCTCCTCTCCAAAAAAAGATACGAGCGGCAGAGGTGTAGCCTTTGCCGCTCGACAGATTTATAGTCTCTTTCGACAGAATCTTATTTCTGGATATACTTCTTGCCGTTGAGGATGTAGATGCCCTTTGTTGGCTTCGTGATCATGCGGCCGGTCAGGTCGTAGATCTGGTCGCTCACGTGCTGGGCACTCTGGATCTCATCAATGCCGTCAGCACTCACGAATGTTACATTATAGATATAATACCAGCCAGTCTTGTTCACGAAACAGAGACGGGTGTTGATCTCCTGGCCATCTGCCATAGGAGCATCTCCGAAGTTGTTGATGATGAAGATGGCGTTGTTGGCTTCCGATTCCTCGTCGATCTCCAAGCTGATGAAGCCCTCTTCATCCTCGAAGCCATTCTCGTTGAAGCTCACGCCGGTGAATACGGGCGAGATCTTGTCGACCGAGAGCCCGTTGACGGTCTGAACTTTCATATTGTCGCCGCTGATGAGTTCCTTGAAGTCACTGCCGAGGGCTTCGACGGCTGGGGTCATGTCGATGGTGGCATTAATCATGGTTCCCGGGGCTGGCACAGGCAAGAGGATGCTCTCGCTTCCTGAAGTGCGCTCTTCCTCGCTGACATCGATTTCATTGACTGCAAACACGATGTCTTTGAAATAATAGTTGTTGACTTCTTTGAGCACGTTGCAGTTGAATGCCACGGTGTAGCCTCCTGCCTGGTCGGCGGTGATCTCTCCATCCACCTCGAGTTTCTGCCACTCTGGGGTGAAGTTCACGTCGCCCAGCATCTGGTAGAAGAGATAGTCGCCCGGGTTGCGGTGTATCTGCGTCTGTACAGTGGCTTCCTTATCGGCTTTGTACATCATCTCGAAATGGAATTTCTCGTTTACACGGAACTTGTGGGGAATCGTGACGAAGAATTGGGTCCGCCAGTCATCCAGAGATTTGGCCTCTCCTGTCTCCGGGTCGATCTCTGGGGCTATCGATGTGACGTTCAGGGCACGCATACCATCAATCTCCACGATACGGGCCGGCTTGTCGACGCCATCGATGCCGTCGCGGCCTATGAAACTGCTCACGTCATCTGTCGAAAGGTCGCCGTTCTTCACGAAGTCGAACCAGCCTGTCAACTCATGAGGACCCTGCGACTTCCTGATCTCAAGCTTGATGTCGTCAAAATAGTAGTTGTTGGCTTCCTTCAGCACATACAGGTTGAGTGCGATGGTATGCATCTCCTTGGTTGAGGTCTCAGGATCCTCATCACCATAGACTTGGTTCTGGGTGATGATACCTTCCTTGACGAGGGTCACCCATTCGGTGGTGAAACTGATATCGCCAAACATCGACCAGTAGTTGTAGTCGCCAGGGGCGTTGTGTGCCTGGCTCTGGGCGTTGGCTGGCTTGTCGGCACGTATGCGCATGGTCAGCCTGTACTCGTCGCCCACTTCGATTTTTTCCGCCACTGTGACAAAGAACTGGGTGTCCCAGTCATCGAGCGTCTCGCCCTCTTCCTGATCACGCGAGGAGGAGATCGCGCAATGGTTGTTGGGGTCTGTGGGGTCTACCACGAGGCGGGCATTGGTTTCTGCTCGGTCGCCGTCTCTGTACTCATGCACGAAGAAGCACGACACGTCATCGCCTTCGCAGTTGCCATTGGTCACCCGGTCGACATAATCCTGCTGCGCATAAGCGCCTGCCGACAGCATGATGGCAGCGATGAATGAGTAAATTTTCTTCATAATAGTTTCGGTTAGTTGTTAATGATAATAGTTGATAATAATTGATTCCGCATTTTGTGGCAAAATTAATGATTTTATTTTTGCTTCGTTTCTCGATATGTTTCCATAACTTTTTTGAATGAAACAAATCGCAGTTTCCTTTGCCGTTCTATGATGAAGTTGCCGTATTCCTAAGTTTTCAGGACGGGGAATGATGGTTTTTAGGAAATAATCGCTAAATTTGTGCTGTCGGTGGGATGGGAAAGTCCAGCTGGCATATTTCTGAAATAACAAAACAACGATGAAACAAAAGAAAATCGCTTTGATCACGGGTGCCACAAGTGGCATCGGTGAAGCTTGTGCCCGCAGGTTCGCAAAAGGGGGATATGACCTGATCCTGACCGGACGCAACGAGGAGAGACTGGATGGCGTGAGGAAAGCAGCAGAGGCAGAAGGTGCCGAGGTCATTACCTTATTATATGATGTGCGCGACCGGGAGGCTTGCCGCAAGGCTGTCGATTCGCTCTGCGGGAAATGGCAGGAGGTGGATGTGCTCATCAACAATGCCGGGCTGGCACTTGGTCTGGAAAAAGAATACCTTGGTGATATGGATGACTGGGAGACCATGATCGACACCAATATCAAGGGATTGCTGACGATGACGAGGCTCCTCGTACCCCGGATGGTGGAGCGTAGTCACGGGCATGTGATCAACATCGGGAGCGTGGCCGGGGATGCCGCATACGCCAATGGCAATGTCTATTGCGCCACGAAGGCGGCTGTGAAGGCCATCACCGACGGACTGCGTATCGATGTGGCGGAATCGGCTGTCCGGGTGACGAATGTCAAGCCAGGACTGGTGGAGACAAACTTCAGCGTGACGCGTTTCCATGGTGATGTCGACAAGGCCGGAAAGGTGTATCAGGGCATCCGGCCGCTGGTGGGCGATGATATCGCCGACGTGGCTTTCTATGCGGCGTCGGCACCCGAGCATGTGCAGATCGCTGAGGTGTTGGTGCTGGCCACCCATCAGGCCAGCGGGTCGGTCATCCACCGTACTTGAAGACCCTCTGTGGATTATTTGAACCTCACCTGTTGGTAACCCACCAGCAGGTCGGTTCTTCCACCGGGTTCCCGGTAATACACCAGCGCTTGGTATTTATTCTCTGTCTGGAAAAAATTGCCTTCGGTGGGCATCACCTGTGCGTATCCGTCGTCGTCCAGCAGCACGTACTGGTAGGAGTAGTAACCCATTTTCAGCATCATGCTCGCATCATAAGTGTGGGCCGACTCGTCATATTCCATCAGGTATTGTTGCGTAAACTGGTCGTTGGTCCATACTCCGTTGAGATAGACCTCTCCGACCATGCGGCGCGGGCATTGCAATTGGAAGTGCACCATCACGTAATCCGACAGACGGTCGTTCTCGATATTGTCGCTGTTGCGGATATAGAAGCTGCCGTTGGCATCCTCGTCGTAGAGATAGTTGGGACGGGGAACGTCGGTGAAGACGTAGGCGTGGAAGAACTGGCCATCCCAGCGGATGCGGTCGATGCCGAGGGTGGGGTGGTCGGTGTCGAGCACCTCGAATTTGTGATACTCATTGCCGGCATCGAAGATGAGGTCGCGGCAGTGCTCCCACCTGAGTCCGTCTCTCATGGTGTATTGTGGGGCGGCGTTCACCACGGCATTGTCCCATCGTCCGTTCTGCATCACCACGGTCTTGATCTGTGTCGTGGGGTTGATGATGTTGACAGGACCGTAGTTGACCGACATGGCGACTTGCTGATGCGAGTGGTTCACGTCGATGTCGGTATTGGTACTGACGGTCATGGCCACACTCATTTTGGGGTCCACCACCATGAAACAGGCCGAGAACATCGCCTCGTTGTCGTTGTTGTCGTCGTATACCGTCAGCCGGTAGTTGCCGCTCATTTTCAGGCGGCACCGCTCATTTGGAATCGACAGGTCGTAATGGGTGTAGAGCATGTTGGTGTTGAGCGACTCCTGGATGTCTTCGATCAGGTTTCCTTCCACGAAGCCTTCGATGTAGTCGCTTTCGAAAAGTCCATCGCTCACGCTCCAGTCTGCCTCACAGTGCTCCACCTTGTAGGTGTAGCGATGATAGTCGTGGGTGAGATCGTCGAAGGAGATGCGGATGGGGACACCGTTGAGATATGTCACCGGGGGCGAGAGCCAGTCGGTGCCGGCCACCACCTGAAGGGTGGCGATGCGGTCGCTGTAGATCTCGTTGCGCTGCGCTTGGGCCGTCATCAGGCCGGAAAGCAGGAATAAGACGATGCTGGTTAGAAGGTATCTCATACGGCTTGGATTGAAAGAATGATTTCGGCATCCGTCCTGCCCTTGCGGTGAACCTGGGCTCAGCGCGGTATGACAGGGCGAATGCCGAATCGAAGGATGGGGGAGCGGGGAACTCCGGCAGGCGGATACCCCCGTCTCTCTGTCTTATTTCTTGTTGAGGGCCATGTCGACGGTCACGGCCACAGCCACGGTGGCACCCACCATCGGGTTGTTACCCATGCCGAGGTAACCCATCATCTCCACATGTGCGGGCACGGAGGATGAGCCAGCAAACTGTGCGTCGCTGTGCATGCGGCCCAGAGTATCTGTCATGCCATAGGAAGCAGGACCAGCGGCCATGTTGTCGGGATGCAGGGTGCGGCCTGTACCACCACCGGATGCCACTGAGAAATAAGGCTTGCCTGCCAGCACGCGCTCTTTCTTATAGGTGCCAGCCACTGGGTGCTGGAAACGGGTGGGGTTGGTGGAGTTGCCGGTGATCGACACGTCGACGTTCTCATGCCAGAGGATGGCGACACCCTCGCGCACGTCATCGGCACCGTAGCACTTCACTTTGGCGCGCGGACCATCGCTGTAGGGCTTCTCCTGCACGATTTTCAACTCGCCGGTGAAGTAGTCAAACTTGGTCTGTACGTATGTGAAGCCGTTGATGCGGCTGATGATCATGGCAGCGTCCTTGCCCAGACCGTTGAGGATGGTGCGGAGCGGTTTCTTGCGCACTTTGTTGGCCATCTCGGCGATCTTGATGGCACCCTCTGCGGCAGCAAATGACTCATGGCCAGCGAGGAAGGCGAAGCACTCGGTCTCCTCACGGAGCAGACGGGCGGCCAGGTTGCCATGACCGATACCCACCTTGCGGTCGTCGGCCACTGAACCGGGGATGCAGAAGCTCTGAAGGCCGATGCCGATGGCCTCGGCTGCGTCGGCGGCAGTTTTCACACCCTTCTTGATGGCGATGGCAGCACCGCAGACATAGGCCCACTTGGCGTTCTCAAAGCAGATGCCCTGAGTGTCCTCGCAGATCTGATAGGGGTCGACTCCGATGGACTCGCAAATCTGGTTGGCTTCCTCGATCGACTGGATTCCGTTGGCGTTGAGAGCGGCGATGACTTGGTTCATGCGGCGCTCCTGACTCTCGAATTTCACTTCTCTTATCATAATGTGTCCTCCTTATTCTTTACGTGGGTCAATAGTCTTCACAACACCCTGCTCGGCGGTGGTGCGGCCGTAACGGCCGGTGAATTTCTTCACAGCCTCATTGGCGTCCATGCCGCCCTTGATGGCTTCCATCATCTTGCCTAAGTGCACATACTCATAACCGCAGACCTGTGAGTCGGCGTCGAGAAACATCTTTGTGATGTAGCCTTCGGTCAGCTCCAGATAACGGGTGCCTTTCGACTTCGTGCCGTAGAGCGTGCCTGTCTGGCTGCGGAGACCTTTGCCAAGGTCCTCGAGTCCTGCGCCGATCACCAGGCCACCCTCGGAGAATGCACTCTGGGTACGGCCGTAGACCACCTGGAGGAAGAGCTCGCGCATAGCAGTGTTGATGGCATCGCAGACGAGGTCGGTGTTCAATGCCTCGAGAATGGTTTTGCCCGGAAGGATCTCAGAGGCCATGGCGGCAGAGTGAGTCATACCGGTGCATCCGATGGTCTCCACCAGGCACTCTTCGATGATACCATCCTTGATGTTGAGGGAGAGTTTGCAGGCACCCTGCTGAGGAGCACACCATCCGATACCGTGGGTATAGCCGGAGATGTCCTTGATTTCCTTTGCCTGAATCCATTTGCCCTCCTCGGGAATGGGGGCTGGTCCATGATGCGGACCTTTGGCAACAACACACATGTTGTTGACTTCATTGGAATAAGTCATGTTAAAAAAATGTTTTATTAATATATAATGTTGATATGTGATGACAATATCAGCTCACCCGTAGCCGGGGCATTGTCCTGAATATCCGATGCAAAATTAGTAATTTCTTCTGAGATTTCACGGTATTGCATCTCCTTTTTTCACTCCCCCTGATGGTTTTTTTATGCTCTTTGCTGTCATATCGCTTTTTTTGTTGTAACTTTGCAAACTGAAAATGACATTTTAGCAGAGCTTATGAAAGAGGTGAAGGTGAGAGATTCCGCATTGAAAGCGGCGGCCGAGGAGGGCATGGATGCCTTTATCGGCGTGTTTGTCGATGCCATCTACGAGGCTGTCGGCGGTGAGCTTACGGCCGACAGCATGGCGCAGCTCTCAGCCGATCAGATCACGCTGCTTGCTTACGTCGCCCTGCGCGACGAGGTCATGGACGGCGGGTTTGTGCTGCTCATCCATGATGGGTATGGCGGATTCATTTTCAAGAACCCATTCTCGAGGATGATGAGGGCGTGGGGACTCGATGCCCTGGCCAGTCTCATCAACAAAGTCCACAAGCTTTATACCCATCACCATGAGGAGATAGAGCGCGACTACACCGACGACGAGTTCATGGCCTTGTATGAGCGGATGCCGGAGTTTGATGACTATGACGACGACTTCGTCGAGAACGAGGAGGAGTGGACCACGGCCGTCGCCTATTACGTCGACGAGCATACCGATAGCTTTGCTACCATAGTGAGTGAATGAGATGAATAAGGAACAGCAACTGCTCAGGAAGAAGAGTCCTGTGCAGATCAAGAATAAGAAAGCGGCTTTTGAGTATTTCCTGGTGGAGACGTTCATGGCGGGTATCGTGCTCACTGGCACGGAGATCAAGTCTATCCGCATGGGAAAGGCTTCGCTCGTGGATACCTATTGCCTCATCATCAATGGAGAGATGTGGGTCAGGGGTATGAGCATCTCGCCCTATTTCTACGGTTCATACAGCAACCATGAGATGAAGCGCGACCGCAAGCTCCTGCTCACCAAGCGTGAGATACACCGGTTGCAGGAGGCAACCAAGCAACCAGGTTTCACCATCATCCCCACCTTGATTTTCATCGATGAGAACGGCAGGGCCAAAGTCGACATCGCCTTGGCAAAGGGAAAGAAGATGTTTGACAAGCGCCAGACGCTCAAAGAGAAGGAGGACCGTAGGGAAATGGACCGTGCAAGGAAGAATTTTTAGAACGCACAACTTTTTTTGGGGTGAAAAGATATTCTCTTGACAGTATTCTCAGAGAACGGGTGGCCATCCTCGATGGGGCCATGGGTACGAGGATTCAGCAGTACCAGCTGACTGAGTCGGATTTTCACGGCTATATGTTTCGCAACCTCCGGGTGCTGATGAAGGGCAACAATGATGTGCTCAACATCACGCGTCCCGACGTGATCCATGAGATTCACTGCAAATATTTGGAGGCTGGAGCCGACATCATCGCCACCAATACATTCAGTTCGCAACGCATCTCCCAGGCCGACTACCAACTTGAGGCGTTCAGCCGCCAGTTGGCATTTGCAGGAGCTCAACTGGCACGCAAGGCGGCGGATGCCTACTCGTCGCCAGAGAAACCTCGTTGGGTGGCCGGCTCTGTCGGACCCACCAACAAGTCCTGTTCGATGAGTCCTGATGTCTCCGACCCGGGGGCAAGGGCCATCACCTATGATGAGTTGCTCGAAGCCTACGACGAGCAGATAGACGCACTGGTCGAGGGTGGGGTGGACCTCATCCTCATCGAGACCATTTTCGATACCCTCAACGCCAAGGCTGCCATCCATGCCGCATCACAGGTCATGGCGCGGCGCGGCGTAGAGTTGCCCATCATGCTTTCCGTCACCATCAGCGACCTGGCAGGGCGCACGCTGAGCGGACAGACCTTGGAGGCGTTTCTCCATAGTGTCAGCAGTTTCCCCATCTTCTCCATCGGACTCAACTGTTCTTTCGGTGCCAAGCAGATGAAGCCTTTCCTTCAGGAACTGGCAGCCAAGGCTCCGTGCTTTGTTTCGGCATATCCCAATGCAGGACTGCCCAACTCGATGGGTCTTTACGATGAGACGCCTGATACCATGGCACCGTTGATGGAGAACCTCATCGACGAGGGCTTGGTCAACATTATCGGAGGATGCTGTGGCACCGACGAGCATTTCATCCGAAAATTCGCCGAGGTGGCGCAGGGTAAAAAGCCCCGTGTTCCTGCTCCCAAAGAAGGAATGATGCAGCTCAGCGGTCTCGAACCGCTCAAGGTGTCTCCTGAAGTGGGTTTCGTCAATGTTGGTGAGCGGTGCAACGTGGCGGGCTCAAGGAAATTCCTGCGACTGATCAACGAGAAGAAATACGACGAGGCGGTGGGCATCGCGCGCAAGCAGGTGGCCGACGGAGCTTTGGTCATCGATGTCAATATGGACGATGGCCTCCTCGATGCTCCGCACGAGATGACCACTTTCCTTAATATCATCGCCTCAGAACCGGATATCGCAAGGGTGCCGGTGATGATCGACTCCTCCGACTGGGAGGTGATTCTCGCCGGACTGAAATGTGTGCAGGGCAAATGTATCGTCAACTCCATCTCGCTCAAGGAGGGTGAGGAGTGTTTCCTGCAGAAAGCCAGGGTCATCCGGCAGTTTGGTGCGGCTGTGGTGGTGATGTGCTTCGACGAGGAGGGGCAGGCCACCACCTATGAGCGCAGGATAGGGATTGCCGGCAGGGCTTACCGCCTGTTGACCACCAAGGTGGGATTCCAGCCCTGCGACATCATCATCGATCCCAATGTACTGGCCATCGCTACCGGCATTGAGGAGCACAATGCTTATGCGGCTGACTTCATCCGTACCTGCAAGTGGATCCGCGACAATCTGCCCGGGGCGCATGTCAGTGGGGGAGTGAGCAACCTCTCCTTTGCTTTCCGTGGCAATAATTATATCCGCGAGGCCATGCATGCCGTTTTCCTTTACCACGCTATCAGCCAGGGGATGGATTTCGGCATCGTCAATCCCGCGGCTAAAGTGACTTTCAACGATATCCCGGCAGATGAACTCGAGATCATCGAGGAGGCGGTGTTGTGCACCACTGATGATCCGTCGGCCAGGCTCATCGCCTTGGCAGAGAAGATCAAGAAGCGTCAGGAGGCCGAAAAAGCCGCTGGCGGCACAGAGGGCGGCAGTCCTAAAGCGCCACATCAGGAAGACTGGCGTTCCGGCAGTCTGGAGCAGAGACTCGTGGAGTCACTCCGGAGGGGCATCGGCGACTATCTCCCTGCAGACCTCGACGAGGCTCTGGCGCATTATCCCAAGGCGGTCGACATCATCGAGGGCCCTCTCATGGCAGGCATGAACCTTGTCGGCGAGCTTTTCGGACGTGGAAAGATGTTCCTGCCGCAGGTGGTGAAGACGGCGCGCACCATGAAGCAGGCTGTGGCCTACCTCCATCCGCATATCGAGAAAGAGCGGCGGGGCCAGACCACCAAGGCAGGCAAGATCCTTCTGGCCACTGTCAAGGGCGACGTGCACGATATCGGCAAGAACATCGTCGCTGTGGTGATGGCGTGCAACAACTATGAGGTGATCGACATGGGTGTGATGGTGCCGGCGAGCCAGATCGTCAAGAAAGCCATCGAGGAGCATGTCGACATCATCGGACTGAGTGGACTGATCACGCCAAGTCTGGAGGAGATGGTCAATGTGGCCACGCAGTTGCGTGAGGCTGGGCTTGAAATCCCGATCATGATCGGCGGGGCAACCACCAGCAAGCTCCATGTGGCATTGAAAATCGCACCCGTTTATCGTGGGCCAGTGGTCTGGATGAAGGATGCGGCCCAGAATGCTCTCACCGCAGCCAGACTCATGGACAATGCGGAGCGGAAATCGCTGGAGACGCAGCTCCAGATGGACTACAGCCAGATGCGGGCGGATTATGAGGAGGAACAGCGTCAACTGCTCTCCCTCGATGAGGCCAGGAAGCGCCGGCTCCGCCTTTTCGACGAAGAGGAATGAGCTTGGCTCTGGAATAACAGGTTTGAAAAGAATGGACAAAATTAAAAATATAGTATTTGATTTCGGAGGTGTCGTCCTCACCATCGACCATGGCGAGGCCGTCAGACGGTTCAAGGCTCTCGGGCTGAAGGATGCTGAGGAGCGGCTAAACCCTTACACACAAGGTGGTATCTTCGGTGATTTGGAGCTGGGACTCCTCTCCGCCGAGGAGTTCACGGAGCGGTTGGGCGAACTGTGTGGGCGCAGGCTGACGTTCGACGACAGTTTTTATGCCTGGATGGGCTACCGCAAGGAGCTCCCTGAGAAAAAACTCCAGAAACTGCTTCGGCTGAGGGAGGAGGGCTACAAGGTCATCTTGCTCTCCAACACCAATCCCTTCATGTGGCACTGGGCCGACAGTCCGGAGTTTGATGGCAAGGGTCATCCCGTGGGTTATTATTTCGACTCCGTCTATGTGAGTTACAAGCTGGGCGTGATGAAGCCCGATCCGACCTATTTCTGGCATATGCTCATGCATGAGCAGGCCTTGCCTTTCGAGACCCTTTTCATCGATGACGGACCGCGGAATGTGGCCGCCGCCAGCCAGTTGGGCATCAATACCTATTGCCCTCAGAATGGTGAGGACTGGACAGAGAAGATAGACCAGTATCTTCATTCGGAATCCTACTGAGAAACGTGGTTATATTTTACACAAAAACGATATCATGACATCCAAAAGGAAAAGAAAATGGAATCTGCTGCCGGGTCAGCCTCTCACCGAACTCGACAAGCAGGTGATGTATTGGGAGAACAAGGGCAAGGAGGTGCCGACCCGCGACCTTATCCGCACACCCGAGGAGATAGAGGGTATCCGGCGGAGCGGGGTGGTCAATACCGGTGTCCTCGACGAGGTGGCCCGACAGATCCATGCGGGCATGAATACCCTTGAGATCGACAAGATCTGTTACGACTATTGCACCAGTCATGGAGCCACGCCGGCCTGCCTGGGTTATGAGGGCTTCCCCAAGAGTGTCTGCACCAGCATCAATGAGGTGGTCTGCCATGGCATTCCCAAAGAGGAGGATGTCCTCCAGGAGGGCGATATCATCAATGTCGATTTCACCACCATCCTCGACGGCTATTACGCCGATGCCTCGCGCATGTTCATCATCGGTAAGACCTCGCCCGAGTGCGAGCAGCTGGTGAGGGTGGCACGTGAGTGTCTCGAGATCGGAGCGGAGGCAGCCAAGCCTTACAGTTTCGTGGGTGATATCGGCCATGCTATCGAGAAGCATTGCAAGAAATACCATTATGGCGTGGTGCGCGACCTTTGCGGACATGGGGTGGGGCTCAAGTTCCATGAATTGCCCGATGTACCTCACTTCGGACACCGCGGGCAGGGCATGTTGCTCGTCCCAGGCATGGTGTTCACCATCGAGCCGATGATCAACATGGGCTCATGGCGTGTGTTTATCGATGATGACGATCCCTACGGATGGGAAGTCATCTCCGACGATGAGCTGCCCAGTGCCCAGTGGGAGCATACCTTCGTGATGACCGAGCATGGCGTCGAAATCCTTAGCTATTGACATGGAGAAGAAAGATATTTACATATTGGGGATAGAGAGCAGCTGCGACGACACCTCTGCCGCTGTGCTGCGCAATGGGGTGTTGCTCAGCAACGTCACAGCGTCGCAGGATGTGCACCGCGACTATGGCGGGGTGGTGCCCGAACTGGCATCCAGGGCTCACCAGCAGAATGTGGTGCCTGTGGTCGACCAGGCCATCAAGCGGGCGGGCATCACCAAGGAGATGCTTTCCGCAGTTGCCTTTACACGCGGACCCGGTCTCATGGGCTCGCTGCTCGTGGGGGTGAGTTTCGCCAAGGGGTTTGCCAGGGCTTTGGGCATTCCTCTCATTGATGTCAACCACCTGCAAGGTCATGTCATGGCGCATTTCATCAAGGAGAGCGACGATGATACCTCGGCCCCGCCCATGCCTTTCCTTTGCCTTTTGGTGAGCGGTGGAAATTCTCAGATCGTGAAAGTCAATGCCTACAACGATATGGAGGTATTGGGCCAGACCATCGACGATGCGGCAGGAGAGGCCATCGACAAATGTTCCAAGGTGATGGGACTCGGATACCCCGGCGGACCCATCATCGACCGGTTGGCGCGTCAGGGTAATCCCCATGCCTATCGGTTTGCCGAACCGCATATCCCAGGCATGGACTACAGTTTCAGTGGTCTGAAGACCTCTTTCCTCTACAACCTCCGCGACTGGGTGAAGGATGATCCTGATTTCGTGGAGCACCATAAGGAAGACCTGGCCGCCAGTCTCGAGTTCACCATCGTCGACATTTTGATGAAGAAACTCCGCATGGCCGTCAAGGAAACCCGCATCAAGCATGTGGCACTTGCTGGAGGCGTTTCGGCCAACAATGGCTTGCGCAATGCGTTCCGTGAGCATGCTGCCAAATACGGATGGAAAATCTACATCCCGAAATTCAGCTATACCACCGACAATGCGGCCATGATCGCCATTACGGGTTACTATAAATTCCTCGATGGGGTTTTCTGTCCTATCGACGCTCCTGCTTTCTCCAAGGTGACATTCCAGTAGGCGTGCCAACTTGCCGAATACTTTTTGTCGTTACATTTTCAAAACAACCATACATCCATGCAATTAGAGAGTAAAGTCCTGAGCCGCGAGATACAGACGCTGCTCTATGAGTCGGGAAAGACCCTCGGAACAGCTGAGAGCTGTACTGGCGGACGTATTGCCGAAGCCATTATTTCCATTCCCGGCGCGTCAGAATATTTCAAAGGAGGCATAGTCTCCTATACCAACGAGGTGAAAGAGCGTCTCCTCCATGTCGACCATCAACTGCTTGAGGAGAAAACCGCTGTCTGTGAGGAAGTCGCCATCGCTATGGTGGAAGGAGCCTGTGAGGCGTTGAATGTCGATTATGCCATCGCAGCGACGGGTATAGCCGGACCTGGAGGTGGCACCAAGGAGATTCCTGTGGGCACAATCTGGCTCGGTTTCGGTACCAAAGGCCATGTCAGGACCCTGAAACTGGAAGAAGACGAGGGACGTGACATCAATCTGGCCAATGCCACTTTCAGAGCCCTTCAAGCCTTCCGCGCGTATCTCGAGGACACGCTTCCTAAGCCCGTTGAGGAATAATCCGCCGCCACTGCCTTGCTCGTTGCTCCTCGTGCTCCTTTTATGGTTTTGCACAGGTTAAGCCCCTGAATCAGATGAGAGATTACCCTCAATGCCAGGACTGGTTTTCTGATAAAAATAGAGACGCCCCAATGTGACGTCTCTACATTTAATTGATGATGTGATATCCGGGAATGTATCGGCCCCCGGCCGGAATCATTTTTCCGCTCGGCCCGAAGGGACGCTTGCCTTATCAAGAATCTTCAATTTTCAATCTTCAATAATGTAATCCGTCATTGCCCGCTTCTCGACGGAGAAGCCGATGCCGGCCTTCACGATGCGGCGGCCGTCGGTGGCGTAGCGCAGGGCATAGCCCCTGTCGTTGATCTGGTCGAGGGCGTCCTGCGCCGTGCCGTTGATCTTGAGCTCCATCACGTAGATCGTGTCGGGCATGAAGACCACCATGTCGGCCTCGGGCGGCTCAGGAAGATATACTTGCTCATTTGCTGCATCCGCCACATCAGGTCGGTCTTGTCAATATAGACATAGCCTTTCTCTATGATCTCCGAGAAAGTCTGTATGCCGACGGGATAGCGCCGTCTGTCAGGATATGACGTGCTTGGATTGTTCATGAAGTTTCCTCCTCCAGTTCGTTTGTTCATCATATATCTCGCCGCTAAGATAGTGAAAAATCCGCATTCAGAAAAATATATCTTATTTATAGGAGTAAAAGATTCTTAAAAATAAGATTTTGGAAACTTTTTTAATATTATTTAGTTTGATTTTTTCGGCTGTGAGTGTTTAATGTTGTACTTTTGCGTTCAAATTCAGCGGACATACCGCAAAACATTGGAAATAACGACTAAACATAACATTTTATGGCAGATTCATTTGATATCCGCGAACTTAATTTGCGGATCGAACAGCAAAGTGCTTTCGTATCCAATCTCACCATGGGCATGGACCGGGTGATTGTCGGACAGAAACATCTCGTCGACTCACTTCTCATCGGTCTGCTCAGTGATGGGCATATCTTGCTCGAAGGTGTGCCCGGACTGGCCAAGACTTTGGCCATCAAGACTCTGGCGCAGCTCATCGATGCCAAATACAGCCGCATCCAGTTCACCCCAGACCTTCTGCCGGCTGATGTCGTCGGTACGATGATTTATTCCCAGAAAGAAGAGAAATTCCAGGTGAAGAAAGGACCGGTCTTCGCCAACTTCGTCCTGGCCGACGAAATCAACCGTGCTCCAGCTAAAGTTCAGAGCGCATTGCTCGAGGCTATGCAGGAGCATCAGGTCACCATCGGTGACAACACGTTCGCACTGCCTGACCCCTTCCTGGTCATGGCTACACAGAACCCGATCGAACAAGAGGGCACCTATCAGTTGCCCGAGGCACAAGTCGACCGTTTCATGCTCAAGGCCGTGATTGATTACCCCACGATCCAGGAGGAAAAACTCATCATCCGTGAAAACCTCCACAGCAGCTTGCCAGAGGTGAAACCCGTTACTACGGCTCAGGAAATCATCGCCGCACGCGATGTGGTGCGCCAGGTCTATATCGACGAGAAGATCGAACAGTATATCGCCGACATCGTCTTCGCTACCCGTTATCCCGACCGATATGGGCTCAATGACATGCGCGACCTCATCAGCTTCGGTGGCTCGCCACGTGCCAGCATCAGCCTGGCCAAGGCTGCCCGTGCCTATGCCTTCATCAAGCGCCGCGGCTTTGTCGTGCCGGAGGACGTGAAGGCCATCGCTCACGACGTGCTCCGCCACCGTATCGGACTCACTTATGAGGCAGAGGCCACCAACGTCAAGAGCGAGGAAATCATTAGCCGCATCATCAACAAAGTGGAGGTGCCTTGATGGAGACATCAGAGTTGCTGAAAAAAGTCCGCCAGATCGAGATCCGGACGCGCCGGCTGAGCCAGAACATCTTCGCAGGCCAGTATCACTCGGCTTTCAAAGGCCGTGGTATGGCTTTCTCGGAGGTGAGGGAGTATCAGTATGGCGACGATGTGCGTGACATCGACTGGAATGTGACGGCACGCTTCCACAGGCCTTTCGTCAAGGTCTTCGAGGAGGAGCGTGAGCTCACCGTCATGTTGCTCGTCGACGTCAGCGGCTCTCTTGACTTCGGTACGGTGAGGCAGACCAAGCGCGACATGGTGGCGGAAATCGCCGCAACACTCGCTTTCAGTGCCATCCAGAACAACGACAAGATCGGGGTGATCTTCTTCTCCGACCAGATCGAGAAATACATCCCGCCCAAGAAAGGGCGCAAGCACATCCTCTATATCATACGCGAGATGCTCGACTTCAAGCCGCAGAGCCTGCGCACAGATGTGGGCATGGCCGTGGAGTTTCTCACCAGGGTGATGAAGCGCAGCTGCACGGCATTCCTGCTGAGCGATTTCTTCGTCAGGACGGAGTTTGAGAGCCAGCTCACCATTGCCAACCAGAAGCACGACGTGGTGGCTATCCAAGTCTACGACCAGCGGGCAAAGGAATTGCCCGATGTAGGCCTGATGCGCATCAAGGATGCCGAGACGGGGCATGAGATGGTGATCGACACCAGTAGCAAGCGACTGCGCCACGCCCACACGGCCTACTGGATGAAAAGGCAGGCCCAGCTCAGGCAGACTTTCACCAAGAGCAATGTCGACCACATCTCCATCTCCACCAAGGACGATTTCGTGAAGTCGCTCAAGATGCTGTTTGATATGAGAACCTAAAAAGACTTTTACGCATGAGAAGTTTTTGCCTATCACTGTTGCTGGCGTGCCTCTCCCAGGTCTTGACGGCCCAGGTGAAGGTCGAGACAAGGATCGACTCCCTGCAGCTGCTCATCGGAGAGCAGGCACACCTCACACTTAGCGTCACCATGAAGGAGGGACAGCAAGCCCTGTTCCCCGACTATCAGTATACACAGCAGCTTACTCCCGGCGTGGAGGTGCTCGAGATGAAAGACGGCGACACACTGCGTCTCGACAATGGCATGGTGAAGGTGTCGAGAGAATACACCATCACCTCCTTTGACGACACGCTCTATTACCTGCCGCCCATGAAGGTGAAGGTCGATGGCAAGGAGTATCTGAGCAAGAACCTTGCCCTCAAGGTGCTCACCTTCGATGTCGACACACTCCATCCCAACCAGTTCTTCCCGCCGAAAGACGTGCAGAACAATCCCTTCCTGTGGAGCGACTGGAGCCTCATCTTCTGGCTGAGCGTCCTCATGGTGCTGCTCATGGCCCTGGTGTATTACCTCTATGTCAGACTGCGTGACAACAAGCCTGTCATCTCACGCATCCGCATCATCCGGCATTTGCTGCCTCACCAGAAAGCCATGATGGAGATACAGCGCATCAAGTCCGACAACATCGAGATCTCGGGCGACCAGAAAGAATACTACACCCGGCTCACCGATACGCTGCGCACCTATCTCGAGGAGCGCTTCGGTTTCCAGGCCATGGAAATGACCAGCGGCGAGATCATCGAACGACTCAAACAGGAGGAGGACCAGACGAAGATCGCCGAACTGCGTGAGCTGCTCGAAACCGCCGACCTCGTGAAGTTCGCCAAGCATTCCGCCCTGCTCAATGAGCGCGACCGCAACATGGCCAGTGTCGTGGAGTTCATCGAGACCACCAAGCGGGAGGACATGCCTACAATCGAGAAAATTCAACCACAACTCTCCGACAGCGAGAAGCGCACGAAGCGCTCGCGCACCATACTCATCACCCTCATCTCTGTCCTCGGCATTGTCGCCCTGGCGCTGCTGGCCTACGTGCTGTGGCAGGTGTGGCTGCTGCTGATCTGAGAATCTTGTAAATCGTAACACGAAAATGGAATTTGCTGACAAAGGATATTTCCTGTTATTGCTGTTGCTCATCCCTTATGTGCTCTGGTATTTCCTCTATCGGAGGAAAACTGAGCCCACCATGAGGATGAGCGACACTTTCCCTTACCGCTTCGCTCCCAAGAGTTGGAGGGTAAGGCTCCTCCACCTGCCCATGCTCTTGCGCATACTGGCTTTCATCATGCTCGTGTGTGTGATGGCCAGACCACAGACACATAACTCGTGGGGGGAGAAAACGGTTGAGGGTATCGACATCATGCTCTCGATGGATGTCTCTACCAGCATGCTGGCCGAAGACCTCAGGCCCAACCGGTTGGAAGCGGCCAAAGACGTGGCCGCGGAATTCATATCGGGCAGACCCGACGACAATATCGGACTCAATATCTTCGCTGGCGAGGCTTTCACCCAATGCCCGATGACCACCGACCACCAGTCGCTCATCAATCTGCTCCTCAACGTGCGCACCGACATCGCTGCCAAGGGCCTCATCGAGGATGGCACTGCCATCGGCATGGGACTGGCCAATGCTGTGAGCCGCCTGCAGGACAGCAAGGCCAAGAGCAAGGTGGTCATCCTGCTGACCGACGGTAGCAACAACCGAGGCGACATCTCGCCGATGACTGCTGCGGCCATCGCCAAGAGCTTCGGCATCAGAGTCTACACCATCGCCGTGGGCACCAACAAGGTGGCGCGTTACCCGATGATGGTGGGCGGCACGGTGCAGTATGTCAACATGACTGCTGAGATCGACACCAAGACCCTGCGCGACATCGCCGCCACCACAGAAGGCAATTTCTACCGGGCCACCAACAAGGAGGAACTCAAGAGAATTTACCAAGACATCGACAAATTAGAGAAAACGAAGTTCGACGTGAAGAATTTCAGCAAGCGCTATGAAGCCTATTTGCCTTTCGCCATCGTGGCCGCACTGGCACTGCTGCTGGAGATACTGTTGCGTATCTCCGTATTACGCCGAATACCTTAAAACGCCGCAGATATGTTTAGATTCGAAAATCCCATATTCCTCTACTTCCTGGTCATCATCCCTGTGCTGGTGGCTGTGAGGTTCTTCTTCGATCGCCGGCAGAGGAAGCGTGTCAAGCGGTTTGGCGACCCCGAGTTGGTGAGCCAGATGATGGAGGATGTGTCGAAATACCGGCCGGGAGTGAAATTCTGGCTCCTCACGGCTGCCCTCGCCCTTATCATCGTCATGCTCGCACGCCCGCAGATGGGCACACGCATCAGCCGTGACAAGCGCCAGGGTATCGAGGCCATTATCTGCATGGACATCTCCAACTCCATGCTGGCCACTGATGTGGTGCCCTCAAGACTGGCGAAGAGCAAACTGCTCGTCGAGAACATGGTCGACAAGTTCGTCAACGACAAAGTGGGGCTTATCGTGTATGCCGGGGATGCATTCGTGCAACTGCCTATCACCAGCGACTATGTGTCGGCAAAGATGTTCATGCACAGCATCAATCCGTCGCTCATCGCCTCGCAGGGCACCGATATCGCAGCCGCCATCAATCTCGCCATGCTGAGTTTCACGCAGGATGAGAAAGCTGGCAAGGCCATCATCGTCATCACCGACGGTGAGGACCATGAGGGCAAGGCTCTCGAGATGGCCAAAGCTGCCAAGGAGAAAGGTATCAGGGTGTTTATCCTGGGCGTGGGCACCACCAAGGGCTCGACCATCAAAATGCCTGACGGACATTACCTCACCGACAATACCGGCGAGACGGTCATCACCCGGCTCAACGAGAATATGTGCAAGGAGATCGCCGCAGCTGGAAGCGGCACCTATATCCATGTCGACAACACCGGTGAGGCGCAGAGCCGTCTCGACGACGAGATCACCAAGATGCAGAAGGGAGAGGTGGAGACCATCATCTACAGCGAATACGATGAGCAGTTCCAGGCCGTGGGCATCCTTGTCATCCTGCTGCTTCTCATCGAGACGCTGGTCATGGAGCGCAAGAACCCGCTGCTCAAGAACGTGAGGCTTTTCAAAAGACGTGACACACAAAAATCAACTCAGGCAAATGAAGCGTAATATCTATATTCTCTTGATGGCTTTCATCGCCATGGCTTCAGCCGTGACGGCACAAGCCCAGACCGACCGGCAGCATATCCGGCAGGGCAACAAGCTCTACCGGCAGGGGGCCTACGACAAGGCTGAGGTGGAATACATGAAGGCTCTTTCGAAAAACGAGAACAACACGCAGGCCATCTACAATCTTGGATGTGCTATGATGATGCAAGGGAAAGACTCCACCGCCGTCGTGCAGTTCCAACAGGCCGGCAAGGCGGAGTCCAACAAGATAAGGCGGGCTCAGGCTTACCACAACATCGGTGTGGTGATGCAGAAGCACCAGCAATATCCACAGGCCATCGAGGCCTACAAGGAGGCCTTGCGCAACAATCCCGCCGACAACGAGACCCGCTATAACCTCGAGCTCTGCAAGCGCCAGCAGAAGCAGAACCAGCAGGACCAGAACAGTGGCGGAGGAAATGACGACAAGGACCAAAAGAAGGATGATCAGAAGAAAGATCAGAAGCAGCAGGACCAGAAAGACCAAAAAGACCAGAATAAGAACCAGGACCAGAAGGAACAGCAGCAGAACCAGCCTGACCAGCAGCAGATGAGCAAGGAGAACGCACAACGACTCCTCGACGCTGCCATGCAGGAGGAGAAACGCACCCAGGACCGACTGCAGAAAGCCATGCAACAGCCAAGGAGGAAAATCCTTCAGAAAAACTGGTAACCCTTATAATGACGTGAAGAAAAATGAGAAGTTATAAGCTTTTGTTTTTGTTGTTGTGGGTGACATGCACCGCCAGTGCACAGCGTATCGTCGTGCATGCGCCTTCGAGGGTGACGGCGGGAGAGACTTTCCGCCTCGAATACACCATCAACACCAATGATGTCGACGGGCGGTTGCAACTGGGCAATATCCCCGACGCTTTCGAGGTGGTGTACGGCCCCAGCGTGTCGCAGCAGCAGAGCTACAGTATGGTTAACGGCCACACCAGCAGTTCCTCGTCGATCACCTACACCTATATGCTCATGGGCACGAAGAACGGGACGTTCACCATCCCAGCAGCCCATGTCAATGTCGGCAGCCATACCATCGCTTCCGAACCGGTGAAGGTGACTGTGGCTGGAAATGCCCCCAACGCTGGATCGCAGGGTACGAAATTCCATCAGGACGAGGACCGGCGTCCTCAGATGAGAAGCGCTGGATCTCCCATCTCCAACAGCGACCTCTTCATCAGGGTGAGTGCCAACAAGACGCATGTGCATGAGCAGGAGCCGATCCTCCTCACCTATAAGGTCTATACGCTCGTGGAACTGACACAGCTCAATGGAAAAATGCCCGACCTCACTGGTTTCCACTCGCAGGAGGTGGAATTGCCGCAGCAGAAGAGTTTCCATGTGGAGAATGTGAATGGACGCAACTACAAATGCGTCACCTGGAGCCAGTATGTGATGTATCCGCAGATGACGGGAAAACTCGAGATACCAAGCATCACCTTCAAGGGCATCGTTGTGCAGGAAAACCGCAATGTGGATCCCTTCGAGGCCTTCTTCAACGGGGGCTCCGGCTACGTCGAGGTCAATCGCGACATCGTGGCTCCTGGACTGACGGTGCAGGTTGACTCCCTGCCTGCAAGACCTGCTGACTTCTCGGGCGGCGTGGGTAAATTCAATATCTCGGCACAGTTGGAGAAGAATGAGGTGAGCGCTGGCGATCCCGTCAAACTCAGAGTCGTGGTGGGGGGCATCGGCAACCTCAAGCTCATCAAGCAGCCGACGGTAGAGCTGCCTTCCGATTTCGACAAGTATGATCCTGAGGTCACCGATAAGACTAAACTCACTGCCAACGGAGTTGAAGGCAACATGGTCTACGACTTCATCGCCGTGCCGAGGAATCCTGGCAAATACACCATCCCTGAGGTCACCCTGACGTATTATGACACGAGTGTCAACGGCTACCGTACCATCAAGACACAGCCCTTCGAACTCAATGTCACACCAAGCGACGGCACTGGGTCGGTGAGCGACTTCACCGATATGAAGGACAAGGACATCCGGCCGATCAAGAAAGGCAATGCCGACATCCACAAGGCCGATGAGTTCTTCTTCGAGTCACCTGCCTACTGGGTGTGGATCATCCTGCCGTTGATCATCTTCTTCGCCTTGCTCGCCATCTTCCGCAAACGTGCTCTCGACAATGCCGATATCATCAAGATGAAAGCCAAGAATGCCAATAAAGTGGCGACGCGAAGGCTCAGAACTGCCAACCGGCTGATGCTCAAGGGTGAGAACAACCTGTTCTACGACGAGGTACTCAAAGCGCTGTGGGGCTATGTGGGCGACAGACTCAACATGCCTGAGGAGGCGCTGTCGCGCGATAACGTGAGTGAACGGCTCGGCGCACAGGGCGTCGGACAACCCATCGTCGACAAGTTTATCAGTGCCCTCGATGAGTGTGAGTATGAGCGCTACGCTCCCGGCGACGCCAAAGGCAACATGAACAAGACCTTCGAGTCGGCCATGACTGCCATCACCGAAATAGAAAACGCTATGAAAGGAAAGAGACCACATAAAGCGGCTACCGCCATGCTGCTTCTCGCATTGCTCATGCCCCTCTCTGCAGGGGCTGTCAGCAAGGCCAGTGCCGATGCGGAGTACACCAAGGGGAATTATCAGCAAGCCATAGCCGACTATGAGGAACTGCTCAAGCAGGGCGTGAGCGCAGATCTCTGCTATAACCTTGGCAACGCTTATTTCCGCACAGAGAATATCACGAAGGCTATTCTCAATTATGAGCGTGCGCACATGTTGTCGCCCGGCGACGAGGACATCAAGTTCAATCTGGAATTTGCGCGTTCCAAGACCATCGACAAGATCACTCCGCAGTCGGAGATGTTCTTCGTGAACTGGTATCACTCTCTGGTCAATCTCACCAGCGTCGACCGGTGGGCTTACACCGCCGTGGTGAGTATCATTCTGGTACTCGTGCTGTTGCTGATGTATCTCTTTGCCGACAGGATAATCCTGCGCAAGATCGGATTCTATGGGGCCGTGGCCTCGCTGCTGCTTTTCCTTCTGGCCAATCTCTTTGCCTTCCAGCAGAAACGCATGCTTGAGGACCGCTGCGGTGCGATCATCATGTCGTCGTCGGTCAATGTGCGCAAATCCCCTGCCGACAAGGCCGAGGCGGCTTTCGTGCTCCATGAGGGCACCAGGGTCGACATCTCCGACAAATCGATCAAAGGGTGGCGTGAGATCCGCATCGCCGACGGCCGTGAGGGATGGGTCGAGGATTCGAAAATCGAGGAAATCTGACCCTCTCACGCCTATGGAGCTGCAGACGGTAATCGACATCGACAGACAGATTCTCGGCGTGTTCAACGACCATCATTCGATGTTCTTCGACACACTGATGCTCACCCTCACTTCGGGGGCGACGTGGATCCCGTTGTATATCGCTCTGCTCTACCTCGTCATCAAGAACAATGAGACCATGGCCCAGATCGGACTGATCATGGCATGCTGCGCGCTCTGTTTCTTCATCACTGAGTTCGTCACCGAGGGACTGGTGAAACCTGCCGTGGCAAGGCCAAGACCAGGCAACGACCCGGAGTGGATGTATGTCATCCATGTGGTAAACAACCATCGAGGGCGCGACTTCAGTTTCTTCTCCGCACATGCGGCCAACACCTTCGGCATCGCCATGTTCTTCTGCCTGCTTGTGCGCAACAGGGTGTTCTCATGGCTCATGGTCACCTGGTCGCTGCTCAACTGCTACACACGTCTTTATCTGGCCATGCACTATCCTTCCGACATCCTGGTGGGTCTCCTCTTCGGTGCCTGCGTGGGAAGCCTGGTCTATGTCATTTACATGTTGGTGTTTAAGCAGATTTCTCCCCCGCAGCATTACATCTCGTCGCAATACACATCGTCGGGATACAGCCTGGCCGACATTGACGTGGTGGCTTGTGTGCTGGTCTTGACTTATGTGTTGGCTATCGTATTCTCGATGACCTTGCATTGAATAATAAGAAAATATGGAAACTAAAAAAATCAGAATAAGCGACTACAACTATCCGCTGCCCGACGAGCGGATAGCGAAATTCCCCTTGCCGGAGCGCGACGCATCGAAACTGCTGCTCTACAAGCATGGAGTGGTGGGGGAGGACGTCTTCCGCTCACTGCCTGACTACATTCCCGAGGGTTCGGTCATGGTGTTCAACAACACCAAGGTGATCATGGCAAGACTGCATTTCCGGAAGTCGACGGGTGCCTTGATTGAAGTTTTTCTGCTCGAACCTGTGGCTCCGGCCGACTATCAGGTCATGTTTCTATCAAATGAGCGGTGCGAGTGGTGCTGCCTGGTGGGAAACCTCAAGAAATGGAAGGACGAACCGCTTGAACGCTCCTTTGAGGTCGACGGCAGGATGGTCACGCTCAAGGCCACGAGGGTGGGGGAGATGAGCACCGGACAGCGGGTTGTCCTCGAATGGGACAATCCTGAGGTCTCTTTCGCCGAGATCCTCGACGTGGCGGGTGAGTTGCCCATACCGCCATATCTCAACCGTGAGTCACAGGAGAGCGATAAGACCACTTACCAGACGGTCTACTCCAAGATCAAGGGCAGTGTGGCAGCCCCTACGGCAGGACTGCATTTCACCGACAGAGTGCTGCGTCGACTGGATGAGAAAGGCATAGTCCGTGAGGAACTCACCCTGCATGTCGGTGCCGGCACTTTCCGACCCGTGAAGAGTGAGCAGATCGAGGGACATGAGATGCATTCCGAGCATTTCTGTGTGCAGCGCTCCACCATCGAGCGTCTCCTGGGGAGCCTCGGGCATATCGTGGCGGTGGGCACGACGAGTGTGCGCACGCTCGAGAGCCTTTATTATATCGGGGCGCAGATGGCCCGGGGGGGGATGGATGCAGGTCAGCCTGTCCATGTCACCCAATGGGTGCCCTACGAGCAAGTTCCCTCTGTGTCTGCAGCTGAGGCGCTTGAGGCCATACTGCACTATCTCGATGATCATCAGCTCACGGCCCTGCATGCCTCCACACAGATCATCATCGCTCCCGGATATGACTATAAGCTGGTCAATATGCTGGTCACCAATTTCCATCAGCCGCAGAGCACGCTGCTCTTGCTGGTAAGTGCCTTCCTTCACGGCGACTGGAGACGTGTCTACGACTATGCCCTGGCACATGATTTCCGCTTCCTGAGCTATGGCGACAGTTCGTTGCTGATACCTTGAACCCAAAACAAGACAACAATGAAAATAGGAGATAAAGTCAGATTCCTCAGTGAGACCGGCGGCGGACGCATCGCTGGTTTCAAAGGAAAGAACATCGTCCTCGTCGAGGATGAGGACGGTTTTGAGATTCCCACTCCCATCAATGAGGTGGTGGTGGTGGAGACCGATGATTACAACATCGCCAAAGTGCATACCTCGGCAGTGCCTGACTATAAGAAAAACGTACGGACGGCTCCGGTGCCCGATCCAGAACCCGCCGACAAGGAAATCACCTTCAAGGCTCCGGTGGAGGAGCGCAAGGGCGGCGACGTGCTGACGGCATACCTCGCCTTTGTGCCCATCGACGTCAAGTCGATGACTTCCACGCGCTTCGAGGCCTATCTCGTCAACGACAGCAACTACTACATGCGCTTCACCTATCTTCTGGCCGAAGGCAACAGTTGGCACTTGCATTTCACCGATGAGGTGGAGCCCAATACCAAACTCTTTATCGAGGAGTTCGGACATGAGGACCTCAACGGGATGGAAAGAGCCTGTGTGCAGCTGCTGGCCTACAAACGCGACAAGGGATTCATCGTGAAACCTCCCGTCGACGTTCAGTTCCGCATCGATCCCGTGAAATTCTATAAGCTGCATACCTTCCGAGAGAACGATTTCTTCGAGTCGCCGGCGCTCCTCTACAACATCGTGGAGAACGACGTGCCCATGCGCCCGCTGGTCATCGATGCCCAGCAACTCAAACGGCAAATGTATGGTGACCGGGAACCGGCACGGAAGTCACAACAGCCAAGGCAGCAGGACAACAGCTTCGTACGCCGCTACGACGATCCGCAGAGCCGTGGCAAGGCACCCCTCCGCCGACAGCACGGCGATATCCTCGTGATCGACCTTCATGCCTCGGAAGTGCTCGACACCACAGCCGGCATGTCGTCTTCCGATATCCTCAATTATCAATTGGAGGTGTTCCGCCGCACTCTCGATGAGCATAAGAACGCCAAAGGCAAGAAAATTGTCTTTATTCATGGCAAGGGCGAGGGAGTGCTGCGGCAGGCCATCATCCAGGAACTGAGATACAAATACAAGAAATACACCTACCAGGATGCTTCATTCCAGGAATATGGCTATGGAGCGACACAGGTGATCATCAGATAACAGCTTAATCCCCTATAGACATGAAAAACGGATTCTTCACCGTGGCCGCGGCAGTTCCGGCTGTCAGAGTGGCCGACTGCGAGTACAACTTGCACCAGATAGAGAACCTCATCGCACAGGCTGAAGGCAAGGGCGTCGAGGTAGTCGTGTTCCCCGAACTCTCACTGACGGGCTATACCTGCCAGGACCTTTTCGGACAGTATCATCTTCTCGATCAAGCCGAGATGTCGGTCGTCATGCTGCTCGACTTCACCCGAAAGCTCGATATCATCTGCATCGTGGGCGCTCCTGTCATGGCGGGCAACCTGTTGCTCAACTGCGCGATTGTCATCCAGCAAGGCAACATACTGGGTGTCGTGCCCAAGACATACCTGCCCAATTACAACGAATTCTACGAGAAACGGTGGTTCGCTTCCTCACAGGACCTGCATCCCACGGAAGTCCGTTTCGCCGGACAGCGGATGGTGGTCACTCCGGCTCCGCAGATTTTCCGCACCGTGGAGGATGTGCGCTTCGGCATAGAAATCTGTGAGGACGTCTGGGCTCCCACACCACCAAGCAACCACCTCGCCCTGGCAGGGGCTGATGTCATCTTCAATCTTTCGGCTTCTGATGAGTTGATCGGCAAGCACGATTATCTGAAGAGTCTGGTGGCTCAGCAAAGTGCACGCACCATCACCGGCTATGTCTATTCGGGATGCGGCTTCGGCGAAAGCACGCAGGACGTGGTCTATGGCGGCAATGCCATGATCTATGAGAACGGCAAATTGCTTGAGGAGGGTGAACGCTTCTCCTTCCAACCCCAACTGGTGGTCAGCCAGATCGACATCGAGATGCTCCGGTCAGAACGACGTGCCAACACCACATTCATCAATGCGCAACGTCCGATGAGTGATGAGCGTAGGGCAGGGGAGGAACTCTTCGTCGACTGTCTTATGCCGGTGGTCCGTGGCCCGGAGACCAATGGCATCCAACCCTTGCCTTACCGCACTGTCAACCCCCATCCCTTCATTCCTAACGATGACGAGATGGAGAAAAACTGCGAGGATATCTTCAATATCCAAGTGGCCGGATTGGCTAAGCGACTGGTGCATATCCACAGTCAGAAAGTCGTGGTGGGCATCAGCGGCGGACTCGACTCCACACTGGCTTTGCTTGTCTGCGTCAAGACTTTCGATAAACTGGGCTACAGCCGCAAGGGCATTATTGGTGTCACCATGCCCGGTTTCGGAACCTCTGGGCGCACATACCGCAACGCACTCAGCCTGATGGAGAGCTTGGGCATCACGATGATGGAAATCAGCATCGCCAAGGCCGTGAAACAGCATTTCGAGGACATCGGGCAAGATCCCGACAATCATGATGTGACCTATGAGAACAGTCAGGCGAGAGAGCGCACGCAGATTCTCATGGATCTCAGCAACCGGCTCGGAGGCTTGGTCGTCGGTACAGGCGACCTCTCTGAACTGGCTCTCGGATGGGCCACTTATAATGGCGACCACATGTCGATGTATGGGGTCAATGCCAGCGTGCCGAAGACGCTCGTCAGTTATCTGGTGAGGTATGTGGCATTGAGCGGATTGGACGAGAAGTCCAAGAATACCTTGCTCGATATCGTCGACACGCCCATCAGCCCCGAATTGGTGCCTACCGACAGCAGGGGGAATATACAGCAGAAGACAGAGGACCTGGTCGGTCCCTACGAACTGCATGATTTTTATCTCTATTATTTCCTGCGGTTCGGATTCCGACCCAGAAAACTGTTTATGCTGGCGCAGAGGGCATTCGACGGCAGCAATCCCGAAGCAGGTTCTTATGATGACGAGACATTGAAGAAGTGGCTAACCACATTCATCCGCCGGTTCTTCAATCAGCAGTTCAAGAGATCATGCCTGCCCGATGGCCCCAAGGTGGGGTCTGTCAGCCTGTCGCCTAGAGGCGACTGGCGCATGGCAAGCGATGCGTCCTCCGCCACATGGCTGGCCGAATGTGAGTCGCTCTAAGACCAATAACAAGGTAGATAATGGGTGCCTTGACGGTCCGGACAGGGCACCCATCAACTTTTTTAGAAAAAAAAGAGCAAAATACTTGCAGGATTACAAATAATCCATTACCTTTGCACCGCATTTAAGAGAAAATGCTGCGGTAAACGCCAACCGGTAAGGAAGTTTGGGTGAGTGGCTGAAACCAGCAGTTTGCTAAACTGCCGTACGGGT